>JAFYMC010000029.1 GCA_017556805.1 Lachnospiraceae bacterium | reverse complement strand
TCAACAACAGCATTCTTTACGTCATCCTCGACTTTTGCATTTACAACTAAGGCTAATTCATACTGATTCATAGTTGCGTGCACCTCCTTCTGGTCTCCGGCCCTTCCCGTCACGAAAGAGCAAGGAATAATATTGTGTTTTGCATATCACAGTTTTTCATTATAACATAGGTTAACAGGGAATGCAAGCACTTTTTTCCAAGACACACTTCCCGCCTTTCCCTTTCTTATAAGATCGGCCTC
This sequence comes from Lachnospiraceae bacterium, assembly GCA_017556805.1. Taxonomy (GTDB): domain Bacteria; phylum Bacillota; class Clostridia; order Lachnospirales; family Lachnospiraceae; genus SIG307. Next base: position 102,220 of record JAFYMC010000029.1, on the reverse strand, counting down.
CATGCTGCCGTCAGATAATCCAAATATGTCCCCTCCCCCTTCGGCAGAAACCTGCTGATAATACTTTTTCGCACAAGGTATTCCGTTCCGTCCATGGTATACGTGTCCACATTATGAAAAATCCAAGGAAATCCGTCCCTTTCCCCCATATACAGCATCACATGACCCGGCATATGCAGAACCGCGCCCACCCCCAGGCCTGCGATAAGTTCCTGTTTCTGTTGCGGCGACTTGCCCTCCAGGTCCTCATAGGCCGCCTGTTTCATGGCAAAAAGTGTCTGTCCGCAGCTTCTTTGCTCGTCGGAATTCCGGGGAAGTGACAATCCGAAGCACATATAAAACGCCCGCAGAGTAGAGGAACAATCCATTCCGTCCAGCCGTTCGTCTCCCCAGCTGTAAGGAATATCTAACATCCGCTCCGTCTGCAGTCGAATCTGACGCTCCGTAAACGGAAGATAGTTTCGGACAAACGCGGGTGCATCTCCTCTGCATCCGTATTCCGGCTCCTGATTAAGTACCGGCAAAACCGTACCTACCCGGAAATACTGCCCGTCCCGGTATCGTCCGGATTTTATCACCACGCAATACTCCTTCTCTAACGTTTCCAGATACCGCTCGTAATGTCGCCTCGTGCAAAGAAATATCCCCTCCTCCCGTACATATCCTTCCGTGGCCTCAGAGGTCACATACAGCCACCCCCCATCCATTCGTTTTACCGTTACCGGTTCTCCCACATTCAACCTGCTCTCCTGCCGTCTGTCCCACACATCTCCCCGGTACTTTCTCAAAGGTTCCAAAGTCGGTTCGGTCCTTACACATACATTTCGTATCGCGATTCCGTACTGCATCCCCATAGACAAAAAACGATACCAAGCCGGGAAAACTCGCCCGAATCGGTATCGCTCCTTCCGTTTTCTATTAAGTTATGTACGAACCGGGTAGGATATGCCTACCGCACACTCCCATTCTCATGAAATGTCCGTCTATTTCTCTTGCTCTACCACGTTAACTTCATACTTGGTAAACAATGCCTTCACATCATCCCAGGCCTTGGCTGCCGCATAATCATTCACCAGCACAAAGGAAGTCTCTCCTGCGTTTTCCGCAGTGAGCAGCGCCTCAATATCCGCCAGACTCTTTTCTGCACCGTCAATCAGGTACTGTCCCTGCTTTACTTCGATGGAGATTTCTTTCGTTTCCTTCTCCTTCGGAAGCTCTTCCTGCTTGTTTTCTACCGGTTCCTTTTCCTCATCCTTCGGACTCTCCACATCGGAATTTACGTTCGCATCTTTGCCGAGTCCCAGTCCTCCGCCTCCACCGAGTCCAAGACTCTTTCCTCCGAACAATGCCAGTGCCGCAAGAATCGCAACAATTCCGACTCCGCCTACTACCTTACCCTTTTTACTCTTTTTGTTCTTTGCCATACCATTGCCTCCTTCAGTAATTTACTTAATATATTTTTATTTTCTCCATAAAACAAGTTTTGGAAAAACTGCGTTCCAAATTCCCGATTGCTTCCCCGATCACTTCCAAATCCGTTTGGGAAAAGTTCTCATCGTCGTAGGCATACTGCACCGTGCACCAAACCACCTCTTCCGACGTCTCCCTGAGCGCTCCCGACAGTGCTTTGGTTAACTCCGTCACCTGGGCCGCCGCAAGTTCCGCCCGCCCTTCCTTCGATAAAGAAAAATCGTGAAGTAACTTAACCGAGGTCACATAGGACTTTTCCTCCTCTGTCCCGCCGGACCGGTAAATCCCTACCCTCACCTCCGGATATCCGTTCTCTTCATTCCGGCCGGTTTCGCACAGCAACAGCACCTTTGTCATCCGCTCAATCACCTGCCCGTAGGCCGAGGTATCACTTGCATCAAAATCAGTAATAATCTTCAGATAATCGTACTCCTCCAAAAGCGCCGTATGATTCTCCAACAGTACCTTAAGCTCCAGTTCCAAATCCGCATTCTTCTGATTTACATCCGAAAGCTGTGCAAGCTTTTTTTCAAGCTCCGCTATCTTCTCCGCCGTTTCTTCCGCCTGTAGCTGCTCCGCTGCCAGCGCTTCCTTGGCCGCCTCCGTTTCCTCTCGCGCCGCCGCATTGGCATTTACGGACGCCAGACTCATATTACTGATCACCACAAACAAAAGAATCATGATAACATCCAACAGAGAAGTGAAATCCAATATCAATTCTCTTTTTTTCATTCATCGCTCTCCTGTCCGTTACGTTTTTTCGGGTTCAACAAATACTCCATATGCTTTTCGTTGTCTTCGATTTTATAAGACAAAAAGGAATCCAGAAACTTAAATACAAGCGCCGCTACAATCCCCCAGAAGGTAGAAGTCAATGCCGCAAAAAACGCCCCTGTGGTCTCCGTTCCGATAAGATTCACCATCGGAATCAGGGAAATCACCGTCCCTAGCATTCCCAACAGCGGAAACATGGTGGTAAAATTACAATAAAAGGCATAGCTGCGATTCATCTGCTCTCTGTACTCCAGCAGCTCGTTCACCGTCAGCTTCTTCCGTTCTGCCTTCGCGGTGCCTTTGATGGCCTCCTTCACATCCTCCGTGAGATTCACCAGCTTATCCTGGGCATTAAAATGGTAATACACCCGGTTGGTTTTGTTCCGCGTGTTCAGATAAGCAAACACATTGCACAACGCCGCCAGCAAAATCAATCCGTCAAAGCCCAACAAATTATCCAGAAAAAGTCCCAACACTTCGCCCATTGCAAATGCCCCCTGTCTCATTGGTAAATTGACACACCACTCTATAAAATGATTATATCATAAATCGGGGGCATAAGGCAAATAAAAAAAGGAGGCTGCGCATTCCTGCGACAGCCCCGCTATCAGTCCTATTTTTCAAAATATTCCGCATACCACAGTCCGAAGCAATACAGACACCAAATTTTTCTGGAGTAATCCTTCTTGCCTGCATAATGGGCATCCAGAAGTGCCACCATTTCCTTCTCCCGAAACAGCTTGGTCATATAAGGACGAAGGAGCACTTCCTTTACGCGGTTATAATACTGCTCTTCACGAAGCCATACACGAATCGGCACCGGGAAGCCCAGCTTCTTACGCTCGGTAGATGCCTTCGGCGTATTCTTCAGTGCCGCCAGACGAAGAGCCTTTTTCGTGGTATTCTTATCTACCTTTAATGACAGCGGTATGGTCCCCGCCACCTTCATTACTTCATAATCCAGGAACGGCACACGAAGCTCCAGGGAATGCGCCATACTCATACGGTCTGCCTTACGGAGAATGTCTCCTCTGAGCCAGAACTTCATATCGATATACTGCATTTTCTGTACATCGTCCAAATCCTTGGCACGCTCGTAATACGGTGCCGTAAGCTCTGCCGTCGTCATCTTTCCTGTCGGCTTTACAAGCAAACGGTCAATCTCTTTTTCACGGAAAATATACGCATTTCCGATATAACGCTCCGACAACGGCGTACCGGTACGAATCAAATACTCCTTACCCTTAAAGCGGAACGGAATACACTTCATTACCTTTGCCAATGCGGCACGAAGCGGCTTCGGCATCCAATCCATAGCGCGATTTGCAATGACGGTCTGATATACGTTATAGCCGCCGAACAACTCATCCGCACCCTCGCCGGAACAAACAACCTTTACGTACTTACTTGCTAACTGACTTACAAAGAACAGCGCCACCGCAGACGGATCTGCCACCGGCTCATCCATATGATACTGCACCTTCGGAATGGCATCCCAATACTCTTCCGGGGTAATCACTTTGCTGTGATTCTCCACACCGAGAATTCCTGCCAGTTCCTTCGCATAGGCAATCTCGCTGTAACCGCCGTCGGAAAACCCTACGGTAAAGGTCTTCGGGCACTTTGCGGTACTCACCACATAACTGGAATCGATACCGCCGGAAAGGAAGCTTCCTACCTCCGTGTCTGCCGTCAGATGTACCTTTACGGAATCGTCAAACACATCTTCAATCTTCTTTACCGCGTCTTCTAAGGTAAGACTTTCATCCGTATCAAACTTCGGATCCCAGTATTCCTTGACATATACGCCCTCTTCCTTGGAATAGGTAAGGAAATGTCCCGGAGGCAATTCAAAAATCCCCTTGAAGAAGCTCTCGCTTCTTGCGGAAAACTGGAAAGAAAGATAACTATAAATCGCATCTTCGTTTAGTTCCTTCTTAACGGAAGAATGCTGCAGAATCGACTTAATCTCCGAGCCGAAGACCAGCTCGTCCCCATTTGGCTCCGTATAGTAAAACGGCTTAATTCCGAACCCGTCTCTTGCCGCAAACATGCATTTCTTCTTAATATCCCAAATCACAAAGCAGTACATTCCGCGAAGCTTCTTTAAAATATCCTGTCCGTACTCCTCAAAGCCATGCAAAAGGACCTCGGAATCACTGTCCGTGGTAAATACATGCCCCTTTGCACGAAGCTCCTCACGAATCCCTGCATAGTTATAAATTTCACCGTTAAAGGTCAGAACCATACTATCGTCTTCGTTTAAAATCGGCTGCCGGCCATTCTCGATACCGATAATACTGAGTCTGCGGAAGCCCAATCCTACCGCATCATCCTCGTAATAGCCCTCGGAATCCGGACCGCGGTGAATAATAACCTCTGTCATCTTCCGCAGTTCTTCCCGATGTGCTTCTGCTCTTTTATAATCAACATATCCGGCGAATCCACACATTGTGTTGCCCTCCCTTAGATACTTTTTCCATGCCAAGGTAATACACGGATTGCTCCGTCATCTCGCGACTTTCGCAATCTCCTCACACTATCATAGCAATTCTTCCCATTTTTTTCAAGGCTTAGCCGAATATTCCCCAAAAATACTTTACAAGTTTTCTTTTCCGGGTGTATAATATATATGGGGAATTGTCGGTTTTTATCAAACCAGCATTCCCGACACCTGCGGCAGGAGGCCCGGTGTTGCAGTTTTACCGTATATTCTATCGCTCTTTATGAGACTAAGTGAGAAAGGAGGCTTGCTTATGTTAAACGTGTATAATTATTATTTGCAGGATTACGTTTCCCGTAGTCCCCGTTATTCTACCCACAAAAAACGTGAGCTTCGCGATATCTACAAAAACATTGTGAAAATGTCAGCCTCCGAACCTCTTTACAAAATAGACCTGTCGGAGAGCAAGCAGGCTTGCGCACTTTCCATCAAAGAATCTGCCCTCACCCTGAAAGATGTAAACCGCAGATTACAGGATACTCCGATGTTACACAACGCCGGGGTTCATACATCGTCCCCGGATACGGTACAGGCTTCTTTGCTTCACCGCATGGAGCTGTCCGAGTTTCCGGAACATACCCGGTATGATATAGAGGTTTCAAATCTCGCTTCCGGGCAAAAGAATGTAGGACACCTTTTACCGTCGGATAAGTCCCCGTTACCGGAGGGCAGCTACAGTTTTACCGTTTCCTTCGAACAGGAGCAGTATTCCTTCCGTTTTAACGTAGCAGCGGACTCTTCCGCTTTCGATTTACAAAGCAAATTATCCGATTTCATCAACAAAACCGGAATCGGTCTCCGGGCCGAGGTAGGCTATCATAAGGAATCCGGCGTCAGCCGTATGGAGCTGACCGCCCGCCAGACCGGTATCTACGGCAAGAGTTCCTTTACCTTAACGGACACCGGCATGCCGGAGGCTGCCGATGCAGGCCTGGTAGAAGTGTTCGGACTGGACCGGGAGGCTTCCCCGGCACAAAACGCCCGCTATCACATCAACGGCGTTGCTTATGAAGCTCCGGAAAATACGGTTACCTACGAAGATACACTGTTACTTACCTTCCGTGACACCACCGATACTCCGGTAACGGTTCATCCGATTCCGGACCGTGCAGCGGTTTACGATGCTTTGGAGGAATTTACCGTTTCCTATAACCGCCTTATCCAGGCCGGCAGAAATACCGTTCAGGAAAATAAGAGTTCTGCCTATTTGCTGCGGGGACTTTCCCATTTGGTAGCATCCCACTACTCCGCCTTAAGTTCCATCGGCATTACCGCCGACGAGGAAGGGTATCTTACCCTGGACCCGGAGAAGGTGAATCAGGCCGCGGTTTCCGGTGATGCGGAGCTTGTGCTCCGTTCGGATTCTTCCTTCTTAAAGGCGCTTGACACCCGGTTGGAATCCATCATTCTGAATCCGATGCGGTATATCGACAAGAAGCTGGTAGCTTATCCGGACCCGAGTGCACCTGTCAGCGAACGCACCAGCCCGTATACCACTTCGATTTACAGCGGTATGCTTTTTAACAATTATTGCTAACCCTTTTAAGCAATCTGTAATCATTTTGCCACAGAACTGCCACTTTCTCACGATAGTCTATGTACTGCAATCAGTAGTAGTACAGAAAGAGGCCGGTTATGCTTAAGTGTTTGAAACATCATTTACATAAACTGATCCCGGCACTGTTTCTTCTGTTGTTGCTTCCGTTACTTTCCGGAGCACCGCAAAGAGACAGTGTTTTTTCTGCTGACTGCGAACTTATCATTTTGTGGGAAGACCATATTTCTTCCGAGGAAGCGGCACGCCGCCTATCCTCTGTTTGTCCGGATTTGACCTTAACGGACCATCTGGACGACTTCAGTATCTGCCGGAGCGATACTCCGGATTCCCTTACCCATCAGTTGGAGCTTTTAAACGCCGATACCTCCGTCCGTGTGGCGGAACGGAATTCCTCCGTTACCCTTTGTTACTCCATGGGTGACGCTACCTATTTTGACGGTTTATGGGGACTTCACAACACCGGCGAATATATCTACTATATCAATGACCTTCCGGTTCATCGTACCGCAGCTGCGGATATCGATATGAATCTTCCGGAAGCTTATACCGCATTGGACGGCCTGCCGGCACGTCGTCCGGTTACCGTTGCTATTATCGACACCGGCGTAGATATCGCCCACCCGGCTTTGGTGAACCATATTTGGACCAACCCGGCAGAACTTCCGGACAACGGAATCGACGATGACGGCAACGGCTATATCGACGATACAAACGGATGGGACTTCTACAACAACGATTCCTCCGTATGCCATTATCCGGCAGCGGACAGCGGACTGACCGGTGCGGACCCGGCAGACAACGATAATCACGGCACTCACTGTGCCGGTATCATTGCAGCCTCCGAAGGTGTCTTCGGCGTTGCCTCCGGCATCGATGTCCGGATTCTTCCGTTAAAGATTCACGGCGGCGAGCGCAATACCGGCTCCGTCTCCGATGCCATTAAAGCAATCAAATATGCCCAGACCGCAAATGCCGACATTTGTAATCTGAGCTGGGGAACCACCCTTTACAGCGAAGCCCTGGAGACCGTTATGAAGGAATCCGACATGCTGTTTGTGGTGGCGGCAGGCAACTCCGGAAGCAACAATAATTCCTCTCCGTTGTATCCTGCTTCTTATACCTTAGATAATATGATTTCGGTGGCCAATATTACCCAGACCGGTACCCTGGCTTCCGATTCCAACTACGGTGTCTCCACGGTTGATATTGCGGCTCCGGGACAAGACATTCTCAGTACTACCGTAAACGGAGAATATCATTACCTTTCCGGTACTTCCATGGCCGCTCCGATGGTTTCCGGCGTATCTGCCTTGCTCTACGCCTACGGAGAAGCCCCGTATCCGCAAAACATCAAGGAAATTCTCCTGCAGACCTTAAAGCCGATGGAGTCTCTGACCGGTTATATTCGTTACCCCGGCATTCCGGATGCATACCTCGTGGTAAGCGCACTGGATTCCCTGGCAAACGATACCGTTGCTCCGACTCTGACCGCCTCTACCCAATACCGTGAAACCACTCTGCTTGTTACGGTTGATGCGGAGGATTTAGGCGGCAGCGGAATTCGCACCCTGCGCTACGCTACCGGTGCTTTGGATGTCTCCTATTTCGGCAACGGCACCATGGGGCTTTCCGTAACAGACGGCATCCTTTCCTTAAATAAATCCGGTACCTATACCTTTTATTGCAGTGACTATGCCGGCAACGAAACCGTATATGTCTATTCCGTACAGGACGATACCACACCGCCGGAGCTGTCTGCCTCCTACGAAGAAAACGCGGATGGTTCCTTTACGGTAACGGTCTCCGTCAATGACAGCGAAAGCGGCATCAAACGTGTCCGCTACTTAGAGGGAGTTCATCCGGAAAGCGCCTTTTTGGCCGCAGGGGAAAACCTGCACCCGGAGACCTCCTATACCTTCTTAGCCCCGGCAGAGGCCACCTATACCATTTATGCTACGGACTACAGAAGTAATAAATCCACTTACACCCTGGAGGTCAAGAGAATTCCTGCGGAGTCTCTGTTTTTAAATCTCCTGGAGTGCACGGTCCCGGTAGGTGCAACTACCCGGTTGCTTCCGCTGGTACTACCGTTTACATCCACGGACTATCTTTCCTATGAAATCAGTGACGAAACGCTTCTCTACATTGCAGAAGACGGTTCTGTGACTGCCCTGGCACCGGGCACCGCTTCCGTCACCGTTCGTTCCTCAAGCGGATTGTCCAAACAATGTATTTTCCATATTGTAGAAACCACCCCTGCGCTTCCGCAGCCGGAGCCGACATCGGTCCCGGAACCGGTTCCTACACCTACTCCACAGCCCGATCCGGAAAATACGGAATTCGAACAGGACACTTGATTCCGTCTCTTTCCATCACATGAATAAAAGCTGTTACAGATACAACGAATTCTTATCTGTAACAGCCTTTTTATTTTCATTCTTATAGTTCATCCGGAGATACCGGTGGCTTGTCTAAAGTAATCTCAAGCTCCGACTCGATAATAGTAACACTCAACTCCTTCATCATATCAATCTCATACGGCGTAATCTCCCGTCCCTCCGGGTCCTGAATCACGCGTACCACCGGTCGTAGCGGCATGCTTCGGTTCTGATCCGCCACAATACCCAGATATTGATTGGACAACCGTACCAAAGAACCGTTCGGATACACCGCTAATTGCTGGGTAAACAATCCCACCAGTTCCGGGTCAAACTCCTTCTCGCTTCGTTCCATCAAAAAGTCCATTGCTTTATTTGCCGGCCATCGCTTCCGATAGCACCGGTCTGTTGTCAAGGCATCATAGACATCCGCAATGGAAACGATTCGTATATATTCGTTTAAATCGCTCCCCATCAGACCTTGTGGATATCCGCTCCCATCCAGACGCTCATGATGCATATACGCAATCTGACGTACCTGCTCCGGCACGGACGTAATCCTTCGCATCGCCTGATACCCGTATAATGCATGCATCTTTACATACTGATATTCCTGATTGGTCAACTCTCCTTCTTTAAACATAACCTCTTTATCGATTAACATCTTTCCGATGTCGTGAAGCAGAGTTCCCATACCGAGAATCGTCATCTTCTGTTCGCTGTAATTAAGCTTTCGCCCTATCATTAACGCATATACCATCGTACTCACGGAATGGGTATAGGTATATTCATCATTCGAAGCAATATCATTCAAACTCACCTGCACATCCGGTGTACGTAAGATTTCGGAAATAACAGACCCCACACAATTTTCCAATTCTCTGGTCTCCAGCTTATCCGTAATAGAGAACTGTTGCATGGCACTTTGTAACTTCTGTTTACAGCTGTTTCTGGTACGTTCCGCAATTGCATCCGGTATTTCGATTCCTTCACTCTTTCCGTCCTCTACATAGACGTACTCGATTCCCATGTTTCGTAAATTCGGAACATACTTTGACACATTCGAACGACCGGCAGGAAGAACCAATGCACCTTGATTGTACACCGCTCTTGCTATTTTCATGTCCGGCTTAAGCATATCAATCGAAACCAGTCGCATACATCTTCCTCCTCTCTGTTCTTACTAAAAATATACCATATTTTCGCAAAATAAGCAAGTTTTCAGAGGAAGTTTCCTTACAATTACCCTTCGGTTCGCATTGCCTCGATTGCACGGATTCTCGTTGCCCGTCTGGCCGGAAAATATCCGGACAAAAGTCCTACCAGCATCCCGAATGCGGCTGCCGCAAACGGAAGCCAGAACGGTATCACGGAGAGCTCTCCCGCAGTTCCTGTTCCCACAAGAGAACCCATAATTCCCGCACCGTATTTATTAATCAAAAAAGAGAGAACGTAACTAATCAGAATACCGATAATTCCGCCGAGCAGGCCGATCAGACCCGCCTCCAGCAAAAACTGACGCTTAATATCCCGCACCAGGCATCCCAACACCTTCATCACACCGATTTCTTTCGTACGCTCATAAATCGACATTACCATCGTGTTGGCAATATTAATCGCCGAAACCATCATTGCGATGCTTCCGATTGCCCCCAATACCATTTGCAACATATTAGAGGTTTCTTTTAACGGTTCCAGGTACTGCATCTCACTGTATGCGGCATACCCCAACGCCTCGATTTCTTCCCTAACCTGTTCTACGTTATCGATATTATCTACATTAATCTTGATTTCTTCGTAATTTTCAATTGCAGAAATCGCCCGCTTCCGGTCCTCCAATGTAAGCGTATTGGAATACTGCTTCCAGATTTGACGGAAATAGTCAATATCCATATAAATATTATAGCTGTACTCCCAATTATCCGTCTGCTCCATCATTGCCACATCCGTAAATTCCAGCTTAAATTCTTTCTTCCTCTGATGCGTCTGGTAATTATGAAACTGCAGGATTACTTCTTCCGTTAACGGATCGATACTTTTTTCCTGATAATTATTTCCGCTGAAACAGTAAAAATACTCCATACTTTCCGGACTCAGCACAATCGTGGCCGGATGCTCCTTTGTGGGATAGCTTCCGTACTGAAGCGGAGGAAATTCAAACGCCTCAAAGGATTCACAATCCATGGCATACAACGTTACACCGCTCTCGTATTTTCCGCTGTATAACGAAGCATACTGGCTGATGACCGGCGATACCGCCTTTACATGCGGAATCCCCCGAATCAGTTCCACCGTGGAATCGTCCAGCACCTGCTCTTTGGAATCCACATAATTTCCTTCCTCGTCATACACCGCCCCGTACTTTTGTACACGGATCATCGTCATACTTCCGCTTTGCATAATCATCTCATCAAAGCTCTGATTTACGCCGATACCGATGGACACCATGACAACAATGGAAATCGTTCCGATTACCACGCCGATAATTGTCAGGGCGGTTCTGGCCTTCCGGCGCATCAGGTTCCGAAACGCCAGTTTCAGCAAATCACTAATCCTCATACAAATCAATTCCTTTTTTTATCTTCCGTTTCGCCGAAAGAAAACCGAATAAGATGCCCAATGCCAGCACTCCCACTGCAATTCCGCCCAAAGCAACCGGGGAACTCAGTAACATGTCCGCAACCGACTGTTGGGTTTCGCCGGACATTCCGTCCATGTACTCCATATCGCCCGCATATTCCGTTCCGTCCGAATAACTCATGTCACTTGAAATAAATTCATCCATTACGATTGTTTCCATTTATTCCTCATCCTTTCGAAGCTTTTTCTTATAGCACGCAATGCGAACTCCTCTTGTGATAAAGAAGGAAGCGAGGAATACAGCAACCAATCCGATCATAAATACCGGAAAAGAAACCAGCGGTTCCTTCTGAGGCTCTTCCATCGGAAGCACATCTACCGGGAAATCAAAGCCCGGATCTTCAAATCCCATATTTCCGGTCTCCATCTCCATAATAAACCCGGTAAGCTCTGTTTCGTACGTTACTTCATCCCCGTTACTGTCCTCCATATGAACGGTCAATGTCCCTTTGGCATCTCCCGCCGCCAGCGGAATAATATCCATCTCCACATAATCCGGATATCCCGGCTGCAAAGAACCGTAATAGTAGGAGCTTCCGTTTGCCACGGCAAAGTCTCCTTCTACCGTAAAGTACACATTATTCAGCACGGATTTTCCCATATTGTAAATGGAAAATGCCAACTGTGTGGTCTGGTCCACATACGGCATATCCCAACCGCCTACTGCGGCATTCTCCACCGATACACGCAGATTTTCTTTGATTAAAAGCATTTTGGTTTCGGTTACCTCAACACCGCCGGCATTTGCCTCGGTGGCCGGCATGCCGTCATATTCATATTCCATCTGAATATTGACCGGATAGCTGCCCGTCATTGCTGCGGCGCTGGCTTTTAAATTAATGGTAATCTCCTCGCTTCCTCCCGGCGCAATTTCCCGGATAAAGAAGCTGTTGCTTCCCTTCGTTACGGAAAACGTCTCACTGGTGACTGTTATCTTGATATTCTTGGCATCGGTCTCACTGTGGGTGTTATACACGGAAAACGTAAAATCGAACTCTTCTCCCGATTTTACCACTTCTTTACTGGACGCAAATTCGGATACCATTAACTTCGGCTTACTGAGACTGCCGGAATCTTCTGCCTTCTGTACATTTAACACATACAGCATCACCTGCTCCGAAGCCTCTTGCTTGTGTCCGTCCTTGTAGGTATAATCGATGGTCAGCGTATTCATGCCTTCCGCAATTTCTTTTCCGGCAATCGCCCGAATCGTAACCGCCTTTTTCTCTCCCGCCTTAATCGTACCCACATACTGATACGGTTCCGCACTGACCGGCTCAAAACCGGTATTGGACACATAATTTATGTATAACTTAGTATCTGTGTAATCCTTCTCTCCCGTATTTTCCATAAAAAACGTTAATGCTACCGTTTCTCCCGCTTTCGGACGGGACGGGCTCTGCTTCACACCGTTTACCAGCAGCGTACCGTTTTCAAACTCTTCCGACTCCTGCTTCGGTATTTCCACATCCAGATATAATACGTTATTGGAATCCGCCACATAGGACTCCCCGTCGATATCCTTATACGAAATATTTAACGGCAGAAGAACGATACTCTGCGCCACATTCTCCATTACTTTTACTTTCAGGGAAACCTTTGCCGATTCCTTCTGCTTCAAATCCCCTAATTTTCTGGTATAATCCGTATAATCCGGAATCAATAGACCGGAGGAATAATCTGCGGACAAACGCACATTTTTTGCCGCAATCTCACCGGTATTGGTTACCTGAAAGGAAACCGTCGCTTCTCCGCCCGGCTTCATCGTACCGATGACTTTCAAATCACTGATTCCCAATTCCGCAGGAATCTTTTCCTCTTCAACCACACCGGTCAGGGAAAGGGTCGGCTCATACTCCGGTTCCTCTTCCTCCGGCAGGAGAACGCCGTTTCGTCCCATATCCTCATAGCGCAGCTCAAATTTATACTCACCCATCTTTGCGGTTTCTTTTGTAATCACCAAAAAGGAAAGATAAGAACCGTTTAAGGTACTGATATGATCCTCTTCCGTCCGAAACGGTCCGTTCTCATGATATACATCAAACTCCCGGATTTCAAACGGGGCATTCTCCGGCAAAACTGCCTCGAATCTCGGTTCCCAGACAAAGGCTTTGGTTGCTCGTATCGGGATATGTACCTCCGTCACTTCCCCCGGAACGAGTAAAATGTCGTCCGCTCCTTCTTCCGTCACAATGAGATTGGAAGGTTTCTCCCCCGCCTGTGCCGGTAAGGCCGCTCCTATCCCGCTGCCCAGTCCGACAAACATTGCAGTCGCCATCAATATCGCTAACACTCTTTTCTTCATCTTACTACTCCTTCTGCTCTTCCGTTACGGTCATTCCCGCATCGACACCGCGGTCGGAAATCAATCTCCGGGACACCTCTTTTAAATGCATCTGTGCGTCTTCCTCCGCACTTTGCTCATTCACTTCGATGCTCTGTATCTTACCGTCCAAAATATGAATTACCTTGTCTGCATATGCAGCCAAACTTCGGTCATGGGTTACCATCACAATCGTCTGGTTATTATCCCGCGCCATCTGTTTAATCAACTCCATAACCTCAATGGTAGTCTTTGTATCCAGATTTCCGGTCGGCTCATCGGCAAACACAATTTCCGGCTTTGCCACAAACGCTCTGGCAATGCCCACACGTTGCTGCTGTCCGCCGCTCATTTCCTTCGGTTTATGTAACAATCTGCTTCCCAAACCTACTTTTACCAACATTTCCTTCGCAAGCTTCCGTCTCTTTTTCGGGAGCACACGCTTAAACACCAGCGGAAACTCTACATTTTCCAACGCAGTCATGGAGTTAATCAGATTATACGCCTGAAATACAAATCCCAGATGACGTTGCCGAAAGCGTGCCAAGCTATTCTCATTCATTTTCGGGATGTTTTTTCCTTTGATCATTATTTTTCCGGAAGTCGCCTTTTCAATTCCCGCCATCAAATTCAGCAGCGTGGACTTACCGGAACCGGAGGTGCCAAGAAGACAGCAAAACTCACCTTTTTTAATATCAAAGCTGACATCATTTACCGCGTAGATTTTTTCGTTACCCATACGGTAAATTTTGCTCACGTTCACCAGCTCGATGATTTTTTCAGGTTCCTTTTCCATGAGTTTTGGCTGCCTCCTTTCACCTCATCTATTATATCTTCTACTCTCTGTTCCCACCTATTATAACAAAACAAACACCCACGAAACAGATTCTAGCATAGAATTGTAAACATTTTATTATAGAAATTCTTAATTATTTATTATGATTTTGAAGACAGAGGTTTACATTCCTGTCCTTCACTTGATTTTTTCCTGCAAATTGTGTATAATTATAGTATAAAAGAAGACTGTTTTTTGCACAACTTATAGCATCCGAAAGGGGGGCTTTTTATGAATAAAGTGATTACCATCAGCAGACAGTACGGTAGCGGCGGAAGAGAAATCGGCGCCAAATTGGCCGAAAAGCTTGGGATTCCGTTTTATGACAACGAACTGATTACCCGTGCCGCACAGGAAAGCGGCTTTGCCGAGGCCGTATTCGAAAATGCGGAAAAGAAGGCCACCAATAGCCTGTTATATTCTATTGCCATGGGCATGAGTTCCTACGGCAGTCAGGATTTGGGCTTTTCCAACCTTTCCTTGGACGACCGCATTTATCTGGCGCAATCCAATGTCATCCGTAAAGTTGCAGAGGAAGGCCCGTGCATTATTATCGGCCGTTGTTCCCACTATGTCCTGAAGGATTTAGAGAATGCGGTACACCTCTTTATCCATGCGGATATGCCGTTCCGTATCGAACGTGCCATCCGGGTAGAGCATGTGGATCCGGCTAAGGCAGAGGAAGTCGTATTGAAGAACGACAAGCGTCGTGCCAACTACTACAACTACCATTCCGGCGAGAAATGGGGCATTGCCTCCAACTATCATCTCTCCGTAGACAGTAGCCTGTTCGGTATCGACCATACGGTGGATTGTATCTACAACTTCGTTAAGAACTTATAAGCATAACAAAAGGGGCTTCACAGCGAAGCCCCTCTTTTTCTATCTTCACGTCTTAAAATCCGTACAACTCCAACTCCTCACACCAGTCCAGATACCGTTCGAAAACCTCGTCCTCCCATTCGTATACATCGGTATCTGCTTCCTCTACCCAGGCAAGCAACGCCATCATATATAGCATCGCATCCCTTTCTTCCAACTCTGCCAGCTTTTCTTCCAACTCCATAAAGAAGGTTTCGCTAAACAGCAAAAACTCCTCCTCTGTCTTTATCTCCTGAAGCTGCGTCGACAACTCTCTCAGCTCCGGCTTAAACATGGCACCGTCTCCAAATAAGAGGGATGCATTGGCATAATCTCCTCTTTCGTACAAAAGCTCCAGAACAAGCAACCATTCCTCGGCGTCAAGTTGAATGTCCTTCTCATCCCAACCACCGATCCAGGATTCCAATTCTCTCACATATGCTTCTAAAGCCTTCTCCGACATTCCGGAAGTTCGCTCTTCCGCTTCTTCTGCCAGATAGTCCAGGAAGTCCATAAAATCATAGGCATCTTCTACTTCGCTTAACGCATCGCTGAACACCGCAATATCCGCGTCGTACTTTCCTTTTTTCCGCACTACATTGACACGCAGCTTACACTTTCTTCCGCTACCGTCCTTGGCTTCTACGGTAATTATCGAGGTGCCCGTTCTCAAGGCTTTTAAGGTGCCGTATTCGGAAACCGTAACGATATTCGGTCTGGACGAGGTGTAAGTCACTTCCTTATTCGTTGCCGTATGCGGTAAAATCTCCGGATCAAGAGAGTAACTCCGATCAAGACGAAGCGTCAATTCCTCTTCCTCCAGACTCAGTGATTCCACATAAATGAGCGGCGTGCAATCCGCAATGATGTAGGTTCCCGGCTGGAATATTTTGAACTCGTAATAGCCATCCTTCAAAAACTCACCGTTCATCTCCGCCATAATGGTTTTCCGGTTCGGTGTATAAAACACCGCAAACTTCTCCCTGTCAAAGCCCGCCGGCACGGAAACCTTCATGGTCATCGGTAAATATACATCCATCTCCGGGTCCTCAAAGGAAACCTCAAATGCCATGTATTCGTCGGTCTGCAGCAAACGATGCATCGCCTTTTCTACCAGCTTTTTATCTACCTTGTCTATGAGAATCGCGCTTTCATCTGCCTTTGCACCGACAGCAAGCTTTACCCGGCTGTAAATCGTTCCCTCCCGGATAAGTTCCTGCACACCGGCAGAATAGTCGATAATTTCCGCTTCCACACCGCGCACATTGATACGTGCTATCTTTCCGTTACAAAATACCGTAATCAGATTATCTCCGACTTTATAAATCACAGAACCGGACAAAGTAAAATTGGTTACCGTATCCTTTGTTCCGTCGTTAAAAGTAGCCGTTACTTTAATATCCTCGGAAGCTACCGCCTTTCCTACCACCACCGGCAATCCGGTATACTCGGCCTTAATACTTACCACCGTTTTTGCCAGACCCTGTATCTTCACTTCGGAAGATAGCTCTCCGTACTCTACCACTACCACATTACTGCCTTCTTTTTGAATAACGGAAGGAGTCAGTTCAAACTCCGTAACACGTTCCACCGTATTATCGTTAAACACTACCGTCACATAAAAATCATCCCGCTTCGGAGCATTTCCCACAATCACCGCCGGTCCGTTATATCGTGCAAACATAGAACGCGGCTTTCGCTCCTCTTTCCCCGTCACCGTAAAGGTTGCGGTTTCATTCTCATAGGATACCTCAAATTCATTCGGCCCCAAAGAATCCACCAGGGTATAAGACAACTCATAATCCGTCGGTTTGTCGAGAGTTCCGTCACTGTAATATACAATGACCGTAAGCTTCTCTCTGTCCAGCTTTTCTCCGATTGTAACGCTTCCCTGGGAATAATAGGCATGAAGTCGAAGTATGGACTTCCCTTTTACGGTAAACTCTCCCTTTACCCCCTCGCAAAAGACCGAAAATGTATTGTCACCCTTTTTCGTAACCGTATAAGAAGACAACACGTAATCCTTCAATTTCACATAGCTTCCGTCGGAATACAGTCCCATAACGGTCAGTTTTTCCAAATCAATGGAGTGTCCTACCAACACGGTATCTCCGGTATAAACCGCCGTAATCGCCGACAACTCCTTCTCTGCCGCATGAGCCCTTCCGGCCGGAACCGCCCACAACAGCACTGTAACTATAAACAAGAGCACCCCAATGCCCGTATATGTTCTTTTCTTATTTCCCATGCCGCACCTCCTATAGGACATACTATCCCATATAATATATCGGCCGGCAAATCCAAAAACTTAACTTTTTCGTAAAAAACACGGAGTGGGGCTGCGCATTCGTATCTGCGACAGCCCCACCTATCTATGCTCAAGCAGTCGGCAAACCTTGTACCTTACCATGCTCGCGCAACATATTTCCAGTAAAACATACCGACTGCATATTTTCCCTTTGAAATATGTACCGCCACAGGTTCACTTCCCCGCCCGTGGGAGCAGCCCCATTGCTGCTCCCCGTATATCTCAATCTATGATACCCTGCTTGGATTTGTTCCTATCAAATTACTCCTCTCGCAAAAATAACATCGGATTTACGGCTTCTCCTTTATGAAGCACCTTCACATAGACTCCGGTTCCGTCCTCAGCATAATATCTGGTCGGTGCCGCAACCGTTGCAAATACCGTACCCTCATCCACAAAATCACCTTCCTTTACCGTCACATCGGAAAGCATACCGTATACAATTTCATGGTCTTCGGATACACGCATGGTCACGGTAGTTCCGGTCTTAAGCTCCTCCGATACCGCTGTCACAATGCCGTCTGCTGCCGCTGCCACATGGGTTCCCTGTTCACTTGCCAGATAAACATAATCACTGGTACGGTAGGAATCCAGGGTCTTATGATAAATCGCATGATCCGGGCTGAAGGAAATCAAAGCCTCCCCGATTACCGGCCAAAGCATTCCCGTCTCCGCGGAAAAATTTAACCCCTTAATCACACCGTCCGGATTCAACACAGCAGCATCCTCCGGCACATCCGCCTCCGCAACCTGTGTAGCATCCGCAGTCTGCACCGGTGGCTTTTGCTGCTCCGGCTGTGTCTGTTCATCCTGCTTCAGTGCAGTTGTCGGCACAGGCGTTACCTGCTTTGCCACATCCTGCTTTCCGCTATCTGCCTGTCTTTGCACACCCGGCGTCGGGGTAGCATTCAAGTCGATATTTTTCGGTGTTTTCCCATCCTTCGGATTCATCATTCCTATCGCTAACGCCACCAGCGCAATCAAAGTTACCGCGCCGAACGTAGCCACCAGTTGTATTCCGCTTCTTTTCGTCTGACCTTCCGTCGCTTTTTTCATCTCTTCCACGCCTCTCTTTCTTCCTATCAGCAAGGAAGCCTTCGCCACCCCGCAATTTCTTTCTTCGCAAGTATAGTGTCACCCGAATTTTATAAACTATTCACCAAAACACAAAAAGAAAAAGCGGATCTGCCGGACAAATTTCCGGACCTTCTCCGCTTTGCTTTCTTCCTTCTGTTTTCTAAGTTCTCGCTTCCGGCCTCCGCCTACTGCTTATCCGATCCGGCACGTCGTCTTTCCTGCTCCTCTTTGGAAAAAACACAACCGCAATAATCCTGGCGATACAGGCCGTACTGCGCAGACAACTCCGTAGACCGTTTATACCCGTTTTTCTTTTTAAAATCGGAATACAAATACGCCACACCGCATTCCTCTGCCAAACGCCCTCCGATGGAATTTAACCGTTCCGCATCCTTTAAAGGACTGATGGAAAGGGTCGTGGTAAAGTAATCGAATCCACCTTCTTTTGCGGTTTTCGCAGCCTCCCGAAGACGCATTTCATAGCAGATTGTACAACGGTCTCCTCCCTCCGGACAGTCTTCCAGGCCTTTTACCGCGCCGTAAAACTCCTCCGGGTGATAGTCTCCTGCCAGAAACGACACCGGATACTTTGTCGGAAGCTCGGCAATCAAACGCGCCTGCTCCGCTACCCGGGCCTCATACTCCTTTGCGGGAGAAATATTCGGATTGTAGTATAACACCGTAATCATAAAAAAATTCGAAAGATACTCCAGTACATAACTACTGCAAGGTGCGCAACAGCTATGAAGCAGAAGGGACGGAACTTTGCCTGCTTCCTGCTCTTTTGCAATGGTTTCTTCCAGCTTTTTCTGATAATTAATTTTCTGTATTTGCATGAAAACCACCGCCTTCCATACCGCACAAAAAACTCTTCCACCCTTGTTTCACATGGCCGTCCGGTTCCCGACCTTCTACTTGCCGAGATACTCCTTCAGCACTTCAACCACCCGATCCATCTGAGCATCCGTACCGATGGTAATTCGTAAATAATTATCGATACGCGGCGTTTTAAAATAACGCACAAAAATACGCTTTTCCCGTAACATGTTAAATAATTCCACTGCCGGAACGCTCTCATGAGTGGCAAACAAAAAGTTGGTCTTAGAATCCGGGAAAGAAAAACCGAGCTCCGCCAGTTCCTTCTTCATCCGCTCTCTCGTCGCAACTACCTTTGCCGTACATTCCTTAAAATAGGCCACATCCTTTAATGCCTCCGCTCCACACACAATGGACGGATAGTTCATGGTATAGGAGTTATAGGAGTTACGTACTGCATAAATAGCGGAAATCACACGCTCGCTGCCGAAGGCATAACCGATACGCATACCCGCCATGGAACGGGACTTAGAAAAGGTCTGTACCACCAACAAATTCTCGTACTTATCAAGGAGAGGGAACGCAGACTCTCCTCCGAAATCAATATATGCCTCATCCACAACTACAATGGAATCCTGATTATTCTTCACAATATCCTCAATAAAATCCAAACCTACCGCAATGGAAGTCGGCGCATTCGGATTAGCAAGGATAATACCGCCGTTTTCGCCGAGATAATCTTCCTTCTTAATGCAGAAATTCTCGTCAAGAGGCATTCTCTTATACGGCACACGGAACAAATCCGCCCATACATCGTAGAAGGAGTACGTAATATCCGGGAACAACACCGGCTTGTCCGACGAAAAACAGGTCATGAAAATCATACCCAGCACATCATCGGAACCCACGCCTACAAAAATACGCTCCGGTGCAATCTTATACTGCTTCGCCAGCTCATCCACCAGAAGCTTCGCGCTCGGATTCGGATACAGCGTAAGCTTGCTTGTATCCATTTCCTTTAATAATTTTGTTACCCCCGGTGCCGGCGGATACGGATTCTCATTGGTATTTATCTTAATCATATCCGGATAATCCGGCTGTTCCCCCGGTACATACGGGGTAATCTCTCTTAAATTCTTTTCCCAGTTCTTCATCTATCTATCCTCACTTTTCATTGATTCGTTCTTTATCAAAGCGGCGCCGCATTTGTCACAATAAGACAATCCGGAAAGAGTCGTCTCGTAACAGGTCGGACACTGTATTCTGGTAGGCGGAATCTCCCGCACCAGCACCGGATGTTCGCAATCCGCCGTCTGTTTCGCCACAACCGAAACCATGTCCTGGGCATCAAAATACTCCTCCGGAATTCCTTCCAGCTCGTGAGCAGTCTTACCGATCTGAATCTTCTTTTTCGGTAACAGTTTCCAAAGTGTTTTTCGAAACGACATAGGGCGCCTCCTTTCGCAAGATTGATTCTATTGTAGACTCCTTTTTCCCAAAAAGCAAGTAGTAATTCGCGGAAATGCCACGTTACCACACTAACAAAACAAATTTTTACGGAAATCGCTATTGACATTTTCCCGTTTTCTCTTTATTCTTAATATCGGAACAATTTATAACGTTTAAATTTTTAGTAGGAGCTTGCATGCAGATAATATTAGTGGACGATGACCCGGCCTCTTTACGGCTGATTACCAGATTTTGCTCAATGATTCCGGACATTACGGTGGCCGGGAGCTTTTCTGATGCCGAAGAAGCTTTTCTTTTTGCAAAGGAGCATCCGGTAGATGCCGCCATTTTAGACATCATCATGCCGGTACAGGACGGCATTACCTTGGCGGACCGGTTATACGAGACCAATCCGGACATGCTGATTTTCTTTGCCACCGCCAGCGAACAGTTCGCCTTGTCCGCTTTCCGCAGACGTGCGGTGTCTTACATTACCAAGCCTTACAGCTTCTCCGATATTTACGAAGCGGTGGAACGGGCGAAACTGCTTTGTTCCGAGAAAAAGATACATATCAAGGTACGCACCTTCGGACATTTCGATATTTTTGTCAACAATACCCTGCTGAAATTTCCGCGCCAAAAGTGTAAGGAACTGTTGGCCTTTTTTGTAGACCGCAGGGGCGGCGCCGTAACGGCGGAGCAGATTATCGACTGTCTTTGGGAGGAACGCTTCGATGAGTCCGTCAAGGCTTATTTCCACGTAGTTCTGCGGGATTTAAAGAAAGCCTTAAAGGAGGCCGGCATCGAGTCTTTGCTGGTATGTAACCGCAACCAGAACGCAATCAATCCGGCCATGCTGGACTGCGATTACTATCGCTTCCTAGAGGGCGATGTTTCCGCCATACAGGAGTTTAACGACGAATATATGGTAGATTACAGCTGGGCGGAACCGACAGTTGCCACCTTAATGCATAAAAAAAATAAATTTGTCCAATAATTGTTAGAACCTTGTCATATAATAGCAGCATAAACCACACACAGGAGGATGCTGCCATGTCGTTAGCATACGCTTTAGATGCCGTAACTTATGAATATCGTTCTTTTACCCATATCTTAAACACCGAGGATAATTTGTCTTATCTCGCCTACGGCATCGAAGTATATCGTCATGATTTTACCGGTTCCGAAAAAGTGGATTGCATTCACAGCATTTCCACCCGCATCGAAAAAGTAAATCGTCTTTTAGAGCGTTTGAATCATGCGCAGGTATCCCCTTGCCATTTTCGTGATGTTGTAGAGGATTTTCTTGCTTAAACAATAACCTAAGCCCTTCCCGGGGTACGGGTAAATACGCCGTATACATCCAACTTGCCGTAGCCCCATTCCCGGTTCGGGTAATCACGCCCGTCCCGCTCTGCGGAGGCGGTAAACAATCTCTTTATGACCAACGTATCTAAAATTACATAGTTTTCCTGCCGGATAGCCGCTTCAAATACCAACGCCGCACATCCGGCGCCGAAAGCCGTGGCCATGCCGGTTCCCTCGTAAAGGACTTCTCCTTTTGGTGCCGCCAGGTCCGGCTTTATTCTGTTGTCCGCCGTATATCCGTAAGACGCCTGCGTGTACAAGCCCCCGGAAATCACATCATAAGCCGTAAAAGTCAATATCTCTCTTGCCGCTCCCGGGTCACAAATTTGTACATAGGGGTCCGGGCGCAAAAAAGCAGTCTCTTCCCGCAAAAACGGACGTATCGGAAGCCACATATGAAAGCTCTTCGAAAATTCCCCCTCTGCATACACCCGGATTCGCCACACTCCCGCTGCCGGTTCGGCAAACCGTATCCAAATCCCCTGGGTCCCCACAGACTGATCATACAAATTGGACTGAATCCAAATCGTCCCCCCTTCAAAATACAACCGGTACTGCCGGTTAAAGGTGGGTCTTCCCTGAATCCGAGGAATCACCTCCCCTGCCGGAGAAATAATCTCCACCGTAAACAAATCCGGGTCTGCGGCCCAAAGCTCCGTACTGAATCCCACTTCCCCTTCGGCTACGTTAATTTCCACCTCCTCGTATCCATCTCCCTGTACCCTGCCGAAAAAGTGATGTCCGCTGTCACCCTCATTTCCTGCCGCCGCACAAACACAGACCCCCGGATACTGCGCCACATCATCCAGATATCGGGAAAGTACCGTCTGTCCCGTATGGTTTCCCTGATTGCTGCCGAGAGCAATACAAAGTACAAGAGGCATGTTCTCACGTCCCGCCACCGAAAGAAGCCATTCAATCCCGTAAATGATATCCTCCTCTGCCGCACAAAAGGCATTATCGGGGATTTGCCAGAAGTCCCGGAGGTACGGCTTTGCCTGCTTTACTTTGACCATAGCGATAGAGGCAAGGGGAGCTACGCTGCCGTAGGAGTCTTCGGATAAGTTTCCCGGCGATGTCGATGCCGTCGATCGCCCCGGAGCCCCCAGCGCAGTTCCTCCGGCACCGCTCCCCGAAAACCGTCCGGGCCTTGCTTCCCTTGCCGCTGCTGCCCGCACCAGAGCGCTGCCGTGACCGTTTTCGTCCCGGGAAGGAAGCATCTCATAGGGATTCCCCGATTGCAGGGCAAGGTTCATTTCCTCTTCCGAAAATTCTCTGCCGTAAAAGGCAAAATCGGTAGTGGGCCGGTCGGTCATACCGTAAATCGGGCTGCCGGTGGGTTCGGACCGTCCCTCCTCCAGTGTCTGGTCCCACAGTCCCACAAGTCGCGTACTGCCGTCCGCATTCCGAAAAACATCCTCCGCAAAATCAATCCCCGTATCCACAAATCCTAACAGCACACCGCCTCCTCGCAAATTGGTAAAAGGCCCTTCCCGTAGCTGTAACACGCCCGATGCTGCCAATTCCTCCTCCGACAGCAATCCGTAACACTTTTGCATTATCCCGAATGGAAACTCTCTCCCTCCCTGCTCCGGCTCCGGATAATAAAAATAGGCGAAGGCCAGATTGTCCGTCACCCGTCGCACACAATCCGCCGAAAAAAGACGGGCCAGTTCTTCCTCACTTCCCCTGTTCGGAAGACCAAAGCCTTTATAATCGTTGGAAATCACCGCATCTCTGCAAAACGCCATAAAGCACCTCTTAACTCAGGCTCTATCGATAACGTATGCAAAAAAAGAGGAGACGTGACTTCCTACGAAGTATGTCTCCTCTTATCTTCCTGTTAGCGTCTCCCTAATACTTCCTTCGGGATTTGCTCTGCTCTACCTCACACCGAACCTCTATCCGCAATTCCTCGGCGCGCTCCATATAGGTTCTGCCGAGCGGTCTGGCGGTAACAAGCACCTTCTTTGCGTACTTTCCGCCGAAACGTCTCGTTACGGTTTCCAGCTCATACAGTGCATGCAGGGTCTGGTGTGAACCTAACTTTCCGCCCTTACAGGAAATAAAGGTCGGTACATTTCCGGTGATGGTCAGTACATCGATTTCATTCAGTACATCCATTCCTTTTGACTGCACCACACCGTCCCAGTCCAGATGCACACCCACACGACAATCGGTACTGCGTTCTCTCTCCTTCTTGTAGGTATACAATTCCAAAATACTGCCGCCATCCATCAAGCAGCTCTTTACCGTCTCATTTTTAAACATAAACCGATAGCGGTCGCCTTCATGGTCCACATTTTTCAAAATACCTACCTGTTTAAAATCATCTACAATACGATTCAGCTCCGACAGCTTCCGCAGTCCCGAATAAGGCGCATGCAACGCTTTCTGCACCTCGCTCATGGACATATCTACCTCCAGGCTGTAATCCTGTACCATATTCTTTCCCAGGAAATTGGAAAACTGGTTCCAGTTATCCCAGTGACGCTTTGCCACCTGCCAGATTTTGTCCACATCTACGGAGAAATCCTTATTCTTAATCGCTTTTACATCCTTATGGAGAGAATGATTTACCACACCGCCCTTAAGCTCGATAAAGCTGTCCAAGGTAAATACGATGTTTTGTTCCGGTACATCCCGGCTGATTTGCCGCTTGGAACCGTCATTCAGTTCAACCAATTTATCCTCCCGGACATTGAACTGATGCATCGGCGTATCGTACTCCCCGGCCAACATACCGAATGCTACCAAAATCAGATTCTCCCCGCCGGTAACGTCAAAAAACATCTCATTTCCGCGAGCCTTTTCCGTTTCAATGGCCTTCCGCATGATAGAAAGCATTTCCTGCAAACCACCCCGCGGCAAGGAGTAAAACACCACTTCCTTCACCTTACAACGTTTTCTGAGAAAACGTTCCGTTCTCTCCTTCTTCGCATTTACCATTTCCGGATAACCGAAATACACCACCTTATCCACCTTATAGTGCATACAGGTAATGACGTTTTCCACCGATTCCATTCCAAGAAACTCAAAATTAACAACCATGGTGTACCTCTCCTATCTCCTCTTACTGCTCCCGCGCACTATCACGTCCATTCCACCGACAATACTTCAATTCCATCATATCACTTTACATCCAAAATTTCAATTCATACGCACAACCCTATAATGCCTTCAAATACTCTTCCACATTCAAATACTTTACCTCGCCTCGTTCCGTTGCTTCACCCCTATAAATTACAAACTTCCCGATAATCGTTCCGTATCGAAACTCCGTATCGGCACATTTCTTCTCATCAAGCAGGTGACGACACTGCTCCGAAACTGCCTCTGTACTGTGTTTTATCTCGTATATCTCACAGCACCCCTCTTCCGAATCGAACACAACCATATCGAACTCTCCGACAGCAAACTGTAACCGGAATACCTCACAATTTTTCCGGGCCATCTTTGTTTCCAAAAGAATAATGTCCTCCATCATTCTCCCTTTAACTTCATCCAAAATCCGCTCTGTCACCCGTTTTCTTTCCGTCAATGACATATCCCTGAATTTCTCATCCTGCATCAGAGACTTTATCAGGGCTTCTGCCTGGGAGTACCGCATGCCCGGCTGTGAAAAGACAGTTCTCGCTTCCTTTCGGTTATAATCCGACATCCATCGATTCTCGATCTCTACCGTTAAATCCAATACGTCCAAATACTCTTTTATCTCAAAACGGTGAACATCCTGTAATTCCACCCTCCGTTCCTCTTTATTTCGGATTTCCAATAATCTTCTAAGTGTTTCATTTACGCTTACAACATCCACTCTGTCCAAGATATCCGTTGGTTTTTCTCTGTCCTTTCGAAGATTCTTCGCCGAAATACTTAAATCATTGGAACGAAACTCTCTTGTCAACACCTCCAACGTAAAGCGGTGATTGATATCCTCTACCAGGCGATTAATTGCACTCGTCAGTTCATTCTTCTCATACAACTCCCACAGTGACCGAAAATGTCCTTCGTATTGATAATGCTTCAAGGAATGCTGAATATTACGGGCAATGGCACTGTCCACATATTCATCCGTACTTCTCTTTGTGGAAAATATCCTGTCATTGTACTGTGTTCCGCCCGGACTCATGGTTCCTCCATAACGGATGTACTCATCAATCCCCTGAATTCCAAGCACCCGGTCAAATTCACGATACGGAATAAAGGTGGTATGGGACAAAATACACCGGTCGTACAACTGAGAATCCTCTGCAAATACAAACCCAAGGGAATCCGTACCGGACAAAACAATCTTCATCCCACTGGCGGCAAACACATCCGAAAACAATGCCGCCCCCTCGATGAAATCCTCCAAAAGTGTCACTTCGTCAAGAAATACATACCGATACCCATTCTCCTCCAAATAGCGCAAATCCCGGTTCACATCATCTAATGTCTTACTGCTCTGTATCTGCAAAAAGGCTGACTGATTCCACATCTCATCGTCCATTTCCAAAAGCAACTGACGAATCAGCGTAGTCTTCCCCGTCCTTCGCAGACCGTATAAAACAAATACCTTGTCACAAATATCCCCATAAATATAATCCCTCAGTAGCGTATAACACTCCCGCTTTTCCCAGTCGGCGACAGGGCTTGCAAAACGTTTCAATTCTTCCCCCACCCGCACCGCACAACAAAACTGATGGTAGTTTCCTATCACCTTGTCCGTATCAATCTCAATTCCTCGTAATAACGTTTGCAGTTCTTTTCGCCGTTCAATCTGCGTCATCAGCTCTTCCAACTCTTCATCCTTCGCCCGTCTGGAATGCTGTTTTCCACCTTCTCGCCACTGATAATAAGCATACAATCTACCGTTTATTTTCTTGTAAGTGATTCCGCCCGTGGGCAGATTCTGAAGCTCAATCATTATTTTTCCGTAATTCATGTTCGACATAAGCATCCCTCCTTACAAGTTCATTTTAACCTTTTTAACTTCATTTGTAAAGTTAAAAAGGTCGGCTACAGAAAAAAAGAATTTCCGTATATCTCCTCAAAGCTCTTCTCCCTCCCGTGATACTCCTTTATTTCCCGGCCATACCTTTCCTTCAGCTTTTCATACATCTCTTTTCCATCTCGATACGTTTTTACAACATACTCCTCAATAGACTCATAGGGGAACTCAATCCCCTGCTCCTTCACCAAATCAAAGAAGAACTCCATTCCGCGAAACAAGGTCACCACCGATACCTCTTCCTCTTCATCCGCTACCGCCTTTTCTAGGCCCTCACAAAAGAAGTCCGAAAAGAAAAACCGCAATAGCGTGTAAAACTTTTTCTCTTCTAACTGTATCATACAATCCTCCCAAATCGAAAAAGGAGTCCCGCTCACATCTCTGTGAGGCAACTCCTTTTCACATCATATCATTATTTTCTGTGTCTCTTTACAAAGCTCTCCATACGGTCCAATGCTTCCTTCAACTGCTCGATGGAATATGCGTAGGAAATACGCAAAAATCCTTCGCCACAGTCACCGAATGCGGTACCCGGTACGATAGCCAGCTTCTCTTCTTCAAGGAGCTTCGTCGCAAACTCCTCGGAAGTCATACCGAAGCCCTTGATGCATGGGAATACATAAAACGCACCGTACGGCTCAAAGCAATCCAAACCGATTTCACGAAGTCTTGCCACCAAGAATTTTCTACGCTTGTCGTATGCATCACGCATCAGTTCCACATCCGGATCGCCGTTCTTTAATGCTTCTACAGCTGCGTACTGGCTGGTGGTCGGTGCGCACATGATAGCAAACTGGTGGATTTTAATCATCTGCGTGATAATCTCTTCCGGTCCTACCGCATAGCCCAGACGCCAGCCGGTCATTGCATAAGACTTGGAGAAACCGTTAATGACAATGGTACGCTCCTTCATGCCCGGCATGGAAGCGATGGAAACATGGTTTCTTCCGTAGGTTAACTCGGAATAAATCTCGTCAGAAATGACAAATAAGTCCTTTTCTACCACAACCTCTGCGATTTCCCGTAAATCCTTTTCCTCCATAATGGCACCGGTCGGATTGTTTGGGAACGGCATAATTAAAATCTTCGTCTTATCGGTAATAGCGTCAAGAAGCTCCTGCTTCGTCAAACGGAACTCGTTCTCTGCCTTAAGCTCAATGGTTACCGGCACACCGTCAGCCAGTGCCACACACGGCACATAGGAAACGTAGCACGGCTCCGGAATGAGCACCTCATCCCCCGGATCTACCATGGCACGAAGCGCAGCATCGATTGCTTCACTGCCGCCGATGGTTACCAGTACGTTCTTATCCGGATATTCCAGATTATAACGACGCTTCAAATAATTGCAGACCTCTACCTTCAGCTCCTTTAAGCCTGCATTGGAGGTATACACGGTTCTGCCCTTTTCAAGGGAATAAATTGCCTCTTCTCTGATATGCCACGGGGTCTCGAAATCCGGCTCGCCCACACCAAGGGAAATGGCATCCTTCATCTCACTTACAATATCAAAAAACTTACGAATGCCCGAAGGCTTCATTACCTGTACTTTATTATTTAACGGGTTTCTCATGGGGTCACCAACATCCTTTCATCACCGTCGCCTTCGGATACCAGCGGAAGGCCGTGCTCTTTATATTTTTTCAAAACAAAATGGGTTCCGGTAGACAGTACCGCTTCCATCGGCGCCAGCTTCTGGGAAACAAAATTCGCCACTTCACGCATGCTCTTACCTTCAATAATGACGGTCAAATCAAAACCGCCGGACATCAAATATACGGACTCTACTTCGTCATAGCGATAAATACGCTCCGCAATCTTGTCAAATCCCTGACCTCTCTGTGGGGTAACCTTTACCTCGATTAACGCCGTTACACGCTCCTCGGTGGTAGCGTCCCAGTTAATGAGAGTCGGGTAACCGCAAATCACGTGCTCCGCCTCTAACTTCTTAATCTCCGCATGAACCTCTTCTTCGGTCATGCCTAACATCTTGGCCAAATCGCTTTCCGCGACCTTGCTGTTTTTATCCAATGTCTTTAAAATTTCTTCACGCATGGTAGTATCCTCCTTTTTATATTCTTACTCTATTTTTGTTTATTCTTTGTTTTGCATCCTGCACACAGCCCCTGATATCTTACAGGCTTATTCTATTTCGAAGCTCGTTTGGCCACCATGACTCTTTCATATTCTTCCACTCGATTCGGTTCTAAGTATCTCACTTCTTCGCCGTTTCGTACCGCCCGATCAAGCCCCGGTACCGTCTTTCCGATGACTGCCGCCGGGATTCCCTTTTCTTCCAAAGCTTCGCAAAGTCTTCCGCCATGCTCCGTCAGAATTAAGAACACCCCCTCTGTCCGCAGCTGGTACGGGTTCACATCAAAGTACTCACAGATTTCCACCGTTTCCTGCAAAATCGGGATAGCCGGCAGTTCAATCTCCAACCCGCATTCGGCATATTCTGCCAGTTCCCAAAGGGCACCGAATACTCCGCCTTCCGCCGCCGCATGGACATAGACCGCACCGTCCGCCATCGCAAGATAACCTTCCTCGTTCTTCTCTGTATCAACAAGAAACTCTGCGGCCCGTTCGATAAACCGTCGCGGATATCTGGTGGCCAGTTCATCCGTAAAATGACCCGCCAAAAGTGCCGTACCTCCAAGACCGCAGGTTTTTGTCATGACAATATCGAGTCCGAGGAATGCATCCGATTTTTCGATTTCTGCTCGTTCTCCCTGACCATCATTCGCCCTCGGAGCATTCACAACACCCATCATCTGTACTGACACCACCGGTTCTGTCACCACTGCGCTTACCGCCGTGTGACCGCCGACGATCTTTATATTATGCTGCTGCAAATAGTCGCAGTAGCGTTCGTGCATCTTTCGTAAGTCCCTCTCGTCCATGGACTCCGGCACCGTAATGGCGATAGAAGCCGACTGCAGTGTCGCCCCCTTGGCCGCCAGGCTGTTTGCTGCCCGCACCGCCGCCAGATAGGCAGTCAGAAGACCTTCTCCGGATACCGTCTGCATAGCACTGAATACCGCTACCTCTTCCCCGGCTCGTGCCAGCCCTCCGGACACATGGCAATTCGGGACAGTGGTCGCGCCTCCGCCCACTGTCGGCGAAAGGGTTCCCTGATTCACTTTTTGTACTTCCTTTAATATAGACCGCCGAAGGGCGGTATCCGAAACCTTTCCGCTTTTCATAATGCCTCCTTAAAGAATAAAAAGCAATGTAACAATCGGCAATGTCTTTCTGTAATCTTTGTTCACCAGTAAATAAACGGCACCAAACAAAAAACCACCGATAGCCGAGAGAAGTCCGACAACCAAACTTCCCTTTGTAAAAATATGTGCCAATCCCCATGTTAAACCGAGAACGATGCCGCCATAGGGTATTTTTTCATTGTGAAACCATTTCTCACAAGCCTTTTGTCCGAACACAATAATAAGGGAAATCAAAAAACCCTCCGCCAGATAATAAAGGTATTGGAATACAAACAATAACGGACCTCTGGCATTCCATTCCGAAACCACTTTAAATCCATCCCACTCCAAGTACTTAGCAATGATATTGACAACAAAGCAAATAACAATTGCAACATATTGCCACGGCAGCATCTTACTGCCACGCTCCCATATATCAAAACCTGTCGTTCGTTTTCCGATATAGATTACCAGAATGCCCAACAGCACCCAGCCGACAATTGTAATCAACCAATGCACGATATTCTGCATCGTTGTAAAATTGTTCATCTCAAGCCCCATCATACCTTCCACTGCTACTACCAGCAGTTCAAACGCTACACTTGCAAATGCATATAATGCACACCATAAATAATCAAATCCGGTTACTTTTTTGCTTTCCATACTTCCTCCTTAAACGGCTTACCCCTGTAATCCGTTTGCCTGTCTGATCATATCTTCCACTACAATATCATAAATCTCACCGATTGTATTACAATATTCTAAAATCTTCCATGGTTCGTTGGTATGGAAATGGATTTTTACCATATCTTCATCCCCGGCAGCAATTAAACTATTCCCCTCGAAATGTTCCGTAATATAGTCCGCAATTGCATCCTCATCCAGATCTTCATCTCTTCTGTCGATTAACAACTGTGTATCATAGCGATATGCAAACTGATCATCTTCTGCATCAATTGAGTTAATTCCCATTTGTTTATACCTCCAAAATTATCAAATCTACGTGTAGGCTCGCACTTCGTGCACCCCCAACCTCGTGACTTCGTCACTCGGTCGTGGGCGCGTTCGCATGACTGCTCAATTGCTTGGGAACAAGTTCCCGCAAATTGCGCGCATGCTCACTTTGCCTACACGAAAAAAGCCCTAAGTCGATAGAATCCTATCAACTTAGGGCGAACAATCTGTCCGTGTTACCACCTAACTTCAGGGAAAAACCCTGCACTCTGCCGATACAAGAATCTCTTCTAATACCGTTTCCCTGTAACGGAGGAACTCCGTTGAAGCCTACTGGGCTGCGCCGTTCGGTTCAAAGCTCCGGAACTGCTTCACTATCCTTCCCGCAAAGACTCGCACCGCCGTCTTCTCTCTGTACCGTTTCGGATACCTACTCTTTTCCTTCACTGCCTTTTCACTGATTAGTGTTATCTTATCATAGGTAAAGCGGGAAGTCAAGCAAAAAAGCCCAGATACTTTTTTCACAAACAAAGGTTACAAAGCACAACCAAAATTCTCCCTGTTTCTCTCTTTTTTTCTGGATGTTTTCCCCCCTTATATGTTATACTGAGTTTTGGAAAATAATGTATAAGGAGGGTTTACACCATGTATCAGTTTCCAAAAGATTTATACACCGATGTACGCATCGAAGAAACGGCCAGTACCTATTTCTTTGTCAAAAACGGGGATGTAGAAGCGGATTCCGCCACCTCGGTCACCGGCGCCATCATTCGCATCTATGACGGCACCATGTGGTACACCGGCACCACCAATGACATTGCAGGCATTCAGGCAGAAATCGACAATCTGGCCACGCTGGCCACTCCGAACCCGGACATTTTAAATGACCCGGTGGTGGCTGCCTTTGAAACAAACAAGGACACCGTTCTTCTCTATGAAGGAGAAAACGATTTACGAAAAGTTCCTCGCGAAAAAGCGAAAGAGCTTATCCTTACCTATCTGGACGAATGCGTGGACCAATCAATTCCGGAACTGAAGCTCTACACCGGAAGTTATAACAGCACTCACATTAAGAAACAGTTCTACTCCAGCAAGAGCGCCGCTATTGTACAGGATATGCAGTACTGCACCATGAGCATCTTCTTCTGCTTCACGGTAAACGACATCACCACCGAAGGCGGAAAATACTACACAGAGCTTTCCTTCGACCGCTTACTGGGTCGTACAGACGAGATCATTGCCGAACGGGACCGCTACTTAGACTATGCAAGAAACGCCGTAGACGTAGTTCCGGGAGATTACACCTGTATCTTATCCCCGGTTGTTACCGCTATGTTTACCCATGAAAGTTTCGGTCATAAGAGTGAGTCCGACTTTATGTTAAATGACAAAGCACTGCAGGACGAATGGGTGATAGGAAAAAAAGTAGGCAATGAAAAAGTTACCATCCGCGACGTGGGTGACCTACTTAATCACGGCTATGTTCCTTACGACGACGAAGGCACCAAGGCAAAAGGTGTATGTCTGATTGAAAAGGGTGTTCTTACCGGAAGACTCCACGACGCAAAATCCGCCACCACCTTAGGCGAAGCCCTTACCGGAAACGCAAGAGCAGAAAGCTATTTGTATGCACCGATTGTCCGTATGACCAACACCTATTTGGAAGGTGGTACCGACGATCCGGAAGAAATGATAAAAGAAGTGAAGGACGGCATCTATGTTTATCAGGTAAACTACGGTACCGGCATGTCCACCTTTACCATGCAGCCAAGCCTTTGCTACCGCATCCGGGACGGCAAGCTCTGCGAACCGGTTCGTGCCAACGTAGTCACCGGAACCGTATTCAAAACCTTGTTTGACATTGATGCCGTAGGCACGGATTTTGAACTGTTTGACACCTTTGTCTGTGGCAAAAACGTACAAAGCGCTCCGGTTTCCGCCGGCGGTCCGAGTATTCGTGTCAAGACACTTACCGTAAACTAGGAGGGGATTCCATGAAAGAAAAATTCAGTTATATCAGTACCGTATCTACCGTAGAATTTGCAGAAAATAAAATCGTTTCCTTTCAAAAAAAGGTAGCTCCGGAATATTCCTTCCGTGTATACCGGGACGGTTTTGTGGGCATTCACTATCAGGTAGGAGAAATGAGTGACGAGGAAGGATATAAAAGAGCGGAACAGAACCTTGCCTTACAGCGTCCGTATCCGTACCCGCTTGCCACCGGCAGCAGAAAACGCAACAAATGCGAGCGTATTCTCAGCGATCGAGAATTATTAGACATTGCAAAAGAAGCCCTGACCCGTATCAGCGGAAAATATCCGCAGTTTACCCTGTCCGGCTCGTTTTACCAGAATACAGACACCCATCTGCGTACCAACGATAATGGACTGGACTTTGAAAACACCGACAGCAGTGTCCATGTAGAAATCAGCTACAAACACAAAGACAGCAAAAATATCACAGACGGATATTTTGAAATCGGTCAAAGAGACTTTGCCTTTGAGAAACTTTATGACACGGCCGACAACTACTTAGGCAACTACGAAACCAAAGTAGATTTCCCGGAGGAAGCTATTTTGCAATCCCAATACTACGGCTTAATCGGTATGGTAAGAAGTTGCCTTAATGCAGAAAGCCTGGCTCTGGGCACCTCCCTGTTTAGCGGAAAGCTGGGACAGAAGCTCTTCTCCGAAGACTTTACCTTAGTGGATGACTGGTCTGACGAAGAATGCTGGCACCAGACTTTCTGGGACGGCGAAGGCTATGTAAGGGAAGGCGACCGTCGTGTATTTATCGACAAGGGGGTACCGCTTCTCGGTTACTCCGACCACCGCGTAGCAGAAAAATATAATGTTCCTTACACCGGTAATGCCTGGAGTAACTTCTCCGACATTCCGTCCAACGGAAAGGTGAATCTTCTCATCAAGCGAAGTGAAAAGACCATTAAGGAATTACTGGACGGCAGACTTACCATTGTCCTTGACAACGCCAGCGGCGGCGGTTTCAACGAAAAGGGCGACTACGTGATGCCGGTACATCACGCCTTCCTTTGCGACGGCGAGAAATTCCTGGGTTCCCTTCCACCGTTTACTCTTTCCACCAACATGTTCGACATGTTCGGAAAGGACTATATCGGTGTCGGCTCCGACCAGCCGGTATTTAATGATAAAAGCGTGTTGGTAAAGGTATCCGTTTCTCTAAATTCCTAATATTACAATAAAAGGACCGATTTACGGCAATATTCCCCGTTGAATCGGTCTTTCTTTTTGCTGTTTTTCTTGATATTTTCCGACAAATATGGTATAATATGTATAATTATTCTCACTTTATTGTTTGTGTTATTTTACAGGTCCATACGGTTAGGATGGTGACGATTATGATCGGAGACAAGAAAATCATCGGCGCATGTATCGCCGGAATCCTTAACAATGCTCAAATTTCCTATTTGACTCAATTGTATCGCTATGCCCGGGAGAACGATTATAAACTACTTATATTCAACAGCTTTGCCGATTCCAAAAATCAGAATTCATTTCACGATGATGCCGGCGCTGTTTATGGCTTGATTAACTTTCATCTCATTGATGCGCTTGTCATCCACGAGCAAAGTATGTGTTCCTCTTCTCTTACAGAAGCACTGTACAGCCAGGCGAACGCACAGGGTGTTTCGATTCTTCCTGAGGAGCTCTTTTTATCGGATTCCTTCCGATCCGAAGACCTGCAAACACCATCTGCCGACCGGATTTCGGATACGGTCTTCGACTTACGTCATGCAATGATGGATTCCATACTCCATGAGGATTTTATGTATGAATGGCTTTCCAAAGTTCTTACTATACAGGATATCAAGGACCTGGATACCTTGCTGGCCGAAGTCCTTCTCTATGGTTCCTATCTGTGTCTGAATCATAATATCATCGACCTGATTCTTCATAATGCATCACAGGACGGAAATTGCTTTTCGGAAAACCCGATTGTCATTTCCTCTCAACCGATTGCATCCGACACCGATCTCAAATCCGGGTTCCCTTTGTCCGATATGATACCTCACAGTACCGAATGGCTTACGGACAATTCCGCCTATATTCTCAGTACGGTCCATGTAGACGGGAAAATCTACGGTTATTATGCCCTTCGGACCGACAACTTTACTACCATGGCCTCACCGTTAAAGCGGGTTAATTCCGCCCTAAATCTGGCCTTTCGTATCGTCTCCAACGAATTCCGTCACACGGATATGAGCCTACGTATCAAACAGGCAATGCTGACCGACACCGACAAGCATCTGCCGTTAAATCTGCTGATTGAAAAGAATCTGTTCTTTTATCATTTCCAACCGATTGCGGATGCTCATAACGGCACCATTTTCGCCTACGAAGCATTGATGCGTACCGATCCGGTTATTTATATGTCTCCGCTTGAGGTATTGAATGCAGCCTCTGCCTACGGCCGTTTGTATGACATTGAAAAAGCCACGATGCAAAACACCCTTGCCTATATCAGCGAACACGAAGAACTGTTCGAAGATTGCAAGCTGTTTGTAAACTCCATCCCCGCCCATATGTTAAACGCTGCCGATTGGTCTGCTATAGTAAACAAGTACGGACATCTGTTAGACAAACTGGTCATTGAAATGACCGAGCAGACAGAGATGGACAATGACCGGATTACGGTGATACGTAACCGTTTAAAAGCACATAATATTTCCCTTGCCATCGATGATTACGGCACCGGATTTTCCAATATCTCCAACCTGATACGTTATGCACCGAACTATGTAAAAATAGACCGTTCTCTCATCGAGAATATTCAGGAAAAGCCGAAGATGCAAAAACTCGTTGCCGGTATTATCGAGTTTGTACACGAAAACGGATTCTACGCCCTTGCAGAAGGGGTCGAGACTCATGAAGAATTAAAGACCATGATTGCTCTCGGTTCCGACTTAATCCAAGGATATTATATTGCAAAGCCGGCGTCCTATATTTTACGGGAACTGCCGGAGTCGTTACGTGACGAGATTGTGGAGCTGAACCGGATGCGTTCGGGATACGAAATCAAGGTATATTGCCCGAAGGAAGACGAGGTGGTAGACCTTGCCCGTATTACCGCAGAGCACTACAATGCAATTCTTATTGAAACCGAACACGTTACCGTTCAAGGTGTTCCGGGGACTGCCATCAATTGTTCGATTGCCATCCGGGACGGATTACATACTCATATTACCTTAAAGGATGTTTACATCACCACAGAAAAAGAAGGTCCGCTCCTTGACTTGGGTAATTTCACAAATGCAACCGTTATTCTGGAGGGCGACAACGAAATAATTAACCGCGGTATCCGGGTTCCGCAAAGTTCGGATTTTCATTTGACCGGCGAGGGTTCCTTGCACATTCACAGCGAGATGTTGAATTCCTACGGTATCGGCAATGACATGGATAACAGTTACGGAAATATTTGGATTGACTTTATCGGTCAGCTTCATATCGATATCAGCGGTGAAAACTCCGTCGCCGTGGGCGGCGGAAAAAATGATGCAGGTTCCATTATTTCCATCCATCAGACCAAAGTACAAATAGAATGCTCCGGCAATAACTGTGTCGGCATCGGTAATTTTGACGGCAATTGCATTATTGATATCAAAAAGAGCAAAGACCTCCTGAATGTCTCCGGTGCAAACGCGGTGGGTATCGGATGCATAAGCGGCAACGCTAATATATTAATCGACCACCACAAGATTTCCGTTACGGAATCCGGTATCGGTCTTTGCGGCATCGGCGTCCTGCGGGGCGGAGCCGGCCGCCTGATTGCCTCCCACGGTTCCATTGCCTGTGACCTCCGGGGTCGGAATATCGTCTGCTTCGGAACCGACGGCGGTTCCTTGGACTGCAGTACATTCCTTACCTCTACCGATTTCTACTGTGAGGGTAACTCCGTTACCGGTATCGGCGATATCAACGGAAGCGGCAATATCTATCTCCGGGATTCCAATCTCACTATGCGAATCCTCGCCAGAGATAACCTGGATATCGGCAGTAAATACGGAAAGCTGGAGACCATTAACATTCAGAAGCAAATTAAGGTAAATGAATAACTCTCCGAAACATAACAGGGCGTGTGCTTTTGGCACACGCCCCTTCTCTTACTCCTGTAGCAATTCTACGTTCACCTTCGGATTTCCGCTATCATCCTTAAATATCTCTACCATCAGGTAATTTCCTTCCACCTTAAATTCGATGACATCGTCTCCCATAAGATTTCGATAAGCTTCCTTCAACAAAGAGTAGGAATCATCCAGTTCATCCAGCTCATTGGTATATCGGAATCGGATCGGCTCCTTCGGAAACTCCATCCCTTGGATTTGTGCCTCAATACACGCTACTTCCAATACAACCGCAACCGTGTCCGCCTGATTTCGATCCATCGCCTGTTTGGAACTATCTACGTAAGACATAAAATCGTGGTACATTCCACCGAGCGTTCCCTTCTCATCCTCTTTCTCAGTACCGACTGCATCCTCCGCATTACCTTTCTGCTCTGTGGCATTGCCCTTTTGCACTTCCACAGCCGGGTCCATGGTGGGAAGTACCCGTTCCTCCGACGAAGGCGCCGCACCGCAACCGCCAAACAGCAGCACCAGCACCATTACCAACAATAAGCCTTTCTTTCGCATCTGTAATCTCCTCTCTGCCCTTTATAACATAAGGCTGCTCCCCCTTAGACAAGCAGCCTTTGTTCTTACAATCTCAAACCCGATCTATGCTCTTACTGTACGAAATCGATTGCCTTACCGATATCGTTTCTCTTATACTTGTTGGCAAAGGAAATCCACTCCGTTGCCGCATAGGCATTGGCACGAGCACCCTTTAAGTCATCACCTACCGCAACCACACCGAGGACACGGCCTCCGTTGGTTACTACCTTGCCGTTGTCAAACTTCGTGCCGGCATGGAATACATAGTAGCCGTCCTTGGTCTTGAAGGTATCAAGTCCCTCAATCGGGAAGCCCTTCTCGTAATGCTCCGGATAACCGTCGGAAGCAAGTACAACACAAACCGCCGCATTGTCCGCAAACTTAAGGTCGATGGTATCAAGCTTACCGTCGATGCAAGCCTCGAATACATCCACAATGTCATTTTCCATACGCGGAAGCACTACCTGAGTCTCCGGATCGCCGAAACGGGCGTTGTACTCAAGTACACGCGGACCGTTCGGGGTCAACATCAAACCTACGAAAAGCACACCTACAAACGGTCTGCCCTCTGCCTTCATGGCATCCATGGTCGGCTGGTAAATGTACTTCTTACAGAACTCGTCCACCTCAGCAGTGTAGAACGGAGTCGGGGAGAAGGTACCCATACCGCCGGTATTGAGTCCCTGGTCGCCGTCCTTTGCGCGCTTGTGGTCCTGCGCACTGGTCATGGTCTTGATGATGTTACCGTCACAGAATGCCAATACGGAAACCTCCGGACCGGTCATGAACTCTTCGATAACCAGCTTGTCGCCGGCGCTACCGAACTGCTTGTCTTCCATAATCGCCTTAACACCTGCAACCGCCTCATCGTAATTATTGCAAATCAAAACGCCCTTACCCAGAGCCAAACCGTCCGCCTTTAATACGGTCGGGTAAGGGCTCATCTTTAAGTACTCGATGGCAGCTGCCGCATCGGTAAACACCTCGTATGCCGCAGTCGGAATGTTGTACTTCTTCATCAAATCCTTGGAGAATGCCTTGGAACCTTCGATGATTGCCGCATTCTTCCGCGGTCCGAATACGCGAAGTCCCTTTGCTTCGAACGCATCCACCACTCCCGCACCGAGCGAATCGTCCGGTCCGATAATGGTCAAATCAATCTTTTCCTGTGCCGCAAACTCGGCAAGCTTCTCGGTCTCCATCACACCGATATTTACACACTCACAAAACTCCGCAATACCTGCATTGCCCGGTGCACAATACATCTTGTCTACCTTCTTACTCTGGGCTACCTTCCACGCAATGGCGTGCTCTCTTCCGCCGCCGCCTACGATTAATACCTTCATTATTACATCCTCCGTTATTTAGTCTAATACAAACGCCTTGCCGTCCTGCCAGATCACCTTACCGTTGGCAATGGCGTTAATTGCTGCCGGGAGAATCTCCCACTCTGCCTCTTCCATAACCCTACGCTGCAGTACCTCCGGGGTATCGCCGCACTTTACGGCAACTGCCTTCTGCATGAGAATCGGGCCGGTATCCGTACCCTCATCCACAAAATGCACCGTAGCACCGGTTACTTTATTGCCTCTGGCAAGAACCGCCTCATGGACATGCAGTCCGTAAAAACCGTCGCCGCAAAAGGACGGAATCAGGGACGGATGAATATTTAAAATCTTCTGCGGATATGCCTGAATCAAGCAAGCCGGCAAAATCACAAGATAGCCTGCAAGTACAATCAAGTCCGGCTCATACTTCTGTACACCCGCCAACAGTGCTTCGTTAAACTCGGCACGGGATGCAAAGCTCTTCGGAGAAATACACTCCGCCGCAATACCTTTGTTTCTTGCTCTTTCCAGAGCGTAAGCATCTGCCTTGTTACTGATTACGGCTACGATTTCCGCATTGGTAATGGCACCGCTGTCCATCTTATCTATAATCGCCTGTAAATTCGTTCCGCCGCCGGATACCAAAACTACGATTTTTATCATAGGGACCTCCTTTATGAAATCGAAAAGGCGCGTACCGCATCGTCCTTACAAAAGGCCGGACACCGCACACGCCATAATTTATGTATTACAGAATATCAATACCCTTTTCGCCGTTTACAGCCTCGCCGAGGATATATGCTTCTTCGCCTGCTGCCTTTAAGGTAGCAACTGCCTTATCTGCATCAGCCTTATCTACAGCGATTACCATACCGATACCCATGTTGTAGGTATTGTACATCATCTGCTCTTCGATGTTACCGTCCTTCGCAAGCATCTTAAAGATTGCCGGTACTTCATAAGCATTCTTCTTCACCTGCGCGCGGATACCTTCCGGAAGCATTCTCGGAATGTTCTCGTAGAAACCGCCGCCGGTTACGTGGCTGCAAGCCTTTACAACGATACCGTTGGTCTTTAAGGAAGAAAGAGCCTTCACATAAATCTTGGTCGGGGTCAAAAGCTTCTCGCCAAGGGTCATGCCCAGGGACTCATAATAAACATCTAACGGCTTACGCTCCATCGGGAATACCTTACGAACTAAGGAGTAACCGTTACTGTGAATACCGGAGGAAGCGATACCGATAAGTACATCGCCGTCCTTCATATTCTCGCCGGTAATCATCTCTGCACGATCTACGATACCAACCGCAAAACCTGCAAGGTCATACTCATCTTCCGGATAGAAGCCCGGCATCTCTGCGGTCTCACCACCGATAAGTGCAGCGCCGGCCTGCTTACATCCCTCTGCCACACCGCTGACGATGGTAGCAATCTTCTCCGGAATGTTCTTACCGCATGCAACGTAGTCAAGGAAAAATAACGGCTCACCGCCTGCACAAGCTACGTCATTTACACACATTGCAACACAGTCGATACCGATGGTATCATGCTTGTCCAAAATAAAAGCGAGCTTCAGCTTCGTACCTACACCGTCCGTACCGGAAAGTAAGGTCGGCTGCTTCATTGTCATAAAACGATCCAATGCAAACGCACCGGAAAAACCTCCGAGACCGTTCAAAACCTCCGGACGCATCGTACCCTTTACATGCTCCTTCATCAATTCCACTGCCTTGTAACCAGCCTCAATATCCACTCCGGCTTTCTTGTAATCCATCGTCATATCCTCCTGTCTGCTTTGTGCCCCTCACCTACCGAGGGGAAGTTACCTTTATCATAGCATACTTTTCGCGCTTTTCCTAGTAGGAATGTCACGAAAAATATTCATATGATTCATAAGTATTACTTATGGAGTTATAAGCAAAAGTGTTTTACACCGACAACTCCGCAATCATCTCATACAAATTCTTATCCACATTTTCCTTAAATACAATATTTCCTCTATTTTCCAAGAACCAGGCAAAAGACTTCTTAAGTCCTTCCTCAAAATCGGTTTCCCTACTGATAATCCCATTGATTTTCGAAACCTCCAGCACATTATCATAATCAAAGAACGGATAAAAATCTCTTACGGTTCTACCAAGCGTCTCGTAATCCGCTTCCAAAATCTCCGGCACTTTACCGGCAACCTTTGCACAGACCTCCACCCATTCCTTCGAGGTAACCGCCGTTCTGTTTCCTACATTGAATACACTTACCTTACCGGTTTCACTTTTCAACAAACACTCCACAATTGCCGCCAAATCTTCCGTATAAATAAACTGTAATCTGGGATTCGATGCCGGAATCACCACCGGCTTATCCTCCATCAGCTGCCTAAAAATCAAGCTTTCTCTCTGGGCATAATTATATTCCCCGTAAATATACGGCGGGCGCACCATCACAAGCTCTGTTTGTTTGTCCTTTAGGATGTCTGCATAATACTTCTCCGCATCAATCTTCCCTTTGCCGTAAAAGGTCCAGCACTTATTCTCTGCCAGCGCATCGGACTCCGCAAAGGGAATCTGCAGACGCTCCACATCATACACCGCACTGGAACTGATAAACACCAGTTTCTTCACCGACTCAAAAGAAAGTGCGTCGCAAAGCTTTTCCACCCAGGACACATCCTGCCAGCTCACATCAATGACATAATCAAATGCCTTCCCGGCAAGGGCTTTCTTCATCCCCCCTCCATCATTCCGGTCACAGCAAATCTGCTGTACTCCTTCTACAGAAAGCGGCCTCGTACCGCGATTTAATACTGTCACCGCATACCCACTCTCCGCCAGAAACTCCACCAGCTTTCTGCCTACAAAATAACTGCCGCCTAAAACCAAAACCGTATCTGCCATGATTCACAACCTCCCCTCTCGTAAAACCACTTTTATTCTATCATAACATACTTCGGAGCACAAGAAGAAGCACTCTATAACGTCCTCTCTTTTCTCTCGGTTTCTCACTTGATTTTTGAAGGAACTTTTCATAAGCGTGCCCCTTCGTTTCTTTCGTTTGCATACCTACGCCATAAGGGAAGCCCGGTACAACATAGGTGGTCGAATCATTGTGCAGGATATTAGACTTTCTTATTACTCCGCAAACCTGTCAGCAACGCTCAGACAAGGATGTCTGAGCGAGGTCGCCACGCAACAAGGACATTGCGTCAGACCGATTGCGTTCCTCTTTTAATATCCTTTCCCGGAGTAATTAGAAA
Source organism: Lachnospiraceae bacterium (assembly GCA_017556805.1). Taxonomy (GTDB): domain Bacteria; phylum Bacillota; class Clostridia; order Lachnospirales; family Lachnospiraceae; genus SIG307. Next base: position 59,441 of record JAFYMC010000029.1, on the reverse strand, counting down.
GACTTATATCCGTAACAGTGAGAACACCTATGTTGTACCGGGCGTTCCTTATACCTGGGGCCCAAAAAAACAACGAAGGGGCACCTTACGGTGACCCCTTCAAAAATCAAGATTCCAATATTATTCAGCAACAGAAGCGTACATGAAGTACTTGAATCCAAGCGGGCTTGCAAAGAAGCCGTCAATCTTGTCGCTGCACATAAAGATATCGGTGTAGTAGTAGATCGGGCAGATAGCACCGGACTCCATCAGGATATCCTCTGCATCATGCATGAGCTCGAAACGCTTGTTAGCATCGCTGGAAGTCTTAACCTCTGCAATGATTGCATCGTAGCTCTCGCCCCAAGTCTTGCCGTCATAACCGTTGTAGGAAGCGTGTGCGCCCTTACCGAACTGACAGTCGTTGTTACCGGAACCGGAAACCCACATGTCAAGGAAGGAAATCGGGTCATTGTAGTCACCTAACCAACCGTTACGAGCGATGGAGTAGTTACCTTCCTTACGGGTGTTGAGGAAAGTAGCCCATTCCTGAACCTCTACCTTAATTTCGAAGCCGTAGTTACCCCATACCTGCTGAAGGTATGCAGCAATTGCCTCATGACCGGAACCATCGTTGGTAATGTAGGTAAGGGTCGGGAAACCAACTACCTTATTGCCGTCTACGGTAAACTTACCGGAGGTGGAAGCAACATCCTTTAAGAGAGCTACAGCCGCATCACAGTTTGCAGTATAATCTGCATCTGCTACGCTATAGTAACCTGCACCGTCACGAGCCGGGCCGTTCTTTGCAATGTACTCCTTGCCATCCGGCTCAGTGAGACCCATTGCTACGAAACCTGCTGCCGGAACCTGACCTGCCTGACCGATTTCTTCTACGATGTAGTTACGATCGATCATAAGACCAAGAGCCTGACGAACCTTTGCCTTCTCTACTTCGGTAAAGCCGTCTAACGCACTGTCGTTCACATTGAAAGATACATAATAGGTACCAAGCTGACCGGTTACAAAGAACTCATCCTTGTACTCACCCTGCTGAAGGGACTTGATTTCATCGTTCGGAACGGAATCGATGAACAAGTAGGAACCGTTCTGGAAGTTGGTCAAAAGGGAAGCATCATCCGAGTTGAACGCGAAAATAAGCTTATCGGTTACAACCTTGTCTGCATTGTAGAAATGCTCGTTCTTCTCAAGAACCATCTGGGTCTGGGTGAACTCGGTTACCTTGTATGCACCGTTACCGATGAAGGTCTCCGGCTTGGTTGCCCAAGCATCACCGTTCTCCTCGATGATATCCTGGCGAACCGGCATGTAAGCCGGGAATGCACAAAGCTCATGGAAATACGGAACGTCAACCGGAAGCACAACGGTAAGTTCGGTACCGTCTGCGGAAGCGGTCACGTTTAACTTGCCGTTTCCTTCCATCATCTCCGCATAACCGTCGATTACCTCAAACATGTAACCGTAGTCTGCTGCGGTAGCCGGATCTGCTGCTCTGTTCCAAGCATAAACGAAATCGTTTGCATCAAGAGCAGTACCGTCGCTCCACTTTAAGCCCTCACGAAGCTTGAAGGTGTAAGCGGTCTTTCCGTCGTCGGTCTTTACACCGGCCGGAAGTTCAGTCGCACACTCCGGAACCAAAACCAGCTTTCCGCTTGCGTCCTGCTCATAACCAACAAGACCGGAAAAGGTGTGAACAATATAGGTTGCACCGTCAACTGCAGAGTTGAGAGCCGGGTCAACCGTGTCCGGATAAGCACCAACGTTTAACGTCATAGCGCCCGCATCGGACTTGGAACCGCCGCATCCGGCAAATGCCATGCAGCCGAGTACCATTGCTAATGCAAGTGATACACTCAGAAGTTTTCTCATCTTCATTCTTTTTTTCCTCCTTAAAAACATCTATTATAACCGCTTATGCGGCTATAAACACATACATGAAGCCCCAACACTCCCTGTACCGTTTTACCTTCTCTTCGGTGCTTATACGTGATGACAAGCCACCTTGTGTCCCGGTGCCATCTCCTTAAGCTCCGGCATTACCTCCGCACACTTCTCCGTTGCACGCGGACAACGGGTACGGAACGGGCAACCGCTCGGCATATGAAGCGGGCTCGGTACATCACCCGACAGGTGAATGCGCTCGTTTGCTCTTGCAATCTTCGGGTCCGGAATCGGAACCGCAGACAGAAGAGACTGGGTATACGGATGAATCGGGTGATGATATAACTCGTTGGACGGTCCGATTTCAATCATCTTTCCGAGATACATTACCGCGATTCTGGTAGAAATGTGCTTTACTACCAAAAGATCATGTGCAATGAACAGATAGGTCAGACCCAACTGCTCCTGCAAATCTTCAAACATATTAACAACCTGCGCCTGAATGGAAACATCAAGAGCAGATACCGGCTCGTCACAAACAATAAATTTCGGGTCAACCGCAAGTGCTCTTGCGATACCGATTCTCTGACGCTGTCCGCCGGAGAACTCGTGGGCATAACGGGATGCATGCTCACTGTTAAGGCCAACCAAGCTCATGAGATGGAGAATCTTTTCTTCTCTTTCCTTCTTGTTGCCGTACAACTTGTGAACATCTAACGGCTCTCCGATAATATCACTGACGGTCATACGCGGGTCCAAGGAAGAATACGGGTCCTGGAATACCATCTGCGCCTGCTTACGGAACTCCGCAATAGACTTCTTACTCTGAATGAGCTTCCCGTCAAACCAAACCTCACCGGCCGTCGGCTTATACAGCTGCAAAATCGTACGACCTACCGTGGTCTTACCGCAACCGGACTCACCTACCAGACCGAGGGTCTCGCCTTCTTTAATTTCGAATGTTACATCATCCACGGCCTTAAGCTTCAGAGACTTCATAAAGCCGTTCGGAATATCAAAGTGTTGCTTGAGGTGCTTTACCTCGAGAAGATTTTTGGATTCACTCATCGGTACATCTCCTCCACTTCTTTTTCAGTCATTCTGCCTTCTGCGATGGCATCCTTAAAGTTAAACCAACAGCTTGCGGCATGATTCTCGTTAATGCCGATTTCCTTTGCCTTGTGGGACAGACAAACCTTCATGGCTCTGTCACAACGCGGAGCAAACGGACAACCGTCCGGCATGTTAAGCAAATCTACCGGAGTTCCTCCGATCGGCTCCAAACGGCGGTCTTCATCGCTTACCGTCGGAATGGAACGCATGAGGCCTTTGGTATACTCATGCTTCGGGTTATAGAAAATCTCATCTGCGGTACCGCGCTCGCACACCTCACCGGCATACATAACGATAACCTCGTCACACATTTCCGCCACAACACCCAGGTCGTGGGTAATGAGAATTACGGACATACCAAGCTGCTTCTGCAGGTCCTTAATCAGGTCAAGAATCTGTGCCTGAATCGTAACGTCAAGTGCCGTGGTCGGCTCATCCGCAATGAGGATATCCGGCTCACAAGCCAGTGCCATTGCAATCATAACACGCTGACGCATACCGCCGGAAAACTCGTGCGGATACTGCTTGATACGCTTCTCCGGCTCATTTACGCCTACCAGACGAAGCATCTCAACGGCACGTTCTTTTGCCTGCTCCTTATTACGGTCCGTGTGAAGCATAATTGCTTCCATCAACTGGTTCCCGATGGTAAATACCGGGTTTAAGCTCGTCATCGGGTCCTGGAAAATAATACTGATTTTATTACCGCGAATCTTTCCCATGGTCTCCTTGGACGCACCAACCAGCTCTTCGCCTCTATACTTAATGCTACCGGATACAATCTTACCGGAGCTTGCCAGAATCTGCAAAACGGAATATGCCGTTACGCTCTTACCGGAACCGGACTCACCCACGATACCCAGTACCTTTCCCTCATCAAGAGAGAAGGAAAGTCCGTTTACTGCCTTTACCTCACCGGCCGGAGTGAAAAAGGAGGTGTGTAAATCGGTTACTTGTAACAGTTTCATAATAGCCTCCTCCTTACTTCTTTAACTTCGGGTCAAACGCATCGCGAAGACCGTCACCCAAGAGATTTAACGAAAGAACAATCAAACAAATCATTACCGCCGGAATAATCAAACGGTAAGAGTAGGAATACACGCCGCTCAGTGCCTCGGACGCAAGGGAACCTAAGCTCGGCATCGGCATGGAAACACCGAGGCCAAGGAAGGACAGATAACTCTCGGTGAAAATCGCCGACGGAATCTGAAGCGCCGTGGAAATAATAATAACACTGATACAGTTCGGTAACATATGGCGGCGGATAATGTGGCTACCCTTTGCACCGATGGAACGTGCATTCAACACGTAATCCTGCTGCTTAATGGTAAGAATCTGACCACGAATCAAACGAGCCATACCTACCCAGTAAAGCAATGCAAATACAATAAAGATACTGATCATACCCGTACCCAGCTTTGCCAGTGCCGTACCCTCAAGGGCAGGCTCCAGAGTCTGCTTCAATACCGTCGCAAACAAAATAATCATAAGCAAATCAGGCAGCGAGTATATGATATCGACAATACGCATCATTACCAGGTCGACCTTTCCGCCGTAATAACCGGATACGGAACCGTAAATCGCACCGATAATCAATACGATGATACTTGCAAAGAAACCTACCAACAGAGAAATACGGGTACCGTAGATTACGCGGATTGCGTAGTCACGACCGTGAGCATCCGTACCGAAGATATGCGGGAAAATAAACTCACCGTCTTCCATACGCTGCAGCTCCGTCTCACCGTACTCAAACGGCTTTAAGTTGTTGTAGGAAGCATCCGTCTTCTGTCCTGCGGTTACACCCAGCTGGTTATCGTAGCTGTACGGATAGAACAACGGAACAAATGCTGCAATAAATACAATGACAAGAACAATGCAAAGACAAGTCATTGCAATCTTGTTCTTCTTAAGGCGTCTCATACCGTCCTTAAAAAAGGTGGTACTCTCACGCATACGCTGCTGGCGGAACTTTTCTTCCTCCGTTGCCGGCTCGAAGCTCTGCAAATTCAACTGCAAGCTTAAGGGATTTTTCTTCGGCATTTCGTTTACACTCTTTTTCACAGTCAAGCCCTCCCTTAAGACAAATCGACACGCGGGTCGAAGATTTTATAGCAAATATCGGAGATCAAGGTCATAATAACCATGATGGTCGCAAGGAAAATGGTAGTACCCATTACCATCGGATAGTCACGGTTAATAATACTGGAGAAGAAAAACTTACCGATACCCGGTACTACGAAAATCTGCTCCACAACCAAACTACCGGTTAAGATGTAGGCAATCATCGGACCTACGTAGGTAATAACCGGAGTCACTGCATTCTTTAAGGAATGCTTAAAAATAACCTTTACCGGGGACACACCCTTGGCTCTTGCGGTACGGATATAATCCTGACCCAAAACATCCAACATACTGGAACGGGTCAGACGGGTAATATATGCCATCGGATATAAGCTCAATGCGATGACCGGTAATACCAGACCGCCGGCCGTAGAACCGTTGGACGGGAATATCGGAATCTTTACACAAAACGCCAACAGTAGTATCGTCGCTATGACAAAGGACGGCATAGCCACACTGGCAGTGGACAATACCATGATAATCTTATCCAATACCTTATCATGAAATACCGCAGCAAGCGCACCCATGGTCAAGCCCATTGCAATGGCAACTCCTGCCGCAATAATACCAAGCTTACCGCTGGTCTTAAATCCTTCTAAAATCAAATCGGTAACATTACGTCCGCGGTTTTTGATGGACGGACCGAAATCAAACTGAAGAACACCCTTCAGGTATGTCGTATACTGCTCGAAAATAGACTTGTCCAAGCCATACTTTGCCTCAAGCTGTGCCATAACCTCCGGACTCGGAGACTTCTCGCTTAAGAAAGGGCCTCCCGGAATCGCCTTCATAACAAAAAACGTAATTGTGATGACAAGAAATACCGTAAATAAAGCAAGCAGAACACGCTTTACGATATAGAATGCCAATTTTGAATCCAAACTGCTCAACTCCTTTTAATATAATAATATCCACTTACACACATTCTTTTAAACTATACCATCTTTTTAGCCGTTTTACAAGCGTTTTCGACAAAATGAACCTATTTCCTCTAAACTTACCTTGTTACTTTGTTACCGTTTTATTACTGCGTTGCAGTGCCGTGAAGTGTATAAAAAAAGGAATCCTGCCATCCCCGGGATACCAAGACTCCTCTCTTCACTCTATCATAATATTATTCTTCGCAATACTCTAATTTACTTACGGACACCTCATAAGCAATACGCTTTTCAAATTCCGTCTCGGATAACTTTTTCTGATATTCACGGCTCTGGATTCTGCCCCAAAGCTGCACATGACCGCCCACTTGGAATCCGTCCGCAAATCTTGCGTTTCTGCCCCAGCAGATACACGGAATATAATCGGACTTCCCATACGGACGATTCACCGCCAACAGTACATCCGCAATTTCTCTGCCAAGCGGTGTCTTACGATAAATCGGCGGCTTACATACATACCCGTCTAAGAAAATGTAATTCGGCTTTACGCTCTCATCCGGCGTATCCTCCAGACGAATCTCTCTGGCAAACACCGAAAGCACCAAACGATTTCTTGTTTCCTCATGGCGGTTGTAGGAACGGAACTGTCCCTGAATATGTGCGTACTGTCCCACATAACTCTTCGTTACATCCAGTAAACGCTCCGATACCATCACCGGAATTACGTCGTCGGAATCACTCAGGCGGTTTACGGAAAGCTCTACCATATAAAAGCTTTCACCAAACACCTCATGGCTGTACACAAACTCACTGAGCACCTCACCTACAATACTTACCTGGTTGTTTTCAAATACCTTATCTGTCATTTCCTATGACTCCCTTCTTTTTCTCACGTTTTCCTTACAGGATGCCCTGCGCTCATTTTAATTTATGTTTCCCAACCTCGTTTTAGAATCCATCTACTGTTTTCTAATTGGGATTTTTTTACAATTTCGATCACAGGACGAAGTTTACCATATTTTCCCAAATCGTGCAATAGGATTTATCATTTCTTTATACTTTCTTAATGTCATTTTTCGACATATCCTTTCCCTTGCTATGCCGTTTTTCTTATTAATATGTACGTTTTTTAAGCCCTGCCGCATTTTTTTCTTGCCAAACGGAAAAATTATGCTATACTTAGGAAAGTGATGCCATGAAATCATGGTAACTATAGGATTTTCTGAGCCGAAACAAAAGTTTCATTTTATAGGAAGGAATTCGGTATGATTACAAAGAGTGAAAACATACGTAACATTGCGATTATTGCGCACGTTGACCACGGAAAAACCACATTGGTTGACGAATTATTAAAGCAAAGCGGTGTGTTCCGCCAGAACCAGGCGGTACAAGACCGTGTCATGGACTCCGGCGATATCGAGCGCGAGCGCGGTATTACCATTTTATCCAAAAATACCGCAGTTTATTACAAGGATACCAAGATTAACATTATCGACACTCCGGGCCATGCGGACTTCGGCGGCGAAGTAGAGCGTGTCCTTAAGATGGTAAACGGCGTTATTCTCGTGGTAGATGCCTTCGAGGGTGCCATGCCGCAGACCAAATTCGTATTAAAGAAGGCTCTGGAGCTTTCTCTCCCGGTTATCGTTTGTATTAATAAGATTGACCGCCCGGAAGCACGTCCGAAGGAAGTGATCGACGAAGTTCTGGAATTATTTATCGATTTGGATGCCTCCGACGAGCAGCTTGACTGCCCGTTTGTCTTCGCTTCCGCAAAGACCGGCGTTGCCATTTTAGAGCTTGACGAGAAGCCGGAAAGCATGCAGCCGTTATTCGAGACCATTTTGGAGTATATCCCGGCACCGACCGGTGATCCGGAAGCAGGTACCCAGCTTTTAATCAGCACCATCGATTACAACGAGTACGTAGGCCGTATCGGCGTAGGTAAGGTAGAAAACGGTATCGTCCGCGTGAACCAGGATGTGGTTGTGGTGAATGCCCACGACCCGGAAAAATGCAAAAAGGTAAAAATCAGCAAGCTGTATGAGTTCGACGGCTTAAAGAAGGTGGAAGTACCCGAAGCAGGCGTAGGCTCCATCGTAGCAATCTCCGGTATTACCGACATTCACATCGGCGACACCCTCTGCTCCCCGGAGAACCCACAGGCCATTCCGTTCCAGAAGATTTCCGAGCCGACTCTTGCCATGCATTTTATCGTAAACGATTCTCCGTTTGCGGGCCAGGAAGGAAAGTTCGTTACCTCCCGTCACTTACGTGACCGACTGTTCCGTGAGTTAAACACCGACGTCAGTCTCCGTGTGGAAGAGACCGATACCACCGAGAGCTTTAAGGTATCCGGCCGCGGAGAGCTTCATCTGTCTGTTTTAATCGAAAATATGCGCCGTGAAGGCTATGAATTTGCGGTAAGTAAGCCGGAGGTTCTTTATAAAGAAGAAGACGGCAGAAAGACCGAGCCGATGGAACGCGCCATCGTGGATGTACCGGAAGAATTCTCCGGTACCGTGATTGAAAAACTCAGCTCCCGTAAGGGCGAGCTTCTTGGTATGTCCACCGCCAGCGGCGGCTACACCCGTCTGGAGTTTTCCATTCCGTCCAGAGGGCTCATCGGTTACCGCGGTGAGTTTATGACCGACACTAAGGGTAACGGTATTTTAAATACTCTGTTTGACGGCTACGCACCGTATAAGGGCGATATCCAGTACCGCAAGCAGGGCAGTCTTATTGCATTTGAGACCGGCGAAGCCATTACCTACGGTCTGTACAACGCGCAGGAGCGCGGTACGCTGTTCCTGGGTGCAGGCGAAAAGGTATACGCCGGCATGGTCATCGGCCAGACCGGTAAAACCGAGGACATCGAGGTGAATGTCTGCAAGAAAAAGCAGCTCACCAACACCCGTTCCTCCTCTGCGGACGACGCACTGCGTCTGACTCCGCCGCGTATTTTAAGCCTGGAGCAGTCCATTGAATTTATCGATACGGATGAGCTTTTGGAAGTCACTCCGAAAACGCTCCGAATTCGTAAAAAGATTTTAGACCCGACTCTCCGTAAGAGAGCGGCTATGAAGAAGAATTAAATTGCCGCCGCGCAGAAAAAACAAGGCCGATGTATCTAAAGAACAGACACATCGGCCTTATTTCTATTCTTCTAACAAAATAGTCTTATCAATATCAGCGACACAACCGCTACCGTCAATAGCACTCCCAGATAGATGTTCTCACCGTGCTTTTTTACTTTCGGGTATTTTTTCGCCAGAAGATAAATCGGTATCCTGATTATATTTATTACTACCAATGCTCCCAATATTCCCGCAACCACCGTCTTGACAGATAACCGTGGATTTGAAAACCATCCCAACACACCTAATGCAAGTACCATTCCGAAAACTATACCAGCCCAACTGATTAACACCCCCCGTTTATCCTTCCGGTTTCCGTTATAGTCTACAAATCCGAAGTATTCCAGTACAAATCTTTTTTCAAGCTGCACCACATCCTTCGCAATATCCAGGAAACGGTTTCCCTTCTGTTCTTCCTCTTCTACCACGTTCCAGTATTTTTCTGCGTCGAAGGTCTCGATTTGTTCTCCGCTTTCCTGCATTTTCCGGCAAAGGGTCATGGCTCCCTGTAGCTCCTGCATCTGTTTTGTCAGATTCTCTATGTTGTTTTCCAGTGCTTCGGACATGGACTTTGCTCCGTCCAGCAGATCTTCAATATCCGATACCGCGAATCCCAGTTTTCGGAAGATAATAATTTTCTTTAATAACACCACATCTTCTTCGCTGTATTCCCGGTAACCGTTCTCACTTCTGGTCGGACTGAGAAGTCCTTCCTTTTCGTAAAAACGGACCGTTGCTCTCGGTACTCCGAGACATTGTTCCACTTCTTTGATTGTCATGGATATCCCTCCTGTTTCCTTGTGATACCCACACTGTACGGTATCAACAAGGTTTACAGTCAAGTACTTTTTGAATTTTTTTCATAAAAAATAACTGTAAAGCTTCTTCACCCTATCGTTTCCGCCTATCTTTTTCTTCCCCGGCCCGTCCGTTCCGCAAAGTAAAGATTGAATTCCTCCGGGCGGGTGATTTTATACCCCTGTACTACCTTTTTGAACAATCCGCCGATGGCGGCATTTTTTATTTTCTTGCCTCCGCCCTCCATACGACTGATGCGAAGATATTTCCGCTCTGTCGAGAAGATATGCGAAAGCTCTGCCGGACCGTACCAAAGAAGCATCCGGTAAGCCGCGTCAAGAAACGCTTCCTCTTCCTCCGTAAACATTCCCGTGGTAGAAATGCCCTGCTTGATACCGTTCTGTCTCAGCTGCTCGTAATAATACCCATAAGGGACTCCCTCCGAAGACAAATCGCACTCTTCCCAAAACAGTGCCTGATCCGTGAGCCCCAAAGAAAAGGCCTGGGCATAATATAAGGTCATGACCACACGCATCGGGGAAATATCTCCCTTCGCCCGCTCGATAATATACTGCACACCACACCATAACTTCGAGGAAGTCAAATAGGATAACACCGCGTTTTTGCTTTTTTTATAGGCCACCGGCGTCAAACGCTCCTTGTTTGCTTCCAGTACCTCCAAATAAAACAACGGTTCTTCATACAGTTTCTTCAGATGAGCTCCATACTCTCCCGCCGGACACACTCCGTCCGCATAACGAAGGATTGTCGTAGCCCCCCAACCAAGGAGCGCTGCCAGAGGCTTTTTCCCAATGGCATACCGGGAAAGCAGTTCATTCAGTTGTTCTACAAAAATCACATCCTGCCCGGCCATGGTTTCGCCCCCTAATACTTCCGATACTCGTTAATACTGTTTACTATAATCTTAAAGCCCCGGATTAACCTGTCAAAGATACCGATACGGTAAAAATTCACAAGAATCATTCCCACCGGAATGCCGATAATCATACCGAGAATACCGCCGAACCGATATCCTACAAACATAAAGAATAAGGTCAGAAGCGGATTCAGTCCGATGCTGTCGCCCACCATCTTCGGTTGCAGCATCTGTTTTGTAAACTGGCACACCAGATAAAGCACGGTCAACACAACCGCCTCGATATACTTTCCGGTAATAATATCCACCACAACCCACGGGCCGATAATGGTACCGGTACCGAACACCGGCAACAAATCAAGGAACGCGGTCAGAAGTGCCAACAAGAACGAGTAGTTTACCCCAAGAGCCTCAAAACCGATAAACAAAATCACGATAATAATTAACATAATCTTGAACTGCGCCTTAAAGTATCCACCGATGGCAGACTTAATGTTGTTCATTACAAGGCCGTAATACTCCTGAAAAGAGGCCGGCACAATCCTTTTCAATCCATCCACCAGCTTATCTCTGTCCGCGATGAAAAAGTACGCCGCCAAAATAGAGATAATGCCGATTAAGATACCTTCAATAAAGCTACCTACGTAATTCCCCGCCGCACTGATAGACGGCATCTTAAAATTCGCCACCGCATTGTCTAACCAGGTCTCCAGACTATTTCCCACACTGCCGATTCCGGTCTTAAGTCCCTCCGGAAGCTTTTCATAAATACCGTACAGTTTATCCGACAGTTCGTTTAACAGGTCCTGCGCCGAGGCAAACAGCTTCGGAAGGTCCGAAATCAGCCCCATCAATTCCCGTACAAGAATGGAACCGATCAGATAAATCACGCCCACCACGGCTGCCAGTACCAGTACAATAATAATCGCCGAGCCGTACTTACGCTTTACCTTCATCTTCTTTTCCAGGAAGCGCACCATAGGATTTGCAATGGCCGCAATGAAAAATCCGATGACAAAGGGCAGGAAAAAGCGCAACAAATCCCCAGTAAACAGCACTAACAGTACCGCTGCCGCAATGGTCACCAGAAAATTCACCAGAATCCGTTTGTAAATATCCTTGTCCTTCATAACAAAATCCTCCCATATGTAAACTATAAAAGCTTTCACTTATCGCATCTCATAATTCCCCAAAACCATTGGTTACGTCCGGAACAGCGGTCTCGCAAAAAAGGTTGCCGCAAAGAATACCGCTGCCACAATCACAATAGTCGGGCCCACCGCCGCATTCAAATAATATGCCAGCACCAGACCGATGAGTCCCGACGACACGGAAAGAATCACGGAAAACAAATGATACTCCCGCATATTTGCCGCAATATTAGTGGCGGCTGCCGTCGGTAAAATCAACAACGCATTTATAATTAAAATGCCCACCCACTTAATGGAAAGCATCACAATCACCGCAATCAGTACCGCAAACAAATCCTCAATGAGCCGCACCGGAAGCCCTTTACTCATAGCCAGACTCTTATTCACGCTACAGGTATGTAACTTGTTGAAACACACCAGCCAGAACACCAGCGTCAGTACCAGCACACCCAGCAGGCACAAAATCTCTTTCGCGGTAATGCTTAAAATATCTCCTACCAAAAGAGCGGAATACTTGGAAAAATTGCCGCCCCGGGACAAAATCACCAGACCTACCGCCGTTCCCAACGACGAAAACACGGAAATTATCGTATCCGTAGACGCTGAGCTCTTCCGCTTCATATGATTCAGTACCAGTGCAAACACCAAAGCAAACAACAGCATCGGTACATCCGTCCCCGCAACACCGAGAAGTACGCCGATGGCCATACCGGTCAGTGCCGAATGTCCCAGCGCATCAGAGAAAAACGCCATCCGGTTATTGACAATCATGGTACCTAAAATACCGAACAACGGCGTAATAATGCAAATCGCAATGAGCGCATTCCGCATAAATCCGTAGCTTAAAAACTCCATTTTCTGCGCCTCCTATCCGAAAATCTCGTGAAACTCATCGCTTTCCATCACTTCCTCCGGAGACCCTTCCTTTAATACGGTCTTGTCCAACAAAATCACAGAATCCGCATATTCCTTCACCAAGGTCAGGTCATGGGACACCAAAATCACGGACAGATCGTACTTCTCCTTTAAATTGTGGATGGTCCGGTAAAACAGTTCCATACCCTTCCGGTCCACGCCGGACACCGGTTCGTCCAGCAAGAGCAGATTCGGCACCGGGGTACAGGCGATGGATAACAACACTCTCTGCAACTCACCGCCGGACAAATCTCCCAACCGCTTATCAATCAGATTCTCTGCCTCAAACAAAGCCAAACGATTTAAAATCTCATTGTACAAAGTCTTTTTCCGATACAAAAACACCGGCACATTACTGATACAACCGGCGAACAAATCATACACACTGACCGGTGCATCCTTCTTTACGTTCAAATGCTGCGGCACATAACCGATTTTTAACTTCTTTACCTTATTTTCCTTCATATCGCGGAATTCGATGGTACCCGTATGGGCCACTTCCCCGAGAATCGCTTTGATAAGTGTGGACTTACCCGCACCGTTTCTGCCGATAATCGCCGTCAGCTTTCCGCAATGAATATGCACATTTACATGCTCGATAATGGGCGTCTTTCCGGCGTATACGCCGATATCCTCCATTTTGATGCAATGGAGACCGCATGCCGCCCGTTCCGAAAGATGCCCGGCACGCTTCCGCAACTCTTTATTCCTTTTTTTCTTATCCGAACTGCCGAACATACTTCCTCCTTACCGCAGACCGTAGGTCTGCTTGATACGATCTAAATTCTGACGCATAAGTTCACAATAGTAAGAGACGCCTGTTCCGGAACCTCCCGTCACCGGGTCCAGTACAACCACCTCTCCGGAAATCTCCACCCCAAAGGTATCCTCTATCGACTTGGCGTAATCCGCTTCCGCATACAACACGGTAATACCGTGACGCCTGCACTCCTCCGTAATCTCCGCCGCTTCGCCGGCCGCAATCTGAGTATCGGAGTCCATCGGCAGACAATGCACCGTTTCGATTCCCAGCATATGTAACAAGTATACGAAACCTTCGTGGAATACCACGGTTTCCTTCCCCTTTAAGGACTCTGCCGCATTCGTGTACTCCTCTTTTAGCTTTACAAGCTCTTTGCGGCACGCTTCCGCATTTGCCCGGTACAACTCCGCCTGGGCCGGATCCGCCGTCACAAAAGCCTCCTCTACCCGGGAAAGCTGCAACAAATACCCGTCAATATCCATCCAAATATGGGCATTAATGGCGTGAGAATGACCGGCATGGGCATCTTCGTCGTGACCATCCGCCTCATGATGGTGGGTCGGATCTGTACAGCCTTCTTCCGAATGCGTCTCTTCTTCCCTCTCAGCCGCTTCCGTACCATGCTCATGACTGTGCTCTACGCCCTCCAAAAAGGCATACCCTTTGGAGGTATCCACGATTTCCAAATCCTTATATTCTTCCGCTGCCTTTTGAAGGAACAGCTCCATCTCGCCACCATTAATCAAAAACAGTTCCGCTGTAGAAAGCAATCGCATATCCTGTGTCGTCAACGTATAATCGTGAATACACCCGGAATGACTCTCCGTCAAATTCCGCACCGTAACGCCCTCTGCGCCCTCTGTCACCGACTCCGCCAGAAGCTGCACCGGATAAAAGGAAGTCACACAAAGAAGTCCATCGGACGTTTCTTCCTTTTCCGCCAATACCGCCACCAGTGCCGTCAGTCCGAAGGCTACCGCCAGCAGGCAAATCATAAATAACGCTTTTCTCTTCGCCATCTTACTCTCTTCCCATCACATAAGCCACCGCAAAACCGGCTCCGAAGGTAATCACACTGGCAATCACTGCCACCGCACCGATTGCTCCGCCCAATGCATTCATAAATACCGGAATCGGAGATGCACACACAAGTCCCAAAATACCGCAATAGGTCAGTCTCTCATGCTTTTTAAGCAACCACTCGATTAACTTTGCCACAAAGAAAATACCAAGTAACACACCGATACCGAACGGGAACAAAATCAGGAATTTGTCCCACGCCGTCGGAATATCAAAATCAAACACCGCAGAAATAAAATCTGTTACCGCGCCGGTTACCGCATTATAATAACCGAAAGCCAACAAAAGCAACGAACCGCTGACACCCGGAATTACCATAGCCGCCGCTGCCAACACACCCATAATCACCATAACAAGCACCGTTCCTACGGAAAAGGTTACACTCTTATCCGCACCTTCGCCCATAAACTGCATGCCGATAATCAGTGCAAAGAAGAGGGCAAAGATAAGGATGCAAAGAGCAAGGTGAGGCTTCTTGGTAGTAGTCGAACCTGCTGCCGTCTTCTCTGCCTTGGCATTTTCCGATGTTGTCTCAGTCACACCTTCTGTTACTTCGCACTCTGTAGCATTCTTACTTCCGGCCTGTACCGCCTTCTTTACCAGCACCGGTACACCGCCCACGATGAGACCGATAAAGGCAAACGCCGTCGGAAGCGGCGCCTTAACAAGCAGCACCTTCGTCAACAAAAACGCAAAGGCTCCGATGCCCACCGCCATACCGATAATATACGGAAACAGCGTCTTAATACTCTTCTTAAAATTCTTTACAATCCCGGTAATGGACCCGATCAGCTTGTCATAAATGCCCATGGTCACCATCATGGTACCTCCGCTGACACCCGGAATAATATTGGCGATACCGATCACCGCACCGCGGATAATGTCTAAAATAAAATTCATCGGTTTATACTCCTTGGTTGTTTTCAGAGATGCTCTTTATCTACACACAAAAAGACAAATCCCCATAATCCATTATACACAAATATGGGGATTGTTCAAGACATTAGATTATTAAAGTTTTATTGAGAAAAATAAGGATTCAGTGGGTATAACCCGCTAACCATGCGGTTTTCGCTGCATTTTCCCCATGTGTCAACCCTTGTGCAAAACCACCAAAATCCTTCAGAAACTTTATAAGATTTTCCGAGATGGTGTGTTACTACATCCTATGGTATACTGAATACATATCAAAACAGTGTCCTTCCGACACAGCGCGCATGTCAGGGCATAAAGGTCGCTCTGATTCTTCGGCGGAATTCTGCCAAGTATTCCATGGAAACGAGAAATGTCATTGCATAAAGTACAGAAACAAGATATAATAAAGGAGGAGAGCGTTATTCTCACAACACTGGAAGAAAAGAAAAAATACGTTCAAAAGTTTAATGTTTTTGACGACAGCTTCTTCGAGATGGTTGCAAAGGACAAGGATGCAGTAGAAGATATTCTCCGGATTATACTGCACGATCCGGAGTTGGTCGTCACGAAGTTGATTCCGCAGAATTCTATCAAAAACTTATATGGCAGGTCGGTACGACTGGACGCCCTTTGTGTTACCGGAGACGGCAGAAACATTAATGTAGAAGTGCAAAAAGAAGATAAGGATAACCACGCGAAACGTGTACGCTATAATGCTTCCTGTATCACAGCGAACGTCTCGGAACCGGGCGAAAATTACGAAAAACTAAACGATGTGTATATCATCTACATATCAAAATTTGATGTTTTCAACAGAAGAAGACGCCTCTATCATATCGAGCGTTCGTTCCGCGATAAAGGAGCATCCGTTTCAATTCATGACAGAGAACATCTCATCTATGTCATCGCAAGCAAAGAGGTTGATGCAGAAGCAGAAGACGACGATGTCGCAGAGCTGATGGAATTCTTTAAGAACAGCCAAGGACAAAATGATAATTTCGCAGACTGACAAATCGAGTACATGATTTAAAAAACAACGAATCGGAGGTGAACACTATGTGCAAGCTTGTAGAAGATTTCGCAAAAGAATATGCAAAGGAATACGTAAAGGAAATGATTTGCGATTTGGTTCGTAAAGGTGCTCTTTCCGCCGAGAACGGTGCAGAACAGCTGGAACTCTCGTTAGAAGACTTCCGAAATCTGTTGAACGAAACCAAACAGGAACTTGTAAATCCTGCATAAAGCTCATACTGAACACATAACCACTAGGCACGATTGTTCAAAGCTGACACCTGGGAGGCGATCCTTCCACTGTATACACAGATGCAGCAGGAACTTCAAGTTAAAAATTGAGCTGACCGAAGATTTATAAAACGGGGTTGTATCGTTAAGACACAGCCTCGTTTTTGTAATTTTTTTGAAATGTCGTTTTTGGACTATCTGTCCAATGACAAAAACAAAAAGTCTATGATAAACTCTTTCTATAATCATGATACCTGCAAAGGAGGATTCCGAAACATTGATTACAGCCAACTATCTATTTCAAAACAAAAAACCGATTATTGATATGAAGAAAACAGGAAAGAATCTGAAACAGCATATCCTTAATAAAGGCTACTCTGTGCATACCGTTCAGGAAAGATTACACCTTTCCTGCCCACAACCGGTATACCGTTGGTTTCAAGGAAAGATTCTACCTTCCATTGATCACCTATTTGCACTTAGCCTTTTACTGAATACACCTATCGATGATTTACTAATTCCTGTTACCCAGGACGCCTTCTGTGTATCAGATTCTCCTTGTACTTCAGCTGAGCATCTGCAAATGTATCACAACTATTTTCAATACAAATGAAGGGAGCATTCATATGTCACACAAAAACACATGTAGTAACACTGCCCTGGAAACAATAGCGTTCTCTACTAAAGAGCTTTCCTTAGAAACGTTCTATGAAGGGGCAAATAGGGCCACTCAAATTCGTCATTCCTTAGAACTACGAGCTGCACTCGCAGAAGCAAAAGTAAACGCTTATGACTATGTTGAATACGCCAGAAAAAATGCTCTTTTGGCCATGGATATTTCTAACTTAACTATAAGTAATGCCCTCATAGTTGAAAAGCTCTTAGAAATAATCAAATCCGATGATTCTCCGTCTGACAGCATCATTTCTCAGGCATATGACCTTCTCCGTCAAGCCACAGACAATGCTCAAAAATCACGAGAAAATGCGCTTTTAGCTAACAGTAACGCTCAACGCGCCATAGAGGATTTTCGACTATCCTCCGGACTCATACTTCAAAAAATCAAGCAAGTAGAATCAGAAGCAAAAAAGGCATAACGAATCGGAGGTTTCTTCTCCAACGTGAGGCGGGCCAAAGTTCTCCATGCCAGGGACACAAAATAATCGAAGCACTCAAAAGCAACTCCCCGTAGGCGTCAAAATCACCATTTCATTCGACACCACGGGGAGTTTCCATGCATTCTTTCACATAAATCAAATCTTTCCCAACAACTCCTTTACTTCCTCATCCTCCGGCAACATCATTGCCAGCTCGGAAAGAATTGCCTTCGCCTCCTCGGTCTTTCCTTCCGTCAACTGCGCCTTTGCCACAGCCTTTAACTGCTTTGCCAGAGAAAGAACTTCTCTCTCCTCTAGGAGCGCCCGAATTGCAGGCAGCATAGCCGAATGATACTTCAGTGCCTCCTTCACACCGGCGGCAAATACAGCACCGCCCTCTACCGAAAGAACGCCGTCCATTGTCCGAGCAAAGTTGATTTCTCCCGGAATTTCTAAATACTGTTCCCCGACAGCGCACTCCGCATTTGTCCAAAACGCCGGACCGTATGCCGCATCCGCATAGGTCTTTGCCCTGGCAATATATTCTTTCATCGCTCCGGTAATCGCACCGATTCTCTTCTGCTCACTATACTGCATCAGTTTCTTCTCCGCTTTTCCAAGGAGTAGCATTGCCACCTCTTCGTCATACTTCCGGTCGCTTTTTTCGTAATAATTTCTGATATCCTGCTCCGTAGTAGTCCCCTGTTTTTCCGTATAGAGCAGATGGAAAAACGGGAAATTCCCGGATTGTACCTTTAAAGATTCCAAGTCCTCAAGGAATGCATCCCTACTTTCCGGACACTCCTCGTAGAAAGAATGTACCGCTCCATAGAGCATCTGCTCCAACTCCGGATTACGAAGAAATGCCTGTACATGCTTTGACAATAAGCCTACATTCCCGGTCTCCTTATAGCATCGGAACAGCCCCAGTAACATCTCCTTCGGTTGCGCCGTCTTCTCCCAGTCAATCCACCCGTATACTTCTTCCACATAGGCGTACAAATCATCGGCAATCATATTTTTTACCGCATACTCCACTGCCCGCTGTACAAAGAAAACCGACTGATACTGAACAAAATCCATTACCGGGTGCTCCATCGGCTCTCCCTCTTTCGGCAAAACAGTAAGTTCCATCAAATACTTTAAATAGGTCTGTATTAAGTTTTCATTTTGCTTTAAAAAACCGTAGGTCAGCGCTTTTTCATAATACAGTCCCTGCTTTGTCTGGTGTAACAGTACCGCCGTTTGTTCCAACGTTTCAAAGGCAGCAATGGCATCCACATACCTCTCCTGCTCCCTGTAAATCCGCGGAATCACCAGCATCAAATACTGCACAAAGGAATTGGTCACTTCATACTCTGTATTTTTTAATGTCTCTCTTGCAAGCTTTTCCGCATCCTCGTATCGTCTTGCCGCCCGGTACTCCTGCACCATCTGGCAACACATGCGGATGTCCTTTGGATTCTCCCGTACCGCTTCTTCCTCAAGGGTAAGATTCCGTTCCAAATGCTTCAAACGATCTTCTTCACTCTTGTACACATATCCATAATGATGTACATACGCCCCTGTCCTCTTAATCATACGCGGCACCGGCTCCAGCCACTCGTGAATCTTCCCGCAAAACTTTGTCTCCGGTGTCAGCTTCACCATACGTCCCACAAAGGTATCGTTATATGCCGTGCCTTCAAAATTGTCATAATTTCGTTGTATATACCACACTGCATCGCAGTGATTCTTCGCATCGCTCTTCAGAAATGCAATCAGCTCCGATACATCCTCAAACCATTCATCATCATCCAAATATAAAAACCATTCACCGGTACATTCGGAAAGACCTGCATTCCGGGCCGCGGAAAAATCCTTACACCAGGTAAACTGCACCACCTTATCCGCATATTTCCTCGCAATATCCACGGAACCGTCGGTACACCCCGTATCCACAATAATGAGCTCCGTCGGCACCTCCTTCATAAGCGGTACCAGGGACTCCATACACTTTTCTATGGTATCTCTCCGATTGTTGGAAACCAACATGGAGATGCTTAAAATCGGTCGTTTTTTCTCCATAAAATCCCCCTTTGGACATAGTTCACCTTATAGATATATATCGACAAAAGAAGGGGGAATACTTAGCTTTTTTACAAATGAAAGAGGAGCCCCACTCCTAGGTGCGGGGCCCCTCCGAAAAATCTTATGTGTATGTTGCGTTTATCCCGCCAAGCTATTAGCCAAGTAAGGAAAGAACGCCCTGGTTAGACTGGTTAGCCTGAGCCAGCATGGACTGGGAAGCCTGAGACAGGATGTTGTTCTTGCTGTACTCAACCATTTCCTTAGCCATGTCAACGTCACGGATTCTGGACTCTGCGGTCTGCAGGTTCTCAGCTGCAACGTCGAGGTTTGCAATGGTGTGCTCAAGACGGTTCTGGATAGCACCGAGAGCAGAACGCTGCTTGGAAACCTTCTCAATAGCGCCGTCGATAGCACTGATGGAGCTAGCTGCCTTCTCCTGATCGTCAACGCGTACATTGGTACCGTTTACACCAAGGGAAAGAGCGCTCATATCATCGATATTGAAGCTGATGGTCTGACCTTCGTTAGCACCAACCTGAAGCTTCATACCGCCGCTTGCGGAAGTTACATCGTAGTTAGCCTGACCAAGGTAAGCATCCTCGTCACCGATACCGGTACCACCTGCTAAGGTGATAGTGGTTGCTGCTGCATCAGCAGAAGAAACCATAACGGTATTCGGCTCATCCGGAGCACCGTCTACACCACTTAAGGTAACATCTACATCAAGACCTGCCTCTGCAAGAATCTTCTCGATGTCTTCTGCGGTATATTCCTTACCGGTCTGAAGCTTTAAGTCATACTCTGCCGGAGTAGTAATACCACCCGGAGAATCTGCGGTCATATCGTAGGTTGCAGCGGTACCAAGCTTAGCCTCTTCCTTGCCTGCATCTGCATCAAAGGTAAGGTTAATAGTAACGTTCATATCTGCACCATACTTATTAGCCTTAACAGAAATCTTATTTGCACCTACAGTAAATCCACCGATAGTTACATCCTTAACTTCTGCCTTCTTACCAGCAACAGTAGCTGCACTGGTAACATCACCTTCTGCGGTATAAACACCGTTTGCAAACTTAACAGTAATTGCAGCCGGAGTATTGGTTGCGCTGGAATCTTCCTGCTTAGCCTTTTCGATGAGAGAATCAATCTCTTCCTGGGAATAGGTCTTATTCTCTGCAAGGTTAAGGGTTAATGCCTTACCTGCTGCATCCCAAACTGCGGACTCACCGCCAGCAGTTGCTGCAGTATTAGCGGTAACAGTAACACCTACTACATCAGAAGTAACGAATGCACCAAGATCACCATCATAGATGCCGTACTTCGGACCTGCACTGGTAGAAGAAGCAGATGCTCCGCTGAAGGAACCGTCAAGTAACTTCATGGTGTTGAACTCGGTGGTCTCAGCGATACGATCTAACTCGTCCTGAAGCTGAGCAACTTCGTCCTGAAGGTTGGAACGGTCTTCGTCGGTCTCAGTACCGTTAGCTGCCTGTACGGAGAGCTGTCTCATTCTCTGAAGAATGGAGTGAGTCTCATTAAGAGCACCTTCAGCGGTCTGGATGAGGGAGATACCGTCCTGTGCGTTGGTGGAAGCCTGGTTAAGACCACGAATCTGGCTTCTCATCTTCTCGGAAATAGCCAAGCCTGCTGCATCATCTGCTGCACGGTTGATTCTGAAACCGGAAGAAAGCTTCTCAGTGGACTTACCTACTGCACCAGTTGCGATTCCTAACTGTCTGTTGGCATTGATTGCCTGCATGTTGTGTTGAACTACCATACTCATAATAATTACCTCCTTATAATGGTTCCATCCTCTCACTATGAGGGATGAAGTCCCCCGAATCCTTTCGGGTCACTTTTGTTTAGTTTGGTTTGTTCGGCAGCCTGTCCACCTAGGATTGGACGTCTGCCGTCGGAGATGTCACCGACTCTCCGGTCGGACAATGTCTTTGTCCTTACACTAGCTATATCGGCAATGCCGAGAAAAAACTTTAGAGTCTTTTTGAACTTTTTTCAGAAAATATAAAATAGCGAACAAGGCGGCCCCCTACGGTACCGCCTTGACTCCCATTCGCCCCTTTTTATTCAAGTAATTCATCAAGCAACTCCCTTGCCTCAAGAAACATGTTTTTGATAACATAGTAATTAATACGACGTTTTTTAAAAAACAACCACAGCTCTGCATTCTCTACAGTCGCGCTCATAAGCTCTGCTGCATAGCATAATTCCAAGAACTTCTCCTCCGGCATGTATTGAATGTTGTCCTTAAAAAAGTTGATTGCAAAATCAAACAAATGCTTTCTTATTTCTAAAAACCCTTGATTAGGCTCAGCATATTGTCCGAGCGTAATGGAGGCAAGGGTTCTTTCATCCGAAAAGATATCAAAAATATCGTGTAATTTCTGCTCTCCCGTAGCATCCGAGCTTACAAGTACCTTGATTGTATCGTTCAATGCATTATGATATACCATTTGGATAAAAAGCTGATTCTTAATTGATACCTGACCACATTTCACATTTAAAAATTCCAATGCATCATCATAAAGTATCTTATCCGAATAAATACGATTTTCACTATACTGATAAGATACGGATTTCCTCGAAATATAGTAGTTGTGCAAAATCCCCTTGTATACCCCTACTCTTTCCGCCTCACGCAACGCAGAAAAAGTCAAAAAAGTATCACATCCGTAATCAAGTTGATTTTTCAAATGCTTTCTTTCTTCCGGCAAATGTTCAAAAAAGCCCAGTGCTTCTGCAGCTCTTTTGTTGTATACTTTACCCCAGACCGTCCTCATAAAGCCATGGTACTCCTGAAAACAGTCGGAAAACGCCTCAGGTGTAAGCACAAAAAGATTATTTTCAACGCAACGTTTTCCCAATAACAAATTATTTTCGCCAGATATGTGATTACTCCCGCACACCGCAATGTCCAGCTTATTTTCTTCCAGAAACGGAATCATTTCTTCCAAAAAATTCAATTCATAGGAATCGTCCGCATCAAGGGCACAGAAATAGTCATCCTCCTTCAAAGAAACCGTCATATCCTTAAAAGGTCGAATCTCCTCCCCTTCCCAGACATGATTCTTTTTATTTTGATACAAAACAACCCGGGAGTCTTTTTCCGCATACTCCTTCAGAATATCATACGTCCCATCCGTCGATCCGTTATCGCAGATATACAAAACAACATCCTCGCTTCTGTATGTCTGATTTAATATACTATCTACGCAACGACGTATTGTCTTCTCAGCGTTATACGCCAATGTTCTAAAATATATTTTTCCCATACAAATATCTTCCTTCGCAATTATTTGAAAATAACCTTAACCTCTTCCCCCGGTTGCAGCTGCTCTGCCGGCGGAACCTCGATATTGGTATATCCCCTACCATCACAATGACGGCAAAACTCAACAATCTTCTTCCCTTGATAAAAAGCTTCTATCTTCTTTTTCTGTTCTTCATCATAAGGCAATGTCAAATCCACATAATCTTCCGGTTCCGAAGGGTAAATCCCTGTATTATGCAAATTTCCCTGAATTGGACAGCAAAATAATTTGCCATCTGCAACATACGGCGAAGTAACTCCATTTGACAATTTACAACAATTCTCAACAACAGCCTTTAGTTTTTCCGGAGTATGCGGTGCCTTTGAAAACGCTGTCATTTTATACCATTTTTGGAGAAGCAGCTTATACCTGATGCCCCTCTCATTAAATATCTCCATTAGTTTATCTTTTTTGGAAATACTTCCATAGTCAGATATTTTAACAAATATTTTCGGATGACTTAATGCATTCAGAACCTCTTCATCAGGTATTATGGTTCCGTTGGTAATAACAATAATCGTATAGATTCGTTCTTGCTCCACCATAAATTGCAATAATTCCGGCAACGGCTTCCACAGAAACGTTTCTCCTCCCTCAACATAAATATGATCAAAATATCTGTCCTTCATCATTATTTTCAAACTCTGAATAACCTCTTCTAATGCAAAATGCTTCGGTTTTTGATAACATGTCATAATACTGGTACATTCTCTGCATTTCAGATTACAAACCTGCGATACTGACAAATCACTTGAGAAAAGTTGATGGTTAGTCAACAGATTATTGCAATTCAACAAAAACATATCAACATTACAATCTAAAGAATCTTTTCTGTACCATCCTGGCAAATCATCAAGCAAATCAAACTCATCTGAATCAAACTCCAAAAACAAAGAATATGGCGTTACAACATTATATCCTTTATTCTTAAATTCCTCATATACAGGTTTAATCGAATATGGTGTTACAATAATCAGCGTTTTCGAATAATTCAAACCCATCTCTTCCGGACTGATAATCGGAAGGTTAAAGTATGTTTTCCCCTGCTTTTCTTTATTCTGATCAGCAAAACAGATTACATCTACTCCTTGTTTTTTCAATAAATGTGCAGCCAAAAGTCCTTGGAAGCCAGCTCCGTAAATTACAATATTTCCACTATAGCTTTTGAAGTCAGTTTTTGGAACATCTTTAAAAAGTTCTGGATGTGCGTACTTATAATGCATAACTTTCTCCTCTCTTTATTCGTTATCTAAACACTTTCAGCATCTGAATAATCCTGTCATTTACAACTTTCTTTCTATACTCCGGAATCCTCTCTCTGAGTACATCAATGATTTGTTCTCTGTTTTGCAGACACTCTCTTGTTATCCGAACAAGCTTATCTCCCGTAATCGATTCAATTTCCATTACATACTTTTCTTGACTCAAATCTTCGGCAATCCCCCTGGCTTTTACCGAATATCCGATTGCAACCACCGGAACACAGGACGAGTACGCAGCAATCGTTGCATGTGTTCTTGATGCCACACACAAATCCGCATGTGCGATAATATACTTATACTCCGCAGCTGACAGTTTATCGCTTACCAAAACCACTCTTTCTGTATATTGATTAGAAAGTTCTTTCAACACTTCATAATCATTATCCACCGACATAACAACATGAGGAACAAGAACAATATTATAGTCCGTTATACTTAATAATTCATCCAACAACTGCTTTACAGCAATTTTGGCAGTTTCATTTTTTCTGCATACCAAAGGACTCAAATTAACCGCAATATAATGCTGAAAAGGAAGCCATGTTTCTTTTTCCTTTAAAGAGAATGCAATATCACTTACTTTTTCTACCTGTGTGATTCCCTTTTCCAGCAAAGCTCGATATGTAATTTCTTCTCTTGCAAGAATCAAATCATGTGTTTTCAGAGCACAAAGCATTTCATCATCCATTGCCTCTTTATCAATGGAACATCCCCATAAAATGCTTTTTCCTCCTTTTCTCTTAACATCATAATGTATGTCAGCATATCGCTGCCAATTTTTGTAACAATAGTTGTCTCCACCGACATGAAGGGCTATTGTATTTTTTGTAATGGAATCCATTGTTTCTTTGTATACTTCCGCATTGTTTTTACCTTCCGGATTACGTACCGCAAATCGATTGGGACTTAACCCAAACTCTTTATCCTGGTCCGGAAAATGCGAAGAAAGCGTTATAAAACAATCCGGATTGACTTGCCTAAGTAATTCAATTGTACAACCGGTAATCGCTTCCACTCCATGATTATAACAACCACCATGCCCATAAATTAAATAATCAGTTATTCTTCTCACCCTTTCTGATAATATACTCCCTCATAAACTCCCGTTCAAACTCCTCGATATACTCCGACTCATAAAACTCCTCATAATGCTCCGTCAGCTCTTTCTTCACAAATTCCAACTGCTTCTGACAGGACACCAGCTTATTTCTCGATATCTTATTGCACATGGATATCATATACGACCACTCGCTATACTGCGCATAATCCGCTATCTTCGGAAGTTTCGCAGAGAGGAATTCCTTCCGCTCTCTGAACGCATCGAAGTACTCATCCAGCTGTTCCGGCGTCAGAAGCACATCATTTGTTGTAAATGCCGAGTTGTTTCCGGTATGACGAAGTACCCTGTACTTCGGAGCCCCTTGAGCTACCACACAATTTGCAATGGCAAAGTATTTGTATGTGGTACGAATGTCCTCATATTTTCCTTCCACCGGAAACCGGACTTCCTCAAACAATTCTCTCTTTACCAACTTTGCCGGCATACCGGTCTTTATTTTTTTTCGTTCCAGAAGAGTTACTACAGCCTCTTCCGGAGTCATGGTAAGCTTCTCTTCAAACACGCAATTTGGAGACAATATACCATCTGCTTCTTTTACGGAACCACACACCGAAATCTCCGCCCCTGCCTCTTTCGCCAGCCCATACAAGAACTCTAACATATCCGGCTCTGCGGTATCATCATCATCAATAAACGTCACATATTCTCCCTTTGCTGCATCCAGTCCCGCATTTCGTCCGGTACCGATGTTGCTCTTCGAGATATGAAGCACCCGAATACGAGCGTCCTTTTTCGCATACTCCTCTGCGATTTCTCCGCTCTTATCCGTAGAACCGTTATCCACGATAATGTACTCAAAGTCCTCCATGGTCTGGGCCAGAATGGACTCAATCGCACGTCCCACCAATGTTTCCCTGTTATAGGTCAGCATAATGACACTTACCTTTACCATTTGATCCATGGAGCATCACCTCTCTCCAACTTTCTTTCCAAATACTGCTTGTCTCTCTGGGTGTCCATACACTGCCAGAAGCCGTCATACTTGTACGCCACCAATTCTCCCATGGATGCCAGGGTTTCGAACGGTTTCCGCTCCAAGATGGTGGAGTCTTCGTCTATCATGTCAAAAATTTCCGGTCCCAGTACCATGAATCCGGCGTTAATCCATCCGCCTTCTTCCTTGCCTTTTTCCGTGAATTTTTGAATCACCTGATTTTCTCCGATGTCTAACACACCAAACTTATTGCCCGGCTGTACCGCCGTAATGGTAGCGATTTTTCCGTGGTTCTTATGAAATTCCACCAGTTTATTAATGTCCACATCCGACACACCGTCACCGTAGGTGCAGAGGAACGGCTCGTCCCCGATGTAGTTGCGGATACGCTTGATACGTCCGCCGGTCTGGGTATGGAGACCGGTATCCACCAGCGTTACCTTCCACGGTTCCGCCACGTTGTTGTGCACAATCATGTCGTTTCCGTTGGTAAAGTCAAAGGTAATATCGGAGCGATGCAGATAATAGTCCGCAAAGTACTCCTTGATGATGTGACCTTTATAGCCGCAACAAATGACAAATTCGTTAAATCCGTAATGGGAATAGCCCTTCATAATGTGCCAGAGAATCGGCGCATCCCCGATGGCAATCATCGGCTTCGGCTTCAAATGACTTTCTTCACTGATACGGGTACCGAGACCACCCGCCAAGATAACAACTTTCATACCTTCGCCCTCTTTTCTGCTGTATTTCACGATGTCCCGAAAACTCCTTTTGAGACATCCTTTTTCTAATATACCTATATGGAACTATATCGGCAAAAGAGAGGGGAATCTTTAGAAATCTTCTTTATTCGAAATGTTTTTTCAGAAAAAAGCGTTCTCCTTATCTCCTCCCATACCGATCCTCACTCACCTTCTCCCTTATCACTTTCCCATCCTCCCCCGTCTCTATCCGGTACACCTCTACCGTCACACCGTCTTTCTTTTCCTCCGTCACCACACTTTCTAACGTTACACCCTCTCGTTTTGCCCCCTTGCTTCCATACACCGTCACCTTAACCTCGGTCCCGGTGGTCTCACAGAGCAGCAGCACCGGCGACTTGGTGGTATTCTTAACTTTCAAGTCCTTGTAGTCCCCGGCGATGGCCGCATCCTGTCCCAAAGACACATAGCCCACCGGCAGGGAATGGGGATGGCGCTCCGTAATCGTAAGATGGGTTTGCAGCAAAGCATTGTAAAGCGTGGAGGACAATTGGCATACGCCGCCTCCGATGCTTTCCGACAATTGTCCGCCGATGTAGGTGCCGCCTGCCGCGTAACCGTTTGCTTCCGTAAAAGGCATCAGAGCCGCTGCCACAGAGAACTCCTCTCCCGGCAACACCACCGTCCCATGAAGTTTTCCCGCACCGACGTGCAGATTCTGTACCCGGCCCCTTCCGGCGCCTGCATACGATGTGGTAAAACTCCCGATGACCGTGTTGCAGTTTCTTGCCTGTGTCGTAGAAATCCCCGGCATCAACGCAGTTCCTTTTACATAAAACCGGAGCACCAGACCTTCCACCGGTCCCTCCTGCATCCGATCGATTGCCTCCCGGGCCACATCCTCCGCCTCCTGCCACAGCGACTCCGTCTCCAACCGATAGCCGCGAACGCTCTCCGTCACATTTATTCGGCCATTCTCCCAGGCCACCGTCGCATCTTTTCGCTCCCGCTCCGTAAGCTCACATAATAGGGCAATCGCCTCTCCGAACCGTGCCTCCTCCCATAAAAAAGAAGCCTCCGCTTCCCGTACCCGGTAAGGCCTCCCTGTTACCGCCGCATACAACCATTCCCACACCTTTACTTCGCTGCTCTTTGCCGCCACCGACTGCAGCATTTTCTCCGTGTCCGGCCGGAACATCGGACCCCTTACGGTTACACACACTTCGTTTTCCTGTACCGTAAGTGCAATCGTTTCCTCGTTTATCGTTTTCCCCCGTTCCTCTATTTCCTCCCGCATTTCCGGCAAAAACCGACTCCGCACCTCCGTCACGGTCCCCGGCACAAGCTCTGCCAGCAGTCGTTCCGCCTCGTCTAACGTCATCCCCGAAACATCCCGTCCGCACACCGTTACCCCCGGCGCAATCCGGCCCGTATTTCCCTTTTTCACCGCAAGACCCGCCATAAACATCGCTGCCGAAAGCGCAAGCACTCCTATCAAACTATATGTAACAATCCGTTTTAACATCCTGTCCGCCTTCCGAATGTATTCATTCTCAAACCTTTCCCTTCTATTAATTCAGTATATGAGTACTCCTCCTTCTTATGCCGACATGATATCATAAACCTCGTTTTCGTTTTTTAACAAAATTCCGGAGTTTGAAAGAAAAGAATTCAAACCCGGAATTTCCCTTAGAAGAGGAAAACCGACGGTTGACACCGTCGGTTTTCTCGGATATAGTAATAGTAATGCGATTGCTTATCGAAGTGCTGCAGCAAACAGCGGAATAATCATAGTCAGCACCAAAATGCCGGCAACGATTGCCGCGAATAATTTTTTTGTTTTTTTATTGTACATAGTATTCCACCTCTTTTCCATGAAAGGTTGTGACTTATGCCTATATTAATCGGCCTATCGCTTATTATAATTGTTTTTATCGGTTTTAGCAAGTCCCGCGATAAAAATGCCAAAAAGAATTCTGAGGAGTTCTGGAAAAAGGAGCGGGAATCCAAGTTTGTTCCGAGAAAGGATATTTCTGCTCTGGATTACATTACGGTTCCCTACAGCTCCCTGCCGTTCCGCCATTACATGCCGGGCCCGGCCTCTCCGGTCCGCATTGCAAAGGAAGGCGTAACAGAGACCACACCTACCGATTTTACCGACCATACCGGAGAGTTTTCCGTAACAACGGAGTCCTCCGACAAGCTGCATGCGGTGGACGAGCTTTTATCGGAACTTTCTTCCGATACCGATGTCTCCGGAATCCGGTCTTTTCCGAACAGCTCCGAGTACTCCGCTCCCCTTTCGGAAGAACTGGCCGAAGTAGAATCGGAGATTTGTAAGCTTTCTAACAGCAAAATTTTAAATCTTACAGGCGTTTCCAATACAGAGCTGCGGCTGACCTACGGTACCGCGAATTTGGATCCGTTAATGTCCTATGACCACAATTTCACCCAGCTCATCCGTTCCCTGCAAAAGTGGGGCTCCCTGCTGGCCTCTGCCGGTCATCCGGAGGATGCCGTCACGGTGCTTTCCTATGCGGTTTCCATCGGCTCGGATATTGCGGGTACCTATGCCGTTCTTGCACGACTTTATAAGTCCCGGGGTGAGTTAGGAAAAATCGAAGAGTTAAAGACTCGCGCAGAAGAGCTTACCACCTTAATGAAGCCTTCCATTTTGCGGGATTTGGAACAGTTACTCCAGACCCCGTAACAAAAAGAAGAAGCGCCTAAACGCTTCTTCCGTATTTTACCAACAAATTATCAATCAATCTTGACGCTTCGCTTTTAGTTAACGTCGTATAATCCGGTGTCAAATCCAGACCGTGCATTGCAATCAGTCCCTGCAAGTAACTGATCTGGCGCTTTGTCACCGGTTCTGTTTTTTTTGGCTTATAATAAAGCTCTTTCGGCAAAAAACACTCTCCGTGACTCTTACCGAACCGCTCCTCCATCAAAAAATACAGCTGTGCCGCCGTACAGGCATCCTCATAGGCCCGGTGGGCATGCTCGTTGGTAATCCCATAGGCCTCACACATGGCCGCCAGGGTCTTACTGGAAAGCTCCGGATGACACAATCTTGCAATGACCAGCGTATCCAGTCCCTGGAAAGAGAAATCCACACCGAGACGTCCCGCCGCCACCTTCAAAAAGCTGAAATCAAAGGGAATATTGTGCCCCAGCAGAACTTCTTCCCCCTCCAGAAAACGGAGCAAGGACCGCATGGCCTCCGCCTCTTGCGGCGCATCCTTTACCATCTCATCCGTAATCCCGGTCAATTCCGTAATCCGCTCCGGTATCCCCGCGGTCTGCGGATTCACAAGGGTAGAAAACACTTCCTTTTGTACACCGTCCTCGTACTTCGCCGCTCCGATTTCTATGATTTTCGATTTCTCCGGTCCCAGTCCCGTTGTTTCGATATCAATTGCCGTAAACCGCATGGTCTTCTCCTTTCGTAAGTTCCTTCTCCCCTGCTATTTTCCCCCACAGGACGGGCACACCTCTTTCAAAAAGCACTCGTTGCATTTCGGCGAACGGGCGGTACATATGGTGCGCCCCAGTTGGATAATGTGAATATTATATAAAATCCAATACTCCTCCGGCAGTATCTCCATCAGTGCAAACTCGATTTTCTCCGGGTCCTCTTCCTTGGTAAAGCCCAACTTTTTCGAAATCCGCTTCACATGAGTATCCACCACAATGCTGGGCTGGTGATAAATATTCCCCCGGATGACATTGGCGGTTTTACGTCCCACCCCCGGCAATTCCGTCAGCTCTTCTATGGTATCCGGCACTTTTCCGCCGTGCTTTTCCAAAAGCATCCGGGCACAGCCGATGATATTCTTTGCCTTGTTATGATAAAAGCCCGTCGGTCGTATATCCTCCTCAAGCTCCGATAAGTCTGCTCCCGCAAAGGCCTCCACACTCGGATATTTCCGAAACAAGTCCGCCGTTACAATATTGACTCTTGCATCGGTACACTGGGCACTCAATATGGTAGCAAACAGCAGTTGCCAAGCATTCTCATGATTCAAATAACACCGATACTCCGCCGTATATTCCTCTACCAGCAGTTCCAGCACCTTTTTGGCATGCTCCCGCAGCTGTTCTTTTTTCTTTTTCGATACAGTTGTACTCATGACCTCTCCCTTCTCCGGTTCTTCCTCCCGACTCCGGTTCTCCCGCCATTCTACCATTGCTCTATTCTTCGATTTTCACATTTTCATATGATTTCTTGCGTTTTTCATCTTTCACTTCCCTTTTTCGACTCCATCTGTTATAATAAAGCCAAATTATGAAAAAGGAGGCTTCTTTCATGTTAAAGAATATTTTAAACAAATTTAACACCGTAAAGACCGTAAAGGATCTGGTTATTTCCCTTTTAATTTTCCTCATTGCTCCGGTAATCGTAGGTTTTGTTGCAGGCTTACTCAGCGTGATTCCGGTAGTTGGACTTATCGCACGTATCATTTCCTGGGCGTTCGGTGTTCTTTGCCTTATCGGTCTTATTCTTTCTATTCTCGGCTTTGTAAAGAATAACGTAAAATAGTTTATCTTGTAAAACTGCCGCTCCGAAACCGGAGCGGCTTTTTTATTTACGCTTCACCATCACGGGCAAGATTCCGTTATTTAAAATTGCGCGTATAATCCTCCCTGTCTCTGCAGTTCCCCGGCGGCAAGAGATTCTTCCATACAAAAGAGCTTTCCGGCGGCAACATTACCCGCAGCACACCGTCATCCGCATGTATAAATTTTGCCTCTACGGAAAAACCGTCTCGTCCGGTTTCGATTACCGTCACCATCGGTGCTCCCGGACGTGCGCCCAGTTCCCACACCGGCAGTTCGACATACGCTTCCGCTTCTCCGCGGTTTACCGCCACCGTCAGTATATCCTTATCATCAAACCGTCCGAAGGCAAGTACATCCTTTGCCTGATATATCATCTTTAAAGAACCTGTTTTTAATGCCGGATAGGATTTATGAATTCGTATTAACTCACGATGCAGTTCGATGAGCTCTTTATCCTCTCTGCCCCACGGATAGGTACGACGATTGTCCGGGTCCGTAAAACCGCAAACTCCCGCTTCATCTCCGTAGTAGACCGTAGGCGCTCCCACCCAGGTCATCTGCAACGTCACCGCCGCCATAAAGAGAGAACGACGAATTCCTTCCGACGCTGCCTCGGCACCAAGTGTCGCCAGGCGTCCCACCTTTCCGTTGGTTCTCGTCAAAAAGCGGGAATGGTCATGGTTGGACAGTTCGTTCATAGCTGCCTGTAACGAACCCGTCTGAAACTGCGCCATATGATGATTCATGGCATCCGTAAACGCCGTCGCATTTCCTACCATATCCCCCCGATAGGCATCGCTGTGCTTTTCCATACCGGTCATAAACCAGGTCACCGGCTCCATAAAGGCATCATAATTCATGACGGAATCCCATTCATCTCCCAAAAGCCATTCTCTTGCGCTTCCGTAATGTTCCGCCAGAATCAACGCTTCCGGATTGGCCTCCTTAACAGCCTTCCGGAATCTTTGCCAGAAAATATGATTAAACGCCTCCGAATGGCCCAAATCCGCTGCCACATCCAGACGCCAACCATCCACACAATACGGCGCCGACACCCATTTTTTCGCCACATTTAATACATACTCACAAAGCTCCTCCGAAGCCTCGTAATTCAGTTTCGGAAGCGTTGCATGATCCCACCAGCCCGCATAATGCGGATTGTACGGCCATGCCGCTTGTCTGAAATCAAAGAATCTGCGGTACGGACTGTACTCCGCCACATAGGCCCCCGGAGCATACCCTTGTGCATGCTCATAAATCCGCTCTCTGTCCAGCCACTTATGGAAAGAACCGCAGTGGTTAAAAACACCGTCCAAAATCACACGCATCCCTCTCCGATGGATCTCTTCCACCAAAGAGGCAAAAAAAGCATTGCTGGCATCCAGATTTTCCGGCAAACTGACACGGCTGCCGTATAAGGTTGCATGAGAATTATCCGTATCTCCCGGAGCCAGACACTCTCCTGCCTCCCGCAAAATCACGCCGTAATGAGGGTCGATATAATCGTAATCCTGGCTGTCGTATTTATGATTGGACGGGGATACAAACAGCGGATTAAAATAAATAACTTCTACACCCAGCTCCTGCAAATAATCCAGCTTCTGCCGCACTCCCTCCAAATCTCCGCCGTAAAAGCAGCCCACGTCCATGCTTTGCGGCGGGCGATTCCAATCCTCTATTGCCTGTACCGGCGCCTGTATATAGTAATATTCATTGGTTTTCACATCATTCTTTGCCGTACCGTTGCAAAAACGGTCGGTAAATATCTGGTACATCACTGCACCCTTTGCCCATTCCGGCACCGCAAACCCCGGGGTTACCCGGAAGGCGTATTCTTCCCTCGGCTCATACACTGCCCCCCGGCGGTCATAAAAGCAACGACCTTCCGAAAGCTCTGCCTCAAAATAATAGGTCACCGGCCCGTCTCCTGCCGTGTATTCGGTAGCAAAATATACAAAGCATCCGTCCTCCCGTTCCGGCAACATCGTCTTTCTTTCCCCGCCGATACAAAGCACCGCCTCCCGTACACTTTCTTTTAATGCACGAAAACGAAGCCTTACCGTATCTCCCGGCTTAGGCTCCGTTGGATATCTGTATTCCTTTGTTCCGTCTGAAAACAATGCCTTGACTTCTCGTTCCATAACGACCTCTTTCTGTTCGTTTACTTTATCCCGTAGGCGGTGTACTGCACGTGAAAAGCCCGATGACAAATGTCATCGGGCTTTTCGGAGAAGGTATTTTGTTACTTATGGGGTGTAGCAAAAACTATATAATGTATTGGGGTTTACGAGTGTTATTATAGCATCACTTTGTACATAAGTGTGCACAAACATTACCCCTTTTTCAAAATTTTTTTGTGACTTTTGACCTATAAGCCTCCAGATCTTCCCATAACCGATACAAAATTGTCCAAAAAAGCCCTCCAAACACCTATCGTTTTTGACTTATGCAAAAAGTGCCTCAAATTCCTCACGGTTGATACGCTCTTTCTCAATCAAGAGCTCGGCACAAGCGTGTAATACATTCTCATTCTCCTGTAAAATACGCTTTGCTTCTTCATAACACTCATCAATAATACGACGAACCTCTTCATCAATGGCATTGGCAACGCCTTCGCTGTAGGAACGGGTATGTGCAAGATCACGACCGATAAATACCTCATCATCGTCATTTTCACAGTTCACCATACCGATGGCATCAGAGAAACCGTAGCGGGTTACCATACTACGCGCCACTGCGGTAGCATGCTTAATATCCTGAGACGCTCCCGTGGTCACATCGTCTAAAATCAACTCCTCCGCGATACGTCCGCCAAGGCTTACAATAATATCCTGACGCATTCTTCCCTTGGTCATAAACATCTCATCACGCTCCGGAAGCGGCATCGTATAACCGGCCGCACCGTTGCCGGTCGGAATGACGGACACGGCATACACCGGTCCCACATCCGGCAGTACATGAAACAAAATCGCATGACCGGCCTCATGGTAAGCGGTAATCTTCTTTTCCTTGTCGGAAATAATACGGCTCTTCTTCTCCGTACCGATACCGACCTTAATAAATGCCTTCTTGACATCCTCTTCTACAATAAAGCTTCTGCCGTCCTTTGCCGCACCGATGGCAGCCTCATTTAACAAATTCTCCAAATCCGCACCGGTCAGACCCGCTGTAGTCTGGGCCAACTGTGCAAGATCCACATCGTCAGCAAGCGGCTTGCCCTTTGCGTGTACCTTTAAAATCTCCTCACGGCCGCGCACATCCGGTCTTCCTACCAATACCTTACGGTCAAAACGGCCCGGACGCAAAATCGCAGGGTCCAGAATATCCACACGGTTGGTGGCTGCCATAACGATAATACCTTCATTCACACCGAAACCATCCATCTCGACCAACATCTGGTTTAAGGTCTGCTCACGCTCATCGTGGCCACCGCCCATACCGGTACCACGGCGTCTTGCCACCGCATCAATCTCATCGATAAATACAATACACGGCGCGTTCTTCTTCGCATCCGCAAACAAATCACGGACACGGGAAGCACCCACACCGACAAACATTTCTACGAAGTCGGAACCGGAGATAGAGAAAAACGGTACCTTTGCCTCACCGGCCACTGCCTTTGCAAGGAGGGTCTTACCGGTTCCCGGAGGTCCCTCAAGCAAAATACCCTTCGGTATGCGGGCACCTACCTTTGTATACTTGCTCGGATCCGCAAGGAAATCCACCACTTCTCTTAACTCTTCTTTTTCTTCAATGAGACCCGCCACATCCTTAAAGGTAGTGGTGCCGTTCATGGTCATCCGGGCACGGCTCTTGCCGAAATTCATCATCTTATTGTTGCCGCCGGAGGACTGGTTCGTAAAGAACGAGAACATCAGAAAGATTGCCGCAAACCCTAAAATATACGGAAGTACACCGGTCAAAAACCAGTTCGGCTTCTGAATTTCGTTTACATACACTTCCACATCCTTGGTCAGCGCCGCATCCTCTGCTGCTGTCACATCCGTTACAAAAAAGGTCTTTACATTGCCGGACTTTAAGACAATCCGCACCTCACCGGTCGGTGTCTCCTCATTCGGATAAATCGACACGCCTACAATATCGCCGGCCTCTAAATCCGCATAATAATCCTTCATGCCGTACTTTTCTTCATTTGCCTGCATCGTATCGGAAATATACGTAACCAGAAACAATATCAAGAAAATCGTGACAATATAAAAACCGAAACCTTTCATGGAAACCTTCAAAACAAATCCTCACTTTCTTACTCTTATCTCTTATCGCAAAACGCGTATCCGACGCGTAATTCTCTACTCTTCCATATTCACAACACCGATATACGGCAGGTTGCGATAATGCTGGGCATAGTCCAGACCATATCCTACTACAAAGAGATCCGGAATTTGGAAGCCCACATAATCCACGTCCACATCAATCACACGACGGTCCGGCTTGTCAAGCAAGGTACAAAGGCGCAGACTCTTCGGATTTCTCGTCTGTAACAGCGCCATCAGATGATGCAATGTACGTCCCGTATCCAGAATATCCTCCACAATCAGAACATCCTTGCCCTCAATGGACTCATCCAAATCTTTAATCAACTTAATTCTGCCGGTGCTCACGGTACCGTCCCCGTAGCTGGACACGGACATAAAATCATGCGTAACCGGTACTGTTATATGTTTTACCAATTCACACATAAAAAATACGCCGCCCTTTAAAATACATACTACATGCAATTCCTTGCCGGCGTAATCCGTATTAATCTTGTCGGCAATTGCGCGAATCTTTTCTTTTACTTCTTCTTCGGATATTAAAACCTTAACATTTACTTCCATTTTTGTATCCTCCGCTTCTTTGTACCTCCAGCACGGTCTTTGTCCCTTCGTCGATACGGTAATTGTCGCAACTTCTGACTCCCGGAATCCAAAGTACCTGCTCGTCATCTGCTAAAAGCACCCGTGTTTTTCTCTCCTCCACCGGCACTTTATGTTCCACCCAAACGGATTTTACCGTCTTAGTTCCGCTCCTTAATCCGATACGGTCTCCCTCTCTATAAGAGCGCAAGCAAAGCGCTCCTCTTATTTTATCATAATCATACCATTTCGTATACTCATTTTTTGGAATTTCTGCATTTTTTTTGTAGGAAAACACTCGAATGTGTAACGTTTCCCCTCCGGCCCCCAAACAATATTCGCCCGGGATCTCGATTACTTGGGCCTCCGGCTTCGTTTCTTCTTCCGTCGCACCGCCGCCTTTTATAAAAATCCGGTCAAAATCCCGTCCGGCCGTTACTCCGTAAGGCAGAGAAATACGACTTCCGCTTTGGCTGTACAGAAGCTCCCGTACCGCCTCCACATGTTCTCTTGTGATGTCTCTTTTACTGCCCGCCACTTCGCCGATCAATCTATGGATTGCACGTTTTTGCAACACTGCATGCTCCTTTGCAAGCAAAGAAACCGGAAAAGAAAGCTTGCCCTCGGATACCTCCGCTTTCACGCACAGCTTCTCCGTCTCTGCCTCCAGATAGTCACAAAGCTCGGCACAATCCTCCGCGGTCTCCGCCATATGCCGCACCGCACCGGCGTTAATGTCTTCCTTCGCTACCGTCACAATACAATGCCGGATTTTATTCCGGGTGTATTCCGTCTCCCCGTTGGTGGTATCCGTACAATAAGAAAGACTCCGCTCTGCCAGATACCGTTCGATTTCTTCCCTTTCACAGGAAAGAAGCGGCCGGATAATCCGGTCCCGTTTTGCCGGAATCGACGCAAGACCGCTTACAGAGCTCCCCCGGAACAGATGAAATAAAAGCGTCTCCGCCACGTCGTTCCGATGATGGGCCAGGGCAATTTTGTCGTATCCGTGCTCTGTTGCCAAACGCTCCGCCGTCTCATAACGTACCTGTCTGCCGGTCTCCTCAAGGCCCGTCTGCCGCTCCTTCGCCAGCTCCGGAACCGACACCCTCACGCTGTAAAAGGGAATTCCGAAGCCTTCGCACAGTTCTCGGGAAAAGGTCTCGTCCCGGTCCGCCTCAGTGCCCCGGATGCCGTGATTTACATGGAAGGCGCCCAAAGACAGGGAAAAGATATCTGCCAGTTCCCGCAACACCGCCAAAAGACAGACAGAGTCTGCCCCGCCGGACAGACCGATTAACACCCGGTCGCCCGGGTCTGCCAGATTCTGTTTTTTCATAAAGGCTTCTACCTTTTTTTCAAACGTACTCCGCATAGGTCCCTCCGTCTGTTTATCTCATGTGTTTATTCTACACCACTCTGCCGGAAAAGGCAAGCATCCGACGCCTTGTCTCCTTTAACCGATTGTCTCCCGTCCTCTTCCCTGCAAATAGTACGGCAGTTGCTTTTTTACCATCTCCGCCACCAGTACGGTCATATCATCCCTCGGCTTAAATTCACACAGTTCCAGCGCCGCCTTTAAAATTTCGCCGGCCACTCCCTGAGGCGTCCGGTCCGTCAATTTTTTCCCGACGGCAAACAGTACCTCCTCCAATCGCTCACCCAATGCCTCCGGCACACCGTCGCTGGTCATAATAATATAATCTCCGTCATACAGTTTTTTCTCCTTTGTGTCGTAATCCGCATCCCCGAACATCCCCACCGGAAGGGTGGCGGATTCCACCCGCTCAATCCAGTCCTCACGCTTGATGTAAGTTCCGGAAGCTCCCAGCTTAATAAATTCACAAGTACCCCCGTATGGGTTAATCACACTGATATCCACCGTAGAGTAGCTTTTTCCTTCCGTCCGCAAAAGGAGCACGGAATTAATAAGCCGAATGGCCGTTTTCTCATCAAAACCCGCCGCCAGAAAACGCTCCAGCAATCCGATGACCGCCTCACTGTCCCGGCTTGCGGCCTCTCCGCTTCCCATACCGTCGGATAACAGCAACACCGTTTCCCCGCTGTCAGGATACAAAAAGGAAAAACTGTCCCCCGATAACACTTCATCCTTCTTTGTGGCCCGCGCCACTCCGGTCAGCACCATATAACCCGGCTCCTCCTCAAAGGTAAACTCTCCCGTAACATCCCCGATAAACCGTTCCGAATCTCCGGTTACCTCCATGGGACAGCCGAACAAAAGTCCCAGGCACTGGATTGCCCGCCGTATCGGAACACACTGCCCCTGCTTACAATGCGCCTGCATCCGCACACAAACGCCTCTTCCCTTTCGCTTCATGACCGCAATCTGCTCCGCGTAAATTCCGATTCGGTACAGTGCCTCCGCTACCGCTTCCTCCACTTTTCCGTCTCCCAACGTTGTCTCATACAACTCATCGGAATACTCTTTTAACAGCTCAGACACCACCCGCAGCTGGGTCACCACCGCTGTCTTTCCTTCCTCCGTCCGGCGGCGTACGTACTGATTTGCCTGCTCTTTCAGGGGTAATACCGCATACTCCTCCGCAATCCGGTCCGCACGCAGGCAGCCGTCAAACCGATACTCCACCTCCGCACGCTTCGGCACCTCTCCGTATCTTGCCGCTTCATACATGGCATAGGCCGCCGCAAATCGTTCCTCCGGATGTACCTCCCAACAGTCTCCGCATCTGATACAATCCCGGCATACCATTTCCGGTAACGTTACCGCAAAATTCTGAAAATCCTCTGCCGTCTCCTCCGTCACTCCGTCGAATACACCGGACAGCACATCAAAAGAGGCGGCCGCCTCCAACAGACGCTTCTTCGTATGATCCCTGATATCCGCCCGCACCAGCTCTTCGCGATGAGACCCAAGCAACGTTCGTAACGCATGCTCTCCTGCCCATAAAAACAAAAATACAAAGCCTGCCACCAGCGTCCCCAGCCCCGTATACTTAAGTAACGACTCCTTCCACAAACACCCGATCAGTCCGGTACAGAAGGCTGTAGCGCCTCCTACCATGCCTAAATACATCAGCCACCGCCCCGCCGTCTTTTTTCTCCACAACATGCTTTCCCTCATCCTCCTGCTTGTCCTTTTTCGGGACATTCTAGCACGGGCAGAGTGCGGTGTCTGTCGAAACCGGCCTATCCGGCGGGAATCGTACGACAAAAAAGGACCCGAAGTCCGCATCCGGACCCGAATCCTAAAAATCTCGACTTATTTCCCACCGTTACTCGGCGTCATCTCCGCGTAAAATCACCTCATCCGGCTTTACCAGCCCAAGCTTCTCTCTGGCAATCCGTTCGATGTAGCTCTTGGTCTGACGATAGGCCGCCTCTTCCTCCAGCTCGTTCTGACGCTCTTCTTCCGATGCCAGCTCTGCCTCCGTGCCTGCCTTCTGTCTGGTCTTTTCCCGCTCCTCTGCCTTGGCCTTGCCGGTACTGTACGTCAAAACGCCGCACATTACAAGTACCACAACCAAAAGAAGCTTAAATCCTGTCTTTCTTTTTCCGTTTCTCCGTCGCAAGTGCATCCATCCTTCCGTGGTGATTGTGCTTCCGAACCTTTTTGCATGTTCTGCTTACCACCAGTTTACCTTGTTTTTTCAAAAAAAGCAATCCCTTTCGTATCGGAAATGTCAGAAGACGCAACAGCTTCAGGCAATATGTTACAAAAAAACGCCCCAATGTCACCGTATAAACCCCTGCGCCCAAACACATCCCGAAGAACGTAAAGAAGCGCAGCGTCCCCGCATTGTAATAATAAATCAGACGAAATCCCGCAAGGCCAAGCAAAAACCAATATACAAAATCCTGCAGGGACACCGCAAACAAGGTCTGTTTGCGGAACCTTCGCCATACCCGCAGCAAATCATACACCAGTGCCGCCACGGCGCCCAATGCCAGTGCCGCCAGAAAAAATCGCACATCTCCCGCAATTTCACGGTTCATGAAACGTCCGCCCCCCTTACCCGAACAAACGCTTCGTAAAGGATTCCGAACGCTTGGCTCCTTTGCCCCGTTCCGTATACACCAAACTATCGATGCGGCCCTCCAAATCCACTTCTCCCTTTTCCACCAGAAGCCTCGTTACATTCATCTCGTCACCGCGTAACAAAAGCATCCCCTGGACCGTATCAAGAATCACTTCCTTTGCGTCAAAGGAAATCACTTCCTTTACCCCGGTCAGGGACAGTGTCTTTCTTCCAAGCAGGGAAAGCTTGTGGGCCCCTATCTCCTGTTTTTGTTCCATACCGTGCCTCATACCGCCTTTTTAACAGCCTATGCGGCACGTGCTTACCTTAGACCTGCTTTTCGTTCCCTACAGATAACGGAACAACTCCTTCGCCTCTTCCTTTTTCGTGGTTTCCTGAATATCCAGTACCTCTACCCGTACTGCCTTGCCGCCGAATCCGATCTCGATAACATCCCCCACCTTCACATTGGCGGACGCCTTGGCCGGCTTATCGTTAATCATAACACGTCCCGCATCACAGGCATCGTTGGCAACGGTTCTGCGCTTAATCAGACGAGACACCTTTAAAAACTTATCTAATCTCACAATGTTCTCCTTCTTATATCCTCTTCAGGCAGGCAGTGCTATGCACTCCCCCCGAACTCCGCGACTTTGTCGCTACGTCGCGGGCGCGTTCGCATGACTGCGCCACTGCATGTGAGCAAGCTCACGCAGTTTGCTCGCATACTCACTTTGCCTACCCGAAAAGTTAAAGGACCGCCCAAAGGCGATCCTTTATTTAGCAACTAAGTAACATTAACTTATGCGTTAACGGTATCCTTTAATGCCTTACCAGCCTTGAACTTCGGAGCCTTGGATGCCGGGATGGTAATGGTCTTCTTGGTCTGCGGATTTCTACCGGTTCTCTCCGGTCTAGCGGATACTTCGAAAGTACCGAATCCTACTAACTGAACCTTCTCACCCTTCTTTAACTCATCAGTTACTACGCTAACGAAAGCTGCTAAAGCCTTCTCGGAATCCTTCTTGGATAATCCTGCGTTCTCTGCAATTGCTGCTACTAACTCTGCCTTGTTCATGTAAAGTTCCCTCCTCGAAAGTATTTAGATACTCTATTTATACTCCGAATTGCTGATTTTGTCAAGAGTTATGCGCCATTTCCTTGGAATAATCATGAAAAAAAGCCCCTGTAGTATGAGATTTGTTATCAAGGCAATAAAAAACCGTTCACACTACAGGAGACTTATCCTTTTTCCGCTTCTTACTGCTCCATCTGCCTGCCCAAAAACGCCGCAGCAGTCCCTGCAATCTTAAGCTCCATATTGCCGAACCGCTCCTTCTTATCCTTGGACAAAATCATCACCGCACCGATGACATCTCCCTCACTGATAATCGGCGCAATGACCTGCTGCTCGTACTCGTCCGCCTCCGGGCTCACCGGAATATAGCCCTTTTCGCCCTTCGCGGCCACAATACTCTCCCGGTCCGTCATAAGCGTCTCCAGCTCTCTGCTGACCGACTTTGTAAGCAGTTCCTTCTTTGCGGTCCCCGCCATA
This sequence comes from Lachnospiraceae bacterium, assembly GCA_017556805.1. Classification (GTDB taxonomy): domain Bacteria; phylum Bacillota; class Clostridia; order Lachnospirales; family Lachnospiraceae; genus SIG307. Next base: position 17,076 of record JAFYMC010000029.1, on the reverse strand, counting down.
GCGATAAACTGGTCTCTGTCCGCAATCACCGCAATATGCCCCGTGGTCTGGGCCATAGACTCCGCAAATTGCTTCGCAAATACGCTAAGCTCCCCAATCGGAGAATACTTCTTTAAGATGATTTCTCCCTCTCGATCGGTAAAAATTTCCAGCGGGTCCCCCTCACGGATTCTTAAAGTTCTTCTGATTTCCTTCGGTACTACCACACGGCCTAAGTCATCTATTCTTCTTACAATTCCCGTTGCTTTCATACTGACTCCTTTCGGTGTTTTCCATAACTTTGTTGTGGAGTTAGTATGCGGAAAATGCGGGAGATTATGCGTTCGGAAATAATGATAAATCCTTCTTCTCCGATCTCTTTGCAGACGCCTATTAATATTTCAATATAATTATGGTCACGTATCAAACAAAACAGAAATCGTAGTCCCTCTATTTATTTCACTTTCCACTGCAATCTTACCGTGATGATACTGTACGGCATGCTTCACAATGGACAGACCAAGACCTGTACCACCGGATTGCTTGGAATGACTCTTATCTACACGGTAGAATCGTTCAAACACCTTATCGTGATGTTCCGGAGAAATACCGATGCCGGTGTCTTGTACAATCAGGCTAACCTGTCCCTGCTTCTGAGAGATGGATATCTTAACGCTACCTCCACGGTTATTGTACTTAATAGAATTATCACAAAGGTTATAAATAACCTCATACAGCAATCTGCGAATACCTCTCATTATCCCCTCGTCACCGACAACCTCCAGGGATACATCTTTCAGTTTTGCAGCATCTGCAAGAGTCTCACAAACTTCCTCAGAAATCGTCTTTAATGAAACCTCTTCCGACGGCATCTCGGCCCTTTCATCAAGCTGAGACAGACGAATAATATCATCAATCAGATTTACCAGTCTTGATGCTTCCTTTCGAATGTGTCCTACAAAGCGCGGAACATCCACTTCTTTTACAATGCCGTTTTCCATAAGCTCCGCCGAACCGATGATGGACTGAAGCGGTGTTTTCAGTTCATGCGATACATTGGCAGTAAACTCTTGGCGATGCTTTTCTGCATCCACCTGCTCCGTAATATCGAAAGCAAGAATAACCATCCCCCGATTATTTCCATCAGAATCAATGCGACTTAAATCAAACTGATACTCTCGGCCGTTCTTGTTGTCTCGGAAATCAGCATGCCCTTGTGTTCTGGCCTCTTCTAAAGCCAGACGCATATTCTGCTTACGGTCAATCGTCAGGAAATCTTCTCCAATGCAGGAAGCACCCACTCCAAACAGTTTTTTTGCTGCCGAATTAATACTAAGAATTCTTCCCAATCCATCCAACAAAACCAAAGCTTCCTTCATATTTTCGGTAATCTGTTCAAATTCGTTTTGCTTATGCTTCAACGTCTGCACTTGACTTTGAATTTCCAGCTGTTGTACATGAATTCGATGTAGCAAAGGAGAAAGTTCCTCATAAGCTTCATTTTCCATCGGCTTTTCCAAATTCAGCTTATTCAGCGGTTCCACTACATGCTTTGCCATGCGATGTGCCAGCCATGCAGAAAGCACAATAGCAATCACCAAAACAATCGCAATCGGCTGAATCATACCAAGCACCAGCACCAATGCAGTTGCCCGACTTACAGAAATTCGAAGAACGCTTCCATCGTTCAGGCGTGTCGCCTCATAGATAGTCTGCTCTGTCAACGTAGTCGACCGGCGAACACTACCTCCGGTTCCCATAAGAAACGCTTCTTTGATTTCTTCACGACTCGCGTGGTTTTCCATAGAGGATACATCCGCGTGACTATCAAAGATAACCGTGCCATCAGCATTTATCCATGTCAGGCGATATCTGTCAGAATCCAGTTTTTCCAGATAGCCTTCGCCGAGCTGTTCTGTTGCACTTGCTGCCAAACTTAACTCGTCTCTCAGCTGGGTCTCCTGCATCGTACCAAAATACCGATATAGCACTCCGGTAATGATGACAAGACTCGCCAGCAATACAGCTATTACGACAGAAAGGATTGATTTTAAGATTTTACTTGTCATAACCAACCTCCCAACGATAACCCACATTACGTACGGTCTCTATCCTTTTTCCGTAATCGTTCAGTTTCTGACGCAATGTACGGATATGCGAATCCAACGTCCGGGAATCCCCCATATATTCCTGGTTCCATACCTGAGAGAATAGTTGCTCTCTTGTATAAACCATTCCCGGATGAGATAAGAACATCCGAAGTAGTTCAAATTCTTTGTAAGTAAGCAACACCCGATTGCCATCCGCTGTAACAGTGTGCTCATCCAGATTAACGATTAAGCCACCCGCCTTGAACAATTGGGACACCTGCTGTGGTTGGCTACGTCTCAGTACCGCCTTTACTCTGGATACCATCTCCATCATACTGAACGGCTTTACCATATAGTCGTCAGCTCCCAAATCCAAACCTCGGACGCGATCGTATTCCTGCCCTTTTGCAGTTGCCATAATCACCGGAATTCTACAGAACTCCATTGATTCTTTCATCTTAGTCAGGATTTCAATACCGTCCATTCCCGGCAGCATCACATCCAGAACAATCAATTCCGGTTTCTCTTTTTTCAGAGCCTCCCAAAAAGAAAGACCGTCCTCAAATCCTTTGGTTTCAAATCCTGCGGAGTTCAATGCATAAATTCCTATGTCACGGATGCTTGCATCATCCTCAACATACCATATCATGGTTATACCTCCTTGTGCATCCCTGTTACAGAATAAATTACCCATTCGGCTATATTGGTAGCATGATCCCCAATACGCTCAAAGTACTTAGAAATCATTAAAAGATCAAGTGCAAATTCGCCGTCAGCAGAATTTTCTGCAACCAAAGCAATTATACCACATTTTATTCTGGAAAAATAGTCATCTACAATATCATCCTGTGCAATCACCCTTTTTGCCAGTTCCACATCTTTTTTTACAAACGCATCCACACTGGAAGTCACCATTTTAATCGTTTCACTCGCCATCTCCTCAATCAGGCCCATCCCTTCCATGGTATGACCGTTCATAGCAGTCACAATTTCCGCAATATCTTCTGCCTGGTCTCCGATACGCTCCATATCCGTAATCATCTTTAAGGCTGCTGAAATCAGACGGAGATCTTTCGCAACCGGCTGCTGATGAAGAAGCAACTTCATACAACGTCCTTCGATATCCCGCTCCATCTGATCAATCACATTTCCGTTTGTTCTTACCTTGCCGGCCAATTCCACATCCCCGGTAGTAAGCGCTTTGGATGCCCCAGCAATTGCTTCTTCACACATAGCACCCATTTCAATGATTTCTCTGTTTAATTCAAAAAGCTGCTCATCAAATCGATTTCTCATGTCTTCCTCCTTTAACCGAATCTACCGGTAATATAATCTTCCGTACGCTTATCCTGCGGCTGAGAGAAAATATCATCCGTCTTACTAAACTCTACCAGCTCTCCAAGTAAGAAAAATGCGGTATAATCCGACACACGGACAGCCTGCTGCATATTATGGGTAACCATTACAATCGTGTACTTCTCTTTCAGTTCCAGCACCAATTCCTCGATACGAGACGTAGAAATCGGGTCAAGGGCAGAGGTAGGCTCATCCATCAGCAAAATCTTCGGTTGAACCGCCAACGCTCTGGCGATACACAAACGCTGCTGCTGACCACCGGACATTCCAAGGGCATTCTTTTTCAGTCGGTCCTTTACTTCATCCCAGATAGCCGCATCACGCAATGCACTCTCCACAATATCATCTAACTGCATCTTATTGGTAATGCCGTGGGTACGAGGTCCGTAGGCAATATTGTCATAAATACTCATAGGAAAAGGATTCGGCTTCTGGAACACCATGCCAATCTCCTTACGTAGGTTATTCACATCCACGTCCTTGCCGAAAATATCCGTTCCTTCATAACGAATATCTCCGGTAATCTTCACTCCCGGAATCAAATCATTCATACGGTTCAAGGTCTTGAGAAAAGTAGACTTACCGCAGCCGGAGGGACCGATGAATGCAGTAATGCTCTTTTCCGGAATTTCAATATTTACATTTTTCAATGCCTGATGTTCTCCATACCACAGACACATATCTTTCACTGTGATTATATTACTCATAAGCTTCTCCTTTTTGCGAAGTACTTCTGCACTAATGATGCTGCAAAGTTAATCAGTACCGTCAGAACCATCAGAATAGCAGCAATGGCAAACGCCACTCCAAATTCTCCCTGTTCCTTAGCATAAACATAAAGAGCAACCGTCAAAGTCGCACCCGGTGCTGCCAAACCGTCAATCAGACCGTATACTGCGTGGGCAAAGCCCGCAGTAAACAGCAGTGCTGCCGATTCACCCAAAATACGACCAACAGACAAAATACAGCCGGTAATTACACCATCCACACACCCCGGAAGAACTACGGTACGAACCACACGCCATTTTCCGGCTCCCAGACCAAAAGCACCCTCTCGGTAAGACTGCGGAACCGTTTTTAAACTCTCCTGTGTGGTTCGCATAATGGTCGGCAAATTCATAATCACCAGAGTCAATGCACCTGCCATCAAACAGGTTCCCATATTGTTGGAAAACAGCAACATACCCACCAGTCCATAGATAATAGAAGGGATACCGGAAAGGGTTTCCGCGGCATATTCGATAATGCCAACCACTTTCTTATTGGATGCGTACTCGGTCAGATAGATTGCTGCACCCACACCCAAAGGTAATACGATAAGTAGCGTTGCAAGTACAATATATACGGTATTCAAAATATCAGGCAGTATACCGATGCGTTCGGTCAAATAGCTCGGCTTAGTGGACAACAACTCCCAAGTAATGTTCGGAATCCCCCGCATCAACACATACACCAAAAGGAACAGTACTAACGCAGCAGTCAGTCCCACAGATACTGCCATCAGTGCTTTCATCAGCACTTCAAAACTTTTTCTTTTTTTCGATAATGATTGATTCAACATAAGTTACTCCTTTTCCCGCTTGAGGAAGAAGTTCAGCGTAGCATTAATCAGCATAATAAACAGGAACAAAACCAAAGCAATAGAAAACAACGCCTGTCGCTGCAATCCGCTGGAATACGCCATTTCACTGGATACCGCAGTAGTCAGGAAGCGAACGCTCTGGAACAGAGAGTCGGGCATATTCGGCACATTACCGGCCACCATCATAACCGCCATAGCTTCACCAATGGCACGACCCACGCCCAGCACAACCGAAGCTGCAATACCGCTTTTTGCGGCGGGTACAGAAACCTTGAAATAGGTTTCGATCGGCGTTGCCCCCAAGGCTAAGGACGCATCTTCATATTCTCTAGGAACCGCATCCAATGCAGTAATAGACATCTTGATTATAGACGGCAAAATCATTATCGCCAACACAATAATAGCCGCAAACAAGCTTGCACCGTCAGGCACATCAAAAATCTTTCTGATGCCCGGAACCAGCACAAGCATACCTACCAAACCATACACTACAGAAGGAATACCGGCAAGCAGACTGACCGCAGACTGCATGACGGATTTCACCTTTTTGGATGCCAGTTTGGACAGATACACAGCGGTTAAAAATCCAACCGGAACACCGATTACAATAGCACCGGCAGTTCCGTAGATACTGGTCAGGATAAACGGTAAGATACCGTATTTCGGTTCGGATGCCGTAGACGCCCATTCCTTGCCAAACAGGAAATCTACCAGACCAATCTCACGAATCGCCGGAATACCGGAGATTACCAGGTAAACCGTAATCAATAATACACAGCCAACCGTAATCAAGCCAAGCAACAAAAAAATGATGTGAATAATTTTCTCTGTGTACTTGGCCCATTCTCTCTTTGACGCCTTTTTTCGAGCCAAATTAACCGCCTCAATTTCGGATTCCATCCGTTCGTCCTGAAATTTTTTGGCATTTTCCTCGTATGGGCTATATTCTTGTCTCTTCATATATTTTACTCCTCATAACAGAGTAACGACGGTCAGTAGCATAACCGTCGCATCTGCGCATCTGCATATCTTTTAGTTTGCAGGAACCACACCTGCTGCAGAAATAATCTCATTTGCATCAGCAGAAGTGATGTAAGTAAAGAACTTCAAAGCTGCGTCGCTCAGAGGAGTATCTGTTTTAGTTACCAATACAAACGGACGCTGTACCACATAACTGCCATTCTTGATATTTTCTTCAGTTGCAGCCACACCATCAACGGTCACAGCCTTTACACTGTCCTTTACAGATGCTACGGAAGCATATCCGATTGCACCCGGATTCTGAGAAACAGTGGTAATAACGTCACCGGTAGAAGTCAGTTCCTGACGATACTTGCAAGCATCTTCCGTGTCAGTGATGGACTCGAAGCCGTCACGGGTACCGGAACCTGCCTCACGACCGATCAGAACGATCTCGGCATCGTTACCGCCTACTTCGGACCAGTTGGTAATCTCGCCGGTGTAGATTTTTGCGATAGTTTCCAAACTCAGGTCGGAAACCGGGTTCTCAGGATTAATAATAATTGCGATACCGTCATAAGCAAGTACGGTGCCGCTTAATCCGGCTTCCTTTTCCTCGGCTTTCAGGTCACGAGAGGAAAGACCGATGTCGCAACGATCTTCCTGCACAGCCTTGATACCGGAACCGGAACCGGTAGGATTGTAAGTAAAACTAATGCCGGTATCGTTTTGGAACGCCTCACCCAAAGCACCAATCACCTTTTCCATGGAAGTGGAACCATCGGTGGCAACAGAACCTTTTTCCTTGCCGCAGCCTGCAAGCATGGAAATCGCCAGAGCTCCAACTATCATCATAGTAATCAATTTTTTCATTTTAATGTCTCCTTTCAGACAAGTCTTTATTTTCTTTTTCCTTGCTACAGATATTATTCTAAGTGTCAAATGTGAAATCTAAAATACAAGTAATGTAAAATCTATGTCAAATCGCAAAGCTCTTTTCAATAAAAAAATGACATCTGCTTCACCAAACCCAGATGTCACTCATTCATATTATTCCTATTGTAATTTTCTATTCTTTGCTTTCTTTGTCAACAGCAAACCGGCACACATCGCAGTAAACGGAGCAACACTCACCAACCCAAAGGAGCCTATTACCGTATGAATAATTTCACCGGCAACATATTTATAGTTGAAAATATGCTCTGTTGGCGTTCCCTGAGCCATAAACACCATTAACAAGGCGATATAGCCTCCGGAATAGGCCAATAAAAGAGTTGTAGTCATAGTACCCATGGCAGCCCGGCCTATATTTATGCCCGACTTTACCGCTTCCCAAGGGCGAATATCCGGCTTCTTCTCAACCACCTCGTACACTGCGGATGTAATGTCCACAGACAAGTCCATAACAGCTCCTGAGGAACCAAGGAATATAGAGGCCATAAATATCTGAGTCAAGTTCAAGTGCTGATAACCGGCATAAAGCAGGCTTTCGGAATATGCCATGACAGCACCGTGTATTTTAAACAAATCCGTAAATATTACACCGAGAATACAGGTCACCAGAATTCCAAGAAATGAACCGCTGACTGCTGCTGCACAACGTTTATCAAAACCATATACCAATGCAATAATAAGAGTAGTCAACAAAAGATTGATTGCCAGACCAATCCAGATAGGATTATAGCCACCCAAATACAGTGGCACCAGTACCTTCCAGATTACCAAGATTGTTAATACAAAGGATAGTATAGCCCTCACTCCTGTACGCCCTGCAAATATGACGAGAAACAAAATAAATATTCCTGCCAGTAATAATTCTCCCGGAACTCGAAAATGGTCTATCATAGAAACCCGATTAATGGTATCGTCATTATAACTAATGACAACCTGTGCCGTATCACCCTCTGAAAATAATTTATCCTGTTCTAGAGAACCCTGTAACAGATTGATTGCAATTGCCGTCTTTCCCTTAAACATACCATTCAGGAATGTAACCGTACAGCGCTGTTCTCCGGACCGGACAAGCCCCGTATCCATAATAGCGGAATTATCAACTTCTGTAACTTTTGCAATACAACGTTCTGCCTCTTTGTATTGAATAGCATCTTCATGCCCGGTCGGTAACAGAAGAAGAAATACAATCAACAATAAACAGACTGCCACCGGTGCATAATATCTAAGTTTTCCTTTTTTCATGTATCCTCCAAAAAACATCCCTGTTCCAAGACAGGGATGTCAACAGATCTATTACTTTACTTTTAGCATTTCTGCTATTTTGTTATAGATTTCGGTATTGTCGTAATATCCGTTAAACTCATCGGCATTTACCCCCTCAGCCAGCACTGCAACCGGCAAACCGGTATGGCTGTAAGACGTGAATGAGATGCCGGACTTATTGTTCAGGATGTGAGTCAACGTGACGGACAACGGATCATAGGTACCGTACATCACATACTCCCGTTGCTCATCTTCGCCGGTTTCTGTACCGTTGATGCTTTTCTCAAAAGCAACACGTAATTGTTCTAATTCGTAGTCAGTAAGAACCAGCTTGTCACTCTCTTCGCCCTCGGTCTTTAAGCCGAACAGGGCTTCGATATCAGCCAAAGCTTCTTCAAAGGTAGTTCCGTTTTCCTTGTAGTTAACGGTGTATTCGTCATCAAACTTCTGGAAAGAGATTTTCTGACTCTCCAGCAAGGTCAGATAAGTATCATAGTCCGTACCCGCAAATCCGATAGTCAAACCTCCGGTCTCATGGTCACCGGTAACGAGGATCAGAGTCTCGTCGGCATGATTCTTTGCAAAGTCGATAGCAACCTGAATCGCATCCGCAAAAGCCACCGTATCATGAATGGTAGAAGCTGCATCGTTAGCATGGCAGGCCCAGTCGATCTTACCGCCTTCGCACATCATAAAAAATCCCTTATCATTATCCAGAACTTCGATGCCTTTTTCAACATAATCCGCTAAAGACCACATTTCCTCTGTACGATCGATTTCATAAGCCATGGCATCAGAATCAGCCAAATGCTCGTCAATCAGAATAACTTTTCCGGAATCAGCAGTAATAGCTGCAGCTTCCTCATTGGTAAATGTCACGGTATAACCGGCCGCTTCAGCCATATCATACAAATTAGGCAAAGGGTTCTCCTTATCATACCCGGTAGTCTTCTTCAAACCACCTCCCGCAAAAAACTCAAATCCGGATGCTACCAATTCTTCACCGATTTCATAGTAGTTGTTACGGCTCACCTGATGTGCATAAAATGCGGCCGGAGTAGCATGGTTTAAGTTCACAGAAGAAATAATGCCGACTTTCATTCCAAGTTGCTTATGAACTTTCTCTGTGATTGTTTCAAAAAGTTCTGTTCCGGTAACATCTACATTAATCGTACCGGAGTAAGTCTTGCGTCCGGTGGAAATAGAAGTCGCGGTAGATGCTGAGTCCGGCGCAAAAGAGTTTGCATCATAAGTAACCGCAGAACCAGCCGCTTCAAAATTCATGAAATTCATATACTCAGGTCCATCTAACGTTGCTCCTTGATTGTCGTCCAAACTAGGCTGAGCCATGAAATAATCTTCATCAGCCAATGCCCCCAGATAATCGGAAGTGGATTGAATCTGAGGATAGCTCATACCGTCACCGATGAACAAAAATACATACTTAGGTGTTGTATCTTTTTCCTCGTTCTTTACATTTTCTTCAGCAGCATAGGCAAATTTAACCCTATCGTTCACATCTGTTTCGTTGTTAATACTTTCTTTGTTAACTGTTACATTTTGTTTGTTTGTGCCACATCCGGCAAAAGCACCCACCATCATACTCAGCGCCAACAAACTTGCAATGACTTTTTTCATTGTTATTACCTCCATTCGTTTTTCATCTTATAAGACAAGTTCATTATAAAAAGCGAATGTGAAATCTAAAAGCCATGTTACGTCAAATATAAGCAAAACCTTTGTAAAATGTGCCAATAAACTTATAAACCTCACTACTAGATTATCAATCCTTCAAATATTTAGCAGACTTCTTCGATCAGCAAAAATAAATAACCCAAATCCAGCACGATATCATTTATGGAATCGCAGGACAAAAAAGTTCCTCCCATCACCAAAAGGCAATGAGAGGAACTCTTTTCAAATTTATGTGGGCAATACGTTCGATTATTTCTTCGGTTGATATCGAATCTCATTCACTGCATACACAGTTACAAATGCTTTCGGGTCAACTTTCTTAACAAAATCCATCAGCTTTCTATACTCATGTTTATCTACAATGGTAATGATCTCTTTCTTAAGAGTTTTATCATAAGCACCTGTAATCTCGTTTAATGTAGCTCCGCTATGCAACTGATGAAGAACATACTCTGTTATTTCCTCTATCTTCGGAGAAATGACACACACGCGTCGCTTTATATTCAAACCAAAGATAAAGTGGTCCACAATAATTCCACCAAAATAGGTCCCTAGAACACTAAGCACAACGGTTTTCGTGTCATAGCACAAAACAGCTGTCAACGCCACTACAATCCCTGAAACGGACACTGCACTTCCTAAATCAATTTTTAGATACTTATTCATTATCTTTGCAACGATGTCCAAACCTCCGGAGGAGGCATTGTGGGAAAAAAGTATTGCCATTGCCTTTCCGACAACAAGGATGTAACACAGCACATCAAGCAGAGGGTCTCCCGTCAACGATTCTAAGTTTGGGAAAAAAATTTCAAATACGCCCATGGATACCGGAACCATAATGGATGTATATACGGTCTTTATACCAAACCCGGGACCAATCAATATAAATCCTATAAGAAGAAGGAACACATTTAGGATTAGGTTAATTGCAGAAACCGAAAGCGGAATATAGTTACTTAATACCATCGCTAATGCCGAGGCACTACCAACCGCCAAATGACTGGGCAACATAAAGAAGAAAATTGCTGCTCCCGCCAACACAGCACCCAGGGTAATAACAAAAAATTCTTTTATCTCATACCAACACTTTGTGATTTTCATACTTTCTTTCCTCGTAAAAGATAAAATAAAATCATATGTCCTACCACTGTATCTGCCAAATTACGGCTATTGTAACACCGAAACTGCGTCTGAAATCGTTTTTTCCATTGCTTCCCGTCCGTATTTGTCTACTTCCGCTTTATTCTTCTCTCCATGGGTTAGGCATCCCGCACCGCCGATACATCCGCCGGTACATGCCATTCCCTCGATAAAGTTGGCATCCAGTACGTTTTTACTCTTCTTTAAAAGTGCCACACGACAGGCTTCAATGCCGTCGCACACGCTTGCCTTCAACGGGAATCCCTCCATGCCCTGCTCCTTTAAAGCCTGGGATACCGCATCAGACAGACCACCGCTTCTTGCAAAGATACGTCCGAAGTAAGATGCATTATCCAATACGCCTTCCTCTAACGTCGTAATATCTATATCGCGGCTGTCAAACAGCGCCTGTAACTCTTCAAAAGTCAATACTGCATCTACATGCGGTTTTACGGATTCTAACTGCGCTTCCATCTTCTTTGATGTACACGGTCCGATAAATACTACCTTTGCATTTTCACTGGTTTTCTTAATATATTCTCCAATTGCTGCCATCGGAGAAAGGTTATGGGAAATAAACGGCACCAAATCCGGAAATTCCGACTTTATGTATGCCACAAATGCCGGGCAGCAGGAGCTGGTCAAAAATCCCTTTTCTACAAGTTCTCTGGACTCCTTCATCGCTACTAGGTCCGCTCCCAGTGCTGCTTCTACTACTGTATGGAAGCCCAATTTCTTCAGTCCTGTGATAACCTGCCCTAACTTCGCATAAGTAAACTGGCTGGAAATGGACGGTGCCACTACTGCATACAGTTTATAGTTCCTTCCCTGTTCGCTCTTTTTCAGTAAATCCACTACGTTTAAGATAAAAGACTTATCCATGATTGCGCCGAACGGACACTGATATACACAGGCTCCGCAGGAGATACACTTGTTATTGTCAATGGATGCCGCATTGTTCTCGTTAATGGAGATGGCCTTAATCTTACAGGCATTCTGACACGGACGCTTGCGGTTTACAATGGCCGAATACGGACATACCTTTGCACACTGACCACACTCCACACACTTGGATTTATCAATGTGAGCCACATGGTTATGGTCAAAGGAAATCGCTCCTCTCGGACACACATCTTCACACCTGTGAGCAAGACAACCACGACAGGAAGCCGTCACCTCGTAACCCGCTGCCGGACACTCGTCACAAGCAATATCGATTACCTCAATGATATTCGGATTCTCTTTATTACCGCCCATGGCAACCTTTACACGTTCTGCCAGAATTGCCCGCTCTTTGTACACACAACAACGCATGGTTGGCGTTTTTCCCGGCACAATGGTCTTCGGAATTTCCAACACGTTCTCCAAAAGCGTATCGTTCCATGCCTGACGAGCCACCTCGCGCAGCACCTTATATTTTAAATATTGTACTTTTGTATCAAACTTTCTCATATGCCTCTCCTTAGAAATAGCTAACCTTAATGCGTTTTCCCATCTGCCGCAGGCATTTGGACAATTCCTCCACCAGATTCATCTTGATGTTAAAGTTAATAGGCAAATCCGGGTTCTGGTGGGCCGGATTAATTGCTCTGCCTACGTAGAAATTAATATCAGTGGCTTCCTCAAACAAAAGTCTGCTGATTAAAGACGCTCCGTCATGTTTAACACTCCAATGCTCGTAGTTGACGTTCTCACCCAAATGATCCTTGGCATATTCCAAAACCTTATTGACTGTAATCACGCCTTCTGTTACCAAGTCTACACCTTCTATGGTTGCAATCGGCGGCACATCGGAACGCTCAAAATTAAGCGTTGCACGAAGCGGTTTTCCAAGATATTTCGCCGCAATCGAGGATGTAGTTCCCCCGCAAATAATATGCTTTCCTTCTTTAGAGAAAAACAACGACATCATACGTTCTCCATCATCCCGATTAGACGGCGGTCCGAATAAAATATTCATCGGTTCTCTTTTTCTTACCCGTACCACACAAGCAGTCGTATCGTCCCCGGGACGATTTCCGTATAGCTTATTACATTCATCCACCAAAATCGTAGATAATGTCTTTGCCGTATAGCCTGCCGGTGCCAGCGTCTCCATAAAAGTAGCGATATCCTCCCGTCTCCAACCGAAATTATATGCGGTACCGATACCTGCATGGGGACATCCATCGCTCATGGCAATAAAAATATCATTTTCCCTTAACTTCAGGACACTTTTATAGATTTTCTTTCCTCCGATGTTCATTTCTGTCTTCGGATAGTCGTAATTTTCTTCCCCTCTGATCAAAATCACATGGGGATTATCATACTGAATCAGTTCGGCTGTATCGTTGTTAATCACATGAATGATCGTGAAGGTGGAATAGGCTACTCCTCTGGAAGAACAAACCGGAAGCGTTGCCGCAATCGTGGAAACACACTCTTCCAAGGGAAGTCCTTCCGCCATCATGGTGGAAATTATTTTCGAGGTAAGAGTGGATAAAATGCTTGCTTTCACCCCGCTTCCCAGCCCGTCCGCCAGTACGATCACCGTGGAATTTTCGCCGCTTTCCACCACATCCACATGATCTCCGCAAAGCTGTTCTCCGTAATGATTAATACTTTTGTAACCGATATCTGTACATAAATCATTCATCAGAAATCGACTCCTTTAATTTTGCCAGTGCAATCTTTGTTTCTGCCGCAGTTTCACCGAGAAGAGACGCAATTTCCTGCACAATACGCATCTGTTTGTCCACAACCCGGTCGGCAACCTCCACTGTTCTTCGACTGATGCTTTCCTTCTTCTCTCGTTCCTTTTCCTCATCCGTCACATCTCGCATGATACAAATGAGCATACGGGACTCTTTATCATGTACCACCGTCTGTTCCACATACCGCTTGTATTCTGCCAGATAAACTCTTTGATTCTTAATCTCTTTGCCACTGTTCAACACGTCAAGAAAAATATCCGGCTCTAAAATGCGAATCACCTGATCTCCCAGCACATCTGATGCTGCACGAATATTCATAATCTTCTGTGCTGCCGCATTAATCTGCTGTACCTCCAGATTCTCGTTCAGTACAATCAAGCCGTTCGGCGTATTCTTTACGATTGCATCCGAAAAACTTTCCGCCTTGTCCTTTAAGAACGGAAGACACATTGACACATCCGATTTCCCATTAAAGATTGCAATGGCCTTTTCACGACAGGTGTTATAGCCGCAGGAACCGCAGTTTAATTCCTGAGACGGCTTGAACTTACCCATTTGACGAAGAATCTCGGTAATCTGACTTTCCGCCGGTGACTGGGCACGAAGCTCGATGAACTCAAAATTCTTGCGAAGCTCCGAAGGCTCTGGCTGACGTACATCAAAATCCTTTTTGCCTGCATACTGTGCTACCGCCATATAATCCTTCACCGGAGACCGGTGGTATTTTTCCATCACCGGACCACCGACACAACTACCCACACAGGCAGACATTTCGATAAAGCACTTATGAATTTTTCCGTTTTCAATATCCCGGAGTGCCGCCATACAATTTTCCACACCGTCAATCGCCATATAAGTATAGCCCGGTGCGTCCTGTGCCATGGTTTTTAAGATACCGCCGGTGGTTGGGAAAAATCTTGCCTTACTCTCCTCCGCAGAATCCATCGCTTTGTGTAGCTCGATTTTTTCTGCAGCCAGCCACTCGGTCAATTCTTCAAAGGTCAACACGGCATCCACGATACTTCCGTAATGTTCCGCCTCATCCTTTTTTGCCACGCACGGACCGATAAATACGGTCTTCGCATCCGGAAAACGTTTCTTAATATCCAGACAATGTGCTTGCATCGGCGAAGCTACATTCGCGAGGTATTCCAGTTCTTTCGGAAAATATTTCTGAATCAATAAGTTAACCGAATGGCAGCAGGATGTAATAATTACATCTCTGTCCTCTTCCCTTAACATCCGCTCATACTCGGTCTTTACCATGGTAGCTCCGATGGCGGTCTCCTCCACATCGGCAAAGCCCAGCTCTTGCAGCGCCTCCCGCATGGCATTAATTCCAACGCCGTCATAATTTGCTACAAAGGACGGAGCCAGACTTACATACACCGGCACACCACTCTGTAAGAGCACCTTTACCTTTTCGGTTTCATCCACAATCTGCTTTGCTTCCTGCGGACAGACCACAAAGCACTGACCGCATAGAATACACTCGTTTCCGATAATATGGGCCTGGTCTCCGGAAAAACGAATGGACTTTACCGGACAATGACGGATGCATTTATAACAGTTTTTACAATTTGATTTCTTCAGCGTTAAACAGTTCGGCATATTCTGTTACTCCTTTACGCACTCAGCTTTTCCAGAACCTTTTCCTTAAAAAACTCCTGAAATGTTTCTCTTGTAATGCCGGTATACACGTCATCATCCACCTGAACCGTTACACCGATACGATTACACTTGCCGATACAAAAGCTACCGACAAGCGTAATCTCCTGTTCCAGATGATGCGTTTCAACGGCTTTCTGAAAGAGCTCCACAATCTCTTCGGACCCTTTCAAGTGGCAGGAACTGCCTACACAAACCTGAACGATCATAATTTTCACACCTTTGCAAGTACTTGTTTTTCAAAGAATTCCTTGGTGGAATCCGGAGTTACGGAATAGAAGGTATCATCAACGGTAACGCAAACACCTTTCTGGCAGTTGCCCATGCAGAAAGTTCCGCCAAGTTCTACCTTATCATCTAAGTTATTTTCCTTAATCAAATACTGAAGTTGCTCTACCACCTGACGTGACCCCTTAATATGGCAGGACGAACCGATACATACTGTGATTTTCATATTGATATCCTCCTATTCGTAATCTACAACATCTACCCAACTAAGCAGGAATTCACGTTCTTTTTCGTTACCCTTTACAGACTGGGAAGCTGCCACAATCGGCATCCACTTCTGTACATACTGTTTTGCGGTGTTACTCTTTGCGCAGAATAAATCAAGATACTTCTTTGCACCCTCAATATCACCCTCTAACCAGAACAGAAGATAGGTTCTTGCTGCATCCGCAGAAGCGTTACCCTGGGTTACGTGAGACCAGTCGAGGATATACGGAGTACCGTCCTCGGTCACGATAATATTAGACGGGTTGAAGTCGCCGTGACATACCTTGTTATGCTTCGGCATACCTTCCAAACGGGTATGTAAATCATAACGTGTGGTGGCATCCAGCTCTGCCTTACTGATTTTACCGTTCATCTTATCCTTTAACTTGTTAAGAAGCGGACACGTCGCCTTGTGTACCGTTGTCTGTAGCTCCACAAACATCTCCAGATACTCATCCTTCTTCTCCGGATTTTCCTGCATTAACTGTGCCAGGGTCTTTCCCTTGATGTATTCGGAAACAATCGCCCACTTTCCATCAATCATGGTCACTTCAAAGATCTTCGGAATGTTTAAACCGGTCTCTTCGATTCTTGCCTGATTCAGTGCCTCATTCAATACATCCGCCTTGGAATAATTCTCATCAAATACCTTTACACACTTATCACCGTCACGATAAATCGTCTTGTTATTTCTTACTGCAATCACTCTATCCAGTTTCATAGTCTCATTCCTCCTTACAGATTCTTATTGATGCCGTTCTTTGCTCTACGGAAGCTCTGCTTAATATCGGTCTTGTCAACACCTTCCCCAAGCTGACGCTCATCCGGAGTCTTCGGTTCTTCAAACTGCTTTCCGTAATATGCGTTTAAGTACATCTGCTTAATCTCGCTCATTAACGGGTATCTCGGATTTGCACCGGTACACTGATCATCAAATGCCTGCTCGGTCATCTCATCCAGTCTTGCAAGGAAGTCCTTCTCATCTGCAACATAATCCTTGATGGTTGCCTTAATGCCTACCTTAGCCTTTAACTCATCCAGCGCCTTAATTAAGTTCTCCACCTTTTCGCTGTCGTTCTTACCCTTAAGTCCAAGGTAATCAGCTACTTCTGCGTAACGAGCCAAGGTATGCGGATGGTCGTACTGAGAGAAGGTACCCATCTTTACCGGAGTTTCCGCTGCATTGAAACGGATTACTTCG
>JAFYMC010000028.1 GCA_017556805.1 Lachnospiraceae bacterium | reverse complement strand
GATTTAATTGTATAATGTTATCAGACATGGTTTTTAGCCTCCTTTGTGAGTATTTTGTGTGGTAACTTAATTCTACCAAACGGCTATAGACCATGTCTATTTGTTTATGAAATTAATTTGCGAAACTTATTATACGTCATCCAATTCCGAAATGATGATACCTCACTATACGTTACATGTTTTTCAAAATAAGAGGGGGTCTTATACTAGCGCAATTGCATACCAATTAGCGAAGAAATCTCAGGCTGCTATCAATAATAAGTAGAGCAATCGCTTAACTAACGGTTAAGGAAACTGAATAGAATTAAACAAACTACACCTCCGAATGTAACAGTTCGGAGGTGTTTTTGTGCTACTGGAAAAAGAGACAGAATGCTATGTGGTTGATGGGAATGTGGCGAAAAAGCAATTGGTTTTGACGAGGAAATGTTGGGATGAGAAACCGTAGATTTTTGTGTCGGAATCTGAGGATCTATGATATAATAGGAATAGGTGAACATGAATTTTCAGAAATGAATTCGGAGGGAAAGTAATGAAGCAACTCATAGTTATAGTTGGTCCAAATGCCGTAGGGAAAAGTACAACCGCAGAGAAAATAGTAGAACTGTGTCCTCAAAGTGCATTTATAGACTCTGATTGGTGTAGAGTGATGAATCCTTTTCCGTTAACAGATGTTACGAAGGAAACAGTGATAGAAAATATGTATTCTCTATTGCGTAATTACTTGGTTTGCGAGGAGATAAGTACCGTTGTCTTTGTATATAGTTGGCACGGTGAAAGAAAAGAGATGTATGATAGGGTAATTAAGCAACTGAGGGATGATGAAATAGAGTTTCAAGAAAATATTGTTATCCTAAAATGTTCTGAGGCTGAAAACAGAAGGCGTGCCATTGCTGATAATAGAGATGAGGAGCGAGTGGAGAGAGGAATTAGAAACACATTCTCATTCTATGATGAATATGATTATCCATGTGTTGACACAACGGATATGACTATTATGGAAGCCGTGGAACGGGTATGTGAAGTAACAAAATTGAAGTTGGGGTGATACTATGAAGGTTATTTTAAGCAGGAAGGGATTTGATTCTGCCAATGGAGGCATTGTTAGTCCCATAATGGAAGATGGAACGTTAGTATCGTTTCCTATTCCGTCAAATGATAAGGATACATTTGACGATTTGGTATATTGTGACCAACCTTATTCCAAAATATTAGAAGATTTAAAGTATAAAGGAAGTCCTAATTGCCACATTGACCCGGATTTATCAATTGACAGAAGGAAAAACTCAATTGATGGTTGGTGCCCTATTTTTGGTCAGGTCAATTCTTCATCGGTTTATCTAATGAATAGCGTTGGTGTTGAAGCTGGGGATTTGTTTCTGTTTTTTGGGAACTATCATAAAGTCAAATTCGCAGACGGGAAATATCAATACATAAAGAAAACAGGTGATTTTTACAGTGATAACGATTTGCAGCTGATTTGGGGATATATGCAAGTTGGAAAAATTATTACCGACTCGGAAGAACAAAGAGAATATAGTTGGCATCCGCATTCCAACAGGGATATGGACAAAGAGCATTCCAATGTCATGTTTGTGGCGAGTGAAAAATTATCATTTAATGAAAATATGCCGGGAGCAGGAGTGCTAACGTACAGAGAAGATAGAGTATTGACCGCTAAAAGCTGCAATAAAGCCACATGGATAAAGCGTTCCATATATGATGTGGATGCTATTATCGGAAATAGAAAAAACTCTTCCCAAATTGATAATGGTATATACTACGCTGGTATTTGGCAAGAGTTAGGCTTGTGTGAAACTTTAGAATGTGAAGAATGGGCTAAGTCAATTGTTCAATAAATCTGGATTTGTGAGGAAGATGAAATGAAGCAACTTATAGTTATCATTGGTCCTAATGGTGTTGGGAAAACTACTACCGCAAAAAAGATAGTAGAGCAATATGAAAATGTCGCATACGTGGACTCTGATTGGTGTCGGGTTATGAATCCGTTCGTTTTTTCGGAATCAACAAAAGAAACTATAATGGAAAATATTTATTGCCTATTGCGTAATTATCTTTCTTGTAGTGATGTAAATAAGGTGGTTTTCACCTATGCATGGCATGGCGAGAGAAAGGAAATTTATGAAAGGGTAATTGAGAAGCTTAAAAAGGACCATATAGAATTTAAGCAAACTATCATCGTTCTAAAATGTTCAAGAGACGAAAACATAAAACGAGCTATGAAAGACGGCAGGGATGAGATAAGAATAAAAAGAGGAATGGAAATGACGTTTTCTTTTTATGATGACTTTGATTATCCATGTATTGATACAACGGATATGACACCGGCAACTGTGGCTCAGCAAATAGTTAATTTGGTAGATTCCAATCTGTAGAGCTTAACAATCACAGGAGGATATCTTTTTTATGAACGAAAACTATATATTCAACATCCGTATTACCGGAATTCTAATCGAAAACAATCAAATATTGTTGGTTCAGCAAAAGCTGAGTGATAAGAGAAATTGGTCACTGCCTGGAGGACGGTTAGAGCGTGGTGAGACCATATCCCAAGGTCTGATTAGGGAAATGAAGGAAGAGACCGGACTTGATGTGGAGATTGTTCGGATGTTGTATTTATGTGATGTTGAGGCAAGTTCCAATACCATTTTACATATCACATTTTTACTTAGAAGATTGGGCGGAGAGATTGAATTGCCGACCAATGAGTTTGATGCAAATCCGATTCACGATGTGAAGTTTGTGCCTATTGCGGAATTGGCCAAATATGGTTTCTCGGAT
This sequence comes from Lachnospiraceae bacterium, assembly GCA_017556805.1. Taxonomy (GTDB): domain Bacteria; phylum Bacillota; class Clostridia; order Lachnospirales; family Lachnospiraceae; genus SIG307. Next base: position 262,415 of record JAFYMC010000028.1, on the reverse strand, counting down.
AAGTTTATTCAGGTGTTGGGAAACGGTTTTCCGGATGCGGGGAACTATGTAGGAGATAAGGTTAATATTGGGTTGGGAATATAAATTTCAGGAGGTATAGAAATGCAAAATGTAAGAGTATATGAAATGCCGGATTGCAAAATGGTTTCTTCCGGTATCGGTATGTTTGGTGAAGAAAAGTTTGAGGCATTTGACAAATGGATGTCCTCTCAAAAAAGAGATTTGTTCCCGAAGGATTTTCTGTTTTGGGATGGCAGTGGTTTTCACTGGGTTTATATGTATGAGGAAGGTATGGAGGTTCCGGCAGAGTTTGACATCATTGATTTTAAAGGTGGACTCTATGCTGTTGCAACAGGAATCGACCAGAAAACGGATAGAGACCTGATGAATGCAGAGGTGGACAAGTTTTTAAGCGAGAATGGTTTTGAGCGTGATGCATCTCGTCCGGAATTAGGTAATATTATTACCTCTCCTTTGGCACAGAAAATCATGGGATATGAACAAATGGATTATTATACTCCGATTAAGGGTATGGAGTAAGTTGACTGATTTGAATTTGTAAAGGAGAGATTGGTTTATGCAGAGCATTCGTATTGTTAATTTACCTGAAATGAAAGCGGTATATTCAGGGCCGCTTACTGATGGAGAGAAATTCGAGAAGTTTAATAACTGGTTCAGTAAATATCATGCTTCACTGACAAATGAACTATATCCGCGTGATTTTATGTGGTATAATGAGCGGATTGGCGCACAGGAGTGGTTCTATGCTCTTCCGACAGGTGCAAAAGAGGAAGATTGCGGAGGATTTGAAATCGTGGACCTTCCAAGTGGACTTTTTGCGGTTGCATCATGCATGGACGCAGATTTTGATCAAGCGGCAGATTGGCTGAATACTCGTGAGGAACTTTTAAAGTGGGCGGCTGAAAGCGATAAATTCAAGGCATATGAAAACGGAGAAGGGAAAAAGGAAAGATATCCTATGTTTCATATCGTTTCTCCGGGAGAACTGTATGCGGAGAAGATATCCATTGAGGATTTATATCTTCCGATTGAAAGAAGGTAAGTTATCTTTGCTGTGTTTCAATTTATCACAGCACTTATCACAGAAACGAGGGTGTCTATGACTGAGTTAACGATTGAATACGCTATCCAAAGGGAGTTGTCACCTGAGGAACAAGAAGTTGCGTTGGAGCTTGTTTGATTTTTGAAAGAGAATCAGCTTAGCTTTTACAAGGATAACGGAGCCTATTGGAAGGATAAACTATATTTTGGGGTGAAACAAGAGGGCGATTGCGTCTGTTATATTGCCATAAAGAATCCGGGTGAGGAGAATAATCATTGGACGGTATGGTCGGAGAATATGGGTTCCGAGTGGCTTGAAAGGGATTCTGTTGATGACGAGGTGAAAGAAGTTGCTTGGAGGAATGTGGACCATTGTGGGCATTGCGGTTCTTGTGGCGGTGGAAGGCGCAAAGTTATATTTGGAAAAGAATTTAACGATGTTTGTGGATGTACTTTTAGAATTGATAATCCGAAGAATGATGACCTGTTGTTTATGAAAAAGATGGTAGAAATACGAATGAAAGAAATTATTCAAAGAAGTCTTTCGGAGGTATATAGATGGAAAATCTAAAGAAACTGGCAAAAGGGATGAATCATAGATTCCCGGAGGGAAATGAAGCATTTCAGATTACAACAAGAATCTTAGAGGAATGCGGTGAAGTGGCCCAGGAGGTGAATCGGCTTGAAAAGAGCGGTACGAAGGTATTGCGACGTGGGGACGGAACGAAGGAAGATTTGGCCGGTGAAATTAAAGATGCCATGAATGCGTTGATGCAATTGGCGATATATTATGATGCGGCGGAGCTGGTGCAAGAGGCAGTCGCAAAGTCCATTGAACAGTTAAAAAGCGAAGGACACATTGAAGGAGAATAGGCAATGAGTAAAAAGATAGTGTTTTCATTTCCGGGAGGTCGGGGGACGGAGGTTCCGTTGCTCTATTTTGGAGCAAAGCATTACGAAGACAAGGACTATGAGAAAAGATTTGTGGAGTATCCGACCTCCGGACATGATTTTGATACCGTATATGAAAATGCAAAAGCAGTCCTCAAATCTTATGATTTGGGAGAATACGATGACATTGTTTTCGTGGCAAAAAGCAAAGGAACCGTCGTTGCATGCAAGCTGATAGAGGAGCTAAAGATAAACGCATCCTTGGTGTTGTTTACGCCGTTGGCGGATACCCTGCCATTCATAAAAGGTGACAATCAGATTGTTCTGGTTGCAGCAAGCAATAACGACCGCCATTTGAAAAGTGAAACCTTGTGCAGCCTATGCGAAAGCGAGAAGGTGCCTTACTACATAGAACCGAATGTGGGACACCGGATGGAAGTAAGAAATGATTTGGAAAAGAATTTGCAAACGATTCGGAATGTGATTGGAAGGTTGGAGCGATAAAGGATAGTTTACGACTAAGGAGAAGGAGAGATTATGCAATTTGAAGTAATGGATAGTAAGGATATCGACCTGGTCGTTCCTTTGTACATAGAGTATTACAACAACCACGAGGACGGTTGCTGGACAGAAGAAACCGCAAAACGGCGCATCCGGCAAGTGCTGACCATGGAGGGTGCTTATTCGCTTATGATGAAGGACGATGAAGGCGAAGTGTGCGGCTTTGTTATGGGGTATTACAAGCAGTACGATGATATTGTGGGTTACACCTTAGAAGAGATTCTGATTGCTCATAAACACCAAAACAAAGGCTATGGAAGTGTTCTTTTGGCGGAACTGGAAGCGAGGGTTAAAAAAGCCGGAGCGTCCTGCGTGGAGATGCAGGCAGTGAAGGATGAACTGCATGAACGGTACTACGGGAAAGCGGGATATCACGATGCGAAGAATTTTGTTTTGAAAGTGAAATGGTTTGGGTGCCAATAATTAACTTGACACTCTCTTGAACTGATGATCCATCGGGGGTAATCAGAAATTGGATGTCAAACCAGAATTCCTTTGCATTTTATTCGTTGTGGGAAGAGTTGAATAATCCCGATTTTAATTCCGTGGAATCCCACGGAATTAAAAATAGCGAGGTTCCATACAATAGATTTACGATGACGCCGAATCGTTGGAAAAAGGATTTTAATGCCATTGGTATTATTCCAAGCAGCGGAAGATATAGTAAAGGTACATATGCTCACCCGGACATTGCGTTTGAGTTCGCAAGTTGGTTATCTCCCGAGTTCAAGCTATATTTAATAACAGAATTCTTCTCTCGAAATATATCAGTTTTGAGAGGAGATTTTCTGTTGTAATTTGAAGATTTGTGTTATAATAGAACTGAACGATAAGAAGGATATTGAAATCCTTACCGGAGGCAGAGTGCACATGAAGCATGCAATTATGATTCCCCAGTGGATAACCTTTTTTTTGATAGTAATCGAGATGTGGCTGATTTTCAAAAACATGAAAAAGCGGGCGCATTATTATTTGTTTGTGAATTGTATTGCCCTGCTTTTATATAGCGTGGGTTCTTTGGTTATGTTTTTTGTTGAGACGGAAGAGGCGTATTTTATCGCGTTTATGTTGTCCTGGGCCGGAAAAATCGGGGTGGTTGTTTCAATTCTGTTTTTCTGTATCAGTTATTTCGAATCAAAGATTCCGGTAGTAATTCCGGTGCTTGAGAGCGGCTTGGCGGTGGCTACTTATGTTGTGATAGCGACCACAAAGAAAACGGGGCTGTTTGTTAAGGATCTTCATTTGGTAAAAGAGAAAGGATTGACAATTGCGGAGTTTGTGTACGGACCGTGGTATACAGTATGGCTCATGACCATTTTTGCTGTTATCGGGACATGCTTTGTCATGTTGTTAAAGGCTCTGTTGAGAGAAAAGGATCTGCAGAAAAGAAAACAATACATAGCCATTTTGATTGCTCTGTTGATAGAGGCTGCGGTAGGTTTCCTGACCAAGCTACCGATCGGCAGATATTATGACTTTAACCAGTTGGGCTTTTCCTTGTGTGTAATTCTCGTTTTGGTTGCTATTTTTCGGAATGACTTTATGGATACGGAATCGGTGGCAAAGGAGTACATTGTTGATGAACTTTCGGCCGGGGTTATTGCGATGGGAGCAAATGAGAAGGTGGCATATTATAATAAAAAGGCACAGGAAGTTTTCCCGGAAATTGCAAAGGATGAGGGCAGAGTAATCGGGCAAATTGAAAATTCGATTCAAACCGGTGAGCCGATTACCGTTGCGGACAAAGTATATAATTTTGAGGAAAGAAAGCTGATGCATAAATCCTTTGACGGAAGCAAGATGTATGTCATGATTGATTCCACAAAGCATTATCAGCATTTGAAAGAAGTGGAGAAGGAAAGGCAGATTGCGGACGATGCAAACAACGCAAAAAGCAAGTTCCTTGCGAGAATGTCCCATGAGATACGGACTCCCCTCAATGCGGTTCTCGGAATGGACGAGATGATTCTCAGAGAGAGTACGGAGAGTGTGATTAAAGAGTACGCAACGGATATTCAGACTGCGGGACGTACGTTGCTTACGATAATTAATGATATTCTTGACCTGAATAAGATAGAAGCAGGTAAGATGGAAGTGGTATCGGCTTCGTATGATGTGTTCGGCATGGTGGATGATATTTCCAATATGATAAAGTTCAGAGCCGAAGACAAAGGTCTTTCCTTTCACGTAAATATATCGAAGGATATTCCGTCAAAATTATGGGGAGACGATGTAAAGATAAGACAGGTGCTGATGAATCTCCTCACCAATGCGGTGAAGTATACACCGAGTGGCCAAGTGTGGTTTCGGGTAAATATAGTAAAGAAAGTAGAGCAGGCAATCGGAGAGTATGCGATTCTTCGTTTTGAAGTAGAAGATACCGGAATCGGAATAAAGCCGGAAGACAGGAAGAAGTTGTTTTCGGAATTTGAGCGGATAGAGGAGGAACGTAACAGAAATATCGAAGGAACCGGATTAGGGATGCCGATTACCATGAAAATGCTCTCTTTGATGGATTCCGAGCTTAAGGTGGAAAGTGAGTATGGAAAGGGATCTGTTTTCTCTTTTGATTTGTGGCAGAAGATAGTGGATGAGGCATCGCAGGGGGAGGATGAAAATAAAACAAGCAGCCGTAGGCCGGAATCGCACACATGCAGTGAGGAATTTATAGTACCGGAGGCACATGCACTGGTTGTGGATGACAGTGCGGTAAATCGTAAGGTGTTTAAGAGTCTGTTAAAGATGACACAGTTAAACATAACGGAGGCAGACAGCGGATATCAGGCGGTAGAACTGGCAACCGCACAGCACTTTGATATTATTTTCATGGACCATATGATGCCGGGAATGGACGGCATTGAGGCCATGGAGAAGATAAAGGCTGTGAAAGACGGCCCTTGCGCCGATACACCGATGATTGTACTTACGGCAAATGCCATTGAAGGGTCCAGAGAAACGTATTTGAAAGCCGGGTTTAACGGATATTTATCAAAACCGATTGAAACCGAAAAACTTCTTAGTGTTATAGAGGAACATCTTTTAATACAGCAAACGCCTCAGAATCGGTAAAGGTTCTGAGGCGTTTTGCTATATGCGTGAATTTGGTTTACATAGCACACATCATTTCATAAAATCCCGGTATTGCGGAAGTGGCAAGTATCTGTAAAACGGTGATGACATCAATAAAAGCATGCCCCACCATAATCGGCAGAGGATTTCTTCGCTTATGATAATGCAGGCAGAGCAGTAGGGTCAGCGGTAAAAAGGATAAAAAACGATAGGTGATGTATCTTGCATCAAACAATGTCGGAACGAAGCTGTGTTGCAGGGCAAAAAAGAATGCCGGAAGGAGCACTGCCGCGTATTTATTTTTTATCTGATTGACACCGCAACCGAGGTAGAGTCCGTCCTCCGCAAAGGCTGTGGTCACAGGAAGTACAAAGATGTTGCCAATTGCCAGCCACAGAGGGATCGGAGCAATCAGCATAGGCGCCGCATAAGGGAGAACACCGTAACACAGGAAGCCGGCAAGATACATTCCGCCCATTCCCGTAAGTAGGATAAAGAAAATCATGCCTACAATCTGCGGAGGCCTTGTTTTGCCTTTTTCATAACGGATAAGTTTTGCATAGCCGCCGCTTTTTCTTGTGATGATTACAAGCAGAAGTATAGTTATGATATTTACGACACTTGCAACAACAGACCAAATGTTACTGAGTGCATCGGGGTTTCTACCTGTGATGACAGAGCCGGTTACGAAGACAAGAAGAAAAATCAAACATCGAAACGGCAACAAAAAAGGAAAATATTTATTGTTCATATACGCCCTCCATAAGCATTGATACGGTATCAGAGATAAATCGGTCCCGTTGAGCTTTTTCCATGAGATTATACCCGGTGATTGCAATTGAGTTTTCACCTGCGAGGAAAGCGGTTTGCATAACGGAAGTAAGGGAAAATGCAATCAGCTGCTTCTTGCTTTCCGGAATGTTTCCCTGTAGCGCAAATCGGAACCCCATTTGTGTGAATACCGAGTTACATTTCGGAAGATAGTCGGCAAAGTCGGACAAAATGGATATTTTTACGATGGAATAATTCGCATACAAAAAGTCAAAGGTCTGAGTGGCAAAAGAGATAAGACGTTTCTTGTCGGTAAGACCGTCGGCTTTGGTGTAATCGGTTTTGTCGGGAGCAAACTGCATCAGCACCTGATTGATGATTCGTTGAACACAAAGTGCAATCAGGTTGTCTTTGTTTCCGAAATGGTAATTGATAAGTCCCAGAGCAACACCGCTTTTTTCGGCAATTGCCCGGGTCGTGATAGTTTTTATGTCACCGGCGGATTGTTCAATCAGTTCGGTGGTTGCGTGAATAATAGTTTCTTTTATGTCGTTTGAATTTGTCATAAAGCCTCCTTGAACATTGTTCAAAAAGATTATACTGAACGATGTTCAAAAAGTCAAGAGGAATGTTATTTGTTGGGGAAGAAGAAAGATATTGCGAATTCGTGAGTAATGTGTTATTATAGATGAAGAACATATGTTTGACTGCAAGGCGCTATACGGAGGGCAAGAGAATGGAATATAACAGATGCACAAAGGCCTCTTTTGTTGTAATCGGAAAAGAGGGCGCAACCACGGACGGAGAAGGCTTTATTCCTAAGTTATGGGAAGATGCCAACGGTCATTTTCATGAAGTTGCGGATTTGGCGAAAAAGGATGAGGAAGGCAATCTTCTGGGGATTTGGGGAGCAATGTCGGATTTGTCACGTTCCTTTTTACCGTGGGAGGACGGTTTTACCAAGGGTCTTTACTTAGCCGGAGTAGAGTGTGTGGATGATGCCGAGGCACCGGAAGGTTGGACGAAGTGGGTGATTCCGGGATATGAGTATCTTTATGTAGAATGCGAAGGGGGAGATACCTTCCCTCAGGTGATAAAGTATTTGGAAGAGAATCAACTTCCGCTGGTTGGGGCGGTACATGATTTTACCTGCCCGGAGACCGGCAAGAACTTTATGTTTTTCCCGATTGGGAGATTGTAGGAACGAGACGAAGATACTTACAAAGGAGGGGTACTCCATGTCAGTTAAAATTTTAGAGGTAAAGAAAGAGCGCTTTCCCGCAACACGTTTCATCGGGAAAAGATACGAGCATGGTCCGAATTGGAGCGAGTGGTGGCAGAACGATTGGTTTTCCGTGTTGGAGAAAAATGAGCGACTCCCGATGAATGGAGATGCTTACATCGGAGCGGTGCATATTGTTGACGGAATGCCGGAGTATTGGATCGGCATGTTCTTTCCGGTGGATACCGCTGTCCCGGAGGGATTTGATTTTGTGGATATGGAAGCCTTGGAGTATGCGGTGTTCTATTTATGCGACAAAGAGGGCAGCGGCGATTTCTATTCTATGGAGACCCACAATCGGTGTTTGGAAGAGTTGAAATCCCTTGAGTTAAAGCGCAAAGAGGACGATTGGTGTTTTGAACGGTATAATTGCCCACGCTTTACAACGCCGGATGAAAATGGCAATGTTATTTTAGATTATGGGATTTCGATAGAAGAGTAATCAAGCGAGGTAACAACATGAATCTATATTTGGTAAAACCTGATCTTACCTATTACGAGCAATACAACGAAATGATGGCCGAATGGTGTGCCGAGGGGATGTCTGTTTCGCCGTGGTTTTTGGGAGAGCCGTTTGCGGGGATCGACGATTTTGCAGACTTTGTCCGGATGTTAGATAATTGTGAGAAGGGCATCCTGGATAAGAAGTTTGCGCCCTCTTCCTCTTATTTTGCGGTGAACGAAGAAAGGGATATGCGGAACAGATGCTTCGGATGATGCTTAAGCAGGCTGAAACGCGAAACATTTATAAAGTGTTGATCGCGGCCTATGATAGTAATGTCGGTTCCTGGAAAACTGCGGAAAAATGTGGAGGCGTTCTTGAAAACATTGTGTTTGAGGAAGGGGATGACAGGCCGATCCGCAGGTATTGGATTGATCTGTTAAAAGGGTAAATTTCGTGCCATACAACCATGTATATTTTTAGGTTCACAAGATAAACTAGTAGTATTGGAGGTATCATACTATGAAATTTTATTTTTGTGAGCATTGTGGCAATGTGATTGAATTCCTAAATGACAGCGGTGTGACTGTTGAGTGTTGCGGTCAGGACATGATAGAGCTTGTACCGGGAACAAGTGACGGTGCACAGGAAAAGCATGTACCTGTTGTAACCGTTGACGGCGATACGGTTACTGTGGAAGTGGGCGTGGTTGAGCATCCAATGTCAGAGTCTCATTATATCCAGTGGATTGCGATTGAAACAACAAAGGGGAGTCAGAGAGTAAAGCTTGAGTATACAGATCAGCCGAAGGCAGAGTTTAAACTTGCAGTCGGAGACTCGTTTGTTGCAGCTTATGAGTATTGCAATATACATGGTTTGTGGAAAAATGAATAAGATGAAGCAGAGCTAAGTAAGAATAAGTAAAATATCTAATCCTCTCTCGAAATGTAACAGTTTTGAGAGAGGATTTCTTGTATTGATTCTCTTCTTGAAAAAACACCGATCCGATATTATAATAAATACAGAGAATGATGCACAAAACAGAAGATGCAGGGTTCCATAGATTGCAAAGAAAGCAGAGGTAACAGACATGCAAATGAATTTCCATAGAAAGCTTCCGATTCCTCAGGAAGTAAAGAAAGAGTTTCCGCTCACGGAGCGCATGGAAAAGGTGAAAGCGGAACGTGACGAGAGCATTCGTGCGGTGTTTGACGGCAGTTCGGACAAGTTTATTCTTGTTATCGGACCGTGTTCCGCGGACCATAGTGAGCCGGTGTTAGAGTACATTTCGAGACTTAGACGTCTTGAAGAGCAGGTTTCGGATAAGATGATTATCATTCCGAGAATTTATACCAACAAGCCGAGAACCAACGGGCAGGGCTACAAGGGCATGTTGCATCAGCCGGACCCGGAGGAAAAGCCGGATATGTACAAGGGGATTGTGGCCATCCGAGAGCTTCATTTAGCGGCGCTTCGGGACTATGATTACACCTGTGCGGACGAAATGCTTTACCCGGAGAATTACCGGTATCTCTCCGATATTCTTGCTTATAATGCGGTAGGTGCCCGTTCCGTGGAGAACCAGCAGCACAGGCTTACCGCCAGCGGTTTGGAGACCCCGGTAGGTATGAAGAATCCCACCGGCGGCGATTTGATGGTTATGATGAATTCCATCGCGGCAGCCCAGGGAAGTCATACCTTCCTCTATCGAGGCTGGGAGGTGACCAGTGAAGGAAATCCTTATGCACACGCTATTTTGCGGGGCTACGTGGATTATACCGGCAGAAGTGTGTCTAATTACCATTATGAAGACTTGCTTCGTGTGGAAGAACTTTATGAGAAAACGGGACTTGTGAATCCTTCCGTTATTGTAGATACCAATCATAACAACTCCGGCAAGAAGTATTTGGAGCAGATTCGTATTGCCAAAGACGTAGTGCACAGCCGCAACCAGAATGCGGGCATCAAGCGTCTGGTAAAGGGGTTGATGATTGAGAGTTATCTGGAGGACGGAGCCCAGGCCGTGGGAGAGCATGTATTCGGCAAATCCATTACGGATCCGTGCCTTGGCTGGGAAAAGACAGAGAGATTGATTTTAGATATTGCGGAGAAGCTTTGATAAGAAAACCCAACCATCGCGAAGGTGGTTGGGTTTTTCATTCAAAAAAGCAGTGAGTTTCGAACTACTCCAGCTTACGTTCCGTTCCGTAATATCCGCCCAGAGAGAGGAAGAACAAGGTAAGTGCAACAATCTCAAGCGGAGAGATTGCGAAGCTGAGGACGGAGGTTAAAGCGCTGTAGGAAGCAATGTAGCCTGCACCTTGAAATCTAGCCACCACCTGAATGAATAGGTTGGCAATATACGGGGTCAGCGCATGAAGTACAATTGATACGGTTGTGAAAACGACAACATGCGTTGTATTGTTACTTCTGTTGCTTTTTTTTATCAGGAAAAAGCTGATTGCAAAAAGGATAAGATCCGGTATTACAGAAATCAGTGTCGAAACCGGAATGGCAATAATCTCATTGATATCGGATGACGCAAGAGCCAAGGGCTTTACGAATGTTTGCCCGATTGTCATGAGAAGTGTTATCAGTAAAGCAATGGCTTCCAACAAAAGTGCGATGCCGTGTAGTTTTTTTACAGTAGAGTAGTTCATGGAGTTCCCCCTATTTCTTTTGTTTTTCTCAATGATTATAGCACGGAAGATTTGTTTTTTCAAGATTCATTGTATAGTTGCTTTGTAAGCATTCCGGAGTTGATTTGTACAAGGTATTTGCTATAATAGTTAAGAGTAGAGGTTGTGGGAAACGGAATGGATTTTTTCAAAGGAAAACGGCAATAATGCCATGTCAGACATAGGGAGGATTTCAGTGAGTACAAGTTTGCATAAGAAGAAAACCGGGCGGAGGAATACAACCGGACGGCGGAGGAGATTCTGCGTTTGGAAGAGCAGGGAAAGGTCTTTGTAATACGACCGGACACTCCGTTAGACATAGGCAGAATGAGCCATGATGTGAAGAAAATCGAAGGTGCGTATGAACGGGGCCGTGCCGATGGTCTGGCGTCCTTGCAGAGGATGCTAAAGTGGCTGGAGTCGGAGGAAGGGTGATTGTTTTTTATTCAATGCTCCATTGTTTGATTTTAGTTCCGGGAGACGGTATACTGAAATCACAAAATAAATCTGCAGTTTATTTTTGAACCATCGTTTTAAGTAGAAAATAGAATCAAACAGTAAAGGAGCGGTTGCAATGAAGAATAATTTAGGAACTAATATTAAGACTTTCAGAAAGAATAAGGGCTTTACCCAGGAAGAACTGGCGGGAATGCTTGGTGTGACACCCCAGGCGGTTAGTCGTTGGGAGTCGGAGGCGGGGCTTCCGGATGTTTCCATGATTGTGCCGATTGCCCAGGCATTAAATATTACGACGGATGCCCTGCTCGGTTATCATGTACAGAGTCAGGACGATCGCATCACGGAGCAGGTATTTGCGAAGATGAAAGAGTTCGAGACTGTGGAGCATCCGGGTCAGAGTGCTCTTGCGGTTTGTGAGTATCTGGCGGAAGAAGCCAACAAGAACCCGATGAACTATGACATCGTGCTGAAGTATGTACAGCAGGTGACGGGACTGAGCTATTACATCGATATGGAGCATTTGTTGGATGACGAGCCGGAACGCGCAAAAGCAATTTTAGAAGACGGTATCCGGAAGGGAATCAATATCATCCGCTATTGCAATCACACGAAGAAAATCAATAAGGCACACTATGCGCTTGCTTGGATTTATATTCACAGAAAGGACTTTGACAATGCCAGAGAGCATGTGAATGTGCTTCCGGCATTGGAAGGCCATTGTATCCGGGAGGAGATGATGATGCCGCTTAGCTTCTTTGAGAAGGGCTTTGATGCCATGAAGGACAGCGCGGTGGAGTTTGGCAGACTTTTGTTTGATGTCATCGTTCATCAGGTAAATACCATGATGACACACTACTGCTACTTCGGAACGTTAGAGGAGGCTCTGGAGATTTGTGATTGGTGTGAGAATGTGTTAAATGCTTATGCAAAGAAGCCGGAGTACACCACCGATACCCTCCCTTGGGTGTGGAAGAAGTTTGCCTTCAGCAAGATGAGCGCGTATTTAAAGGCCGGTAAAGAGGCGGAGGCAAAGGAAGTATGCGATACCTATCTTGCGGAAATTAAGGAAAAGAAGGTCTTTTCCGAAGAGGAATATCTTGCCGTAGAGAAGGAGTTTAAAGAAAAGATTTATATCTTGTAATGACACTGCCCGTCGGAACCTATACCGGTTCCGGCGGGTTTTCTTTGTTTGTATTTTTTGTCGAAACCTATGGAAATTTATTCCCGGATAAGCTATAATAATGACTGTGTAAGAATACACTACTATAAAACTTTTTGAGGGAAATGGAGGATCAGTATGAAGTACGAAATTAAGGGCGGAAATCTTCCGGTGGTGATTTGTCATCTGGAGGCAGGAGAGAAGATGATTACGGAGAAGGGTTCCATGAGTTGGATGTCTCCGAATATGGAGATGGACACCAATACGGGTGGTGGATTTGGTAAGGCATTGGGCAGAATGTTTTCCGGTGAGTCCATGTTCCAGAATACATACACCGCAAAGGGCGGCGAAGGCATGATTGCGTTTGCGTCCAGTTTTCCGGGTTCTATTGTACCGTTTGAAATCGGACCGGGCAAGGAGATGATTGTACAGAAGTCCGGTTTCTTGGCATCCGAGAGTACGGTAGAGTTAAGCGTACATATGCAGAAAAAGCTGGGTGCAGGCTTCTTTGGCGGTGAAGGTTTCATTATGCAGAAGCTGTCCGGAAACGGTGTTGCATTTGTAGAGTTTGACGGTGCGGTAATCGAATATGATTTGGCTGCGGGACAGAGTATGGTATTAGATACCGGTTATCTGGCAGCAATGGAAAGTTCCTGTAAGATGGAGATCCAGCAGGTGGCAGGTCTTAAGAATAAGCTACTGGGCGGTGAGGGCTTCTTTAATACGTTAGTATCCGGCCCGGGTAAGGTTTGGATTCAGACCATGCCGATTAACAATGTGGCAGGCGCAATTCGTCCGTATATTCCGACCGGAAACTAAAAGGATATGATGAAATAAAAAGGCTCTCCCGAAAGCAGCGAAAGCTTTCGGGAGGGCTTTTTATTTGGGTACAATTGTAAATCTTTTCCTTTACATCACTTTACCTTTGTGCTATAATAAACTGTAGTTTGCGGGCGTTGCCCGAGGAGGAGGCACAAAAGATATGGATGGTAAAACCATACAGATTTTAGTGGCCATGATTATTTACATGGCAGTTGTTATTGTAATCGGTGTAGTATTTGCGAAAAAGGCAAATAAGAGTTCCGAAGACTATTTCCTTGGCGGAAGATCTCTCGGTCCGTGGGTAACGGCGATGAGTGCGGAGGCTTCCGATATGAGCGGCTGGCTTTTAATGGGGTTGCCGGGCGTTGCTTATTGGTGCGGTCTGGCGGATGCGTTTTGGACCGCGTTTGGTCTGGCAATCGGTACCTACCTGAACTGGTTGATTGTGGCGAAAAGACTTCGTCGTTACAGCGTAAGAGCGAATAATTCCATTACGCTTCCTGACTTTTTCTCCAACAGATTCCGCGAGAAGAAGAAGGTAATTATGTCCATTGCTGCGGTATTCATTCTGATTTTCTTCACGGTATATGCGGCAAGCTGTTTCGTGACCTGTGGTAAGTTGTTCTCCACGCTATTCGGAATGAAGTACGAGACCATGATGATTATCGGTGCGGTATTCGTATTGTTATACACCCTTCTGGGCGGATTCCTTGCAGAGAGTGCTTCCGACTTTATGCAGGGTATTGTCATGATTGTTGCGTTAGCCGTTATCGTCGTTATCAGTACGGGAAATGCCGGCGGTATCGGTGCGGTATTGGACAATGCAAAGTCTATTCCGGGCTTTTTCGAATTTTTCGGTCTCGGTAATCCGACCGTAGATGCAAACGGCGTACAGCTTGTGGAAGCAGGTGCTCCGGTGTTTGGTGCGGCTTCCGACTACGGTTTCTTAACGGTATGTTCCATGATGGCATGGGGCCTCGGTTACTTCGGTATGCCGCAGGTACTTCTTCGTTTCATGGCAATCCGTAAGGAAGGAGAGCTTAAGTTCTCCAGAAGAATCGCAATGATTTGGGTAGTGATTTCCCTTGCGGTAGCGGTATTCATCGGTATTGCGGGGAGAGCGTTGTTCCCGACGGCACACCTTACCAAGGCGGCTGCGGAGAATATCTTTATTACCCTTGCCACCAGCTCTTTGCCGGCGCTTTTAGCGGGCTTTGTTATGGCAGGTATTCTTGCGGCAACCATCAGTTCTTCCGACTCTTATCTGTTGATTGCGGCTTCCGCATTTGCGAAGAACATTTTCCAGGGTGTTGCGAAGAAGAAGGCAACGGATAAGCAGGTAATGCTCGTAACCAGAATCACGTTACTTGTTATTGCTTTGATTGCAATTGTGATTGCATTGGATGAGAACAGCGTTATCTTTAACGTGGTATCCTTTGCATGGGCAGGATTTGGTGCGACATTCGGACCGTTAATGCTGTTCTCCCTGTTCTGGAAGAGAACCAACCGTGCGGGCGCGATTGCGGGTATGATTTCCGGTGGCGGAATGGTATTCCTTTGGAAGCTTGTCATCAGTAAGCTGGGTGGCGCATTTGCAATTTACGAGTTACTTCCGGCATTCATCTTCTCTTCCATTTGTATCGTAGTGGTGTCTCTGCTTACCGCACCGCCGTCTAAGGAGATTGAAGAAGATTTCGAGGCAGTAAAGGCAGAACAGGCAGAATAAAAGTTACGGAGGTACCTATGGAAGACAAGAAACTTTTTTGTAAAAATCCGATTGTTACATCCATGTATACCGCAGATCCGGCGCCGATGGTGTACGGAGATACGTTATATGTTTATACCACTCACGATGAAGATGTGCTGGTAAATGATTTCTATACCATGGTGGATTGGTATTGCTTTTCCACGAAGGACATGGTGAATTGGGAGAAGCACGGCCCGATTTTTTCCTTGGATGATATCAGCTGGGCGGACGACAGAGCATGGGCACCTCAGGCAGTGGAGCGTAACGGTAAGTTCTACCTCTATTGCCCGGTACATAAAAAGGACGGCGGTATGGCTATCGCGGTAGGCGTGTCCGACAGTCCGACCGGGCCGTTTAAAGACCTGGGTTATCCTCTGGTGGATGAGGGCGACTGGAACGATATCGACCCTACAGTGTTTATTGATGATGACGGTCAGGCTTATTTGTACTTCGGAAATCCGGAGCTTCGCTATGTGCTGTTGAACGAGGATATGATTTCCTACAACAAGGAAGTGGGCATCGTAAAGATTCCGATGACCGAAGAGTCCTTTGCAAAGGGCAGCCACATGACCGGTACCACCTATGGAGAAGGTCCGTGGTTTTATAAGAGAAACGGCTTGTATTACATGGTATATGCGGCGTTCGGAGAAGGAAAGAGAGATGAGCATCTGGCTTACTCTACCTCTGAGAATCCGACCGGTCCGTGGAAGTACGGCGGTGTGCTGATGACGGAAGAGGGCGGTGTATTTACCAATCATCCGGGCGTATGTGATTTTAAGGGACATTCCTACTTGTTCTACCACACCGGAGAGCTTCCGGGGGGCAGCCTGTTCCATCGTTCCGTTTGTGTGGCGGAGTTTACCTACAACGAGGACGGTTCCATCGATACCATTGCAAAATGTGACGGTGTCAAGGGCATCGAATAGGGTAAACAGGCTAGGATGAGGTTTGATTTTAATATGGATTGACAATGCACCTCCAAGTGCTCTAAAATAGAACTTGGAGGTGCATTTTTATGATAAAAACCAATACCCCGATTCAAATCGGAAGTCATACGTTGAAAAATAGAATTACCTTTGCTCCAACGGTAAAGTTTGACTTTACCGATGATTCCGGCAAGGCCAACGAAAAGTTGGTGGCTCATTATACCGAGCGGGCAAAGGGCGGTTGCGGCCTGATTTGCGTGGAGGCGACGGCGGTAACCCCGGGCGGCAGATTTTGTAAGACCCATATGGGGCTTTGGAGCGACGAGCAGATTGCGGGACACAAGGAGATTACCGCAGGATGTCACAAGTATGGTGCGGTAGTGATTATCCAGTTAAATCATACCGGCTATACTTCCAATCCGGAGTGCGGGCCGGCCATCGGTCCGTCTGCGGTGACAAGACAGGGCTTCCGCGGAGATTATACTACGGTGGAGATGAGCCTTGCGGAAGTACATGCTATGCAGCAGTCTTTTGTGGATGCGGCAGTACGGGCCAAGGAGGCGGGCTACGATGGCGTACAGTTCCACGGTTGCCACGGCTATCTGATTAATCAGTTTATGGCTCCATCAGCCAATTTGAGAACCGACGAATACGGTGGTTCTGCGGAAAACAGAGCCAGATTTTGCAGTGAAATGATTGCAAAGGTACGGGAGCTTTGCGGACCGGATTTCTTGATTTCTGTGCGTACCTCCGGATGCGACAGCACCTTGGAGGATGCGATTGCGGTTGCGGAGGAGTATGTAAAGGCCGGTTGTGAGTACTTACAGGTGTCCTCCGGAATGTCTTCTTTGGAGACAGTACCACCGTTTCGCGATGAGAAGGTTACCGATATTCAGAGTATCGGTGCATATTTTAAAGACCATTTTAACGGAAGAGTGCCGGTGTCCTGTGTGGGCGGACTTACAGAGCCGGAACAGATTCATTATCTGATTGAGCATGAGTATGTGGACACGGTAGATGTGGCAAAGGCAATTTTAGCGGATCCGGAGTTTGCCAATGCGGTGATTGAAGGTAAGCCGTTTACTAAGTGCTTCGGCTGCCAAGCCTGTCAGTACGGACCGTTTACGGCTCATAAGTGTCCGGCGGAGATGAAGCGGTTAAGGAGTGAGTAAACATGCGTATTATATTTGTAAGGCATGGACATCCCAATTACGAGAAGGACTGTCTGACGCCGCTCGGTCATAAGCATGGTGAGGCGGTGGCAGAGCGGTTAAAGGGCGAACCGGTGGAGAAGATTTTTTCATCGACCTGCGGCAGAGCCATGGAGACGGCGATACATATTGATGAGAAATTCGGCCTTGGGGTGGAAGGTCTGGAATTTATGCGGGAAATCAAATGGGGCTCCGCAGACGGTACACCGGTGTATGAGGACGGACATCCGTGGTTAAACTCCGACTATTTGGTGGAGCAGGGAAAGGACTTGTTACATCCGGCCTGGAGAGAGACGGAGCAGTACCGGCACAATAAGGTGGTGACAACGGCGGATGCGTTGGCGAAGGGCTTTGATGCCTGGCTTTCGGGGCTGGGCTATACCCGCGAAGGAGACTACTACCGGGTAGGAAAGGTGCGCTACGGCACCGTTGTACTGGTGAGCCACGGCGGGGCGTCTTCGGCGGCTTTGGCCCGTTTTTTTAACCTGCCCTTTCCGTTTGTGTGCTCGGCCATATGTCCGGATTATACAGCGGTGACGGTGGTGGCTCTTTCGGAGGAGGAAGGGGCACTTATAGCACCGAAGTTTGAAATTATGAACGATGCAAGGCATATAGCAGACATTAAAAAAGAGACGGAAGGCTTGGTGTATGCCTGAAAGCAGAAGCCGGAAGGAGGTTATCCGATGAAACATATGGATGTGACCGCGTTAGGAGAATTACTGATCGACTTTACGGAAAACGGAATCAGTCCCCAGGGGAATCCTTTGCTGGAAGCCAATCCCGGCGGGGCACCGTGCAATGTGCTTGCCATGCTTGCAAAGCTTGGCCATCGTACCGCATTTATCGGTAAGGTGGGTGCGGATATGTTCGGCAAGCGCCTGCGACAGGCAGTGACGGATGCCGGAATCGATACGAGCGGTCTGGCAGGGGATAAAGATGTGAATACGACGCTGGCCTTTGTGCATACGCTGGCGGACGGAGACAGAGAGTTTTCCTTTTACCGCAATCCGGGAGCGGATATGATGCTGACGCCGGGGGATGTAAAGAAGGAGCTTGTGACGGATTGCCGGATCTTTCATTTCGGGACCCTGTCCATGACGGCGGAGAACTGTCGCCGGGCGACGGAGGAAGCGGTGGCTTTGGCAAAGAGAGAAGGGGCGCTGGTGTCCTTCGATCCGAACCTGCGGGAGCCGCTGTGGGACAGCCTGGAAACAGCGAAGGAACGGACGATATACGGCCTTCGGCAGTGTGATATTTTGAAAATTTCCGACAACGAAATCGAATGGCTGACCGGAGAAACGGACTATAAAAAGGCAGCGGAGCGTTTAAAGGAAGAGTATCGGATTCCGCTTGTTTTAGTTTCCCTCGGAAAGAACGGAAGTATGGCGCTTTCCGACGCAGGTTTTGCACAGGTGCCCGGCTATAAGGTGGATACCATCGAGACCACGGGAGCGGGAGATACCTTCTGTGCCTGCGTGTTACACTATGTTTTGGAGAACGGGTTCCGGGCCTATGAGAAGGAAGAGCTTACGGAGATGCTTACCTTTGCCAACGGGGCAGCGGCCATTGTGACCACAAGAAAAGGAGCGCTGGCGGTGATGCCGGAAAGAGAAGAGGTAGAGGCGCTCATTTGCCGGGATAAAAACCGGCCGTGACAGAGGAAGCGGAAAACTGATTTTATGCGTTAAAATTGACAAATGCTTCCGGAATATGATATAATATCAGTGAAGACAGAACTATGTGGTTCTATGTCAAACGAGTGCGACGGAAAGGAGGAGTTCCCATGAGTGTATCGGCAATTCAGTCCCAGCGGTTATTTAATTCTTTGGCCAGCGGCAAGCGGATTAACAGTGCGGCGGACGATGCGGCGGGACTTGCAATCAGTGAAAAGCTTTTGGCACAGGTGAACGGATACAACGTCGGCACCAACAATGCGGCAGACGGTATCAATCTGTTAAATGTGGCGGATGGGTCTCTTTCCACCATGCAGGATTCTTTGCAGAGGATGCGCGAACTTGCGGTACAGGCCGGCAACGGTATCTATTCCGCATCGGACAAGGAATTGATTCAGATGGAGATTGACGGTCTGAAGGCCTTCATTCAGGATGCGGCGAAGAATACAAACTTCAACACAATGAAGCTGTTGGACGGCAGTATGGCCAGTCTTTCTTTAGCAACCAATCCGTCCGGCGGCGGTCTTGAGATTCAAATGGACAGTTCCACGCTTGAGTCTCTCGGGATTGCGGATTTCAGTGTGATGGGGGACTTTTCCCTGGATGATATTGACAACGCTATTCAGGCGGTGAGCAAGGCCAGAAGCAGAATGGGTGCAAAGACCAATGTGCTGAATCACACTATAAATCATAACGAAAACGCAGGTCTGAATCTTATGGCAGCCAACAGCCGGATCCGGGATACGGATTACGGTAAGGCCATCACGGATAAGAACCGGGATGACATTTTATCCCAGTATCGTATCTTTGCCATGAAGGCGCAGATGAACAACAATGCGGGCGTGTTAAAATTGCTCGGATAATTGCATAGGAATAGGATTTTAACTCCCGACGGGTTGGCCGCCGGGAGTTTTTTTGCAATTTAATAAATAATTATCGAAAAACAATAAAAAACTATTGACAAAAGATATTTCCGGTGGTAGGATGTAATCAATGGAATTACAGGAAAAATTTAGCGGAGGTTTAATATGAACGGAAAAGATAAGTCGGTGCTGTTGACTTCGGGGTTGGTGAAGGTAGTGTATGTATTGGTGGCGGTCTGTTGTGTGATTGCACCGTTTTTGGTGAGGTACTATGACAGCCTGGTGGTGGCAAGCGGACAGGAGAGCGTTTTCCTTCCGGTGTTGATTACGCTGTACTGTGCGGTACCGTTTGCGGTAGCGGCGCTCATTTGTCTGGATGTGCTGCTTCGTAACATCCGAATGGAGCAGCCGTTTGTTGCGCAGAACGTAACCATGCTTCGGATTATCTCTTATTGCTGTTTCGGTGAGGTACTGGTGTTTGTGTACCTTGCGGTATTGAAGCCGTTTACGGTAGTAGTGTTGGTTGCCTGCGCGTTTATGGGATTGATTTTGCGTGTGGTGAAAAATGTGTTTGAACAGGCAATCAAAATCAGGGAAGAGAATGATTTTACAATTTAGAGAGGTGCGGTATGAGGATTGTAATTAATCTGGATGTGATGATGGCAAAAAGGAAAATTTCTTCCAATGAGCTGGCAGAGAAAATCGGGATTACCCCGGCCAATCTATCGATTCTTAAGACCGGAAAGGCAAAGGCGGTGCGGTTTTCTACCTTGGAGAAGATTTGTGAAGTATTGGATTGTCAGCCGGGAGATATTTTAGAGTACGACCCGACAAGACCGGGAGCGGATGAACAGGAGGAGTAGAAATGGACGGACAAGTAACGATGGAACAAGGAACTACGGCACTTGTGGAAGTGACAAAGGAAAAGCAAGAAGACGGCGGAAAAAAGAGGGAGTTTACGACCAAAGAGGCCGTGCTTAGTGTAATCTGCTTTGTAGTAAGCTTTTGCCTTACCCATTTTGCGGTGAGATATATCGGCGGCCTTTGGGGTGGAATTGTATGGCTGCTTACGGGAATTTTGGGTGCGGTGTATGTGCGGACCAAAGGCGTGGTGGCCACAAAGGCACATTGTGCGGTATTCTGTGTGGCGGAAGCGTTTTGTCTGGTACCGTTGTTTTGTACCAACGGACTGATGAATACACTGGCGGCGACGTTTACCTTTTTTCTACTGGCGTATCTGGGAATTGCTCTTAGCGGAGCCGAATTGTTCGGAGAGCACTTTGCGGCGGATTTGCTGGAGGGCATTTGTGTACAGGCGTTTACCAGATTTGATGAGGGGCCGGCTGCGGCAAAGAAACTGTTAAAGAACCCGAAAAGCTGTAAAACAGCGTTGTATATTATCGCAGGATTGTTGTGTTCCCTGCCGTTATCCGTGCTGGTGTTGTATCTTTTGATGTGGAGCGATGCCATGTTTGCGGATAAGATGGAAGCATTGTTTGAGGCGTTGCCGTCCTTTGAGTTCCGTTATATTTTGGAGCTGTTGCTGGCAATCCCGGTGTGGATGTATCTGTTCGGAAGCTTTGCGGCAACACGGAATCACTGGACCAAACCGTTTGTTAATATGAAGGGAGGACGGGTGCTTCCGGCGGTTCTCGGGTATGCCATGGTAACTCCGATTTGCGTGTTTTATGTGATGTATATTGCGGTGCAGTTCAACTATTTTACGGCGGCCTTCGGCGGAACACTTCCGGGAGAGTACAGCTATTCCTCCTATGCCAGAAAGGGGTTCTTTGAGTTGTGTGCCGTTGCGGTAATTAATCTGTGCGTGATTACCGGTATGAATTTGTTCTTAAAGCGTAAAGAGGATGGGACGCCTTCCGTGGCAATGAAGGTATATTGTACCTTACTTTCCGGGGGAACGGTGCTTCTGATTGCATCGGCACTCAGTAAAATGGTACTGTATATCAATGAGATGGGGATGACCCCGCTTCGGATTTATACGTCCTGGTTTATGCTGGTGCTGGCGGTGTTTTTTGTGTTGATTATCGTGGCTCAGTTTACGAAACTGCGATTCTGCAGAGCGGCGTTTGTAAGCTTTACCCTGCTGTTTGGGGTGCTGTGCTTTTCCAATGTAGACGGTATGATTGCAAAGTACAATGTAAATGCGTATCAGACCGGTAAGCTGGGAACCGTAGATTTCGGTGTATTGGAAGGGCTGGGAGATGCGGCGCTAGTACATGTGGAGCGGCTGACCCATGCGGCAGACCGTGTGATAGCAGAAGAGGCAAAAGAGTGTTATGAGGATATGCGCAGGGAAAGTAACCGAAAAAGTGATCTGGCATATTTCAGTATCCCGAGAGCAATCGGCAGAAGTAAATAAGAGACGAAGAAAAGCGGAAGATTTTCATGAAATTTTCCGCTTTTTTAATGTGGTAAAAAAATAAGAGTTATGGTACACTGGACATAGAGGTTTTACAAGAGAAGGATTATTGTTATAAAGCGGGAGGAAATTCATGAAGCGAAAGAATATCGCGGTCATCATGACGGCCCTTGATACGGATAATCAGGCAGAGGTTTTAAAAGGAATCGAGTTGTGCGGAAAATCCAATGGTTGTAACGTGGCTGCGTTTGTGTGGTTTACAGGGATTTACGAAAAGGGAAGTCACAATCTCGGAGAAATGAATATTGCAATGTTGCCGGATTTGAACTTGTTCGACGGTATTATTTTATCTGCGGATGTATTTCATCTGAAGCAGAACAAGGAGCGTCTCGAACGAATGTTAGAGAATGTTTCCTGCCCGATTGTTACTATCGGTTGCAAGTATAAAAATGCACCGGCGGTCTGGGCGGACAATTATGTTGGAATGCGTCGGGTCATGGAACATCTGGTGAAAGAAAAGGGCATGCGCAAGCTTCATTTTGTAAAAGGTATTGAAGGGAATGTCGATGCGGAGGCGCGTTATAAGGCATATTTGGATGTTTTACGGGAAAACCGTATCCCGGTGGAGCCGGAGCGTATTACCCAGGGCGATTTTTATGTAATCGGCGGAGAAAAGGCCGCAAAAGAGGTATTAGAGTCTTCTCTTCCGTTCCCGGAGGCCATTGTATGCTCCAATGATACAATGGCGATTACCGTGTATGATATTTTATCCAAGGAAGGCTATCGTGTGCCGGAGGATGTATTGATTACCGGCTATGATGCTACGTACGAATGTCGTCTTCATTATCCGCAGATTATTTCGGTGAAGGTAAATTCCTTTGATGTGGGGATACAGGCCTGCACGGCGTTGTTGAAGATGATAGGCGGAGAGGCGGTTAAGACTGATTACAGAGTTCCGGATGAAATCATATTTGATAAGTCCGAGCCGGAAAAAAAGTGGGAAAGTCTGAGCGGAATATCTCCGAGAGGAATGGTGTCCGATTCCGCACGAAGGGTAATGAGTCATCATCTGATTAATTTTGAGAAGAATATTATGGAAACGGTAGGCTTCGACAGTTGGAGGAATATCGTACAGTATTTTGTGAAGCAGATTAATCCGGGAGAGTTTTACTGCTGTGTAAATAAAGGGTTTATCGATAATGTATTTCGCAATGCTACGGTGGAGCAGGAGACGCGCAGTTCCGAGGAGTGGCTGGCGTATACGCAGGATGCGGGGCCGGTGATTGCCTATAAGAAAGGGGAATTCTTTGAAAAGGAGCCGTTCCCTTCCAAATACGGTTTGGATACCATGTTTGAGAACAGTGGGGATGCAAAGCTATATATTTTCTCGCCGTTACATTATCTGGATCGTAATTACGGCTACATTATTTTTGCGGACAGTACGTTCCCGATTGCCAATCCGTTATATATTATCTGGTTAAATAATATCGGTAATTCCATTGAGAATATGAGAAAGCATACGATGTTAATTAACGCCATGGTAAAACTGGATGATGCCAATATCCGCGATCCGCTTACAGGTGTATATAACCGGTTCGGTATGACGCGTTATTTTGCTATTGTAAAAGAAAAGTGTATCGACAAACAATTGTATTTGTTTTTATCCTTTGCGGATATTGATGGTCTGAAAACCATTAACGATGTGTACGGTCATGAAGAAGGCGATCGGATTATCCGGGATACCGGTCGGATTTTGCAAGAAGAGACAACGGACGCTTACGTAATCCGGTATGGCGGAGACGAATTCATCGTGATGGGTACGGCCTTTTCCGAACAGGAGGCGGCGAGCTATTGGAACAGAGTACAATTGTCCATTGATGAGTACAATGCGCAGCATGAAGGAATGGCGATGATGTCTGTCAGCTTCGGTTGCAGTCTTGTTCGCTTGGATCCGTACAGCACGATTGAGGAATGTATCGGGGATGCGGATAAGAAGATGTATGAAGAGAAAAATAAAAAGAAAGCAAGGAAAAAGGAGAATTAGAATATGCCGTTTATTGATTCCAAAATTACCGTGTCCGTACCGCAGGAAAAGAAGGATGTGTTAAAGGGCGAGTTCGGAAAAATGATGTCCGTGATCGGCAAACCGGAGAGTTTTTTGATGGTGGGCTTTGAGGATAACTATGATTTGTACATGGGCGGAAAGAAGTTGGATAAGGGAGCCTATGTATCGGTAAGTCTCTTTGGCGCAGCCTCCGGCAGTGCCTATGAGAGTCTGACAGAGAAGATTTGTGCACTGTACGAGAAGGAACTGGGGATTCCGGGCAATGCGGTGTATGTGACTTACCATGGTGTGAACGACTGGGGATGGAACGGAAGGAATTTCTAAAAAGTAAATAATTCACAAATAAGTCACAGAATAGTTAAAAGCTGTTCTTGACTTATTTTTTTTAGTGAGTTATAATTCTAATTAATGTTTGAAAGAGAAAGGAGAAGACGAATGAGAAAGTTGTTTCGATTTTTAAAACCGTATTGGTTTTTCGCAGTGATTTCTCCGCTAATGATGATGGGAGAGGTGTTTGCGGACTTGATGCAACCGAAGCTGATGTCCGGTATCGTGGACCGGGGCTTGGAGAACGGTGACATGGGCTATGTCATCCGTACCGGTCTTTTGATGTTGCTGATTGTTCTTGTAGGAGGATTTTTCGGTGTATGCTGTGCCTATACCGCAGCAAGAGCGGCTCAGAGCTTCGGCAAGGATTTGCGTGTACATGCGTATAAGAAAGTAATGTCTCTTTCTATTGAGCAGACGGATGATTTTACGACAGGTTCCCTGGTTACCCGTATGACCAACGATATTGCTATGGTAGTGGAGTTCGTGGAAATGTTACTCCGTATGTGTGTCCGTGCACCAATGTTTTTTATCGGCGGTGCACTGATGATGCTGACGTTGGATTTAAGCTTCGGTGTGGTACTGGCTTGTGCTCTTCCGGTGATGATTATCATGGTTACCTTTATTCTTATGAAGGCTACGCCGTTGTTTGCGGTAGTTCAGAAGAAGCTTGATAAGGTAAATTCCGTAGTACAGGAAAACGTGGGCGGTGCCAGAGTGGTAAAGGCTTACGGCCAGGAAGAATACGAGATTAAGCGTTTTGAAGGAGTAAACGGCGAACTGCGCGATACGAACTTCAAGGTATTAAAGATTATGGCATTGTTCGGACCGGTCATTACGTTGGTGATGAACTTTGCGGTTATTGCCATTATCTACATCGGCGGTTTCCAGATACATATTGAGAATGCAGGCATGTCCACCGGTTCCATTATGGCGGCGATATCTTATGTGACTCAGATTTTAATGTCCGTCATGATGGTTTCCATGATGTTCCAGTCCGTATCCCGTGCTATGGCATCCGCAGGTCGTATCAATGAAGTTATCGATGCGGATCCGGTCATTGAGGGCGGAGTTGTTACGGAAGGAACCGGAAAGGCTACCATCGAGTTCAAGAATGTGTCCTTCCGTTATCCGGGAACCCATGGCGATCCGGTACTTCACGATATTAATTTGAAAATTAATCAGGGAGAGACTCTTGCAATTATCGGTGCTACCGGTTGCGGTAAAACCTCTCTTGTAAACCTTCTGCCGCGTTTTTACGATGCGACGGAGGGAACGGTGCTTTTTGACGGTGTGGATGTAAAGGAATATGATTTGACTGCCCTTCGTGAGAAAATCGGTTATGTGATGCAGAAGAGTGAACTCTTCTCCGACACCGTAGCCAATAACATTCGTTGGGGTAATCCGGAGGCTTCCATGGAGGAAATTAAGGAAGCGGCAACCATTGCTCAGGCGGCGGACTTTATCGAAGGTTTTAATGAGCAGTACGATACGTTTATTGCCGAAAAGGGCGCTTCCCTTTCCGGCGGTCAGAAGCAGCGTGTATCCATTGCACGTGCGATGCTTCGTAAGCCGGAGGTTCTGATTTTGGACGATTCCACATCTGCCCTTGACTTAGTTACCGAAGGTAAATTACAGCGCGCCTTAAAAGAGAAGTTGGACGATACCACGATTATTATGATTGCACAGCGTATTGCCAGCGTAAAGCAGGCAGACCGTATTGCGGTCTTGGAGGAAGGAACGATTTTACACTGCGGAACTCACGAGGAGCTGTTACAGTGCAGTGAAACCTACCGTGACATTTATGATTCTCAGATGAAGTCAGGTGCATATATGGAAGGAGGTGCTGCAAATGAGTAATCAGAATAAACCACCTCAGGGACAGCCGCCACAGGGGATGCCGATGGGGCGTCCGGGTCCGGGTTTTGGACCGGGAGGCCGCAGAGGACCGGGAGGCCCGATGGGGGCACGCCTCAATAAAGAGAAGCCGAAAAATACCGGAAAGACGTTGCTTCGTCTGGTAAAGGTAATCGGCAGAAGTAAGTACTTCCTATTTGCATTATTGCTTACCATGAGTGCTGTGACAGTACTTGATTTGTTCGGACCGACCCTACAGGGCCAGGCAATTGATACCATCAAGCTGGTAAACGGAAAGTTTACGGTTGACTTTGACAGTATGAAGCAGATTTTGCTGAAGATGATTATTTTGTTTGCCTTCAGTGCGGGCTTTACCTATTTGCAGAGTATTTTATCCGCAAAGATTTCCCAGGATACGGTATTTGCCATGCGTAATGACCTGTTTGCAAAAATCAGCCGTTTGTCCATCGCAGAGACCGATAATCGTCGTCACGGTGACTTGATGTCCCGTATGACCAATGACGTAGAAAACGTTTCCAATGCGGTTTCCCAGTCTATTGCGTCCCTGTTTTCCAGTATTTTGACCTTCTTCGGAGCACTTTACTTCATGCTTCGCTGTAATGTGATTGTTACTTTGGTTGCCTTTATTACCGTTCCGCTTACCCTGCTTGTTTCCGCAAAGCTGGCAAAGTTTATGCGCCGCTATTTTGTGGAGCAGCAGATGCTTTTGGGTAAGTTAAACGGTGAAGTAGAGGAAATGGTCATCGGGTATAAGACCGTTGTGTCTTACGGTAAGGAGCCGGAGTCCATTGAGCGCTTCAGTGAAATCAGTGAAGGACTTCGTAAGACCAGTATCAAGTCCAGAGTATTCGGCTCCATTATGGGACCGTGCATGAACTTCCTCGGAAATTTACAGTACGTATTGGTAGCTGCTTTCGGCATTTTCTTTATGATAAACGGCAGCGGAATGACCCCGGGTGATATTCAGGCAATGCTGCAGTACTCCAAGAAGTTTAACCGTCCGATTAACGAAATCGCAAACCAGTATGCTTCCATTATGACTGCACTTGCAGGTGCGGAGCGTATTTTCGAGATTATGGATACGCCGGATGAAATTGATGAAGGTACCCTTGATGTAGAGGTGACTCAGATTCAGGGTAATATCGAATTCAAGGATATCGAGTTCGGTTATGTGCCGGATGAGCCGGTACTTAAGGGAATGGACCTTTCCGTAAAGAAGGGCCAGAGAATCGCAATCGTCGGTGCTACCGGTTCCGGTAAGACCACGGTAGTAAATCTTTTAACCCGTTTCTATGAGCTGGACGGCGGTAAGATTTACGTGGACGGAATGGATATTACGGAGCTTCCGAAGAAGACCTTACGTGATTCCATCGCAATTGTATTGCAGGATACGGTATTGTTTGCGGACACCATTCGTGCCAACATCCGTTACGGTAATCCGGATGCTACGGAAGAGGAGATTAAGTTTGCGGCAAAGACCGCAAAGGCGGATAAGTTTATCGAACGTCTGCCGGATGGTTATGATACAGTACTGACCGAGGGAGGCAGCAACCTGTCCCAGGGACAGCGTCAGCTTCTGGCTATTGCCCGTGCGGTAATCGCAAATCCGCAGATTCTCATTTTGGATGAGGCAACCTCCAATGTGGATACCCGTACCGAGATGCATATTCAGCAGGCGATGCTTGCTCTTATGAAGAATCGTACCAGTCTTATCATTGCACATCGTTTGTCTACCATTCGCGATGCGGATAAGATTGTGGTATTAAAGGGCGGCGTTATTGTGGAAGAAGGTAACCACGAGGAACTATTAGAAAAGAACGGCGAATACGCAAAACTTTACCAGAACCAGTTCGCCGGTTTTGCCACCTAGAAAGAAATAGAGAAAAGCGTCTTTCCATCCTTGCAATGGAAGGACGCTTTGTTTTATAATGAGGAGGAAACAGTGAGGAAGAGAGGTATGCCGGTATGAAAAAAGCACTTTGGTGGTCGCAGGCGGTATTGGCGCTTGTTCTGACGTTAGCAATTATAGGAATCTCCGTGGTAGGGACGTTGGCATTCCGGCCGTTGTACTATCACGATATGGAGGCGTTAGGGATTGCGGAGTATACGGGACTTTCCGAAGAGGAAATCAGAGAGAATTACGACGTACTAATTGATTATAACATGGCATGGAAGGATGGTTACTTAGAATTCCCGACATTGCCTATGTCCGAAACCGGGCGGATACATTTTGAAGAGGTAAAGGAAATCTTTGATATCTTTAAGTATCTGGCAGTATTCGGTAGCCTTTTCGGTGTAGTCGGGATTGTGGTTATGGCAAAGAAAAAAGAGTACCGGTATTTGAAGATGACGGCGATTGTGTCCTGTGGTTTGCCGACGGTGCTGGGAATTTTGGTGGCGCTGTTTTGGGATAAGGTGTTTGTTATTTTTCATGAGTTGTTTTTTAACAACGATTATTGGATTTTCGATTACCGGACCGACCCGATTATTTTGCTTCTTCCGGATGAATTTTTTATGCACTGTGCGTTGTTGATTTTCGGCGGTGTATTTTTAGGGGCGTTGGTGTGTCTGGTAAGTTATTTGCTGTTACGGAAGCGTATGGTACAAGGGAGAGAATAAGGAGATTGAGTAAAGGAAGAGCTGTCGTAAGTACGACGGCTCTTTTTACTGCAAGGGGGATTTTTGAACTGTAAGTTAAATTGGATTTGCTTGACAAGTTCTGTACATTTTCCTGGTTTTTGTTATGATAGAAATAGAAACAGGCCTGTTCTATTTGCCAAGAAACGCTGAAACATACAGTTTTGGTTTGAAAGGAGGATTTTGTATGGAAATCAGAATCGGTGAAAACATAAAGAGATTAAGAAAAACGAAGGGGGTAACCCAGGAGCAGATTGCAGAGGTATTAGGAATTTCAGTAACCGCAGTGAGTAAGTGGGAAAGAAACGAGACCTACCCGGATATTACGTTGTTGTTCCCGTTAGCCCATTATTTCGGAGTGACTTTGGACGAACTCATGGGATACGACGAGGAGAGAGTACAGGCGGAGATTGCGGAGACGCTTACATATTACCGGAGTCTGTGGTTAACGGAACAGTCGAAGGCCCATGAAGTGATCGCAAAGGCGTATCATGAGTATCCGAATGACTACTTGGTGATGCATTATTATATGTGGAATCTTGCAGGGGATATGGCAGACAACGATAAGGAGATGTTACTGGCGCATAAGGAGGAATTTCTGGCAATCTGCGATAAGATTTTAAACGGTTGTACCGAGGAAACAGTACGATTAAACGCTTGGAATATGAAGGCGAAGCTCCTGCATGCGGAGGGAAAGACGGAAGAGGCTCTGACGATTTACGGAGAGAAGTATCCGAACTGGTACGATACTCGTGAACAGAAAAAAGAACAGTTATTTTCCAAGGATACACCGGAATTCGGATTGTATCTGAAGCAGAATCTGTATGAGCTTGCCTGCTTTGCCACGGACAAGAAGATGAAGGATATTTGGTTCTGTACGGAGTGCGTTTCGGAGGATAAAGTAAAGAAATCTCTTGAACTGGCAGAGGCACTGGAGGAGATGAGAAAACGCACGGGAAATGAAGAAATTTTGCTTTCGGAATATGTGGTTTACGACTGCTTGCAGGGGTATATACTGCGCTTCGGAGTAAAAATGTTTGACGAAAAGGCAATTCTCGAAAGGAGAAAGGCAGTTGCCGATGCCTGCAACAAGCTGGCGGAACGTGACCCGAGTGTGAAAGCATATCTCATGAAGCGTTACGGTCGTGAGACGCTTGGGTAGAAGGTACGGAAAAGAATAACGGAAAAATAAACGGCTCGGGCAATGAATCCCGGGCCGCTATTTTTGATGGGGAATAGTGTAATTCTATTCATAAGTGAAGGAACTCTTTGAAAGGATTTCTCTATCACATTTCTCCAGAACGTCTTTGTCTGCTGCTACGATATAGAAGAACAGCGATACTTGCTTGTCTTCCAGATATTTGCCGTACAGTCTGCCGTACATGGGTACAGGAGCCAACGGGTCCGTGACCGGAAAATTCGGTTTTCCGTACTGGAGATAGGATTGGGTAAAACCGTCATATTTGTGGGAAGAACCGTTTACGGTAAGGGTGGCGTCCATACGATAAAAACCGTCTTCTCCGGCATAGGTAAGCGGTTCGGAAATATCTGTAACCGTCCAATCAAAGACCGCATTTTTATTTGTCAGACCGAACTCCGATAAGA
This sequence comes from Lachnospiraceae bacterium, assembly GCA_017556805.1. Taxonomy (GTDB): domain Bacteria; phylum Bacillota; class Clostridia; order Lachnospirales; family Lachnospiraceae; genus SIG307. The sequence goes on along the minus strand of JAFYMC010000028.1, from coordinate 231,907 downwards.
CCAGTTTCCAAAAATCATAGTTCGGTACTTCGGCTACTGATGCGGCATCCGGGTAGAGCGTACCGTCGGCCTGTCTTATAAAACCGTAAGCGTCGCCGTCCGTGTCCTTGACCAGATAAGCCCCGTAAAAGCTGTTGTAATAGGGGGAATCGGTGTCATAGAGCCGGCTGCACCCTTTGAAAGGAGAGAAGGCCGGAAAATTGTACAGAATGGTCAAATCCAGGGAGGAATCGCCGGTAAAACGTTGAAAGCCGCGGTTGGCCTCAAAGGTCATGACAAAGGGATACCAGTCGGAGCGCAGAGTGGAAAGACCGCCTGGAACGGAAAGCTCGATTCCTTCTGACTGTAAAAGGCTTGTTTTTTCGTTCATTTTACTGTAAATGCCCATAACGGCCATGCTGTAGAAAACACGGGAGAACGGAGAAAGGCAAAACAAAAGAAGCAGGGCAAGGAGCCGACCTGCGAGAAAACGCCTTGTTTTAAATTGTAGGTTGCTTTTTTGTGCTGCTCTTTTCATAGGTTTCTCCAATCGGGTTTCTTTGCTACTATCTTGGCATAACTACTGCGGAATTACAACCCTTTTTCACCGAATATTTGTAAAAAGATGTGCACATACTTCCCGTAATAAGGAGGTAGATTTATGTTGGGATTTTTGATTGCGCTTATATCGGGAGCGCTGATGAGTATTCAGGGCGTGTGGAATGCGGGAGTAACTAAGCAGACCAGTATATGGACGGCGGCTGGGTTTGTACAGTTTTCCGCGCTTTTGGTCTGTGTGGCGGCCTGGTTTATTTCAGGGAAAGAGAAGGCCATCGGTTCGTTGCTTCAGGTCAGTCCGAAATATTTCCTGTTAGGCGGTATTTTGGGTGCATTCATTACATTTACGGTCATAAAGAGCGTGGCACTTTTGGGACCGGCAAAATCAGCCATGTTTATTGTTACCGCCCAACTGGTGGCATCCTATCTGATTGAGGTGTTTGGATTGTTCGGTACGGAAAAGGTGCCTTTTTCCTGGCAGAAGCTTTGCGCAGCGGCTATTACCGTGGGCGGCGTCATCTGGTTTAAGACGGTAGGGGGAAAATAGAGGAAGTCGGTGTGGTTTTCGATTGGTGAAGGGGTGTAAATTCCCATCGGAAACCACTTGTTTTTTTGGAAAAGTTCCGTTACAATAGAAAATGAGAGAACGCGTCCATCCCCATTCTTTGTAGGGAGGATGTATGGACAAAAATAAGAAAATAAAACCGGTTCTGGCGGTTTGCTTTGTGGTTCTTTGCGGCGCGGGTTATGTGGGAATGCGTTACCTGGGGCAGGAATCGGAGCAAATTGTGTTTGAAAAGGCACCGAAAGAACAAGGTACGCCTACAACTGATGCGGACCGGATAACGAACGGGCCCCGGGAAACGGAACAGGGCGAGGGGAAGATAACTTCTTCCGGAGAACAGCCGGAGGCGTTTGTATGTGTGCATATCTGCGGAGCAGTGGTCAGTGAAGGGGTATATACGTTGCACCCCGGTAGCAGAGTGGCGGACGGCATTGCCGCGGCAGGCGGTTTTACGGAGGCTGCGGACCGGTCTTATCACAACCTTGCGGCATTGCTTTCGGACGGACAGAAGGTGTATGTTCCTACAACGGACGAGACAAAAGAGTTGTCTGTCCCGGAACGGACAGCATCCGCAAACGGTGCAGAGTCGGGAGATTCCGGGAAGGTAAACATAAATACTGCGGGCTTGGAGAAATTGATGACCTTAAGCGGTATCGGTGAGGCAAAGGCACAAAGTATTTTGCAATACCGGGAAAGGGTAGGACCTTTTCAAAGGATTGAGGAACTGAAGAATGTTTCCGGCATCGGAGATGCCATGTTTGAACGTGTAAAAGAGCAGATTACTGTAAAATGAGAGGTGGATTATGGAAAAGAGAGTTTTGGTGGTGGATGATGAGAAGTTAATCGTGAAGGGGATTAAGTTCAGCCTGGAACAGGAAGGTCTGACGGTGGATTGTGCATACGACGGAGAAGAGGCGTTGGCGGCGGCGAAAGCGACGTCTTACGATGTGATTCTTCTGGACCTGATGCTGCCGAAGCTTTCCGGGTTCGAGGTTTGTCAGCAGATTCGTGAATTTTCCGATGTGCCGATTGTCATGTTGACCGCAAAGAGTGAGGATATCGATAAAATTATGGGTCTGGAGTACGGTGCGGATGATTATATTACAAAACCGTTTAATATACTGGAGGTAAAGGCCCGTATCAAAGCGATTCTGCGTCGTAGCAGAAAGCAGACGGAGGCGGCAGCGGAAGCGAATTTTCTTACTGTGGGAGAGATTCGTCTGGAAAGAGACGGACGCAGAGTATTTCTCCGCGGGACCGAGATTAATCTTACGGCAAAGGAGTTTGATTTGCTGGAACTTCTTATGACCAATCCGAACAAGGTATACAGCCGTGAGAATTTGTTAAACATTGTCTGGGGGTATGAGTATCCGGGCGATGTAAGAACCGTAGATGTTCATGTGAGAAGACTGCGCGAGAAGATCGAACAGAATCCGAGTGAGCCGGATTACATACATACAAAATGGGGGGTTGGCTATTTTTTCAAGGTTTAAAAAAACGATAAAAGCAGGGAAAAGTATGCGTTTCCGCCTGCTATGTATCATTTTGGCAGCCGGCCTGATTCCGCTGTTTGTAGGAATGGAAATTACGCAGGGGTCCCATTGGAAACGTTGCTACGACAGTCGTCTGGAATCCATGCGGGAGCAGGGAACCGCACTTGCGGGACAGATTGCCCAGAACGGCTATTTGCAACAGCAGCTGCAACCGGAGGTAACCGCACAATTGCAAACATTGGCTACAATGTTAAGCGGCCGGATTATGTTGATAAACGGCAGCTTGGTGACGGTAAAGGATACGGCGGGCAGAGAAGAAGGAAAGACCATGATTTCCGAAGAAGCCATCTGTGCCATGCGTGGGGAGGTAAAGACCTACTATAACGAGACGGAAGGTGTGGCAGAGATGGTTCTGCCGATTGTATTAGGTGCCAGCGCAGAAAGTACGGGGCAGGTAATCGGTGTTATGGTGTTGGAAAGCTCTTTGGCGGATGTACTTACGGAGCAGGAGGCTTTCCGGAATAATATGTCGGTACTGTTTTTCAGTACCGCGCTTGTTTTATTGGTGGTTGCTCTCGGGCTTTCGGGAGGAATGACCAAGCCTTTGCATACCCTGGCGGAGGGAATCGAGCAGGTGACCGAGAATTTAGACAGTACGCAGGTTATTGAAGCCGGGAGCTTTTCCGAGGTACGACAAATCGGAGATGCCGTAGGACGTATGATGGAACGTATGGCGGCCACGGAGAAATCCAGACAGGAGTTTGTCTCCAACGTATCCCACGAGTTAAAGACACCGCTTACGGCAATCAAGGTGCTTTCGGATTCTCTTATTTTAGAGCCGGATGTGCCGATTGAAATGTACCGGGAATTCATAACGGACATTAACGCGGAGATTGACAGAGAGGCACAGATCGTAAATGACTTGCTGGCACTGGTAAAGCTGGATAAAACCGCAGGAGAACTCAATATTGCGGAAGTAAATATTAACGAATTGCTGGAGATTATTTTAAAACGTTTGAAGCCTCTGGCATTAAAGCGCGGTATTGAGATGGTATTTGAAAGTTATCGTACGGTACTGGCGGAGGTGGATCAGGTTAAGATTTCTCTGGTGTTTACAAATTTAATCGAGAATGCAATCAAGTATAACCGCGACGGTGGCAGAGTAATGGTGTCTTTGAATGCGGACCACAAATACTTTTATGTAAAGGTAGAGGATACCGGAGTGGGAATCCCGGAGGAAGAACAGGGACTTGTATTTGATCGTTTTTATCGTGTGGATAAGGCACGTTCCAGAGAAACCGGCGGTACCGGTCTGGGGCTTTCCATTACAAAGAGTGCGGTGCAGATGCACAAGGGTTCCGTTAAGGTGCAGAGTATACCGGGAGTGGGTTCCATTTTTACGGTGCGCATTCCGCTCAGTTTTGTAATGACGGTACAGTAAGGAGGCAGACGATGAAACAAAGAGGATGGATAATTGTATTCGTTCTGGCGTTGTTATTATCGGCAGGATGTAAAAATAATCCGGAGCCTACCTTATGGGAAGGCGATATTTTGGTGTATTATCCGGACAAGGAAGAGACCGGCTTGTCGGAGGAATGGTATGATACAAAGGTATCGGATGGAACCAAGCTGGCGCAGGAGCTGCTTGAAAAACTGCGGACTCCGTCCATGGACGGGCATATACCGGCTATACCGGAGACGGTGACGCTTCCGCAGGTATTTATTGAGGCCAGCGGATTGACCACGTTGTCCTTTGATGAGAGTTACGCTACCGTGACCGGCATTCGTGAGGTGCTGATGCGGGCAGCAATTGTAAAGACCCTGTGTCAGACGGAAAAAATAGATTCGGTGGTGTTTTATGTGGCGGGACAGCCGTTAATGAACAGTGAGAAGATGCCCGTCGGCATTATGAAGGAGACGGACTTCATCGACAGTACCGGACCGGATGCAAACTATTATCAGTATTTATATGCGAAGATTTATTATACCAACGAGGACGGGACCGCACTGCTGGCGTCTAATCTGAAGATTCCGTATACCGGTTCCGAGGCGGAGGAAAAGATCGTACTGCAACAGTTAATTAACGGACCGGTGGCGTCGGAGATGTATCCGGTGCTTTCGGAGGATGTAAAGCTGCTTGCGGTTTCCACAAAAGACAATGTGTGTACGGTAGATTTCAGCAGAGAGTTTTTGGACAAGCTGCCGGAAGTGTCGGAGGAAATTGTGATATATTCGGTGGTAAATACGTTGGCGGAGTTGCCGGGGATTTATCAAGTGCAGTTTTTGGTAGAGGGTAAGCAAGAAAAGTTATATCAAAAGATGGATTTATCGGTTCCGTATGAGCGGAATTTGAACGTGATTGAAGAAGAATAGGAAAGGAGTTTCATGGTAGGGAAGCGGGTTATCATATTAAAAAGACCGGCGGTACTTTGTGCCGCCGTTTTTGTGCTGGGAATTTTTCTGGCAAAGTACTCCGGATGGATTGCGGTTACGGCAGCTGTCGGATTGTTTTGGGGAGTCATATGGTTTTTACGAAGTCTTCATAGGGGACGACGGCGGGTGTCCGTGGCGGATAAGCTATTGTTGTTGGCGCCGGTGTTTTTACTGTTGGGCCGATGCGTGATGACCGGAGCTATGCTGACATACGAAAGAGACGCAAGCGCCTTTCGGGAGTGTCTGGAGGCCGGGCGAGAGGTATTGGCGGAAGGCACGGTTTCCCATATCCGGTGGACGGATGACGGTGTCCGGCTGGAGCTTTCGGATGCGGTGGCAATGCCGTATGAGGGAGGCGAGTACCGGCCGGTAGGAACGCTATTGGTCTATTTAGACGATATTGCTACGGAAAACGGAGAATTAAAGTACGGGCAGGAAATTTTTGTATACGGAAGCGGGAGTGTATTTGAGGAGGCGTCGAATCCGGGCGGATTTGATGCAAGGGAGTTTTATTTTTCACAGGGGATTACGGGAGCTGTTTACGGGAAAACCGTTCGGATTCGTTCTGTTACCTATCATCGCCTGCATCAGGCATTATTTCAAGCAAAAAATCAATTATTGAATCGTTATGTGACTTATCTGGGAGAAGAAGGGGCCGGAGTAATTTCCTCTATGCTTCTGGGGGAACGTGCCCTTTTGTCGGAGGAGACAAAGGAACTGTATCGGCACGGTGGAATTTCGCATATTTTGGCGATTTCTGGACTTCATGTATCTTTAATCGGGACTGCCTTATATACTCTTTTGCGAAAGACGATTCTGGGACGGAACGGGGCCATCCCGGTGGCGTGTGGAGGAGTAATCTTGTACGGAACCTTTGTGGAAGCGGGAATCTCCACGAAGCGAGCGGTAATTATGTTTATATTGCTTTTAGTGGCTACAATTCTGGGGAGGACCTATGATACGCTATCTGCGATGTCGGTCAGTGTGATTGTGATTTTATGCGGAAGTCCCGGCGCACTTTATACAGCGTCCTTTCAACTGTCCTTCGCCGCTGCTTATGGGGCGTCGGTACTGGCGGTACTGCTCCGGGGAACGAAGCGGGAGGAAGAAGTGACATACAGCAAGCGGAGCCGGGTGAGGGAGTACATAACGGAAAAATGTAAAAGTATGTTTCTCTTCGGTCTTGCCATTCAGGCAGTTACATTTCCATTTACCGTAGTTCACTTTTTTGAGTATCCCACCTATGGATTCTTTTTGAATCCGGTGGTTGTACCGCTGATGACGATTTTATTGTTGTGTGGGTTGTTGTCAGGAGTATGCGGCTTGTTTGTACCGTGGTTCGGTTTCTTTTTTGCGGGAGGAGCCCGGGGAATCTTATGGATTTATGAGGAACTGTGCCGATGGGTAGAACAACTGCCGGGCTCGCTTTTGCTTGTCGGGAAACCGGAGGGGTGGCAGGTTTGTGTGTATTATGCTTTGTTGGCGGCAGGAGTGTATAGGTGGTACGCAAAAGGGAGGAGAACGGAACGTCAAACGGTAGTATTTCTTTTACTGCTGTTTCTGCCGTTGTGCTTATTGCCTATATCCTTGACGCATTTTGAAGCGGCCTTTCTTGATGTAGGTCAAGGAGACGGAATTGTGTTGCGGGAGCAAGGGGGTGCGGTTCTTTTGGTGGACGGCGGCAGTACGAGTGTGCAAAATGTCGGAGAAAAGCGACTGATTCCATATCTGAAGTCTCAAGGAATCCGCGTAATTGATTGTGCGTTTGTCAGCCACACCGACAGTGACCATATGAGTGGTGTGCGGGAGATTCTTGCGGAGATGCCGGAGTATTCGGGCTATCGGGAGTGTGTACTCGGGTATACCGGAACACCGGTGATAAAGAGGCTTGTTTTGCCGGAGTGGGATGGAACCGATGCGGAACATGCGGGAGGAACGAATGATGAAGCAACAGAAGGTGTGCGAGCGGAAGCGGCGGATGAAGCATATGTAGAACTGCTTAGGCTGGCGCAAGAGAAGCAGGTGGAAGTCAGTTTCATGAAGGCAGGTGACCGCGTGTGGGTAGGAAAGAAACTGATGTTGTCCTGCCTGGCACCGGAAGCCGGAGTTAGTTACGATAGTAAAAATGCGGCCTCAATGGTGTTGTTGGCTTCCTATGGAGCGTTTGACTTATTGTTGACCGGAGATATGGAGAAGGAGGGAGAACTGCGGTTGTTGGAGGAACAAAAAGAATCCGGAAGCCTGTTGTCGTCCGTGGAAGTATTGAAGGTTTCCCACCACGGGTCCTATACCGCCTCCTCGGAAGAGTTTATCTCTGCGTTACAGCCTCCTATTTCTGTCATATCCTGCGGAAAGGATAATCGGTACGGCCATCCTCACACCGAGACGTTAGAAACGCTCTACGGGGCAAACAGCAGGGTGTACCGGACGGATGAGAACGGATGTGTGACGGTGAAGGTGGGGAGGAATGGTTGGATACAAGTGGAGCGGTGGCGTAAGTCCGACTGAAAAGAGGAATTGTGGGATTGGTCGGGGAACGATTTTGAGGAGGCTCCGACTAAATAGAGAAAAAGAATGCTCGGTAGGGTCAAAATGAGAGCGTGCCTCGCCTAAATAAGGAAAAAGAATGCTTGGTAGGGGACAAAATGAGCGCGTGACCCGACTAAATAAGGAAATAGAATATTTGGTAGGGGACAAAATGAGAGCGTGACCCGACTAAATAAGGAAATAGAATATTTGGTAGGGGATAGAATTAGAGCGTCTCCCTACTAAATTTGGAAAGTGCATGAATAGTCGGAAACGGAATTGAAAAATGCCCCGACGAAATACGAGCGATAAGTTATTAGTCGGGAGAATAATCGAGAAGTCAACCGACTAGAAGGAGAAAATCAGCAATTAGTCGGGGCAGAAAAAGAAAAACATCCCGACTAAATCGGAGAAACTGGCAAACAGGTGGAATGGAAAGAATAAACAGGAGGTTTTTATGAAAACAACAGAGAGAATCTTAGAGGAAGAATTAATGCAACTTAAGAAAATTGTGGAAAATGCAAGAAAAAGACTGGAAACGGCACCGCTAGGAAGATTGCGAATTACACGAAAGCAGTATGGAGTAGAGTATTATTATAAAGAGCACGAAACGAATCGGAAAGCGGAGAGAGAGGCCGGCGAAGAATCTAATCATAACGGGAATGGGAGATATATGAGGAAAAGTGAGTTGAATCTTGTAAAAAGGTTGGCTCAACGTGATTATGATAAGCTTGTTGTAAAAAGAGCGGAGGAGCGAATCCGAGCTATTGAGTGTTTCAGGGAGGTGTATGATAAAACATGTTTAAAGAATCTTTATCGAGAAACAAATTCTTATCGAAAAGAATTAATTACTCCGGTGGTAATATCAGATGAGGAGTTTGTAAAACAATGGCAGGCAGTGGAATATAAAGGGAAAACGTTTGAAGAGGATGAGAATATAATACTGACAGAAAGAGGAGAACGGGTTCGTTCAAAATCGGAAAAGATTATTGCGGATAAGTTGTATTCCTTGGGAATTCCGTACCGGTATGAATATCCTCTTATGTTGGCTGGTGGAGTGAAGGTGTATCCGGACTTTACAATTCTTAGGATGCCTATGCGAGAGGAAGTATATTTAGAGCATTTTGGAATGATGGATGACCCGGAGTATGCAGATACAGCACTATATAAGTTGGGTACATATGAGAAAAATGGAATATACTTAGGTGTTAATCTGTTTCTGACATATGAGACCGGGAAGAAGGCATTGAATACAAAAGGGTTGGATGGTCTTGTCCGAAAATTGTTTTGTGAGGAGTAGGGATACTGCTTGTGTCGAATCAGGAAAACTCGATCGGTGCACAAAATACCTATTGACAAAATCCCCCGAAAGTGCTTTAATTATTACATGTTATATGATAAACCGTTGAAGCGGAGATAACGGTAATTATGCTTCCACAGAGAGCCCGCGTTGCTGAGAGTCGGGTGAAACACAGGTTATCAAATGGACCGCGGAGGGCGCAGTCAAATGTGCACCGGCACAGAGTATTCTGCGACGTAGGGGCATACGTTAGTTGTCCGGGATATGTCAGTATCCTCTAAGGAGCACGGTTTTTCCGTGAATCAAGGTGGCACCGCGGATAGGTAAAGTATTCGTCCTTGACAGAACTACAATTCTGTCAAGGGCTTTTCTTATGTTTAGGAGGTGCGTATATGTTATTAACCAAACGATGGCGACGCCAAAGCGTGTCCCGGAAAGTAATTGAAAAGTAACAAGAATAGTAATGGGCGGGTTCATCCGCCGGGAGTAAAACAAAATATAGTAAATAGAACAGATATCAGGAGGATATAATTATGAAGATGAATAATGTTGATTTCGAAACCTATTTTAAGAATTACCCGGATGAGAACGGCTACTTTGGCAAGTACGGCGGTTCCTATGTTGATGCGGATTTAAAGAGGGCAATGGATGAGATTTCCGAGGCATATCATACCATTTGTAAATCTAGAAGATTTATTGCCGAGCTTCGCCGTATCCGTAAGGAGTTTCAGGGCAGACCGACTCCGGTTTCTTACCTTGAGAGATTGTCCGGTTCCCTGGGTAATGTACAGCTTTATGTAAAGCGTGAGGACTTAAATCACAGTGGTGCACATAAGCTCAATCATTGTATGGGAGAAGCACTTCTTGCAAAGTATATGGGCAAGAAGAAGGTGATTGCCGAGACCGGTGCGGGACAGCACGGTGTGGCGCTTGCTACGGCAGCGGCTTATTTCGGTCTTGAGTGTGACATTTATATGGGTGCCGTGGATATTAAGAAGCAGGCTCCGAATGTGGCTCGTATGAAGATTCTCGGTGCAAACGTGGTAGAGGTTACCGAAGGCCTTCAGACCTTAAAGGAAGCGGTAGATGCGGCATTTGCGGCATATGCAAAGGATTACAAGAATTCCATGTACTGTATCGGTTCTGTATTGGGACCGCACCCGTTCCCGTTAATGGTACGTGATTTCCAGAGCATCGTAGGTATTGAGGCAAGAGAGCAGTTCTTAGAAATGACCGGTGAGCTTCCGGATGCAGTGGTTGCATGTGTGGGCGGCGGTTCCAATGCGGCAGGTATGTTCGCAGGCTTCTTAAACGATCCGGTAGATATTTACGGTGTGGAGCCGCTTGGACGCGGTCCGAAGCTTGGAGACCATGCAGCAAGTTTAAAGTATGGTACGGAAGGTGTTATGCATGGCTTTAACAGTATTATGCTTAAGGATGAGAACGGTGAGCCGGCTCCGGTATATTCCGTTGCCAGCGGTCTTGACTATCCGTCCTCCGGTCCGGAGCACGCATTCCTTCGTGACATCGGAAGAGTTAAGTATGATGTGGTAGACGATGAAGAGACCATCGACGCATTCTTTACCTTATCCCGCTTAGAGGGTATTATTCCGGCAATCGAGAGTGCTCATGCGGTAGCATACGGTATGAAGCTTGCAAAGAAGATGGGCAAGGGTTCTGTGCTGATTAACCTCTCCGGCCGCGGTGACAAGGATATGGACTATGTTATTGAGAGATACGGTATCAGATAAGAAGTTCTTTTGAATGGAAAGTAAGAGAATATGAAGTGATTTGGGCCCCGGAACAGGCGGAAGCTTGTTCCGGGGTTTTGCGTGCGGGCACGTGCAAAGCACGGTCTACACGCAAGGAAAGAAAGACTTGACTTGCCCCTGGGGAAAGGTTGTAAGCTGATGTTAGAGGCTAAGGCGAAATGGAGGTAGACAATGACACAAGCACAATTTTATTACAGGAACGAGAATGCACCGCAACCGAAAGGAAACCGTATCGGCACCTGCGTTTTAATTGAGTACGATGGGAAATTGCTACTGGAACATCGGACAGACAGCGACACATATTCCGATTGTAGAGGAGTATGTGGAAAAAAGCGATGGATAATATCGAACAAAAGTTCTTGCGAATTGCAAAAAGAAGTTGTATACTAAAAAGTGAAGAGCGAGACAATAACCACAGAAAGGAGGCATACTATGGAAAATCGAACCTACATCGCCATCGACCTAAAATCCTTCTATGCCTCCGTGGAGTGTATGGAGCGAGGGCTGGACCCGCTGACGACGAATCTTGTGGTGGCGGATGCTGCGCGGACGGAGAAGACCATTTGTCTGGCGGTTTCTCCGTCTTTAAAACGGTATGGCATTCCGGGCCGGGCGCGACTTTTCGAAGTGGTGCAGAAGGTAAAGGAAGCCAATGCGGAGCGACGGAATAAGGCGCCGGGACGGCGGTTTTCCGGAACGTCTCACTTTTCCAAAGAACTGGATACTTATCCGGAATTGGAGATTTCCTATATCACGGCACCGCCACGGATGGCGCTGTATTTGGATTACAGCACCCGGATTTACAATGTGTATTTGCAGTATGTAGCACCGGAGGACATCCATGTATATTCCATTGACGAGGTGTTTCTGGATGTGACGAACTATCTGCATACCTACGGGTTGACACCGAAGGAACTGGCGGCAAAGATGATCAAAAATGTGCTGGCGGAAACCGGTATTACCGCCACGGCAGGCATCGGGACGAATCTATACCTTTGCAAGGTGGCCATGGATATTATGGCGAAGAAGGTAACCCCGGATGCGGACGGCGTGCGGATTGCGGAACTGGATGAGATGAGCTACCGGAGACTTCTTTGGACACACCGACCGTTGACTGCCTTTTGGCGTGTGGGGCGCGGGTATCAAAAGAAGCTGGAAGAGGTGGGAATTTATACCATGGGAGACATTGCCCGGTGTTCCCTTGGCGGACCGGGAGAGTTTTACAATGAGGAGCTGTTGTATAAGCTGTTCGGTGTAAATGCGGAGTTGCTCATTGACCACGCCTGGGGATACGAGCCGACGACCATTGCGATGATTAAGGAATATAAGCCGGAGGTGAACAGCGTCAGCTCCGGACAGGTACTGCAGGAGCCTTACGAGTTTGAGAAGGGAAAACTCATTGTGCGGGAAATGACGGACCTTTTGGTGTTAGACTTGGTGGAAAAGAAGCTGGTGACGGACCAGATTGTGTTGACGGTGGGGTACGATATCGAGAACCTGACCCGCTCGGACATTCACTATACCGGGGAGGTGACGGTGGACGGGTACGGCAGGCGGGTGCCGAAGCACGCTCACGGCACTACGAATCTAGGTCGGCAGACCTCCTCTACGAAGCTGATTATCGATAAAGTGATGGAACTGTATGATGAGATTGTGAATCCGCAGCTTTTGGTGCGTCGGATTACGGTGGTGGCGAATCATCTGGTGGAGGAAAGCACTGTAGTGGAAAAGGCGAAGTTTGAACAGCTTGATTTATTTACAGACTACGAAGCACTTAAAAAGGAACAGGTGGCGGAACAGGAAGCGCGCGAGAAGGAACGGAAGCTCCAGGAGGCCATGCTTTCCGTAAAGAAACGCTTCGGCAAGAATGCCATGATAAAGGGCATGAACCTGCAGGAAGGTGCCATGACAGTGGAGCGGAACAACCAGATCGGAGGACATAAGGCGTAACGTTTGGCGAGAGCGACAGAGGAGTTTTAGCGCAGACGACGAGAGCGAAGAACCGACGGAAAGGAGGACATCGGGATGAGAGACGACGAGCATCGATACGACGATATTATAGATTTGCCGCACCATGTATCGCGGAAGTATCCGCAGATGCCTCTTTTGGACCGGGCGGCGCAGTTTGCACCCTTTGCGGCATTGACCGGCCATGAAGCGGCTATTAAGGAGACCGCCAGACTGACGGAGGAGGAAATCGAGCTTGACGAAAACAGCAAGGAACTGCTGGACCTTCGTTTGCAGCAGTTACAGGAGCATTTGTCGGAGCATCCATCAGTAACGGTAACTTATTTCAAACCGGACGAAAAGAAGTCCGGCGGGGCCTATGAAACGGTAACCGGTAAGGTGAAGAAGGTGGATGGGTACGCCGGGGAGCTGGTGTTTACGGATGGGAGAAGAGTGGAACTGAAGAGTATGATAGAGTTGGAAGAATTGCATTGAAAATACAAAATTTCCTCTTGCCATTTTTCCCTCTTTCATGTACAATAGATTGGTACGTTAAGTGTACCGTTTCGTTTGTGGTGTACCATGTTAAAGGAGTGCCTATGAAGGGAATTAAGGAGCATATCAAAACCGGGCAGTACAAGACCGTATACCTGCTTTACGGGACGGAGATGTATCTGCGCCGCCTCTATACTTCCAAATTAAAGGCAGGAGCCCTTGGCGGGGGAGACGAGATGAATTTGTCCGTGTTCTCCGGCAAAGATACCGACTGGAACGAAGTCCGGAATCTGGCAGAGACCATGCCTTTCTTTGCGGAGCACCGCGTCATTGTTCTGGAGAATACCGGAGCCTTTAAAAATGCGTGTGATTTTGCGGATGAGATTGCGAACCTCCCGGACACGGCGGTACTGATATTTAACGAGTCCGAGGTGGACAAACGAAGCCGGATGTTTAAGGCTGTGAAGGACTGCGGCTATGTCTGCGAGATGAACGGCCTCAGCGAGGACGACTTAAGCGTTTGGGTTGCCCAGCTTTTGAACAAAGACAGCAAGAAAATCAGCAGAGACGATTTGCGGTTGTTCTTGGAGCGTGTCGGTACCGACATGGAGAACATCGAGACCGAAATCGAAAAGCTGGTTTGCTACATCGGCGATCGGGAAGTGGTGACAAAGGAAGACATCCTGACGGTGACCACGGAGCAGATTTCCGGAAAGATATTTGCCATGACAGACGCCTTGGGAGCAAGGAATAAGAAGCTTGCCTTAGAGCTTTACCATGACCTGCTTTCCGTGCGGGAAAAGCCCATGACGGTGCTGTACCTTATGGTGCGCCAGTGCAATATGATATTGCAGGCAGCGGAAATGAACCGGCAGGGACTGGACCGTTCCGCTATTGCATCCAAAGCAGGAATGCCGCCTTTCGCGGTAGGCAAATGCCTGTCCCAGGCAAAGAACTTTACAAAAGCGCAGCTCCTGCATCTGATTACCTACGGAACAGAGCTTGAGGAGCAAATCAAAACCGGACGCATCGACGAGCGCATTGCAGTAGAACTTTTCTTACTCACCGCCGTTGGCGCATAATAACGGGTACTACAGCGTAAGCTGTTACCATAAATATACGGAGACGTATCGAAGAGGCCGTAACGAGACTGACTCGAAATCAGTTTGCCTGCAAGGGCACGAGGGTTCGAATCCCTCCGTCTCCGCTCTAAAACATTAGTGTCAATCCCAGTGGATTGGCACTTTTTTTGTCAAGGACATCGTCGGAGAAAGCAAGAAGTGCCCAAAAGGTGCCGGAGATTTTGGAGAGAATGTGGTCAACAATGAAACAAAGAAAATAAAAGAAGTGAAGCAGTATTTCAATCTTTTTTCGAAAAACTGCTTCACTTTAAAAATGTTAGAGACCGAGCTTTCTGGACACGTATTCATCGGTTGCAGTACTTAACATATCATCCCAATCAGTGAAATTTGTATATGCAGAAACATGGCGGTCAAAAACATCATCAGGGATGACTTCGAAGTCTTCAGATGATTCAACGTTGAAATTTCCAGCATCAAGAAACTCATCGAAAGAGGAAAATTTTGAATGCTTTCTCATGAACTTGGTGGTGAAGAGTTCGCTGAATGAAACTTCTTTAGTGCGCTCCAGTTCTTTGGCACCGTCAGCCATCTTCTTTAGTTGCTTTTGAAGATCATCGAAGCCTGAAAATTTAACAGACATGGCGGCACTCCTTTCTATTGTACTTGGTCTAAACCTGTAAATAAATTATAGAAGAAAATCTAATAAAAGTCAACTGGGAAAATGGCTAAAGAAAATAGATTGTGGGATAGTGAAAACTACTGAGGAACTAATTCTATGGAAGTTTTATTGAGAAAAGACAGGAATACACTTGAAGTTTAAATTGACGAATATGTTTTAATGTGTTACAATCAATTTAAAGGTTTAAAATCATTTGTAGATATGTATTGGAGGCACAAGAATGTATTGTTTAGACAATAAACAACCGCTGAAATTGGAAGAAATCACTTTTGCGGAATTAGGGATGAAAGAAAGCGATATTGAAGAGATTCTTAGAAAAAATATCGATATGGTGTGTGATGATGAGGAATCTTTGCTGGTTGTGGGGCAACAAGTGAAAAACGAAAAACTAGGACGGAGTGATTTGACTGCGATTGATGATTCAGGAAATTTGGTTTTGATTGAAATTAAACGGGATAGAAAAGATATTGAGGGAAGAAAGGAAGCATTTGAATTCCAAGCAATCCGGTATGCAGCTAGTTGTGCAACAATTAAAACACCGGATGAACTGATTCAAAATGTGTTTGCACCGTATGTCGAAAAGCATAAGGCGGAGTTTGGCAAGGAAGAATTGACTTCGGTGGAGATTGCGAAAAGAAAGCTGACGGACTTTGTGAACAACAATGAAATTGTGGATTTCAATGTGCATCAGAGAATCATTTTAATTGCCTCTGATTTCGATGAACAGACATTATCTGCGGTGGCATGGTTAAACAGTAATCATGTGGATATCAGTTGCCACAGAATTTGCCCGTATAAGATGGGAGAGTCTGTTTTTGTTGATGTTAAACGGATTTTGCCAGTGATGGAGTATAAGGATTTTTATGTGGATGTGGTAAGGAAAGACATCATTATCAAGGAAAAGAAACGTGATATCACAAGGCAAGTATTACCGAAGATTGACAAGATGCTGGAATGGGGAGTAGTGCAGGTCGGGGACGCTTTGGTTGCAAAGGGAACTACGGAGGAAGCAACATTACAAGAAGATGGTCAAGTTGCAACTGCAAACGGAATAATGACTTTGCAGCAGTGGTTGAAGGGAATCTACGGCTGGTCTTCAGTACAAACCTATGCCTTCGTACTTCAGAAATCAAGCGGAAAGCTGTTAATGGATTTGCGTAGTGAGTATATGGAGAGGGAGAAGAGTGCTGATGCAGAGGAGTAAACAGCCGAACGAGAAGGCGTTGTATCTTATCAAAACTTCCCCATATGGTGGAGCGCAAGTAGTACTCCATGTGACTGATAAGTTCAAAGAAGGATATCTTTGCTTTGATGATACGGATAGAGGTCACATGATTCAAGGAGAAATTAAGGAGTATGGGGAAACTGCATTTCCTTTTGTGGATATAAAAAAGAATCTCTGGGAGTTCGAAGAAGTAATGATAGATATGTTTAGAGAACGAGTGTATCGGTTTGTCGCTAATGGAGAGGAAATAGCAGAGAGTTGTAATACGACAGATGAGTTTGTCGATGATTGAGGAGAAGTTCTGACGTAGAAAAATAAATACAAAGGAGAGGAGATAAAAATATGTTTAAAAAAGATGAGAAGGATTTGGAAGGATATAAAGAAATATTAAATAAGTTGCTCGAATTAGAAAATGCAAAAGGGAAGAATGATCCGATAAAAATAACAATCTGTATTGCAGGGGGTATTGCAAGTGTTATGTTTATCGGCTTGATTTGCTATTCCATAATTAAAAATGAGTTTTCGTTAGAGAGTATCTTATCTATGTTATTGGCATTCTTTTCAATTTTTATTTCTATTTTTTTCTATTTTAAGGCGGACGAAACAAGTTCAAAGTTTTACAATTCATCGTATGACTTTATGAAAGATATTTCGGTTACACTTGGAAAAATTGAGGAGAGGTTCGGAGAAAAGCTAAATAGTTTAAATGACAAAATTTCTCATTTGGATAAGATTAGCTCCGAGAAAACAGAGGAGATACAAAATCAAGAAGAGGATAAGGATAAAATTATTAACGAATTAATGAATAAAGCAAATTTGAACGAAGAAGAAAAAGCCAAATATAAGAAAGAACTCGAAGAGAAAGAGTTAATTATAGAATGTTTAAAGAGAGAGCAATTTGATGCTCAGCGTGAAGCGGAAAGGCTAAGGAAAAGAAAAGGAGGAAATTATTTAAAAGATAGATGGGAACCAAATCGTGATTATCTAATAAGTCTATTGAATGAGGGGATAAAGGGAATATCAGTGGGTCAGTATAGCAGATTGGTTGAGTTGGGGCTAATCAATGAAGAAGGAAAACTAGACAAAGAAAGGATTATAGATAGACTGAATGATATATCATATTGGTATGAGTGAGTTTGATTGTTAGAAGAATGTATTTTAATAATTTGAAATGTAGGAAAACTTATTTTATTCATAATTGCTGTATTTGTTTAATGATATAATTAAATCTGATGTACTATAAAAAGATATGTTAGGGTTTGGACATGACAAAAAAAGTTGTGAAGCAAAGGAGAAAAAATGTGAGAAGTGAGATAGTAAATACAGAAAGTAGTGAAGTGTATGTTGAAACATATAATGGTTTTGAGGCATTTTTATTATCTGTAGGTTTGCCTTCTGAAAATGTTATAGCCTCGTTTGATGAAAGAGAGAATGTAATGGCCATGTTGCCAAGTTTATTGAATCAAATTCCAATAGAGCAAAAGCGAGACGCATATTATTTGTCAAGATTTGTTGCAGGTGCAGCAATTGGATTGTTTGATGCTTCGTTAAATTATGTGTGGAACGAAGTGGTTTTAAACTTACGAAGAAAAATAGTGTATTATGGACTAGATACATTTTATGATCAGGCATGTAATAACAAAAATAGGGATCAGTATACAAGCGAAAATGATTTGTCTGGTTTGAAAGATAGAGTTATGCTAGATACATTGAAGAAGCTAGAATGGATTTCTGATATTGTTTATCGGAAGTTATGCCACATTTTAGATATGAGAAATCAGATAGGGGCTTCTCACCCTAACTCATATGATATCAATTCATATGAATTATTGGGGTGGTTAAAGACCTGTGTTACTGAGGTGATAAATGATGTACCTTCTGCGTCGGCAATACAAGTACATCAAATTATTGATAATATTAAGAGAAGGACAGAACCATTAGATTCTACAACGCTACAATCTTTTCAGCATGCCATAGCGGATTTGTCGTCGGGTATGGCATCGAATTTGTTGGTAGCTATGTTTGGAATATATTTGTCGGAAGATACTTCTAATGAGGTACGTCAGAATGTTATTTCAGTGTCCAAAGTGATTTGGCCTTATGCAAAATCTGAGACTAAGTATTCATTGGGAGAAAAGAAAGAGTATTACAAAAATAATTTAGACGCAGTAAAAGAAAATTTGGCGTATGGTTTTATTGAAGCATGTGATGGCTTATCTTTTTTGACGATATCGGACCGAAGTATTATGATTAGCAATCTGTGTGATAACTTACTAATTACACATTATAGCTGGGATAATTATTATAATGAACCACCAATAATCAAGGACATTATGAAATATATATCTAAGTCATCAGATATTCCTAAGGATCAAGAGGCAAAATTGATTTCAATTATAACAGAATGTAGAATCGGTAAGGAAGTTGCATATTGTGAAGGGGTATCGCCGAAAGGGAAAGAATATTATGATGCATTTTTTAAGATATTGTCAAAGGAACAGGTAATACTATTTCTGGAAATATTTAAGAGATATATGGATTCTATTTATGAGGGAAATAGTATTCGTGCCAATAATGCAAAAGAGATTTTGTTATTAATTAAATCGCCTGTGCATGGAGAAAGAATCAATGAGATAATTGATTTTATGCTTTATTTTGCGGATAATAAGAATCTGACTAAGGTATACAAGGATACCAGGTTCAGAGAATTATGTAATGGAGTTATTTCGCTGACTTAAGCATTGAAGTAGTGAGAGTTATATGAGCGATAAGCGTGTTCATGTAATGAGAATTGGAATGGGAGAGAGAAGGGGTGTAGAGAGGGGAATAAGTCTCTTTTTGATGTTCTCGGCACCTCCCTGACACCTCATCCCAAAATCCAAATATTAACAGAAGGCTTCGGAAAACCACTTGGCAAGGACATCGTCGCCAAGGGCAACCTTTAAAATGAGTGATTATCTCGGTGCTTAACAAATTCGAGTCCCTCCGTTTATGCTTTTAGCGAGGAAGGACTTATCGGAGGTTCTTTTTGTTGTGACTAGGATATGCTGGACAAAAGAGATTGGGCAAGTATTGGTAAGGGGGGATGTGCATGTAGGGACAGGGAGAATGGTTGGGAGAGGGAAAGGAAGAGGTGACGACACCTTATGGATACTTGTATATAATTGAATAACCATTAGGAATACTTTGGATATTGAAAAAAGCAACACAAGCAGTGTTGACACAATTGAGGATAAAGCAAAAGGAGGAAAAAAGGTTGAAACGGCTATCAGAGGATAGAGCATATCTAAATTATTATCATTTTATTGGTGCAACAAAATATAGGAAAAACATGTTTTATAGTGAAGAAATACGTACGAAGCTAAAAGAAATTATTGAGGAAGTAATTGAGCGTAAAGAAGGAGTAGAATTAGTTGAAAGTACAGTGGCATATAATCATGTTCACGTTTTGGTAAGAACGGAGTTGCTTCCATCACAGGTAGGACAAATGTTATTTGGAACTTCATCAAGATTGATTAGAAAAGAATTTCCAATTTTAGTTGAACAAGTAGAAAAAGGACTATGGGGAGGAAAATCATGGGAGCCGATTAAGGACGAGGACCATTTGAAAAATTGTATTTCCTATATTCAAAGGCATCAGCCTGATAATACGAAGGTATGATGAACAGTAATTGACTACGGCATCTGTTAAACGGCAGGTGCCTTTTTCATGTTCAGAGAACTCTGGGCTTTTTTGTGCCTAAAAACAGGATATGATGTGATATAATGGTGGAAAGAAAAGATATGCTATGAGGAGGATATAAATATGGACGAATTCTATGTTTGCAGGCAGTGCATAAAAGTAGAAAAAGTTATTAATTATCTAGAGAGATGGCAAAGTAGAGATAATAAGGAAATTTGCTCTATATGCGGTAAAAATCTTGGCATAAATATTTGTAATAATGATGAATTGCTGCAAGATATAGTGGATGCAATTAGATTTCATTATTCTTATAATCAATATGGAATGCAACTTATTTCTCTTAAAAGAGTAGTTGGCGCCGGTCTGTTTGCTCCAATGTTTTTAGTAGAAGAAAATGAAATTTTCAGGAATAAATTAGATTCTAATACGGCATATGAATTTATGGTTGTATTGCTTAAAAAAACAGATTTGGGCGATGTTTCAATTTTTACCTCTTCAGAAAATAATGGAGTGCAAAGTATCTATAAATTATTCCTTGATTCACATGCAACAAAGCCATTAAAGAATGCAGAATCACTAGTGATTAACAACATAAAAAATGATTTAAATAGTAAAAATTACTATGAGATAGAAGAAAAATATGTGTTGTTTTTTAGGGAGATATTAGATTTTTTGCCAAAAGTAAATATATATAATAAGGTGTTTTATCGAGCTAGAGAAGGGGGAAATAAAGAGCAGATATTACTTGGGGAGGTTGAAAAAGAAATTTCATTTCCTTATATAGACAAGGAGGTGCTTGCGCCACCACCATGCCTTGCTTCTGCCGGTAGGTTTAATCGGGAAGGATGCTCTTTTTTATATGTAGCGAGTAAGGAGACTACTGCTATTGCTGAGATAAAGTCTTATGTTGGTCAAATATGTACAGTGGCGGAAATCTTATGTAAAGATGAATCAGTCTATTTAGACTTTAGAGAAGAAACATTGAAGAAAGAAGAAAATAGGTGTGAGATAATTAAGCTGAATATTATGTATTCGTTTAAAAATCTTTTTTCTATTCCGGTACAGGAACGTAAAGACTATCATATAACGCAATTTATAGCAGATATATTTAGAAAGATTGGAATTGGTGGGATTATATACGATAGTGTTCAAACAGATGGATATAATGTGATGTCGTTTAACTCTTCCCGTTATGAATGCGTAAAGGGTAGTGAAAAAATGGTGCTACTTAAAAAGGTAACTTATGAAACTGAAGAATTGCGAGATGAGCGAAAGAATTATATTGGTTGCAAATTTAAGAAAGAAGAGGCAAATAGAAAGTATGAATTGAAACAAGAAAGCAATGTGAATGCTAATTATGATTTTGATATTTTTGAGTTTTTAGAAATGACGAAGCCTTTTCATACTCCGATACAAGATGAAGAGACTTGATACATGTAGATTTGTAAGTGTATCACTAATCGGTATGTGGGATATAAATGGTCGGATTGTTTTGTTTGGCCAAGGGGCAAATAGGGGGGGCTTATGACGGGAAGTCTCCCACCCACACTTATTTAACATGGCTATTGTGAAATCCAGCTTTTCACTGGCATTTGCCTTAGCATTCTGGTATAATTATGGCATTATACTTAGGAAGGCGGGATTGATTTGTTGACATATACGCAAGCGGAACGATTTATAAATAAGTTAGGTGCGGAAAGATATAACGAGCGAATTCATGTTGTTGAAAAATACAAAGAGCAATGGGAATTGTCCGAAATAACATTTCAGCAATCGCTTTCCGTTAACAGTCTGATTTTTTATGCGATTTCAAAACGGTATGGGAAAGTAATACTCAAAATTCTTATTAACAATGAGTTTTATGAAGATGTAAAAGAAATAATGTCATTAATACAGTTCCAAGGAGAGAATTTCTGCAAACTTTATGAGTATTCACTTGAGGATAAGGTTTATATAATGGAACGAATTATTCCTGCGGATACGTTATATGAAAGTGCATGCCGTGAGGAACGGATAAAGATTGTAGGGTCCATATTTAAGGAATTACACAAACCTGACTTGCCGGACAGTGTATTCCCTGCATATACCGAATGGTTTGAGGCGGGAAAGGAAGGAACAAAAAATCGTAAGGATTGTGAAGAACTACGTCAATATCTTGAAAGCGCCGAGAGCATGCTGAAAGAGATATGTAGGAAGTATTCACGCAATGTTCTGTTACATGGCGATTTACACCACGAAAATATACTTGAGAATGAAAATGGTAGCTATACGGTGATTGACCCTAAAGGTGTAGCAGGTGACCCGGTATTTGATTTGTCGCGATTTATACTGGATGAATTCAGAGACGACTTAGTCTCAGAGCCAAAGGAGATCATCATTGATTTTGTGAAAAGTCTTGGTGAAAGCGTTGGTATTCCCTGTGAGACTTTATTGCGCTGTTTGTATATTGAAACGGTCATTTGGCTTTTCAGAGAAGAACTGGCGAGTGGAGAAAGCCTTGAAGAATGCGAGCAGCTTATTACGAATATGAAAACTGCGTATGAATTGTGTCAGTATAGGTAAATAAATCGGATTTGCGGAGGTGTGTATTATGAAAGCAATGTTGACAAGCTCTCTTGGAGGAGCCATTAAGATGAACGGGAAAAGAATACCGGATGTTCTGATTCAACGGAATGGGCTGTTGGACAAATTGAAATCCATTTGGCCACAGGATGCAAGGGTGCTGATTGTTTGTGCGAATCCGGATAACCATGAGAAGAATGATGGTGTATATGCATGTTTAAAAGAAGCGCTTCCGATGAGCGGGCTGAGTGTTTCGTATCTTGCACAGTGTGATGATAGAAACCCGGACATTATTGAAAACTTACCGGATATGGATGTGATTATTTTGGCAGGGGGACATGTGCCGACACAAAACAGGTTCATGAAGCAGCTTCGTTTGAAGGAACGTTTGTTAGGGTTTAAGGGGATTTTGGTCGCGTGGAGTGCGGGTTCCATGAATTGTGCAGATATGGTTTATGCCGGGCCGGAGCTGGAAGGAGAGGCACTTGACCCGCTTTATGAACGGTGGATTCCGGGTCTTGGCATAACAAATATCAATATTTATCCGCATTTTCAAAAGCTTAGAGATGAGTATTTGGACGGGATGCGTTTAATAGAGGACATTACCTTTGAGGATAGTGTGGGTCATGAAATCATTGCTATGAATGACGGTAGTTATATCATGATTGAGAACGGACAAACGACACTGTATGGAGAAGCGTATCGGATTAAGGATAGGCAACTCACGCAAATCTGTAAGGATGGGGAATGTATTATTTTGTAGATAGGATTATTTCATGCAAAAGGTATTGCTAGCAAATAATTATTTGTGCTATACTTATATTAGAATCGAAAGGAGGGCTAGATATGTACGATACAGTTTTGAATGACAACTTAATCGATGCCGTAAAAACAGAAAGCACCTATCTGGTCCGTGACTTGATGCAGGAGGACTTGGTAGAGGTGGTTCTTTACGGCTCTTGTGCGAGAGGTGATTATACGGAAGATTCGGATATTGATATTGCGCTTTTGACAAAGAGTGACCGTTTGGAAGTAAAGAAGTATGATGAGAAGTTGGCGGCGATAGCCACGGAATTGGCAATGAAGCATTTTGCTATTGTGAATTTTGTCTGCCTGCCGTATGATGAGTTTGAAGAGAAGAAGACTTGGTATCCGTATTTTAGGAGCATTGCGACTGAGGGGGAGGTTTTGTATGGATAAGGAACAGGGAATGATTTTGGCAAAGCTTCGCTTTGAGCGGGCAAAAGAACTGTTAGAGGAATCAAAGGAATTACTGGAGAAAGGATCTTTTAAATCGGCCAACAACAGAGCATTTTATGCAATAGAGAAAAGTATTAAGGCGTTGCTTGCTACGGAACTGATAGAGGTAATGACACATAACGGTGCGTTAAAGCAGTTTAATCTTACTTTTATTTATAAAGGGGATGGAACATTTACTCCGGAGGATTATCAGAAGGTTGCCCGCGCGGAGCAAATCAGAAATGCTTCCGACTACGATGATTTTTATCTTGCCAGTAAGGAAGAGACAAGACAGCAGGTGGAGAATGCAGGCTATCTCGTGGCTAAGGTAGAGAAGTATATTACAGGGTTAGATGTCTAGAGTAAGTGTGCCGATGACCGATACGCGGGATATAAGTGGTCGGGTTGTAAGTATACCGCTGACCGATATGCGGTATAGAAATGGTTGGATTGTAAGTCTTGTCCTCTGCTGTATAGCGGAGGACTTTTTATGTGGAGGAGGATATATTTTACATTCTTTCTTCAAGGTTATCACCTCTTAACCCACACTTAACTTCCCCTCAATTGTCCCACCCCATCTTCCATGCTATAATAAAGCCATAGGATCCTATTCGAAACAAAATGAGTTGAGGAAAAGGAGGCTGAGACTATGGCGGTTGAGACATTTGGAAAGCGGATTTGCCGGTTGCGGAAGCAGGCAAATATGACACAGAGGGAACTGGCGAATCTGTTGGGAATTTCGGAGCCTGCGGTGTGTAAGTGGGAGACGGACAGCTCCATGCCGGATATTATGCTGCTTGCACCTCTTGCGCGGGCGTTGCATACCGATTTAAACACATTGCTTTCTTATGAAGAACAGTTATCACCGGAACAGGTGAAGGCGTTCGGGGATACCGCAGAGGAAATCGGGCGGACAGAGGGAGCCGATGCAGAAATGTTGTATTGGAAGGAAAAGTTTCGGGAGTATCCGAACTCCGAACTGCTTACGATGGCATGTGCGAAGCGGCTCACGAAGTTGCAGGTGCAGGGAGTGATAACCAAGGAGCAGATGCAAATCCTGGAGGAGCTTTTGTTAAAACTGTGCAAGTCTGAAGAGGACGAGATGAAGTTTGAAGCGAAACGTTATCTTGCAAGCTTTTACCTCACAAGTCAGAGGTTTGAAGATGCTGAAAACGTTCTTGCCACAATCTCGGACTTTGACTTTAATGCCAGACATTTAAAGGCATTACTTTTGTATGTGAAGAAGGATTACGAGGCCGCCCGGAAGGAATGTGAGCAGTTCTTGTTTGAGTGTGTACAGAATGCCTTGATTTGTTTGTCACGCATGGCAGGGATTGCGGTGGCAACGGAGGACAGGGAAAAAGAGCGGACATATGCGGAAATGATGTGCCGGATGGAACAGGAACTGGGGATTCCGTTTTATCGTGGAGCAACGCAAATGACGGACTACTATTTGCACTCCGGCGAGGAAGAAGAGGCAGCAAAGTGCTTTGAAGCTTATGTGGAAAATGTGCTTCATGCAGAGGATATTTTACGAGATTCCGCATTCTTCGGTGATTTGGGAGAGGAACTCCGGTTTATCTCAAACGGTGCATTGGTGAGTTTGGAAGAATTCCGGGAAGAACTGGTTGGGGTAATGCGGAATCCGGGATACAGGAAGCATTTTCGCGATAATGAGAGGGTGAAACAGAGTATGGAGAAACTGAAGTTGTATATGGGGAAATAGAGCAATATAAGGAGAAGAAACACCATCTCTGTTCATAACAATCAGACTCTAATCTGCTTGGATTGGGGTCTTTTTGTTTTGAGGATTAACAACCCTTTCCCTTCAGCCGATATTATTAGTAACAGATGCAAAAGGAAAGGATTCCGATTGACATTGCAAGGAGGGCAAGGATATGGCGATTGATTTATTTTCATTGAATAAGCCGGAGGCAAATTTGGTGCGCCCGCAGCTTCAGCCGATCGCGCGTCGGTTGAATACGGAGAAAATCAAGGAAAACTGGGAGCAGTTAAAAGCCGAAAGTAAGGATTTGGTGCTGATTTCAAAGGAAGCGGGAAGCTATGAAAGCAGTGTTTCTCTTGACGACCTAAAGCATGTGGGGGAGCTGGAACGGACGTGTGAGTACTCGTTGGATTTGTTTTTCCGGGATACTGTGCCGAGGACTTCTGCGGATGGCAATTATAAGATTGGTGGCGTGACATTCAGCAAGGATGAGTTGGAACAGTGCCGTATGATGTTGAAGTCGGCAACGGACAGCATCGGTTGCGGAATCGGAAAGAATGCCAATATTGATTACAAGCATTATGCGGAAATGGGGATTGCGGAAAGCGGAGTAAGAGCCTTTGCCGATAAGCGGCTTACCAAGGAGCAGGCAGCGGTGGTGAACCGGGCGATGCAGGAATACAATGAGGCATTGATTGATTTGGAGCGTCAGACACTTGAGAACGGTAATTATGTAAAGACGGAGTATGAAGGGCTGTCGGAGTATTACGGAATTGCCAGAGTATTAAGTGACGGTGAAATCGAGGCCATAAATGAGTTGCGAGCGAAGATCAGCCGCCTCACCGGGAAGTATTATGAGCCGAAGGTTCAAGGCATGACTGCGGGTGTTCAGTCCGCAACCAATGAAGCTTTGAAAAACAATATCACGGAACTGTTTACGAACGTGGATGTTACGGATGCCCGGTCGGTGAATGCGGCCGTGGAACGGTATAAGGAGCTGATGCGTCCGGCTTACATTGCCTACGGTATGAACGATACACACGGTTCTTTAACCAAGGTGTTAAATCAGGATGCGGCAAATTTTAAGGCGCAGATATCGGGACTTTTGGCGGCGGTAAATTATAAGGCGACGGATTATCGGGCTTGAGGGGATATGTTTTTTTGAGAAACGTGCATAATATAGTAATGTGCACTTGACAAGAACATACTTTCGTGTTGTTATCAATATAGAAAGTAAGTTTACCGCTGACCAATATGCGGTATAGAAATGGTTGGGTTTCAAGTGTAGTCCTCCGCTGTAAAGTGGGGGACTTTTTTTACAAAGGGTGAGGTGTAGATATGAAAAGAACAGGTTTTTATATTGTAAAGGATAAGTTCTTTGCGGATATGCAGGAACCGTATCTAAAGGGTAACAAAGAGGAGAACAGACCGCATTACTATTGCTTTGAGGATTCGGTTACGGGGATTTATTGGTTGATACCGTTATCTACCCGAATCGAGAAGTACAGGAACATTGTAGAGAAGAAGAAAAGAGAAGTAGAACAGAAAGCACGTAAGGTATTAGGAATGTTAAAGCGAGGAGTAAAATTTGTTCCGACACAGCCGGACGTGCTGAGGATTTTAGAAAAGCTTCAAGATAAGTCGTAGTTATGATGAGTATTAGGTGATGAAGAGGGCTTGCATTGGCAGGTCCTTTTACTTTGCATGGGAATGACTGCGTCGGCACTTTTCGTCCACCTAGACATGCCCGTATTTCTGTGCTATCATTGGAGTAAGAGTAGTAAATGTGTAAAGACATAGGAGGGTGTGTTTATGTCTTGGAAATTGAAAAACATGGACAGTCAAAGTGAAATCACCGTAGCCCAATTGGCTTCTTATCCTGTCCTGCTACGGGAATATGACCCGAACTGGACAGTTATCTTTGAAGAAGAAAAAGAGAAACTATGGCATACAGCCGGCGACAGCATCGAGGACATTTTTCATTTTGGCAGTACTTCGATTCCGGGGATGTTGGCGAAACCAACGGTAGATATCCTGGCGATTTTGAAGAAAGATATCGATTTGGACGCCTTCTGCAAGCGGATGTCGGATGCGGGGTATCTATGTACGAAGTACCCGGATAAGACGAAGCAGAGGAAGAATTGCATGAATTTTGTGGTGCCTTATACGGTGGATGGTGTGGAGCAATATAAGTGCTACATACATATCAGGGAAAATGAGGTACCGAGACCGGAGTTGCTGTTTGCGCAATATTTGAGAGAGCATCCGGAGGCGGCGAAGGAATACAGCGAGCTGAAGCAGAAGCTGGCGTTACGGTATGGAGACAACCGGCAGGAATATATGCTGGCGAAGACGGAGTTTGTGGAGAAATATACCCGGTTGGCAGAAGAAGGAGGTACTGTATAAATGAAATATTCCATCCCATTTCAATTACGGAACAAGACCAATTATATAACCGTTGACTATAAGGCAATGGAAAATCCGGAGGAGTCCGGCTTTGGTGCGTTAAATGTGCCATTTGATGTGAATCAATGTATCGGTTATCCGATGATTCATGCGTATTTTGATGATTTGAATTTACAGGGATATGAGAGATATTGCGGTTTTATTCAGATTATGCGATGGGAAGAGTACAATACAGTTGACGGCAAAGAGAGTGTCAATGTCAGATATGAGTTGGATTGTGTCGGTACAGTGCCGCCGTACTTTTGTGTGGGATATCCGGCGGAACTGTTTGATGCCCCTTGCAGTAACTTAAGGAATAACGAGAAGCTGATTTGGACGGCGCATACCTATCTTGTAGATCCGCCTTCCAGAATGAATGACAATCAATTGACGTTCCTTGCCGGGTTTTCCTGGGGATATGCGGAAAGTACCGATGGCATAGAAGGTATCTTGGACTTTAAGGTGTTGAGTGAGAATGATTGGGAGGAGCACCGAAACTACATTGAAACTTGACGAAAGAAGAGAAAAATTAGTATAATGAAATAGTCGCAACGACAAAGATAATTAGTATGGGAGGATAACTTATATTAATCAAAGTTTGTAAAGTTGTAAGGACTTGCCCCGGCAGGTCCTTTTGTTTCAAACGGACGGAGGTATCTATATGAAAAAAACAACAAAGCTGCTTATATTCATGGTTGCACTGGTCTGTAACACACTATTTCTGCTTCTTTGCGGATATGGGCAGATACATCATGAGGAAACGGCTACTTATTGGGATCCGGTGCTGGGCATTGTTGCGGTACTTGTTTTGGCATGGGGGGACACGTCTGTTGCGGTCCAGTTGTATTTCCGAACCAAATACCGTCACTTAAAGCGTCGGTCCTTTGACTGGAAATTCCGTAGACAATGTTTCTTACTGGCAATTTACTATATCGGAAGTCAGTGGTATCTCTCTGCTATGACCTATGAGTTTATGGTAAGTTATCTTTCACTTTTTGCGATTGCGCTATCGCCTTTGTGGCTACTGGGAGGCAGTCGTACGCTTTGGAGGTCGGTGAATGGTGAAGACGCCTATTACTTGGATGATCGAAGAAGATGGTATGTGGTCCATGAGGTAACGGAAAATGATTATGTGGTGGAACTAAGGTGTACCGCACCGGGGGACAGAGAGCGAACCATTACGATAGGAAAAAGAAACCAGAGATTGTAAAATAATTTTTTTGAAAAATTCTTGTAAGATTTTCTGCTTTCCGGAGTCTTATAAGGGAAAGGAGGTGATAGGGTCGTGGAGTTTGAAGAACTGTACAATACCTATTTTAAGGCTGTATATCGGTATGTGTTGCGGCTTTCGGGAGATGCGCATGTAGCGGAAGAAGTGACGAGCGATACGTTCTTTAAGGCCGTAAAGGCAATTCATAAGTTTCGCGGAGAGTGCGAGGTTCGTGTGTGGCTGTGCCAGATTGCGAAAAACTGTTATTATTCTTTTTTGAAGAACAGCGGGAAAACAGAGAATATAGACACGCCCGAACTGCTAAACATTTCCGATTCGAATACATCTGTAGAAGAGCGGATTGCCCGGAAGGAAACCGCAAAGGAACTTCAAGACTTGTTGCACCGGATTCCGGAGCCTTACAAGGAAGTCTTCATGTGGCGAACCTATGCGGAATTGAGTTTTAAACAGATTGCGCAGATGTTCGGGAAGACGGACAATTGGGCCTGCGTGACCTATCACCGTGCCCGGACTATGTTAATAAAAGGATTGGAGGAAAGTGATTATGAAGAATGAATGTAGTATTGTACGCGATCTGCTGCCGCTGTATGCGGAGGATATGGTGAGTGCGGATACCGGTGAGTTTGTGAAGGAGCATTTGGAAGGATGCACCGAGTGTAAGGAAGAGTACGAAAAGATGAGGTTGTCGCAGACGCCGGATACGGTTTCGGCGCAGAAGAACGGCACAGAAGGTATGAATGGCGGGGAGGAATCTGATAGTAGGGCTGATGTGATGCCTCTTGTAAACTTACAGCGTAAGTTGCGGAAACAGAAAGTGAAAACAATGATGTGCACCGGTCTGTTTCTGGTGGCGTTGTTCGTGGCGGCGTTTGCTTGCTTAAGTATCCCGGTATATTTTCCGTATGAAGCGAATTTGTTTACCATAAAGGAAAACGGTGACGAAAGCATCACCATTACTTTTGATGAACGGGTGACGGAGTATCGTTGCGTGGAGGATGCTTACAGCGGTTGGGAAGAGGGAACTGCCGAGGGAGTGCGGTATTATCAGATAGAGGCATGGACCGCTCTTTGGAGTCAATGGTTTTCGAAGAGCGGTGCACAATCTGTGACGATTCAGAAGGGAGTCACAGAGGAGATTTCGGTATATTATACTTCCAATGACGGTCGCGAGGATGTCTGTGTGTACGGGGAGCCGGTAACAAGCGGCGGTGTCATTACATTGCCGAGACATGTGCTTGGTTATTACTTTGTGCTTGCGGTAGTATGTGTGGGCGTGTTGTTTGTTGTATGGTTGTTTGTAAGACACAAGGCAAAGGGAAAAGCTGTGATTGAGACGATTCTGTACTATCCGATTTCCTACTGTATTGCTCATGTAATCGTAGCAGGATACCGTCCGAGCACCTATACCTCGGGGAGAGATTTTATGTTTATTCTGTTTGTCTCGATTTTAATTTATGGTGGTGTGCTTTTGGCGCGAAGTGTTTATAGAGAGCGGAAGGAGATAAAGGAACTTACGGGAAAATAAAAGAGAAAACGAAGAAAATCACTTGAACGTTTGTTCGAATCATGATATAATAATGATAGAGCAATCGTGTACAGGGTGGTAGCCTCCCGGACAATTACGGAAGGGAGGTGGTGCGTATGATGACTATTTACGAAGCAATTTCTTTAATGATTTTATTCGGAACGTTACTCATTACACTGCTTGCCTACATAGATAGGAATAACAAGCGAAAATAAAAATGCCTACCTTTGTACTTGCCGGTGCGAGGTAGGCATTTTTGCTACTAAGTGAGGTCAACCACCTTGGTGGCGGTTGCTCTTTCTAAAGATAGTATAACACAGGGCTGTACAATTTTGCAAGTTTTTTATACACCTGTTTTGAAAGGAGATTTCTTAGAGAAGTCTACATTTTTCCCCTACTTTTGCCGATATATAAGATAAGACATTTTATGCGGGAAACGGAGTTCCCGTACGTTTTGAATCCGGTAAAGGAGATCCTTTTACCGCGTTGGCAAAGGAGGGCAAAGTATGAGTTGTGTGAGCAACAACATGTCCGGTTTTCTTCATACCTATGAGGCCTATCGGATTCCCAAGGGACATGAGGCCCTGGAGGCGAAGAATGCGGAGCTTATAAAGACCGAAGAGGGCAGTGAACTGATTTTGACGGAGGCGTCCCGGAAGCAGTTGTTAAAGGATCGGGAGAAGTACAATGCCATGCTGTTTGCGGAGGCTAATATGGCAGCAGAGAAGACACAGATAGCCGCCAAAGAAAAGCAAGCCATTGATGAAGCCAAGATTATGGCGGTGGTTCGTGCCATGTCAAAGGGCGATATTGTTCCGCCAAGCGACGAAAAAAAGGTGATGGAGTATGACGGCGATTTGTATCAGGCGGCAAAGATGGCCCAGACCATAGCCCTGCAGGCAGAGCGTCATAAGAGAAAGTCTCTGTGGGACGAAGAAGAGGAAGAGGAGTTCCGCAAGAAGATGGATAAGCTGAATGAGGAGGCGAATGAACTCTCGTCAAGCATGGGAGAGAAGTCCGCAGACTTTGCCAAGGCTCAGGAGGCCAATGTGGTGGAGGTGGATATGGGCAATGTAGACTTGTCCAAGGTGCAGTATTTTGTAAAGTATTCCGGCAATGTAGGCGGAGCGATTTTGGATATGTCGCTGTAGTTGGAATGTAATGAAAAGTAAGGACGACTGCTCTTTTTGGTAGGCAGTCGCTCCGCTTTTTTAGGAGGAAGTTATGATAAAAATCAGATATATGGCATTAGAGGATAAGTCCTTTTGGTATAGTCTTGACCGACATTTGCCGGAGGATGAGTTCGCCCGTAAGGTTCGCGATGAGCGGGGCTATGTACTGGAAGCAGACGGGAATCCGGTAGGCTTACTTCGTTTTAATTTATTCTGGGACAACACGCCTTTTTGCACGTTGCTTTTTGTGGCTTGGGAACATCAGAAGAAAGGCTACGGACGGCTGCTAATGGAGCATTGGGAGGCGGAGATGAAGGAGAAGGGCTACGGTATGCTTTTGACTTCCACTCAGGCCGACGAGGAGGCTCAGCACTTCTATCGTAAGCTGGGATATAAGGACTGCGGTGGCTTTGTACCGACGGTGCCGGGCTATGAACAGCCGATGGAGTTGTTTTTAGAGAAGGCGATTTCTTAATTGAAAATGCATGGTGGCGTTTGCATAGCGACGGAGAATATGCTATACTGATAATAATTCTATGACAATACGAGGTTTATATGAATATTTTAATTATTGACGGACAAGGCGGTCAACTGGGAGCCCAGTTGGTAAAGGAAATATCGACACGGTATCCGCAGGTGCAGATTACGGCGGTGGGAACCAATGCCGCGGCCACGGCAGCTATGCTTAAAGCCGGAGCGAAGCAGGCGGCAACAGGGGAGAATCCGGTGGTTGTGGCATGCCGCAAAACAGATGTCATTATCGGACCTATTGGCATTGTTGTGGCGGATTCCATGTACGGAGAGGTAACGCCTCAGATGGCGGTTGCCGTGGGACAGGCAGATGCCATCCGCATCCTGATTCCGATGAATCGTTGTGAGAATCTAATCGCCGGCGTACAGGATGTTACCATGTCGGTAATGCTTGAGGATGTGCTTTCTAAGGTGGATAATATTGTAAAAAATTAACTTTTCTTTTTCTTGCAATGGGTGGAAAGATATGGTATACTGTCCTTGTTGTTCAGAAGGATGACGTAAGGGCAGAAGCTCTTTTCATATAGGAGAAATCCACATGCTGTAAATACAGACAGAGATTTCTTTCATGTGTTTAAAATATGTTTATGACTGACACTAAGAAGGTGCTATTTTCCCAGAAGGGAGGATGACGCCTTTTTTTGTGACAAGAGAACCTCGCAAACGAGATTTGAGGTTCTACAGAAAAGGAGTTACCTATGAAAAAGAAAAGTCCGATTTTTAACATGGTATTATCAGCGTTGTTTTTGGCTATGGCTTATGTGTTACCGTTTTTTACGGGTCAGATTCCGCAAATCGGCGCCATGCTTTGTCCGATGCACATTCCGGTGCTGCTGTGCGGCTTTATTTGCGGATGGCCGTGGGGTTTAGCAGTGGGATTGATTGCGCCGCTGTTACGATCTGCTACCTTGGGAATGCCACCGATGTTCCCGACGGCGGTTTGCATGGCCTTTGAACTGGCAACCTATGGTGCGATAGCGGGATTGTTGTATAAGCGGTTGCCGAAGAAGCCGGTTTCTTTGTATGTATCGTTGTTTGTGGCAATGATTACGGGGCGTTTGGTATGGGGTGCAGTAATGTTTACCTGTCTGGGCCTTACCGGTGGAAGTTTCGGATTTTCCGCATTCTTAGCAGGAGCGGTGACGAATGCTGTTCCGGGTATCATTTTGCAGATTATTCTGGTTCCGATCATTGTAATGGTACTGGAGCGTTTGGAGCGTTCAAAAGCATAAAAGAGAAACAAAGAGGAAGTTGTAAGAATGAATCGTCGTGAAGAGACAAAAATTGCATTGCTGCAGCAATGTGAAAAGTATCCGAAGCTTTCGGTTACGGATTTATTTAAGTTTATCTATCAGAGTTCCTTCGGGTGTGAGCATTTGGTATCCGATGTAGCTTCGGTGAAAGCCTATCTTTGCAAAGAGGCGGAAACGGCATGGCCTGCCTCAGGAGAGTTAATTGAACCGTTGGACGGAGATTATTGCAGAGTACATCTGGATTATATGAAGGAAGGGCTTGGTGCGGATACCTTTGCGAAGCTGTTTGTGCTATCCGGGTCACCTGTGGAGGATGGCAAAGAGCGTTTGGAGGAGAAGCTGGCAGTGCTTTCCGAGTTGGCACGGGAGGATGCGCTTCCGTTTCCGGAGGCTGAAGTAGAAGACGCACTGAAAAAGTGGCGTGAAAAAGGTTGTCCGGCCTGTCATCACTCGGAAGGGTTTCGTGCCGAATATGTACCGGCCTATCGCTTGATGAGAAAGGAGTATGTACGTTTTCTTCCGTTGTTTGCCCGGATTGACCGGATGTTGGCACAGGAAAGAGTTATCCTTGCCGTAGAAGGTGGAAGTGCCAGCGGTAAAACGACCTTAAGTAAGCTTCTGAGTCAGGTCTATGATTGTACGGTGTTTCACATGGATGATTTCTTTTTGCGTCCGGAGCAAAGGACGCCGGAACGTTTTGCGGAGCCGGGAGGCAATGTAGACAGAGAGCGCTTTCTTGCGGAGGTTCTGGTGCCGTTATCAAAAGATGAGACGGTGGAATATCGCCGGTTTGACTGTGGAACATTTACCCTTTTGCCGACAGAAAGGAAAGTACCATCCGGACTGAATATCATCGAAGGCGCTTACAGTATGCACCCGGATTTGGCAGAGCACTATAACCTTTCGGTATTCCTGGAGGTATCTCCGGAACTGCAGAAGGTGCGGATTATGAAGAGAAATTCGCCGGAGCTTGCGAAACGTTTTTTTGTGGAGTGGATTCCGATGGAGTATCGGTACTTTGATGGGATGGATGTAAAGGAACGTTGCGATATGACAATTCAGATTAACTGTTAAATGTTAGGCGTCCCGTATGTCAATGATGACGATGGGACACCTTTTTTGTATGTGAAGGGATTGTGTCGGTTTGAATGAGAGAATACTACATGGGAATGCTAAGAGTAACTACAAAATCACAGTATGTATTCGGAGGTAGTATGTGCACGGCAATCACCTATCAAACAAAAGACCATTATTTTGGGCGTACTCTTGATTTGGAGTATACCTATGAGGAGAATGTAACGATTACTCCACGGAATTATGAATTCAAGTTTAGAACCAAGGATTCTATAAAGAGTCACTACGCCATCATCGGCATGGCAACGGTGGTTGACAATTATCCCTTGTATTATGAAGCTACGAACGAGCACGGTCTTTCTATGGCAGGCTTAAATTTTCCGGGAAATGCGTATTATTTTCCGCGAACGGAGGGAAAGGACAATATTGCTCCCTTTGAGTTTGTTCCGTGGATTTTGTCTCAGTGTAAAGATTTATCGGAGGCAAGAATATTACTGGAGAAAATTAATCTTTGTAATATTAATTTCAGTGACAAGTTCCCGCTATCACCTCTTCACTGGATCATCGCCGACAGAGAAGGCGCAATTACGGTGGAGTCTATGGCAGATGGGCTTCATATTCATGAGAATCCGATTGGAGTTTTGACCAATAATCCACCCTTTGACTATCACATGACACATTTAAACGATTATATCAATCTGACACCCCGGACCCCGGAGAACCGGTTCGGAGATGTTTCTCTGACAACTTACAGTAGAGGAATGGGAGGCATCGGCCTTCCGGGGGATTTGTCCTCAGCCTCCCGATTTGTCCGGGCTGCCTTTGTAAAGTTGAATTCCGTATCCGGGGAGAGCGAAAACGAGAGCATCAGCCAGTTTTTTCATATTCTCGGGGCGGTGGAACAGCAGCGGGGCTGTGTGCGTCTGCCGGACGGTAGTTACGAGATAACTGCGTATACCTCCTGTATGAATACAGACAAGGGGATTTATTATTACACTACCTATGAAAACAATTGCATCAGCGCTGTGGATATGCATCGGTGTGATTTGGAAGGAAGAGAACTTTATCTTTATCCGTTAATCAAGGAGCAGCAGGTAGTACGACAGAATGAATGACCGAATGCGGATGTTCTTGCAAGGAATTCGGAGCGGGTGTATAATACATGACAGAGGGCTTTTGGCCGGTATGAAGTGTAGGAAGTGACGGATATGAGAACAGAAAGCAAGACATCAAAAATCGATTTTTCCAAAGGTGCGGTGTGGAAGTGTATTGTAGCCCAGGCAATACCGTTGACCATAGCCCAGCTGGTTCAGCTTTTGTACAATGTGGTGGACCGGATTTACTTGGGACATATGGAAGGCGGAGAGGGATTGGCACTGACCGGTGTGGGTCTGACCTTTCCGGTAATTACGCTGATTATGGCCTTTACCGCATTGTTCGGAAACGGTGGAGTACCGTTGTTTGCCATGGCAAGAGGTCGCGGGGATGAGGAAGAAGCAGGAAAAATCCTTGGGACTTCTTTCGGGCTTTTGCTGTGCAGTTCCGTCTTTTTGATAGCAGCAGGGTATTTGTTCCATAAACCGATTCTGTTTGCCTTTGGTGCCAGTGAAGCATCTTTTGTATACGCCGGCGAGTATTTGAAGATTTATTTGCTGG
The DNA here is from genome assembly GCA_017556805.1 of Lachnospiraceae bacterium. Classification (GTDB taxonomy): domain Bacteria; phylum Bacillota; class Clostridia; order Lachnospirales; family Lachnospiraceae; genus SIG307. Next base: position 195,757 of record JAFYMC010000028.1, on the reverse strand, counting down.
GAACGGTATTTTCCATGCTGTCTACCGGGTTAAACGGTTATATCAATGCCCAGGGATTTCCGAAAATTGGTATGTGTTCCATTGTGATCGGTGCTGTGGTAAATATTATATTGGACCCGATTTTCATTTTTGTGTTTGATATGGGCGTAGCCGGTGCGGCTTTTGCAACGGTGCTCAGTCAGGCATGTTCCGCTGTTTGGATTTTACGGTTTCTGTTTGGAAAAAAGACAGCGATACCCCTTCGGATGCAGAATATCAGAATCGATAAGCGGATTACGAAAGAGATTTTTAAGCTGGGTATGGCGAACTTCATTATGCAAGGAACGAACTGTGCGGTACAGGTGGCGTGCAATTCCACCTTGCAAAGCTACGGCGGAGATACCTATGTAGGTATTATGACAGTGACTAATTCCATCCGTGAAATCGTGATGTTGCCGGTGTTCGGTATTGTAAACGGAGCCCAGCCGGTCATCAGCTTTAATTACGGGGCAAAGGCCTATGGGAGAACGAAGTCTGCCATACGGTTTAATACGGTTGTCGGAGCTGCCTATACGATGGTGGCCTGGATTTTGATTCTTCTATTTCCTCGCTTCTGGTTCGGTATTTTCTCGGACGAAGCGGCAATGATAGAACCGGGCATTGCAATGTTAAAAATTTATTTCTTCGGGTTTGTGCTTATGGCGCTTCAGTTTGCCGGGCAATCGGTATTTCAGGCAGTGGGAGATGCCAAACACGCGATTTTCTTTTCCTTGCTTCGGAAGGCAATCATCGTGGTGCCGTTGACTTTGCTGTTGCCGATGATAGGTTTTGGAGTAAAAGGAGTATTTATGGCAGAGCCGATTTCAAATGTGGTCGGCGGACTGGCCTGCTATCTGACCATGCGTTTGACGATTTATCGCAAACTGGAACATGAAATAGGAACTTGACAGGAGGATAAGAATGGAACTTTGGGATGTTTACGATAAGGACAGAATCAAAACAGGGAGAACCATGGTACGGGGCTCGGAGTTTGCAGCCGACAGCTATCATATGGTGGTGCATGTATGCATTTTTAACAGCAAAGGTGAGATGCTGATTCAGCAGAGACAGCCCTTTAAGGAAGGCTTTTCCAATATGTGGGACATTACCGTGGGCGGCAGTGCCACCATGGGAGATTCCAGTCAGGATGCCGCAGAGCGGGAGGTGCTTGAGGAAATCGGTCTGAAACTGGATTTACAGGGAGTACGTCCGCATTTGACCATTAATTTTGACAAGGGTTTCGATGATATTTATTTGATTGAAAAGGAAGTGGATATCGATACGCTAACGCTACAGGAGTCGGAGGTACAACGGGTGAAGTGGGCCACCATAGATGAGATTTTTGCTATGCTTGATACGGGAGTGTTTATTCCGTATTATAAATCGTTGATACAGTTGTTGTTTGATAAAAGGAAGAAGTACGGAGCTCATGAGAGGGAGTAGCGCTTGTATGGAAGATAGAAAGGTGATTCGGAATGATAAGTGAATGGATCGATTTGTTCCGCCGGAACTTCCCTTTTATTGTGCGGGAAGACGCCACAGTACGGAATATTTTAGAAAATAAAGAGTGTAAAGTGATTGAAAAACGCAACGGACAGAATGTTTTAATCGGTTCTGCCGTTGTACATAACAATACGATTCTCATGCTCTGTGTAGATCAGGAATACCGAAACAAAGGCATCGGATTGGAGCTGCTTTCTAAAGCAGAACAAGCAGTCAGGGATGCCGGTTTTGAAGAGGTAACCGTAGGGGCCGGATATGATTACCTGATGCCGGGAGTACCTACAAGCAAACGGTATACGGATGCGGTGAATGAGCGGTTGTATGAGGGATTGGATACTGTGGCAAGCGAGTTTTTTGAGAAGCGGGGATATACCCATTCCTGGGACTGCAACTGTTTTGACATGCGGTTTCCGTTGTCGGAGTTTGTAACGGAAGAGTATAACGTAGGAGATACGGTAGAGGGGATTTGCTACCGGTTTGCCACGGAGGAGGATGCAGAGAAGGTGTATGCATGTACCGATGCGGCGTACGGGGAGTTTACACAGTATTATAAAAACGAGGAACTATACCGGGGAGAGGGGAAGCAGAATCCGAAGGTACTGATTGCTACAGACGGAGAGGAAGTCGTAGGAACCTTATTTGTGAATCTGGAAACGGAAGGAGAGGGGCTCGGAAGCGTAGGCTGTACTACGGTAAAACCAAGCCATCGGGGACGGCATATCGGCGTCAATATGGTTACCATCGGGACAAAGTATTTAAAGGATGCGGGGATGAAGGAAGCATACCTTGGATATACTTATACGGGACTGGATCATATGTATGGGTATGCAGGGTATAAAATATGTGTTTATTATATGATGGCAAAGAAAAGACTGTAAAGAAAAAGTACAAAAGCAAGACAGTGAAAAAAGTCTTGCTTTTTTTGACAAATAATGTTATTATTAACTAAGGTTAGCGATTGCTAACCTTAGGAAAATATTATATGATTCGAAATAGTAACATAAAATAACCGGTATCGTATACTGGTAGAAAGGTCGTGAGAATATGGGTCAGGTTATGTTTCCTTTTTTACTTACCTTATTTGCGGGATTAAGTACCGGAATCGGTAGTTTGATTGCCTTTGTCGCAAAGAAAACCAATAAGCGTTTCTTGTCCTTGAGCCTCGGTTTTTCCGCAGGTGTCATGATTTATGTTTCCATGATAGAGATATTTGTAAAGGCGAAGGATTCTCTGATTACGGAGCTTGGGACAAAGGGCGGCTCCTGGGCTACGGTGGCAGCCTTTTTCGGAGGTATCTTTTTGATTGCGATTATCGATAAGGTGATTCCTTCGGAGGAGAATCCTCACGAAGCGAAGCAAGTTGTGGCGGATTGTAAGCGTTCCAAGGGGGAAAAATGTAACGATTGTGCCGCCAGAGAAGACTGCGAGAGAAGGGAACTGTGTGTGGAAGCGGAAGAGGATAGCCCAAAGAAGAGTAAGCTCATGCGCATGGGAGTGTTTACTGCGCTGGCCGTTGGGGTGCACAATTTCCCGGAAGGCCTGGCTACCTTTGTTTCCGCCTTACAGGACCCGAGTATTGCAATACCGATTGTAGCAGCAATCGCCATCCACAATATCCCGGAGGGAATTGCGGTGTCAGTGCCGATTTATCAGGCCACCGGCTCCCGGAAAAAGGCATTTTTCTATTCCTTTATTTCCGGCCTTGCGGAGCCGATCGGCGCATTAATCGGCTGGCTGATTTTGATGCCGGTCATGAATGACGTGGTATTCGGTATTATCTTTGCAGGTGTGGCAGGCATCATGGTATTTATTTCCGTGGATGAGCTTCTTCCGGCGGCCAGAGAGTACGGAGAGCATCATATCTCCATTTACGGCCTCATTGCCGGAATGATGGTGATGGCAGTAAGCTTGTTGTTGTTTATGTAAGTGATGCTTGGAATGCTTCTTTCCTTTGCAGGAACTGCGAGTAGAAGTCTTCCTCTTTCCCATATGGGGTCAAATAAAACAGCTTTAAGAACACAGTCGTTACGGTGTTGATGGTTTGATTGTCCGTAGCGGCTGTGATTTTTTTCTGGGTAGCGGCAACCAGCTTGTGCCATTCGGTAAGAAACGCTTCGTAACGGTCCAAATTCGGAATTCCCAGCCAGTTTTTTATTTTTACTTTCGGTGTTACCGGATTCGGACATTCATGTATCTGCAGGATGTAGTGCAAGTTGTCTTCTTCAAAGTAACGAGCCAGAGGGAAGAGGCGGCAAAGCCCCGGACGGTTTCCGTGGATACGACAAAGACCGTCCGTTTCTAAAAACGGACAGGAACCGGTTTCTTTGGAAAAGTTCAGATGAGGAAGTAAAAGCCCTTTGACAGGAGAAAGGGCGATAAGTGCTCTGCTGTAAAGAAGTTCGAAGGACAGGCCCTCTCCGGTGCTTAACCGATACATATCGTATGGGTCCAGGGTAATGGTATCCTCTGCAAAACGACAGCAAGAGGCCTTGCCGGTACAACCGTCACAGCCTAACTTTACCATATCATTTTTTGTATATAATTTCCCGTCGGAAATTTCATGTAAATCTACGTTATGTTCCATTGCAAGTTCTCCTAATCAAAATATATATGTGTAATGAAATACAAAAGTGTCGCTTTCGGTGACCTAGAAAAACATAAGATAATAATAGGTCGGGAAAAGGTAACGTACCGCTTTGATCCAAGGGAAAAAAGCGGAAAGGTCCGTAATTACCGGTGTAAATACAAGGGTACAAAGAACCAAAACCGGGAAGGCGGCACACAGTAGCGTGTGATTGCGAAGTAAGGACCCGAGAAGCAAGTAAAACAATAGTAGTGCAATCATGTAACAAAACAATGCCAAAAACTCCGTTCCCAAGTGGGTAAGTGTCCCACTGATGCCCAACCCTATCAGGCAGACACATGCGGAAGGAAGCAGGTATGCCGTAAGAGTAAGGGAAGGATACAGCAACTTCTGTATGGCGTGAAGACGGGTATACAGTCCGTTTTGGTTATCGCGTACCGATGTAAGCAGGGCAACGAAGCCGCACAATAGTAAAAATAAGGCGGTGAGTCCTCGAAGCAAAGGCATAGTGGCAGCTTGTGTACCGGTAGCCGGAAGTTCTTCGGATTCCGACGGCAGGATAACATCAATACGGAAGGTGGAACCGTCCGTCAGGTGGGAACGGTAAATCCGTTCAAGTTCCTCCTTTGCCACGGGTGGCAGGGAACTATCCTTCGATGCGGTCTTCGTAAAGGGAAGATGACCAGCCTCCTCCAGAGTGGACTGAAGGAGGGAAAGGGAATATTCTTCAAATAAAGCGGCATAGACCAGTTCGTTCAATACGCCGGTACAAGTGGTGGTTTCGGAGGTGTATACCGTAATCAGGTTTTTCAGGTGATTGCGGTCAAGCTCTGCACCCAGGTCCTTTTTTAACAGATAACCGCATTCGAAGCGGTTGCTTTGTACCGCCTTTATCAGGTCTTCTTCGGTGTCTGTGTAGGAAAAGGAGAATAAGGAATCCTCCGAGGTTACCAGTTTTTCGCAAAGTGTTTTTGCCAGCGAATCCTCCGTTTCAAGGAAAATTCCTACCTGGATACGGGAGTCTTCTTCTCCGGTAAAGGCCCGTGAGAGGAAAAACAAAAGGATCGGAAAGAGAAGGAGCAGACAGACAAAAAACGAACGTTTTCCGATACGTTTTAGCTGTAGGGCAAAGAAGGTAAGTGGGTTCATTCGTGTACCTCCCTTCTTCCGATTAAGGAAAGCAATACCAGAAGGCCCGAAAGTACACCGAAATGAAGCAGCAAGAGCAGACTGTCGGTAAGAGACAGAGCCCCGGTAACTGCCCGGCGCAGGCCTGCCAGACAGGCGGCAAGGGGCAGGAACGGTGTCAGGTCGGTGCAAAGATCCGGTAAAAAGGCGTAAGGTAAAAAGCCTCCGCCAAATAATATCATAAACAAGCCGAGGAAAAGAAACAGTAACAGTCCGTGGCCGGTGTTTTTCGTAAAGGAAAAGATGAGCTGTGTGAAGGCGGTGAAGCAAAGTGCCAGACACAGGAGGAAAAGGGCGGTAGCTCCGGTAAAGCTGAGCCCCGGAAGAAAAATATGTGCCAATCCCCCAAGGCAAAAGGTAAGAATAAAAAAGAACAGGCCGAGGGGAAGGAACAGACTCAGTTCTAAGGAAAAGGTACCCATTCCGTTTCTGCGGAGTTGATCGGAAAAGGTCTTCGGGGCAGGGGTGCCCAGAAAACTGCCCATACCTGCTCCGAAAAAGAGCAGAATGCAAAGAAACAGGGTACAGCCGTAGTATTCCGGAAGCGAGAGCATGCCGGTTGCGGTAGTAGATGCTACCGAAAAGGCGGACTCTCTGGAAAGGGCGTATTTGAGATTGGCGGTGTTGATATCGTAATACACATCGGAAAGATGGTCGGTAAGGCCGTAGGTTTTATAAAGGTCGGTAGCGCTATAAATCCCGGCCTGGGAGGCTCCTAAGGTGCGTGAACCGGCCTCGGCGTATTTGCCGATAAGAAGAGAAGGCGCTGTAGTACTCTTAGGAAGATACAGACGGGCAGGTGTGTTGGTGGAGTCTAAAATGCCGGAGACCATGTCCTTCGGGAGGATGAGGGCAGCGCAGACATCTCCCTTCTCAAGGGCTTTCATGGCCGCAGCCTCGGACATTTCCATAAAAGTAAAGCCGGAGGCCGCCTCGGATTCCGTAATCATCGGAAGAATCATGTTAAGAGAATCGCCTGCATCCTGATTGACCAAAGCTACCGGGGACAGGAGTGTTTTCGAGGAAGAGGTGTAATGGCTCCATGCAAAAAAAACAGCCATGCCCACAAGGAGAAGCGGGATGGTTGCACCTGCAATCACCCGCGGAACTGCTTTTAGAGCTCTTTTTAGTTGTAGAAAAAAGAGAACGGACATGGCAGTTCCTCCTTTGGGTATGGCGTTGTATGTTACTTAATGGAGATTCCGAAATCAAGCATTTTGAAAACGGTGGAAAGAAGAAGGTTTTCTTCTAAATTGGATTCTATCTCCTGTAAAAGTGCGGTGTAATCTGCCTCACTCATGCGAAGCAGGTTGCGCTCGGACGGGACAGGTGCGGTAATGTTGCAGGCGGTAGTATCTACGTAGCAGTCACCGGCAAGGGAAAGGGAGAAGTCTGTACCGTACTCCAACTCCACATAGTCCAAATCCAGAGCGAATTTCTCACCTTTTTGAATGTTTTCAAAGGTACCGACGCAGTCAAAGAAGAACAGTCGTGTGTTATCCTCGCTGGCTTTTGCGGTAATATCGATTTCCTTGTCCATAGGATTAAACTCCTGCACAAGGTCAAAGTGATATGCTTTCCCATCCAAGGTGGCATCCGCAACAAGCTTGCACGCTTCTAACGGTGCGTTTGTTCCGGTAAAGGTGGCGGTAAAGGTGGCAGTGTCTTCTTCTGCGGTAATCGTGCTTGTCATATAGTTGATATATCCGTTCTTGGTAACGGCTACATTGACGACAATGTCACCCATGGAGTCGGCCAGCTTCCGGAATTCTTCTTTTGCGTTTGCAAAATCAGAGTCGGACCCGCCTTCTTCCTCCGGAGCGAAGGTGTTTTTAAGGAGCGCGGAGGATTGTTCGGAATAATCGAAATATGCATTCATGAAGTCTACATAAGCCTGCTTCGGGATTGTAACCTTATATACGTGCTTTGCGGTAACGTTTTCCGGCAGGGAGATTTCTTTCTTGCCAAGCTTTTCTACGAGAAGTGCCGCATCTAATGCTTCCCATGCGGCAAGCAAGTCTTCGGTATTTTCCGAAGTGGTGGCGAGTACCTGTGACAGCTCTGCAAAAAGGTTCTCCGGTAAGGAGATTTCGTAGGCTTTGAGTAATTGTGCAACCATGGAATCGGAGGTTAAATCCTCCTGCATGGTGGCAAGATCCACGGTTACGTTATGATCCAATAACTGCGGAACCGTAAAGAAAAGCTCGGATCCCTGAATCTGTCCTCCTAAGGTGAGGCAGGTGGTGCCTGCGTAGGTAATATCCAAGGTAGCAATGCTTTTTCTGTTTAATAAATCGGAAGCGCGGTCAACGGAAAATCCGAGACCGGATAGAAAGCCCGCGTACTGCTCCAAGCCCTTGCCGGAAATTTCCTGAATGGTAAAGGAGTAACCGGCAGAGTGAGCCGCATTTTCATTGAGTTTGGTCGTAAGCTCCGTAAGACCCAGTACGGATGCCATCGGATTATCGTCTACAAAGGTCTTTTGGTAAGCGGCATCAAGGTCTTCCCGAGGGTCTTTTTTTGAACAGCCCGAAAGGGAAAACAGCATGGTACAAAGTACAATGACAGTGATGAAAGAGCGCAAGATGCGTGTATTCGCGTGTGCGTTTGTTGTTTTCATAATCCCAATCCTCCTAAGGTTAAAACTGTTGTATCAGCGTATGTTTATCTAATGTGTTCGGAACCTGCAACAGGCAGCCCTCTTTTAATATATAAAGAGTAGAACAGAGTGAAAGCTCCGCCTCCTCATGGGAGGTAAACAGGACAATTCCGCCCTGTTCGGAAAACGTAAGCAGTTGTTTGTGTATAACTTCCTTACAAGGTAAGTCCAGGGCTGCGGACGGTTCGTCCAAAATCAGTATCTTCGGATGGTTCTGTAAAACGGAAGCAATGCTGACCCGCTTTTTTAGGCCCTCCGACAGCTTTGCCACCGGAGTGTGCATAACGTCGGTCAGTTCCAGTCGGAGGAACAGTTCGTCGGAAGAGGTATCCGGTGCGGTGCTTTTTTGTTTCCAAAGTCTTACATTGTCCCGGACGGAAAGCTCCGGAAGCAAAGGGTTTAACTGGGGAACATAGCCAATGATGCCGGCCGATGCTCCTTTTTTGGAAAACAGAGGTACACCGTCAAAGGATACGGTGCCGCCTGCCGGTAGTCTGACTCCCGCGAGAACTGAAAGGAGAGTGGATTTGCCGCATCCGTTTTTCCCGATGATACCGATAAAATCTCCTTCCTTTGCGGTAAAGGAAATATCCCGGAGAACTTCTTTTTTACGATAAGAAAACGAAATGTGTTCTACGTTAAGCAAAAGGCACCGTCCTTTCCGGCAGAATGTGACCGCCAACAGTTTGTTACGTAAAAAGTATACTATGGAACCGGATAAAATGCAAGTCTGCCCTGCATCCGAAAAAGGGCTGTCACATGTTGTGACAGCCCTTGGTTGTTAAAAACGGAATTATGCGCCGAATACTTTGATGTCTTCGGACTCGTTTAAAATATAGCAGCCGTAGAAGCCCTGCTCCTCCAACTTTCCGAACAGTTTACCCAACTTCTTCGGACGTTCGTAAAGAACGACTTCGTAGGTACTACGGAATTCATCGGCCTTTGCTAATGCCGGGAGAATATCAGCGGTATCGTAAATAACGGCGATACGCTTCTTATCATCCGGAATCTGATAGTTTGCAGCGGTTAAGATGCTGGCAATACGCTCAAAACCGATGGAGAAGCCCACAGCCGGAACGGACTCGTTTAAGAACTTGCCGATTAAGTTGTCGTAACGGCCGCCGCCTGCAATGGAGCTACCGAAGTCCAGAGACTCGATTTCGAAAATTGTGCCGGTGTAGTAGCCCTGACCACGTACCAGAGACTTATCGTAAACGATGGAGAAGGAATCTCCCGCAAGCGTGGTAACGGTGTCGATGATATAGCGTAAGCTCTCTACCGGAGCCTTGTCCTCACAGTATTTTACTGCTTCGTCTAAGGTAAACGGAGAAATACTCATGAGGTCGGTAAACTTCTTTACGGTATCCGGGGCAAAGCCTTTTTCAATCAACTCAGCGGCAACACCTTCTGCGCCGATTTTGTCCATTTTATCGAATACGATACATACGCTGTCTGCATCTGCCGGGGTAAAGCCTGCGGCATAGATGAGACTCTTTAAAACACGACGGTCGTTAATTTTCACCTTGAAGTTTTTGATGCCTACATTTAAAAGTGCCTTTGCGGTAGTGCTGATGAGCTCGATTTCACAGTTTACGGAATCGGAGCCCAAGATGTCGATATCACACTGAACAAACTGGCGCAGGCGGCCTTTCTGCGGACGCTCCGCACGGAACACCTGGTCAATCTGGATGCACTTAAACGGTGCCGGAAGGTCTGCTCTGTGGCAGGCATAGTAACGGGACAGTGGCAAGGTCAAATCGTAACGAAGACCAAGGTCCGAAAGCTCCTTCGGATTTCCGGTTTCCAGCGCCTTTTCTAACTTGTCGCCACGCTTTAATACCTTGAACAGAAGGTTGAGGTTTTCACCGCCTTCACTTTTATCCAAGTTTTCGATATCCTCCAACATCGGAGTGGTAATACGTTCGAAGCCGCAGGAACGGTAGGTTTCCAAAATCTTGCCCTGCAAATAGTCGCGAAGTCTTGTTTCCTTCGGTAAATAGTCGTTGGTTCCTTTTACGGATGTGATTTTCATAAAATTCTCCTTTCGTGGGGAGAGGAGTGAAATCAAAGCGGAGAAGTCCACTGCCGATTACTCCATCTATAAGTTATAGGGACTTACTCCGCTTTGTGTGCCGAGCACGGTCGCTTGCGACAAAGTACAAATCGTGCGAGTGCACATCTTACGGAGTTTTCTTTATGGTACGGAATATCCGTACCATAAAGAAAAGGACCGCGCACCACGCGCGGCCCTTGCTTTATTGTTGCATAAAATTAAGCAATAGAATTTACGGCCTTCGTGATACGGGAAACCTTTCTTGCAGCCGTATTCTTATGGTATACACCCTTAGCAGCAGCCTTGTCGATAGCGACAACAGCTTCCTTAAGAGCAGTAGCAGCAGCAGCCTTGTCGCTTGCAGCAACAGCAGCGTCTACCTTCTTTACCAAAGTCTTAATCTTAGACTTAATCATCTTGTTTCTGAGAGTCTTGGTCTCGATAACTAAAATTCTCTTCTTTGCGGACTTAATGTTTGCCATGTGAAAACACCTCCTATGTTTTGGATTCGATGGACGTCCTGCATGTGGACTCCGATTCGCATGATCTTGCTGCCGCGAAGCCGGACACGGACGTTTCGACGGAAGCATACCCCTATATATTAGTATATTCGGTGGAATCTGTCAATACATAATTTTAAAAAAATTACGGAAACTATAATGGGTATAGAGGAACGAGAGAATTCATACAATAAAAGGAGGTACTATGAAGCAGATAGGCGGACGCACCGATTTGGCGGTGGAGTTACGGGAGGACTTTTCCGAGGATGACGAAAGAATCAAAGGAGTGACGGTGACAGATGCCTATTACAAGCACCGGAAGGTGCATGTTTCCACGGTTCGGATTGCGGATGCCTCCGGAGCGGCAGCCATGGGAAGACCGGTCGGTACTTATATTACAGTGGAAGCAAAAGGACTGGCAGAGGGAGAAGAACGACTGCGCCGGTTTGTGGCGGAAACTTTGTCGGAACAATTGATTCAATTGATAAAGGAGATAAAAGGAGAGGCCAAAGAGGTGCTGGTTGTGGGCCTGGGAAATCGTGAGGCCACTCCGGATGCCTTAGGGCCGGTGACGGTAGATGAACTGGTGGTGACGCGACATTTGATTTTGCAGTTGGGAGAAGAATTCAGAAAGAAGTATCATCTGACCAGTTTTTGCGCATTGGCGGCGGGAGTACTTGCCCAGACCGGAATGGAGAGCGGAGAAATCATTAAAAGTGTGGTGGAAGAACTGCATCCGGATATTGTCATTGCCATTGATGCATTGGCATCCCGAAGTACGGAGCGTCTGGGAACCACGGTGCAAATTACGGATAGCGGAATTTATCCGGGGGCCGGCATCGGAAATAACCGGCAGGCCTTAAATAAAGAAACTTTAGGAGTACCGGTGATTGCGGTGGGGGTACCGACGGTGGTGGATGCGGCAACGATTTTACGGGAACGCATGGGAAAGTATCTAAAGAACAAGGGGGTATCCGAGGAAGAATGTGAGGAGATTTTGACGGAAGCGGAGCAAAACGACGGACAGGTTCTGTTTGTCACACCGAAGGGAATCGACGAGTTGGTGCACCGGGCGGGAGAAACAGTGGCGGAGGCAATCAATCTTTGTTTTTGTAAGGAATTATTATAGAGAAACAGCCGGAAAGGGGATATAGTATGCGGGGGAAACAATGGCTTTGTCGTCGCTTTGCAAAGCATCGGGCGGCAAAGTGTGCGGGAAGACAAAAAAGATACGGAGAGGAAAGAAAGACGAAGTTATATAGCGGCCTTTTTTGTCTGGCGGTAGGCCTTTTTGTGCTGTATGGGAAAGAACTTCCGTTATTTCGCATGCCGGAGGCGGGGTATGGTATATTGATGCGAGTGGCGAAGCATGGAAGAGAAACGACTGATGAGAGGACACTTCCTGTGCACTATGCGGAAGCGTCAGGAACATTTTTATCGATACATCATGCTAAAGGTGTCATACCGGAGTATGTTCCGTCGATAAAAGAGACGCTTTCGGTGTCCGTAACAGAAATTTTGGAGGAACGGTTCGGAAGTTTGGATCAGGTAGAGTTTCAGAGTTTCCTTTTCAACTATTATATAGAAGATGTGTCTACAAAGGCGACAGCCGAGGTTTTGCATCCGGCGTCGCTGGCTGCTTATAATCCAACGATAACGAAAACAGGAGAACCTCAGATTCTGATTTTTCATACCCATGGGTCGGAGGGCTACGCAGACAGCAAAGCGGGGGTAACATCGGATACGGTTATGGGAGCAGGGGAGGTGCTGGCAAAGGAGTTGAGGGAAACCTACGGATACAATGTAATTCATGAGACTACGGTATTTGACCGGAAAGCAGACGGTTCCGATGACAGAAATAATGCGTACAATAACGCCTTGCCGGTGATTACTAAAATTTTGGAGGAGAATCCGAGTATTGAGGTGGTGATTGATTTACATAGGGACAGCGGCGATGCCAGAACGTCGGTGATTAACGGAGTAAGTACCGCAAAGGTGATGCTGTTTAACGGCTTGTGCAGAACAAAGGACGGTCCGATTTCCTATTATTCCAATCCGAATCTGCAAGGAAATCTCGGCTTTGGTTTACATTTGCAAATTACCGGAAACGAGTTATATCCCGGGCTTATGCATAGGATTTATTTGAAAAGCTACCGGTATAACATGCATTTAAAGGAACGGTATATTCTGGTAGAATTGGGAACCCATAAGAATACGGTGGCGGAGGCAAAGGCAGCCATGATTCCGTTTGCGGAGACGATTGCCACCGTACTGTCAGGAGGGTCCGAATGATGAAGCGTCCGGTTGGGTTGTTTTTCGCGGGAATAAAGGGTTGATTTCAAGTGGGAAAGGGATTGCGTCCGGGGGTATCCTATGGTAGAATAGATAAGTACCAAAGTACAATCGATAAGAAGGAGGATATAACATGAAGAAAATAACGGATAGTGTATATTATGTGGGCGTGAATGACCATACGATAGATTTGTTCGAGGGAATGTATGAGGTGCCGAACGGTGTGGCATATAATTCCTATGTGGTAACGGATAAAGAGATTTCTGTATTTGATACGGTAGATGCGGCTTATACGGAGGAGTGGCTTGCCAATGTAGCGGAGGTATTGGGTGACAGACAGCCGGATTATCTCATCGTACAACATATGGAGCCGGATCATTCCGCAAGTATCGAGAAGTTTGTACAGAAGTATCCGGAGGCAAAGGTAGTAGGAAATGCAAAGACTTTTGTGATGTTGCATCAGTTTTTTGATACGGATTTTACAAAGAACCAGGTGGTAGTTGCGGACATGGATATGCTATGTACCGGTGAGCATACCTTTACCTTTGTATTTGCACCGATGGTGCACTGGCCGGAGGTTATGGTAACCTATGACAGCAAGGACAAGCTGTTGTTTTCCGCGGACGGCTTCGGAAAATTCGGAGCGCTGGATGCGGAGGAAGATTGGGCCTGTGAGGCACGCCGTTATTACTTTGGTATCGTAGGAAAATACGGTGCTCAGGTGCAGACGCTGTTAAAGAAGGCAGCGGGACTTGAAATCGAGAAGATTTTGCCGCTTCACGGACCTGTTTTGACGGAGAATCTGGGATATTATCTGGGACTGTACGATACCTGGTCTTCCTATGGTGTGGAGTCCGAGGGTGTTGTGATTGCCTATGCATCCATTTACGGAAACACGAAAAAGGCGGCGGAAGCATTGGCAGAGGAGTTAAAGAAGCTGAATTGCCCGAGAGTGGTACTTACGGATCTGGCACGTTCCGATTGGGCGGAGAACGTAGAAGATGCATTCCGTTACGGAAAGCTGGTACTGGCTGCGCCGACCTACAACGGAGGAATTTATCCGGTGATGCGTGAGTTTATCGATAAGCTTACAGAGCGCGGATATTGTAAGCGTACCATCGGCTTTATGGAAAACGGTACATGGGCACCGGTGACCGCAAAGCAGATGAAAGAAAAGTTTGCAAACAGCAAGGAGATTACCTTTGCGGAGACGGTGGTTACCGTAAAGTCTGCGGTAAAGGCAGAAAATCTGGAGCAGATAAAGAAGCTGGCAGAGGAGTTATGCCGATAGGCTGCGCGTAGGGGGATGCGGGATTAAGCCCGGATGTCGAAACGGAACCGTTTCATGGACAGGGTAGCTTCATCCTGCAAGAAATCGGTGACGATATCAGGCTCCTTTTCACGATGCATCACAGAGGCGTTTAAGGAATAGCCTTTTTTCTGAAGTGTCTCGGTAAGAGACGGAAGCTGTTCGGATACCAGGTTTTCGGCGTCGGTTTCAGTTAAATAGAACTTTGCGGTAACGTTTTGTTGCAGCATGGAAAGATGGATGTCTGTCGGACCGAGAGCATCCATATCCAAATGAAGCAGAATACTGACCTCTTTGTTTTTTGCAGAGAGGTCTTTTTTCTTTGTATATACATAAAGCTCTCCGTGAGTCAGCTGTTCCGTCAGTTTTAACGGCAACTGAACGTACGGAAAAATCTGGTTTAACGTGTTCATAAACTGAAGATTATCCTGCATGTTGGAGGTAGTGTCCGCGACTGTTTTCATAGCGGCGGAGGCGGTTTCCGAAGAAGTCAGTTCGGATAAAGAAGCCAGGTGTTTTGCGGTACGGGCATAAAAGTCTGCTACAGCATGGTCTTCTGTCAAATCTTCCGGCGTCATGACAAAGCGATTCAGTATCGTTTTACCCAATAGATCCGAAAGGACCGGCTCTTCTTTGAGTAGGGAGACAACACATTCCGAGGCACCGTTTGTTGCGGCGGAAGAAAGTGCGGAAAACAGTTGATTTGCGGTCAGAGTACCGTTTGCAAAGCTTTCCTTTACCGGCGGAAGCTCAGGAACATCCGCCGGAAGAGAATCCAGAGCTTTTCCGATTGCTTCATAAGAAGAATCGGACAGAAGCTGCTTTAACGGGAAAAACTCCTCAGAGCGGGCAGATGTGCCGGAACCGGCAATATTGGTTGAATCCGGGGTGACAGTGTCCTGGCCAACAATCTCGGCGTCTCCCCGAAAAACAGGAGCAGATTCGGTGACTGTAATGGCGTCTCCCGGAAGTGTCGTTGCATTGGTAGCAGTCCGGTCGGAAGAGGGGCTTGCTGCGGTTTCTACCGTTTCTGCCGGAAGCTGTGCCGGGAGAGATGGAGTGTTCGCGGTAACCGGAGCTGCTTCCGAACCGAAAAATTGCGTAAGAATCCCCTCGGTAAAGGAGGCCGAGACTTCTCCGTAGGAAAAGGCATCGGTTAATGCCGAGGTTAAGGTGGCAGCCTGGCCTACCAGACGATGCTCAAAGTTACGATAGGCCTGAAGCTGGGTGGCCGTTTCCTTGGTGACCGGCAGATTGTTTTTCATCAGGGCGGTCAGGGTGGAAAGCTCCACATCTTTATTGGCGGCGGAATACTGCATCATTTTCTGAATTATTTCTTTGTTTGCCGGAAGTCCCGCATTCAAAAGAGAACGGACAATCTCCGCTCCGTGCTGGGATTTCGGAAGACCAGAGGCCTCTAAGGCCTTGTCAATGGCGGATTCCGTAAAGGAGGTATCGCCGTCGGAAAGAAGTTTTAAGGTAATCAGGACATCGTTGGTTTCCTGTACGAAAAACTCTGCCTCCTGTCCGATGGAAAGTTCCATGGCGGTGCTGAGCTTTGCATGTAGAGTCTTTCCGTCCTCCAGACGGATGGTAACTTCGTTGCTGCGAAGGTCGGTGACTTCGCCCTTTACCACTTCCCCTTTGGTTAAAGTAACGGTATCCTTTCCGGACGAAAAAGAGGTACGTTTGGTGCCGGAAGCGCCTGTCTGTCCGACGGACTGCGGAAGTCCGAAAATATTCTGAAATAATCCCATGGTAAACGCTTCCTTTCCAATCTGATTTAATCGAAGTGTATTTGCTTTAAGTATAGCTTTTTTTTATGAGAATGGCAAGAAAATTCTGATAGCCGCTTCGGTTGACAATCCGGTGCGTTACATGGTACGATGTTTGCGTATGAACTGATTCGGGAACCGGCATCCGTGAAAGGAGGTACCGCTTTGAAAACGGCGTGTAATAAGCAACCGCAAAGTACAACAGATTTGTGGAAATATTTGCAAACAAACAGATTCGTTCAAGAGGTTAAGGAACTTTCGGAAACCGATTCCACCAACCGGGTAGCAAAAGAAATGGCGGTATGCGGAGCACCGGAGGGCACGTTGGTGGTGGCAAAGCGTCAGAGTAAAGGGAAGGGGCGTCTCGGAAGGAGTTTTTTTTCACCGGAGGGCGGCATTTACATGAGTATGGTGCTGCGTCCGCAGATTGTTGCGGAGCGGGCACTGTTGATTACCACCTGCGGGGCGGTGGCGGTAGCCAGAGCCATAGAAAAGGTGAGCGGGTGTACCACCGGGATTAAGTGGGTCAATGATATTTTTGTAAACGGAAGAAAGGTTTGCGGTATTCTGGCGGAGTCCGGTTTGTCGGGAGCTTCGGAGTATCCGGATTATGTAGTGTTGGGGATTGGGATTAATGTAAAAAAACAATCCGTACCGGAGGAGCTGAAGGCGATAGTGGGATGTCTGGAGAATACGGCACAGAGACCTATATTAAATGAGGAATTAATTGCTGCTGTTTGGGAGGAGTTTGCGGATTTGTACCGAAATCTTTCTACAGCAGTCTATATGAAAGAATATAAAGAACGCTCGATTCTTATGGGCCGGGAAGTGACGGTTTTGGCGGCGGAAGGCGAGTATCGGGCGGTTGTAACGGATATCGATAAGGATGGACATCTGATGATTGAACGGGATGGACGGGTAGAAAGTCTTTCCAGCGGAGAGGTCAGTGTCCGTTTGTAGGAAATAGAGGAGAATTGGTTTGGAAAAGTCACGGGATGAGTTAGAAATTGAAAAAAGTGCAAGCGGCCAAACGAAAAGAATGAAGAAAAATAAAGGGGATACCCTTGTAGAATTTACAAAGGCGGCATTACTTACCGCAGTATTTTGCATTTTGGCTCCTCATACGTTATATTTGCCCTTCAGTCCGGTGGGAATTACCTTGGGCAGTTTTTTACTGTATTTGACGGGGCTTTTGCTGGGACCGCGATTCGGTTTTATCAGCGTATTGTTGTATTTGTGCATGGGCCTTCTGGGATTGCCGGTCTTTTCCGGATATACGGCAGGCGCGGGAGTGTTATTCGGACCGACGGGTGGTTTTTTACTCGGTTATCTGCCTTGTGTAGCGGTAATCGGAGGACTGGTGCAGGGTGCTGCCGGAGGGAGAAAAGGTGTGATACGGTTTCTGGTCGCTGTCGTTGCCGGGACGGTTCTGTTGTATTTAGCAGGAACGGTTTGGTTTATGTGCGTTTATACAAAGGGAGCGTCCTTCGGAGAAGCGCTTGCGGCTTGTGTGGTGCCGTTTCTTCCATTTGACGCAGTAAAACTGGTGCTGGCGGCCGTGTTATATCAGCCGCTGTTGCCGCTAAAATACAGAACATTTCAGAAATAATAACAGAACGGAGAAAAAATATGAGACTCAGTGAAGTGTATCAGAAGAAAAAAACAGTGCTTTCCTTTGAAATTTTTCCGCCGAAGCGGGATACAACCCTGACGAGTATCGATGAGACGTTAGAGGTGCTTTGCGGCCTTAGGCCGGATTATATCAGTGTGACCTTCGGTGCGGGAGGTTCCGCCACCAACAGTTTGACGGTAGGGCTTGCAAGGAAGATAAAAAAAGAGTACGGGATTGAACCGGTGGTACATTTGACCTGTATTAACTATACAAAAGATGAGATTCTGGCCTTTGCGGATGAACTGGCAGAAGCGGAGATTGAAAATGTGCTGGCGCTTCGTGGCGATAAGAATCCGGATATTCCGCCGAAGGAGGAATTTTTCTATGCATCGGAGCTGGTATCCTTTTTAAGGGAAAAGCGCGATAATCTTTGTGTGGCAGGCGCATGTTATCCGGAGGGGCATACGGAAGCCCTTGATAAGGTGACGGATTTACATAATCTAAAGAAAAAGACAGAGGCGGGAGCGGAGTTTTTGATTTCCCAGTTGTTCTTTGACAACGAGTTGTTTTATAAATTCCGGGAAAATATGCGGATTGCGGATATTAAGGCACCGGTATCTGCAGGAATCATGCCGGTCATTAACCGGGCACAGATTGAACGGATGGTGACCCTTTGCGGAGCGTCGCTGCCGGAGAAATTTAAACGTATTTTGCAGAAGTACGAGTTCGATAAGGATGCGTTATTTGATGCGGGTATGATTTATGCGGTAAACCAGATTGTGGATTTGGTGGCCCATGATGCGGAAGGAATTCATGTCTATACCATGAATAATCCGGTGGTGGCAAAGCGTATTTGTGACAGTATCAAGAATTTGATTTAGGCGGTGTGTGTGATGACGAAGAAAGAGTTCAGAGAGCTGGCGGAACGCCGGCTGGTGTTTTTAGACGGTGCGACAGGAAGTAATTTACAAAAGGCCGGTATGCCGACGGGAGTCTGCCCGGAACAATGGATTTTGGACAATCCGGACAGCTTGGTGCAGTTACAGAAAAGCTATTTGCATCGGGGAACGGACATTCTTTATGCGCCGACCTTTTCCGCAAACCGGATTAAGCTGGCGGAATACGGCCTGGAGGACCGGTTGGAAGAGATGAACCGGGAACTGGTGGGATTAAGTAAACGTGCGGTAGGAGAGTATATGGTGGAAAAGCGTAGTGCAGAGTTTATTCCGTTCATAGCCGGTGACGTTACCATGACCGGAAAGCTTTTACAGCCGTTGGGACCGTTATCCTTTGAGGAGGCGGTAGAGGTATATAAAGAGCAGATGCGGTATTTGGCAGATGCCGGTGTGGATTTGTTTGTAATCGAGACCATGATGAGTCTGCAGGAAACCCGTGCGGCCTTGATTGCGGCGGGAGAAGTATGCGAGTTGCCGGTGATGGTGACCATGACCTTTGATGAGACGGCCCATACTCTTTACGGTACGGAGCCGGAGACCGCCATGCTGGTGTTGCAAGGCCTGGGGGCGGATGCAGTGGGTGTAAACTGCGGTGCCGGACCGGAAAAGTGTCTGGAAATCGTACAGCGTATGAAAGCGGTGGCGAATGTTCCGGTGATTGCAAAGCCGAATGCAGGTATGCCGAAGCTGGTAGCCGGGGAGACCGTGTATGACCAGACGCCGGAGGTGTTTGCAAATGAGATGAAGGCACTTGTAGAGGCGGGAGCCGGCATTTTGGGCGGTTGTTGCGGGACTACACCGGACCATATTGCCTATGTATGTGAATTATTAGGGAAAACATATCCACCGCATATTTTAAAGGAGCCGGTACGTGCGTTAACCAACGAACGTCGTACGGTATACGTAGATTTGGACGGTTCCTTTTTAGCGGTAGGAGAGCGAATTAATCCCACCGGAAAGAAGAAATTTCAGGAAGCTCTGCGTGCAGGGGATACTTCCATGGCGGTGGAGTTTGCCAGAGAACAGGAAGAAAACGGAGCTGCCGTTTTAGATGTGAATGTGGGAATGGGCGGTATTGACGAGAAGGATATGATGTGCCGGATTGTGGAGGAGGTTTGTCAGGCGACGAATCTGCCGCTTTCCATCGATACCAGTGATGCGGATGTGATGGAAGCTGCCCTTCGGCTTTATCCGGGCCGTGCTCTTGTAAATTCCGTGTCTTTAGAGGAGGGAAGGGCTGAGCGCCTGTTCCCGCTTGTGAAAAAGTACGGTGCCATGGTGGTAGTATTGCCGCTTGGCAGTAACGGATTGCCGAAGGATGCTGCAGAACGTCGGGAGAATTTGCGGACTTTGGTACAAAAGGCTGCGGAATATGGGATTCCGAAGGAGTCTATCGTAGCGGACGGTTTGGTTATGACGGTAGGGGCGGAGCCACAGGCGGCGCTGGATGCGTTGGATACCATAAAGTACTGTAAGGAGGAGCTTGGGGTGGCTACCACCTGCGGCTTATCCAATATTTCTTACGGTTTACCGGAAAGAGGATATATTAATACGGCATTTTTAATGATGGCGGTTACAAACGGTCTTACCATGGCGATTGTAAATCCGAATCAGGACTTACTCATGAATCTGGTATATGCGGCGGATGTGCTCCGGGCAAAGGAGGATTCCGCGAAGAGATATATCGAGCGTGCGGAGTGGATTGGGAAAAAGAGAGAAGAAGAGACAGCAAAGGTTGCTTTATCGGCAGCAACCGGAGCGGCACAGATAGGAGTAACGGAGAAGAGTCCGGAGGGTTCCGAAAAAACGGAGCCGGCTGTGTCCGGAAAGAAGGAAACTCCGTTGATGCAGGCGGTATTGCACGGAGAGAAAAAAGCCATTATTTCCTTAACCGAACATGCTTTGGCAGAAGGAAAAGAAGCGTCGGTAATTTTGGAGGAGGAACTGATTCCGGCCATAACGGAGGCTGGGAACCGGTTTGAACAAAAGAAATTTTTCCTGCCGCAGTTAATCGGAGCAGCGGAGGCTATGAAGGCGGCGGTGGAGGTGTTGGAACCGCAGCTGCAAAAGGGCGGAGATACCACCTCTGCCGGTACGGTGCTTATTGCCACGGTGGAAGGGGATATTCATGATATCGGGAAAAATCTCGTATCCCTGATGTTAAAGAATCACGGATTCGCGGTGGTGGATTTAGGGAAGGATGTTGCGGCCGAAACGATTGTAGCGGAAGCAAAGCGTCTTAATGCGGATGTGATTGCACTTTCGGCATTGATGACCACTACCATGCGCTCTATGGCGGATGTGATTGCACTTTGTAAAAAGGAAGGAGTACGTGCAAAGGTGATGATCGGCGGAGCAGTGACCACCGAGGAATATGCAAAGGAAATCGGAGCGGACGGTTATGCGATGGATGCCCAGGGGGCTGTGGTTCTGGCAAAGCGTCTGGCAGGAGGACGGTAAGATGACAAAGAGAATGAGAGGAAATGCCCTGTTATTATTAGCGGCGTTTATTTGGGGCCTTTCCTTTGTGGCACAAAGCGAAGGAATGAAATATATCGGACCCTTTGCCTTTATCGGCATCCGGTCCATGTTGGCGGGAGTGTCGTTGGCAATCTTTCTCGGACTTCGGACTGTTGTGACGCGTGCCCGGACAAAGAAGGGGAAGATAACAGAGGAATATACTCCGGAACAGAAGAAAGAACGAAAAAAAGCGTTGCTGTTCGGAGGGATACTTTGCGGTATTGTATTGTTTGCCGCAACGATGCTGCAGCAAATCGGTATTTTACATACCAACGAACCCGGAAAAGCCGGATTTATTACGGCGCTGTATTTGATTTTGGTACCCCTTGCGGGAATCTTTTTTCGTAAGAAAATCGGATTGAAGATATGGATTGCGGTAGCTCTCGGTGTATGCGGGATGTACTTGCTTTGTATTAAGACAGGATTTCAAATTGCAACCGGAGATTTGTATTTGCTGGGCTGTGCATTTGTGTTTACCGTACACATATTGGTCATTGACTGGTTTTCCCCGAAAACCGACGGTGTGGCCATGTCCTGTATCCAATTTTTGTTGTGCGGTGCGTTAGGCATGACCGGTATGTTTTTGACGGAAACCGTGGAAATATCCCATGTACTGGAAGCCTGGCTTCCGCTTATATTTTCCGGTGTGTTCTCCGGAGGAATTGCGTATACACTGCAGATTGTGGCCCAGAAAGATACGGAGCCGGCTGTTGCTTCACTCCTTATGAGTTTGGAGTCGGAGTTTGCGGTATTCGGAGAGTGGTTGATTTTGGGACAGTTCCTGACGGCAAGGGAGTTCGGCGGCTGTGCTCTTATGTTCGCGGGAATTTTGTTAACCCAGTTGCCGGAGAAAAAACAACAGAAGACGTCAGAGATTTAGCGTTGTGTATTTTTTGATTTTATGCTATCATAAAAATATATAAAAAACAGGCACGAGCGTTCCGGGCATGACAGATGTTATGACCGGACGGATTCCGTGCGGAAAGAGGGAGCATGTATTCGGTTGAATTAAAGAAAATGGTGCAGAAGATGCAACTTGAAAATTGTACACCGGAGATTGATATCAGTCATATTTTAATTAAGCATCCGGATGTAAACCGCCCGGCATTACAGTTGGCAGGATTTTTTGATTATTTTGATGCAGAGCGTGTCCAGATTATCGGAAACGTAGAGCATGCTTATATGGAAAAGATGGAAAAGGATCACGGTATCAGCATTATGGAAAAGCTCATGAGCTTTAAGGTGCCGTGTATTGTATTTTGTCGTAATATCGAGGTGCCGGAGGAGATGCGTAAAATCGCAATCGAGGCAGGAGTTCCGTTGTTCCGTTCCCCGGCGTCCACGTCTTCCTTCTGTGCGGAGCTCATCCGTTGGTTGAAGGTAGAGTTGGCACCGCGCATTTCCATCCACGGTGTATTGGTAGACGTATACGGCGAAGGTATCCTGATTACCGGTGAAAGCGGTATCGGTAAGAGCGAGGCGGCGCTGGAGCTTATTAAGCGCGGTCATCGTCTGGTTTCCGATGACGTAGTAGAGATTAAGAAGGTCAGCGATGAGACCTTAATCGGTACGGCGCCGGATATTACAAGACATTTTATCGAGCTGCGCGGTATCGGTATTATTGATGTAAAGACCCTGTTCGGTGTAGAAAGTGTAAAGAATACCCAGTCCATCGATCTTGTCATTAAGCTTGAGGAGTGGAACCGTGATAAAGAGTATGATCGATTCGGTCTGGAGGAGGAATATACGGAGTATCTCGGAAATAAGGTAGTATGTCATTCCATTCCGATTCGTCCGGGGCGTAACCTGGCGATTATCTGTGAGGCTGCAGCGGTTAATTACCGTCAGAAGAAGATGGGCTATAACGCGGCACAGGAGCTTTATAATCGTGTAACCAGCAACTTAATGAAGAAGAACGACTAGAAATAGGAGACTAGATATGGAACAGTTTGTATTCGGAATCGATATCGGCGGTACTTCCGTAAAATGCGGTTTGTTTACGGCAGACGGTACGGTAAAGGAAAAATGGGAAATCCCGACGGACCGCACCGACGGCGGTAAGAATGTACCGCAGGATATTGCAAATGCAATCAATGCGAAGTGTGCGGAACTCGGTATTACAAAGGAGCAGGTGGCCGGTGTCGGCCTCGGCGTTCCGGGACCGGTAAAAGAAAACGGCTATGTGGACCATTGCCCGAATCTGGCATGGCGTGATATTAATGTAAATGAAGTGATGACGGGCCTTCTCGGGGTACCGGCTGTGGCAGCAAACGATGCCAACGTAGCAGCCCTCGGCGAAATGTGGAAGGGCGGCGGCGCCGGCGTAAAAAACATGGTACTTGTGACGTTGGGTACCGGTGTCGGCGGCGGTATTATCGTGGAAGGTAAGATTGTTGCGGGTGCCTTCGGTGCCGGCGGTGAGCTGGGCCATATGGTGATGAATCCGCAGGAAACCGTGCAGTGCGGTTGCGGCGGTTACGGACATCTGGAGCAGTATGCGTCCGCTACCGGTATTGTGCGTATGGCAAAGAAGCTCCTTTCCGAGAGGGCGGATGCATCCGTACTTCGCAGTATCGAGCCGCTTACCGCAAAGGATGTTTTTGATGCGGCAAAGGCAAAGGATGCTGTGGCGATGGAACTGGTAGAAGGCTTGGGCGAGGTATTGGGAAGAGCTTTGTCACATGTGGCAGCGGTAACCGATCCGGAGGCCTTTGTCATCGGCGGGGGTGTTTCCCGGGCAGGTGAGATTTTAACAAAGACCGTAGAGCGTCATTATAACAAGGGTATTATGAAGGCGTTGCAGGGGAAAGAATTCCGCCTTGCTACGTTAGGAAACGATGCCGGCATTTACGGTTGCGTAAAATTGATTTTAGATCGTTTGGAAAAATAAAGGGGGAAATGATTTGGAAGCTTTTTACGAAGAACTCTGTAAGATTGTAACGGAAGAGGGAAGTGTTCTGCGCGAGGAGCCTATGAAGAATCATACAACATTTCGTGTAGGAGGTCCGGCGGAATACTTTGTGACGGTAGGAACAACGGAACAGTTACAGGCGGTAATCCGGTTTTGTAATCGTAGCAATGTACCGTGGTTTGTATTGGGAAACGGCAGTAATCTGCTTGTGTCCGATGCGGGAGTTAAGGGCGTGGTATTACGTCTTGCCGGGGAGTTTACCCAGTGTGAGATTAAAGAAAATGTGCATGACGGAAGTGCGGATGCGGTGGCAGGCGGAGGAATGCTTCTTTCTGCGTTTGCCATGCAACTGGCAAAGAAGGGTTTTTCCGGCTTTGAGTTTGCGGCCGGGATTCCGGGGAGTGTCGGCGGTGCGGTGATGATGAATGCCGGAGCTTACGGCGGAGAGATAAAGGATTGTATTATCCGTGCAGAGATTGTGACGGAAGACGGCGAGTGTCGGATTTTTACTGCGGATGAATTGGATTTATCCTACCGGCATAGTATTTTAACGGAGACGAAAGGCGTTGTCACAAAGGCATGGTTTTCTTTTCCAATCGGTTCCAAGCTTTATATCCTTTCCAATATCGAGATGTTAAACAGAAAACGTAAGGAAAAGCAACCGTTGGAGTATCCGAGTGCAGGTTCGACCTTTAAACGTCCGGAGGGAAACTTTGCCGGAAAGCTGATTATGGAGGCGGGACTTGCCGGAAAACAAATCGGTGGAGCGGCGGTTTCCGAGAAACATTGCGGTTTTGTTATCAATAAAGGAGACGCAACCGCGACGGATATTTATACTCTGATGCAATTTGTCATTCAAAAGGTGGAAGAAACCAGCGGAATCCGGTTG
This sequence comes from Lachnospiraceae bacterium, assembly GCA_017556805.1. GTDB lineage: Bacteria > Bacillota > Clostridia > Lachnospirales > Lachnospiraceae > SIG307. Next base: position 170,988 of record JAFYMC010000028.1, on the reverse strand, counting down.
GAGCCGGAGGTAAAACTACTGGGCGATTTTTCCTCATAGGACATCGGAGGCGGTTATGTCATTTTCAATGGAGATAAAGGAGGAACTTTTCGGGGTAAATGTTGCCGCAAGACACTGCAAAATTGCGGAGCTTTCTGCCCTGGTGGTTCAGTGCGGGAAAATAGATGTTGACAAAAGTGGACATCTTCATATAAAATTACAAACGGAAAGCGGATATGTGGCTCGAAAATGCAATCTTCTTTTCCGAAAGCTGTGTCAGGTGCCGGTTACGGTATCGGTGCGTGCGGCAAAGGGAAAGCAGTCCCATGCCCAGTATTTACTGGAGATATGCGGAGACGATGCTGTGAAGAAGGTGGCGGAGCTGTTAAAGCTAAAGGTGTCCGGTAAGGAAGGTGCACTTCGTGCGGACGGTATGGTATATGTACATACCTGTTGTAAGCGTGCTTTTTTACGGGGAACTTTTTTGGCGTCCGGTTCCGTCAGCAATCCGCAGAAGTCGTATCATTTCGAAATCAGTGAAACAGTGGAAGAGCGCGCAGAGCAATTGATTGCTTTGATTCATTCTTTTGATGTGGATGCGAAATCGGTGTTACGTAAAAGCTATCATGTGGTATACGTAAAGGAAGGCGAGCAGGTAGCGGAGCTGTTAAATATTATGGAAGCGCATCGTGCGCTTATGGAATTTGAAAATGTGCGCATTGTAAAAGATGTGCGCAATTCCGTCAACCGTCAGGTAAATTGCGAAACGGCAAATTTAAGCAAGACCGTGAATGCGGCGCGCAAACAATACGAGGATATTGTATTGATTCGTGATAGAGCCGGATTACATACCCTGTCGGAGGCGTTGGAAGAGATTGCCCGGTTGCGTCTGGAGTATCCGGAGGCATCCTTGATTGAATTGGGAGAAATGCTGAGTCCGAAACTGGGGAAATCGGGAGTGAACCATCGTTTAAAAAAAATCAGTGAATACGCGGATAGTTTACGAGGTTAAGAAGGAGGATATGGAATGATTTCAAAGAGTATCACAATTAGTATTCCGTCTGGACTTGAGGCCAGACCGATTGCACTTTTGGTGCAGGTGGCAAGTCGTTTCGAAAGTAAGATTACCATTGAGAGCGGTGATAAGACCGTCAATGCGAAGAGCATCATGGGTATGATGACGTTAGGGCTTGCAGCAGGTGAGAATGTGACTGTGAATGCTGACGGTTCGGACGAAGCAGCAGCAATTGCCGAAATCGAAAAGTATCTGAACGCAGAGAACTAAGAAGAATGCCGTAAAGATGCATAGGTGTATCTTTGCGGCTTTTCCTTTTACTTGAAAAGTAAAAGGAAAAGCCAAGAAAGGAGCAGGTATGGAATTCACACATCTTCATGTACATACGGAGTACAGTCTTTTGGACGGTTCTTCGAAAATTAAAGAGATTGTGGCAAGAGCCAAGGAACTGGGAATGGATAGCCTTGCGATTACCGATCACGGCGTTATGTACGGTGTGATTGATTTTTACCGTGCCTGCAAGGCAGCAGGGATTCGTCCCGTACTGGGCTGTGAGATTTATGTGGCACCTGGCTCACGCTTTCAGAAGGAGGGGGGAGACTCCGACGAGAGATATTACCATCTGGTGCTTCTTGCGGAAAATAATACCGGTTATGCCAATTTGATGAAGATTGTATCCAAGGGTTTTACCGAAGGATATTACTATAAACCTCGTGTGGATTTGGACGTGCTACGGGAGTATCACGAGGGAATTATTGCCCTTTCCGCTTGTCTTGCGGGAGAAGTGGCGACCAATTTAAAGAAGGGCTTCTACGAAGAAGGAAAAGCGGCGGCGTTGCGCCTTCTGGATATTTTCGGGGAAGGGTATTTCTTTTTGGAATTACAGGACCACGGGATTCCGGAACAGCGGACGGTGAACCAGTCCCTTCTTCGCATGAGTGCGGAGACGAGGATTCCGCTTGTGGCTACCAATGATGTACATTACACCTTTGCGGAGGATGAAAAGGCTCACGATATTTTATTATGTATCCAAACCCAGAAGAAGGTATCCGACGAAGACCGTATGCGTTATGACGGCGGACAATATTACTTAAAGTCTCCGGAAGAGATGGAGGCCTTATTTCCGTACGCGAAGGAAGCCTTGCAACGGACAAAGGCCATTGCGGACCGTTGTGAGGTAGAGATTGTATTCGGTGAGTACAAGCTGCCGCATTACGAGGTGCCGGAAGGGTATGATGCCTGGACCTATTTGCAGGCCCTTTGTGCGGAGGGAATGAAGAAGCGTTATCCTGTGGTAACAAAGGAGTTGCAGGACCGTTTGGATTATGAATTAGGCGTCATTCATAAGATGGGATTTGACGATTATTATCTCATTGTGTGGGATTTCATTAAATATGCCAAGGACCACGATATTATGGTGGGGCCGGGACGAGGCAGCGGTGCGGCAAGTATTGCGGCCTATGCACTTGGAATTACGGATATCGATCCGATTCGCTATCAGCTTCTGTTCGAGCGTTTCTTAAATCCGGAACGTGTATCCATGCCGGATTTTGATATCGACTTCTGTTTCGAACGGAGACAGGAAGTCATCGACTATGTGGTGGAAAAATACGGAAAAGAAAAGGTGGTACAGATTGTTACCTTCGGTACCATGGCAGCCAGGGGCGTTATCCGCGATGTGGGACGTGCACTTGATTATCCGTATGCTCTTTGTGACCAGGTGGCGAAGATGATACCGATGGAGCTTGGAATTACCATTGAGAAGGCGCTGCAGACCAATTCGGAGCTGCGTACTCTTTGTGAAACCGATGAGCAGATTCGCTATCTGATTGAGATGTCCAAGCGTCTGGAAGGATTACCGCGCCATACCTCCATGCATGCGGCAGGTGTGGTTATCTCCAATGCGCCGGCGGATGATTATGTGCCGCTATCCAGAGGTTCCGATGAAGCCATTACTACCCAGTTTACCATGACGACATTGGAAGAACTGGGACTCCTTAAGATGGACTTTTTGGGCCTTCGTACCCTGACGGTAATTCAGGATGCGGAAAAGCTGGTGAATAAAAACCGGCCGAGAGAAGAGTGGTTGGATATGAATACCATCGATTACGATGACGCGAATGTATATGAAATGATCGGAAACGGGAAATCGGAGGGCGTATTCCAGCTGGAAAGTACCGGTATGAAGAACTTCATGAAGGAGTTAAAGCCGGAAAATCTGGAGGATGTTATCGCAGGTATTTCCTTATATCGTCCGGGTCCGATGGATTTCATTCCGAAGTATATTAAAGGAAAGCAGAATCCGGACAGTATTGTATATGATTGCCCGGAGCTTGTTCCGATTTTGAAGACGACTCACGGCTGTATCGTATATCAGGAGCAGGTTATGCAGATTGTGCGTGAACTTGCAGGCTACAGTTACGGCCGAAGCGACTTGGTTCGCCGTGCCATGGCAAAGAAAAAAGCGGATGTGATGGCGAAGGAACGGAAGAACTTCGTTTACGGAAACGAAGCCGAAGGGGTAAAGGGCTGTGTTGCCAACGGAATCTCCGAAGAGGTGGGAAATAAAATCTTTGACGAGATGACGGACTTTGCAAAGTATGCCTTTAATAAAGCTCATGCAGCTTGCTATGCGGTGGTATCTTACCGTACCGCCTATTTGAAATATTATCATCCGGTAGAGTTTATGGCGGCGCTTATGACTTCCATTATGGACCAGACGGCGAAGGTGTCTCAGTATATTTTGACCTGCCGCCAGATGGGCATTGCTATTTTGCCGCCGGATGTAAACAACGGGGAGGAACGGTTTACCACAGAAGGGAATGCCATTCGTTTTGCGTTGGCTGCCATCAAGGGAATCGGTAAGCCGGTCATCCGTGACATTGTGGCGGAACGGGAAGCAAACGGACCGTTTACCACCTTAAAGGATTTCATTGACCGTTTATCCGGTACCGGTGTGAATAAACGGGCTTTGGAAAGTTTTATCAAGGCGGGTGCCTTTGACTGCTTAAAGGGAAACCGTCGTCAGTTTACGTTAAGCTATGCGGCTATTGTAGATAGTATCGCATCAGAGAAAAAGAAAAATCTTTCCGGACAGATGAGTTTGTTTGATTTTGCGGCTCCGGAGGAGAAGGAAGAGTTTGAAGTGCGCCTTCCGGATGTGCCGGAGTTTGAAAAAAGCGAGCTTTTAGCCTTTGAAAAGGAAACCTTGGGTATTTATCTGAGCGGTCATCCGTTGGATGAATATCAGGAGATGTTAAGCAAAAATGTAACTAAAGTGTCGTCGGATTTTGTGGCCGAGGAAGAGGAGGAAGATGCCGAACCAAAGGTACAGGACGGTGATACGGAGATTATCGGCGGAATTATTACGGCAATCACCAGAAAGACGACGAGAAGCAATTCCATGATGGCCTTTGTTACGATAGAGGATGTTTTGGGAACGGTTGAGGTAATTGTGTTCCCGCGAGACTATGAAAAGTATAAACAAGAGCTCTTTGAGGATAATAAAGTATTAATCAGAGGACGTGTGGCAGTGGAAGAAGAACGGGCGGCGCGACTTATTTGCAGCGAGATAGTTCCGTTTACCGATATGCCGCGGGAGATTTGGGTAAAGTTCCCGGACAAGGAGAACTTTTTGCAAATGGAGCATTCCTTATACGAGGTGTTGGATTCTTTTGACGGAAAAGACACGGCTGTGGTATATTGTGTAGCGGAAAAAGCAATTAAGCGTTTGCCGAAAAACCATGCGACACAGGTATGTGAGGCATTGATTTCCCGTTTGGAGACGACTTTTGGAAAAGATTCTGTAAAAGTTGTGGAAAAACCTCTTGAAAAAAGGGGATAAACGCTGTACAATAGTAGATGCATGTTATTAAGCACGGAGGAGTACAAAATGGCAACGAAAAAGACTGAGAGCAATAAAACGGTGGGAAAGAAAACCGGTGATGATATTAAGACGATTGCAGTGTTGACCAGTGGCGGTGATGCGCCGGGTATGAACGCTGTTATCCGTTCTGTTGTTAGAACCGCGCTTGCAAACGGCAAGAAGGTGAAGGGTATCCGCAGAGGATATGCCGGACTTTTGGATGAGGATATTATTGATATGGATGCAAAGAGCGTAGCGGATATTATCCAGCGCGGCGGTACGATTTTGTACACGGCACGGTGTGCGGAGTTTACGACACCGGAAGGTCAGGATAAGGGAGCTGCTATTTGTAAGAAGCATGGCATTGATGCAGTGGTTGTTATCGGTGGCGACGGTTCCTTCCAGGGTGCCAGAAAGCTTGCGGCTCGCGGAATCAATACCATCGGCGTTCCGGGTACCATTGACCTGGATATCGCATGTACCGATTACACCATCGGCTTTGATACCGCAATCAATACTGCCATGGAAGCAATCGATAAGGTACGTGATACCTCTACCTCTCACGAGAGATGCAGTATTATCGAGGTAATGGGCCGTCATGCCGGCTATATCGCTTTATGGTGCGGTATCGCAAACGGTGCGGAGGATATTATTCTTCCGGAGCGTTACGAAGAGGATTACGAAAAGAAGATTATCGAAAATATCAAGGAGAAGAAGATGCTCGGCAAGAAGCATCATATCATCATCAACGCAGAGGGCGTAGGTGATTCTTACGAGATGGCAAAGCGTATTGAGCGTGCTACCGATATGGAGACCAGAGCAACGATTGTCGGACATATCCAGCGTGGCGGTAGCCCGACCTGTAGAGACCGTGTATATGCGTCTATGATGGGTGCAAAGGCGGTAGAGCTTCTTTGCCAGGGCAAGAACAACCGTGTCGTTGCTTATAAGAATGGCGGTCTTATCGATTACGATATCGAAGAGGCACTTGCAATGAAGAAGGATTTGGATGAGGATATGGTAATCATGTCCCAGAAGTTATCCAGAAAGTAACAGAACAGAGATATTATAAGAAAGGTCAGCGTGTTTGAGACGCTGACCTTTAATTTTGTAAAAATTGTCTGTCGTAGCAAATAAATCAAAATGTAACGTTATACTGCCAGATCCACATTGGCTCCCAGAACGGCATCCAAATCTGCCGCCTTTTTATTTTTATCGTACTCGGAGTCACCGTACTTAATGAGAGTACGGGTGGTGCCGCCGGCTACGTAGGAGCGTCCGCATTCCGGACAGATGGCAGTCTTTAACGAAACGGTGGCGGAGATGAGCTCATTGCCGGGCTTGTTGCCTTCCCGTTTTGCATTGGCGACATGTTCTTTCTCGTGGGACATGACAACACCTGCGGAAGCCTCCGGAGCAATATGGCCCGGTGCTTTAAAGGAAACATTTCCTTCGTCGGAACCATCTACATATTTACGTTCTTTACAGGTCTGACATTCGCCCTTTTTTTCGGCTTTGCCGGTACGGCTCTGTTCGTTTGTCTTCTCTGCGGAGAGAGGCGACACAGACGGTGCGTTGGAAACCGACGGTTTAGAAACTCCGGAAAAAGAGGAGGCTACGGCGCCCATACCCGGAGTTGTTGCTGTATCGGCAGGCTGGATAGATAGAAACATAGCGAGTCCTCCTTTCTAAAAGTATCGGGAGACTAACGGTGTTTTTTCGATGCGGAATAGGCGCTGGTCTTTCCCTGTTGGCGTTCTCTTTGCTTGGCCATAAGGTAACTGGATAAGTAAGCATTCGGTTCTACGAATTTGCAACCGTAACTATAGGTGCCTTTGTCCTCGAAAAACTCTCTTCGTACAATATTGGCCGAAAGGACAAGAGTTTTACGTTCGGTGAGCGGAATGGTCAGACGAATGGTACGACCCGCATCGTACTCCTCCTTGCTGACAAAACCGAAGCCGGATTCACTGATATCGCGTACCAGTACGTTATAGGCCTGAGGCCCTTTGCTTTGGAACACGGTAATGGACATGGTTTCGCCTACATATACACGGAAAGAACCACGACGGTTGTACGGTTTGGCCTCGCCCTCCAGTTCGACCTTATAGTAGGTTCCCTTTTTGTTTTTTACGAGCGGAAGCGCAACTCCGTGCCATGCAAAAACTGCCTGATCCTGCAAATAGAGTAAGTCTATGGAGCAGGAGTCATTAAACCCGATTGTACGTCCTTCCAATAAAATCGGGTGCAATAAAACATAATCGGAATGTACTTCCGCAATGGTTGTAGACAAATCTTTTGATTTGAGGCCGACGGTTACGACAAGAGTAACCGAGCGTTCTTCTTCTAAATCCTGAATCGTCATATGCAAAGCCCCTTATAACAAAATATAGCAAAATGTTAGTATCTGTCATAATAATTATACTACATAGAAGTTCCTGTTGCAAGTACAAAAAAGAAAGAAAACGAATTTTGTTGTACAAAAGAGAAGATTGTGCTATACTTTTTTAAAAGGAGTGTGAAATAATATGATTTTTCCGAAATGGATTGATAAAGGAGACAGTATCGGCGTGACGGCCTGCTCCGGAGGAAAGACTTCGGCGGTAGACCTGATTCGTTTGGACAATGCGGCAAAACAGTTTCAACGTCGCGGATATGATGTGGTTGAGACGCCGGATGTGCGAACGGAAGAGAAGGGTAGAAGTGCGCCTGCAAAGATACGGGCAGAAGAGCTGCATGCCCTGGTAAATGACCCGAAGGTTTCCTGGGTGATTCAGGCCTGCGGCGGAGATTATCTTGCGGAGATGCTTTCCTATACGGATTTTGAGGCAATTAAGGCAAATCCGAAGTGGTATCAGGGATATTCCGACCCTACCGGTCTGTTGTTTACGATTACGACCAATTGTGATATGGCGACGGTATACGCGGGAAATTACGGGGACTTCGGCATGAAGAACTGGCATTTGTGTTTGGAGGAGAATGTGGCACTATTGGAAGGGAAGGAATTGGTGCAAAGGAGCTTCCCTCTTTATAAGAACGGGTTTGCGGAGCGGATTACGGGAGAGGAGGATTATGAGGAGGATACGCCGGTGCGTTGGGAATGCGCGGAAGATAAGGTGGAGATTTCCGGCCGGTTATTGGGCGGCTGTCTGGATGTGTTATTGGATTTGGTGGGAACACGTTTTGATAAAACCGCGGAGTGGTGTGAGCGCTATAAAGAGGATGGAATTTTGTGGTATCTGGAAAGCTTTGCCTTAAGCTCCGAGCGTCTGACCTGCGGGCTCTGGCACTTAAAGGAAGCAGGGTGGTTTAAGTATGCCAAGGGCTTTGTATTCGGTCGGCCGACCTTTTTTTCCTCCGATTACGGGATTCCTTATAAAGAGGCGGTAGAGGCGTCTTTAGGGGACCTGGGATTGCCGATTGTGTACGAGGCGGATGTGGGGCATAAAGCTCCCCGGATGACTATGATAAACGGCGCAAAGGCAACGATTGTTGTGGAAGACGGCAAAGGTTCCATGACAATGACAAAATAAGTGTTTGACGAAAAATAACTTGTCATTTCGGACGGAAAACGCTATACTGTAAGTGAATGAAAGTATAGATATGTGTAGCGCAGGCGATAAAGAGGAGGTTGTCATGGAAGAAAAGAGAAAAAACAAGCGTTTAAAGATATCGTTGGAATTGAGTGTTTCTTCTTTGTTTAAACAGGATAATGTTAAGGTTGATGTAAAAGACGCTCCGATTCTGGTTAGGGATATCTCCAAAGGGGGAATCGGCTTTGAAAGCGAGAGTGTCTTGCCGATCGGGTATTATTTCAATGCGAAATTGGAACTTGGCTCCAAGGATTCCATGTTGTATACGGTAGTGAAAATTATCCGCAGCGCGGAAGGAGAAGACGGACGTATTGTGTATGGTTGCGAATTTGTCGGATTGGCTCCGGTGCTGGGGTATATCTTTGATGAGTATGAAGAGAAGTTAAACGGATAAGAAATATCCGGAAAAGATAAGAAGCAGGTCAGCCGACCTGCTTCTTGTTGTTTCAGGATTATGAATTATAACTTCGTAACGTTTGCAGCCTGCGGACCCTTCTCACCGGTCACTACTTCAAACTCTACCTTGTCGCCTTCGTCAAGGACCTTAAATCCGTCCATGTTCAATGCGGAATAATGTACGAATACATCGGTTCCGTTCTCATCGGAAATAAAGCCAAACCCCTTTTTTGCGTTGAACCACTTTACTGTGCCGTTCATCCTATGTTCCTCCGAAACTAAAATAATAAATGAGCCGTATCAAACAGCCTAAATCTAAGATAGCATAAATTAATAAAATTGTCAATGACGACGAGGATTTTTATGGATTTTTTGTGGGCAATGTGGTAAGATAATCAAAAAGGAATAAGGAGATTTATATAAAATGAGTCATGTGATTAAAAATACAGAAACCTTGAAAAAATTGTCGGCCTATGAGATTATATCCGAAGAGAATCTGCCGGATATTTCGGGCTATGGTATCGTACTTCGTCATAAGAAATCCGGGGCGAGAATCGCGGCCGTTTCCTGTGATGACAACAATAAAGTATTTTCTGTGGGATTTCGTACGCCGCCGGAGGATTCCACCGGTGTAGCTCACATTTTGGAGCATTCCGTACTGTGCGGTTCGGAGCGTTTTCCGGTGAAGGACCCGTTTGTAGAACTGGCAAAGGGTTCCTTAAACACGTTTTTAAATGCTATGACTTATCCGGATAAGACGATTTATCCGGTGGCAAGCTGTAATGATAAGGATTTTGCGAATTTGATGGAAGTGTACATGGATGCGGTGTTTTTTCCGAACATCCATCACGAGAAGAACATTTTTTTGCAGGAGGGCTGGCATTACGAGTTGGAGAGCGCGGAGGCGGAGCTTTCCTATAACGGCGTGGTATACAGCGAGATGAAGGGTGCTTTTTCCAGCCCGGATGAAGTATTGTTTTCCGAAATTCAACAGGCATTATATCCGGATACCGCATACGGTGTGGAATCCGGCGGTGATCCGGACCATATTCCGGAGCTTACCTACGAGCAGTTTTTGGAGTTCCACAAGCGTTACTATCATCCGGTGAACAGCTATATTTATCTGTACGGTGATATGGATGTGGCAGAGCGCTTAGCGTGGATGGACCGGGAGTATTTGAGCCGGTTTGAAGAGATTTCATTGGATTCTTCCTTAAAGATTCAGAAGCCTTTCCGTGAGAAGAAGACGTTAGTGAAGTATTATTCCGTCAACAACGAGGAGGAGGCAAAGGATGCCGCTTATTTTGCATACGGTGTGACATTTTCCGGGGAGAAGGATGTAGTGCTGGAAACAGCGGTGTCCATGCTGTGTTCTGCCTTGATTAATAAGCCGGGAACTCCGCTTAAGCTGGCGCTTACGGAGGCAGGCATCGGAGAAGATTGTTCCGCTGACTTTATGGATGTGGCGGTACAGCCGTTTTTGGCTATTGTTGCAAAGAATGCGGCAGAGGATAGAGGTGAAGACTTTTTACGTGTCGTAACGGAGACTTTGGAGAAGTGTGCGACGGAAGGCGTATCGAAAAAGTCATTGTATGCTGCCTTGAACAGCATGGAGTTTTCTTTGAGAGAGGGAGATTCCGGAAATTATCCGAAGGGTCTGCGTTACGGTCAGATGATGTTGGGAACCTGGCTGTATGATGATAAGAAAGTATTTGATAATCTGTACTGGACTCCGATATTTGATCAGCTTCGTGCACTGATTGAGACGGACTATTTCGAAAATTTAATCCGCACGTATTTGCTTGATAATACCCATGGGGCATTTTTACAGCTGTTACCGAAGGTTGGGCTTTTGGCAGAGAAGGAAAAAGCCCTCGGAAAAGAGCTGGCTTCCTACAAGGCATCTTTGACCGATGCGGAGGTAGAGGCATTGGTTGCCCAGACGAAGGCATTAAAGCAGTATCAGAGCGAGCCGTCAAGACCAGAGGATTTGGCAAAGATTCCGCAGTTGACCCGTGAGGATATTAAGAAGGAAGCGGACCCGTTTGTAAACGAGGCAAAAGAAATTGCGGGAATTACCACACTTCATCAGGAGTTGTTTACCGCAGGAATCGCCTATGTAAAGCTTTTGTTTGATATGAAGAAGGTGCCGGCAGAGTTACTTTCCTATGCGGGAATTTTAACGGATTTGTTCGGTCGAATGGATACAAAGAATCACAGTTATCTGGATTTAAACAACGAAATCAGCATTAACACCGGCGGTATTTCCGTTAGTACCATGATTTCCTCCAAGTACGATGATTTGCACGACTATCGTGTATTCTTCTTGGCGGAGGGCAAGACGCTGTACAGTAAGGTTCCGGAGTTGATTTCCTATATGAGGGAGCTGTTGACCGAGACCGTATATGACAGTCCGGCCCGTATCAGAGAAATTTTACTGGAGCGTAAGAGCAGTCTGGAAAGCCGGTATACCGATATGGCCCAGGGAGCGGCGGTAAAGCGTGCCTCCTCTTACTTCTCCGAGGTGGGGGCTGCCATGGAGAGACTGGACGGTATCATGTATTATGAGTTTATTTCCGAGTTGCTTGCGGATTTTGAGGCGCGTAAGGAAGAAGTGGTACAGAAGCTCACGGAGGTATATGAGTGTATCTTTGCAAAGGATGTGATGATGCTCAGTGTTACCGCGGACGAGGAAGGCTACGGACTTGTAAAAGAGCAGGTGACGGGACTGTTTGATGCATTTGCGTCGGAGGCAAAGGGAAGCGGACTTACGCTTGTACCGGAGAAGAAGAATGAAGGCTTCATTACCCCGGGACAGGTGCAGTATGTATGTTGTGCAGGCAATTTCCGGGATGCCGGCTTTGACTATACCGGTGCTTATGAGGTGCTTCGTACGGCTATGAGCTACGGCTATCTTTGGAATCAGGTCAGAGTACTGGGTGGCGCTTACGGTGCGGCACTGATGGCGCTGGAAAACGGACGGATGGCCTTCTATTCCTGGAGAGATCCGCATCTTACCAGAACCATGAAGGTGTACGAGGATGCAGTGGACTATATTGCAAACTTTGAAGCGGATGAGGCAGAGATGACCAAGTATGTCATCGGTACTATGAGTAACGTGGATATGCCGCGGAATCCGCGAATGGAAGGGGAACGCGGTATGACCGCATATTTGACCGGACGTACCTTTGATTCCGTACAAAAGCATCGAGATGAGATTTTAACCATCACGGGAGAGGATGTGCGTGCATTGGCAGAGGGTGTGAAAGCAATGCTTTCCCAGAATTGTTGCTGTACGGTCGGTTCCGAGAAGAAGGTACGTGAGGATGCGAACCACTTTATGACAGTACGCGATTTACTGAGATAAATTTTGAGAATAAGTATCTGCTGCAAGAGCGGATACAGGGAGAGAACTATGGCACAAAAAAGTGAGAAGAATAAGAAAGCGGGAAACGGAGCAAGAGGCTTTCGTTCCGGGTTTGTAGCATTAATCGGCAGACCGAACGTAGGGAAATCTACGCTTATGAATCATCTGATTAAGCAGAAGATTGCAATTACCTCCAATAAGCCTCAGACTACCCGTACCCGGATTCAGACGGTGTACACCGATGAAAGAGGACAGATTATTTTCTTAGATACTCCGGGTATTCACAAGGCGAAGAATAAGCTGGGCGAATATATGGTGAATGTGGCGGAGGGAACACTTGCCGAGGTGGATGTGATTTTATGGCTGGTGGAGCCGACGGACTATATCGGTGCGGGAGAACAGCACATTTTGGAGGTGTTGGCCCGGACCAAGACACCGGTAGTGTTGGTCATTAACAAGATGGATACGGTGGATAAGGAGACGCTTCTCAAAGCGGAGGAGACCTATAAGGATGTGTATCCGTTTGCGGGAATCATTATGACCAGTGCCTTGCGCAGCCGGAATGTGGATAAGCTGCAGTCCCTGCTGTTTTCCTTGCTTCCGGAGGGGCCGATGTATTACGATGAGGATACGGTAACGGACCAGCCGGAGCGTCAGATTGCGGCGGAAATTGTGCGGGAAAAGGCACTTCGTCTTCTGGATGACGAGATTCCTCACGGTATTGCGGTGGCCATTGACCGGATGAAGGAGCGACCGGACGGACGTCTGGTGGATATCGACGCCACGATTATTTGTGAGAGGGATTCCCACAAGGGTATCATTATCGGAAAGCAGGGTGCCATGTTAAAGCGCATCGGTACCGAAGCAAGAAAAGAAATCGAGCTTTTATTTGAGTATAAAGTGAATTTAAAGCTTTGGGTGAAGGTAAAAAAGGATTGGCGTGACAGTGATTTCCTTTTGAAAAACTACGGTTATGTGGAGCGTGCAGAGGAGGAATAGATACTGCAGTAAGATGCGCGAGCGGAGGAGAGCAGAGGAGCCGGGCACGTGTCAAGCCCCCAATTACTTCCAGTACCTAGGATTATCGTATCAGAGTATTTTTTGACGGTTCGGAGATACTGATTTTGTAACAGTCAACAGTATGAAATACGGGGGTACGGTAATGGAAGACGAGTATTGGGAACGTTTTAAAACCACGGGAAGCGTAGCGGATTACTTAACCTATCGCGGAGCTGTGGAACAGGACAACAAGGAGCAACAGAAGGTACAGGGAGACGCCTATGACGGAAAGCATTACGGTGACAGGGATCATACTGTCGGCACAACCTATCGGGGAATATGACCGCCGGATTGTGCTTTTGACAAAAGAAAAAGGTAAAATTTCCGCATTTGCAAAAGGTGTGCGTCGCCCTACGGCGATGCTCGCCGGCTGCAGTCAACCCTTTGTGTTCGGACGGTTTACCCTGTACGAGGGAAGAAACTCCTATACCTTACAGGCGGTAGAGGCGGAGAACTATTTTGCGGAGCTGCGGAATGATTTGGAGGCGGTTTATTACGGCGTTTACTTTTGTGAGTTTGCGGAAGCTGTGACCCGAGAAGGACTGCCGGCAAAGGAAGAGCTAAAGGTACTGTACCGCTCTTTGGGAGCGCTTCTTAAGAAGTCCATCGGAGCAGAGCTGGTACGAGCCATCTTCGAGTTGAAGATGTTATCCGTAGGCGGTATTTCTCCGCAAGTGTACGAGTGCGTCAAGTGCAGAAAAAAAGAGGACTTGCATTGGTTTTCCGCAAAAAGCGGCGGATGTATCTGTAAAGCTTGTGCGGATAAGCTGTGGGAAAAAGAGATGCAGGCAGAAGATCAGAAACTCATGATGGGGGAGCGTTATCTTCCGATGGCAGGTTCCACCCTGTATACGATGCAATACGTCCTGGCTACACCGATTGAGAGCCTGTATACGTTTACGGTATCGGAGGATGTGCTCAGGCAGTTAAAAAAGATATTGCAAGAGTTTCTGGACCTACATATCGGACGGAAATTTAAGAGTTTGGAAATGTTGGAGTTACTGTAAGGAGGAAGTAGAATGTCAAGAACCATGCAATTCAAAATGGAGCGTCCCGGCCTGGTGGAGGTGGGGCAGGAGGTAGAGATCCGCGAATCTACCCTTCCGAATGCGATTTTCTATTATGTCATCGAACCGGCAGTGGCTATGTCAGGTAATATACCGTTCCGTGAACGTTTGACAAAATTATCCGGTGTGGTGAAAGATGTAGAAGAGAACAGTAAAGGATTCTATGTGACGGTAGAGTTTGAAGAGTAGTATCGAAAAATTAAAAGCCCCACTCGCAAGAGCGGGGCTTTGCTATTACCGGATTCTTTCCGGGAAACCAATCTTTTTCTGAACCTTACGAAGGGTCTTGTTTGCTACGTAGTTGGCACGTTCGCCGTTATTCTTGATGATACTGTCGATGTATGCCTTATCCTTGGAAAGCTCTGCGACGCGGTCCTGAAGCGGCTTTAACACATCTACAACGGATTCGCCTACGGCTAACTTGAAATCACCGTAGCCCTTGCCGGCGAATTCCTTTTCTACTTCTTCGATGGACTTGCCGGTGGTTGCACGGTAGATGTCGATTAAGTTGCTGATGCCCGGCTTTTCCGCAGCATAACGGATTTCGTTGTCGGAATCGGTCACTGCGCGCTTAAACTTGCGGATAATGGTATCCGGATCATCCATCAGGTAAATGCTTGCGTTTAAGTTCTCGTCGGACTTGGACATCTTCTTGGTCGGGTCCTGCAGGCTCATAATCTTTGCACCTACCTTGCCGAGATATGCCTCCGGAATCTTAAATACATCACCGTAGATGCCGTTGAAACGCTGTGCGATGTCACGGGTCAACTCTAAGTGCTGCATCTGGTCGATGCCCACCGGAACCACGTCTGCCTGGAACAGTAAGATGTCTGCGGCCATGAGTACCGGGTACGTGAAGAGACCTGCGTTGATATTGTCCGCATGCTTTGCGGACTTATCCTTAAACTGGGTCATACGCTGTAATTCGCCCATGTAAGTATAACAATTTAAAATCCAAGCCAGCTCGGCATGTCCGGAAACGTGGGACTGATAGTAGATACAGTTCTTTTCCGGGTCAAGGCCTGCCGCAATATAAAGGGTCAAAAGGGCGCGGGCACGCTGGCGAAGCTCTGCCGGATTCTGACGAACGGTGATGGAGTGTTCATCTACTACACAATAGTAGCACTCGTAATCCTCGTTCAGGGATACCCAGTTCTTTAAAGCACCGAGATAATTTCCGAGAGTTAAGTTGCCTGTTGCCTGCATTCCGCTGAATAAAATTTTCTTTTCGTCTGCCATAATTACTCCTTCTCCGCCTGTAACGGGTCCGCCGTCGGGCGGATGTTTTATCCGCAAATTATCATATCATATTGTGGGGAAAATCGCAAGGGGTATGAGGCTTGTTCGGTGCAAAGAAAAAAGGATGTACCTGTTACGATACATCCTTTTAGAGCAGATAACGGGAATCGAACCCGCCTCCTCAGCTTGGGAAGCTGATATTCTACCGATGAACTATATCTGCCTGACACATCTATCTTACCATCGGGAGTTTTTCTTGTCAATAAGCCAAACTTATTTTATGGAAGAAATTCTTCGACATAAAAGAAAAAAAGATGAGAAAAAGTGGGGAAGAATTTCAATTTCCTATTGACACATTAAGTGATGTGTGTATAATAGAATTGTTTAGAAATACTAAATTTTAAGTTTAATTTTATCTTACTCTGAGGAAAGGGGGATGCGGAGTATGCAAATCGGTGCAAAAATCAAAGAACTGCGGATACAGAAAAGTCTGACGCAGGAGGAACTGGCGGACAGAGCGGAGCTTTCCAAAGGTTTTATTTCACAGCTGGAAAGAGATCTGACGTCTCCGTCCATAGCAACGCTGATGGATATTTTGCAGTGCCTCGGAACGGATTTGGAAGAGTTTTTTACGGGAACGGCTGCGGAGCAGGTTGTCTTTAAGAAGGGCGACTACTTTGAAAAGGAAGATGCAGAGCTTCACAATCGTATCGAATGGATTATTCCGAATGCCCAAAAGAATATGATGGAACCTATTCTGTTGACTTTGGAGGTTGACGGTTCCACATATCCGGATAATCCTCATGAGGGAGAAGAGTTCGGTTATGTATTAAGCGGGAGTGTGGAGCTTTTTATCGGGAGCAAAAAGTATAAGGCAAAGAAAGGGGAATCCTTTTACTTTATACCGAATAAGACCCATTATTTAAAGGCTACCGGAAAACAAGGTGCAACGCTACTCTGGGTATCGACACCGCCGAGTTTTTAAAGTAGAATACAGTTTAAACTGCGCAAGTCAGGTACGGCAGAAGAAAGGAGTAGTATGGCACAGGAAAATAAATTAATTACTCTTGAGAATATTACGAAAAAGTACGGCGGACAGGTTGTACTGGATGATTTGAATTTATATATCAGAGAAAATGAGTTTTTGACGCTTCTCGGTCCGTCCGGTTGCGGTAAGACCACCACCCTTCGTATTATCGGCGGATTTGAAACGCCGGATACGGGACGCGTGATTTTTGACGGACAGGATATTACGAACCTGCCGCCAAACAAGCGTCAGTTAAATACGGTATTCCAGAAATATGCACTTTTTACGCATATGACCATTGCGGAAAACATTGCCTTCGGTTTAAAGATTAAGAAAAAGAGTAAGCAGTACATCCAGGATAAAATCGATTATGCACTGAAGCTGGTGAATCTGGACGGTTTCGGAAAGCGTATGCCGGATTCCTTATCCGGTGGTCAGCAGCAGCGTATTGCGATAGCAAGAGCGATTGTAAACGAGCCGAAGGTATTGCTTCTCGATGAGCCGCTGGGGGCACTCGATTTAAAGCTTCGTCAGGACATGCAGTACGAGTTGATTCGTTTAAAGAATGAGCTTGGTATTACCTTTGTATATGTTACCCATGACCAGGAAGAGGCACTGACCATGTCCGATACCATTATGGTTATGAACCAGGGATATATCCAGCAGATCGGTTCTCCGGAGATGATTTATAATGAGCCGAAGAATGCGTTTGTGGCAGACTTTATCGGGGAAAGTAACATCATCGGTGCAACTATGATTCAGGACCGTCTGGTAGAGATTTTAGGTGCCAAGTTTGCCTGCGTGGATGAAGGCTTCGGCACCAATCAGCCGGTAGATGTCGTGATTCGTCCGGAAGATGTGGATTTGGTTGAGCCGGAACAGGGCACCATTCAGGGTGTGGTAACTTCCCTTATTTTCAAGGGTGTTCATTATGAGATGGAAGTAGAAGCTAACGGATTCACGTGGCTTGTACATAGCACGGACCTCTCACCGGTAGGAAAACAGGTTGGCATTAAGGTAGACCCGTTTGATATTCAGATTATGAATAAGCCGGAATCGGAGGATGAGGAGGCAGTGGGAATCAATGAATAAACGGGAAGGACGTCTTGCAAAGCAAAATAAACTGCGGCAATTACTGTTGTCTTCACCGTATGTATTGTGGAGCATCGGTTTTATCATTTTGCCGTTGGTTATGGTTGTGTATTACGGACTGACAAGCCGGGACGGTGGAGGGTTTACCCTGGAGAATTTAAAATTGATCTGGGAGCCGACCCATCGGGCGACACTTATTTTATCCGTGCAGCTTTCGGTTATCAGTACGATTCTTTGCTTGTTGATTGCATATCCGTTGGCACTTGCGCTTCGGTCTTTGCGGTTAAAAAGCAACGGTTTTGTGATTTTGTTGTTTATGCTGCCGATGTGGATGAACTTTTTGCTTCGTACCATTGCATGGCAGAATATTTTGGAAAAGAACGGCGTAATTAATATGCTTCTTAGCGCCGTAGGCCTTCCGAAGTTAAATATTATTAATACGCCGACGGCCATTGTATTGGGTATGGTATATGATTTCCTGCCGTTTATGATTATTCCGATTTACAACGTACTTTCCAAAATCGGAGACGATGTAATTCAAGCGGCAGCGGACCTTGGCGCTAATTATTTTCAGATTTTATGGCGTGTTATTTTGCCACTTTCAAAACCGGGTATCGTCAGCGGTCTGACCATGGTATTCGTACCGTCTTTGACGACCTTTGTTATTTCCGATATTTTGGGCGGTGGAAACATTCTCTTAATCGGTAAAGTAATCGAGCAGAAGTTTAAGATGGCAAACGACTGGAACGCAGGTTGCGGACTGTCGCTGGTACTTATGGTATTTATTTTCATCTGTATGGCCATCGTACAGAAATATGACAAGGATTCGGAGGGAACGAGCGTATGGTAAAACGTTTGATTCAAAAAGGGTACATCGGCCTTGTCATTGTGTTTTTGTATGCACCGATTTTGGTGTTGATGGTGTTGTCCTTTAACGGGTCTAAGTATCGTTCCAAATGGGGCGGTTTCACCTTTAAGTGGTATCATGAACTTTTGGAGAACGAAAAGATTTTAAATGCGCTTTGGACCACACTTTTGCTGGCGCTGTTATCGGCGCTTTTGGCGACGATGCTGGGAACGCTTGCTGCGGTAGCAATGAACCGCATGAAGAAGCTTCCGAAGGCGATTATGATGAGTATTACGAATATTCCGATTTTGAACTCGGAAATCGTAATCGGTATTTCCATGATGCTGCTGTATTTTGCAATCAGTTTTTCTCTGGGATTTACCAGTGTGCTTCTGGCACTGACAGCGGCTCATATGCCGTACGTGATTTTAAATGTACTGCCAAAGCTTCGACAGACCAGCAGAAGTACATACGAAGCGGCATTGGATTTGGGAGCATCGCCGGTGTTTGCGTTTTTTAAGATTGTGCTTCCGGACATTTTTCCGGGTGTGTTGTCCGGATTTATGTTAGCATTTACTTTGGCGCTGGATGATTTTGTAATTACCCACTTTACCAAGGATGCAAAGGTAAGTACCCTGTCTACGGTGATTTATGCAGAGACCAGACGCGGTATCGAACCGGAAATATATGCGCTTTCCACGATTATGTTTACTGTGGTACTGGTTCTTTTAATTGTTATGAACCGTATGAAAGCAAGCGCGGCAAAGAAGCTGGCAGAACAGCAGAAATAAAGGGTCTTAGGCAGGAACCGATAGCAGATAGGATGTTCTGTAACGGCACTCTTGCGGATATAGATGAAGGAGGAAACGAAAAATGAAAAAGGGACTTTTAGTAGGTGTTTTGGCGCTCGGTGCAGCAATGATGTTCGGAGGCTGCGGTAAAGAGTATGCCAACGGTGAAGTGGTGGTATACAACTGGGGTGAGTATATCAACGAAGATGTAATCGAAATGTTTGAGGAAGAGTATGACATCGAAGTAATCTATGATGAGTTTACCGAGAATGAAGATATGTATCCGATTATCAACATCGGCGAAGTGAATTATGACGTAGTATGTCCGTCCGATTACATGATTAACCGTATGATTAATGAGGGATTATTGGCGGAGTTGAATTATGACAATATCCCGAATATCAAGAACATCGATCCGACTTACTTAAAGAGTGCGGAAGAATTCGATCCGGGTAATAAGTACGCGGTTCCGTATTGCTGGGGTACCGTTGGTATTCTTTACAACAAGACCATGGTAGATGAGCCGATTACCAGCTGGTCTGCGATTTTTGATGAGAAGTATACGGGCGAGATTCTTATGATTGACAGTGTGCGTGACGGTATGGGTATTGCATTAAAGTATCTCGGTTATTCCATGAACACTGCGGAAGAGAGTCAGCTTGAAGAAGCAAAGGAACTTTTAATCGCACAGCGTCCGTTTGTACAGGGGTACTTTGTAGATGAGGTACGTAATAAGATGATCGGTGAGGAAGCAGCCCTGGGTGTTATCTACTCCGGTGAAGCAATCTACACCCAGAGAGAAAACGCCGACCTTGAGTACGTAGTGCCGGAGGAAGGCTCCAATGTATGGATTGACGGTTGGGTAATTCCGAAGAACGCAAAGAATAAGGAGAACGCAGAGAAGTGGATTAACTTCATGTGTCGTGAAGATATCGCACTTATGAACTTTGAGGAGATTACCTACTCCACGCCGAATGCGGCAGCACGTGAATTAATCGAAGATGCTGATATTAAGAACAGCACCATCGCGTTCCCGGATGCGGTAACCTTAGAGCGTTGTGAAACCTTTAAGTACCTTGGCGAGACCGAAGAGGTTTACCTTGAGAAGTGGAATGAGATGAAGGCAACACAGAATTAAATAGTTTGGGAAATTAAGGCTACATGGTGTATCTGCCGTGTAGCCTTAGACTTTATTTTGTGGGAGAAGTATTGGGAATTATTCGGATTGTAAAAGCAGGGACTGTGTTTGAAAGGGAGAGGGAACATGAAAATTTTATGCAAGAGTTCGGAAGATGAAATGATACTGGAGTTTTTAAAGGCGGAATCGAGATCGGAGCGTTTTTCGGAGCAACTGGCGGAGTCTATGAAAAAGCTGGGGATGAGGGAGATGCTTCTTACCGAAGCGGATTTGAGTGATGAAAAGGAAAATGCGCAGAGAAAGAAATTGCTGGGAGAGTTCCGGGGCTACGGAGAGAATCGGGAGATGTTTGAACGTTTTCCGAAGGTTTCGGAGTGGAATTTGTGCAGGTTTTCCGGGACCGATTTGGAACGTATCCGGTACATTGATTACAGTTATTGGAATGAATTATCCGCAGGGACAAAAAAGCCTCTGTTTGCGGCAGAAACCATAGGGAACGGAACTGAGATATTCGGCGTAAGCAATGAGGGATTTTTGCGTGTCGCAGAGTATATACGAGGAGGCGGTACATTTCCGAAATTGTTCTTTTTAACGGCTGATTACGAGAACTTTGTCATTGTAGAGGGACACCAGCGGATGACAGCGTACGCCCTTGCTCCGGAGTGCTTCAAGGACGTGGAAGTGATTGTGGGGAGATGTAGTAGAGAGGAACTGGAACAGTGGATGTAGTACATTATAGGAATCGATGGAGGTGAGAACATGAATATAGCAATTGACATAGATGATACATTAACAAATACATTCGAGTATCTTATGCCCTTTGTGGCTGAGTTCTATGAGAAGGATTTAGAGGAACTGCAAAGAAAAAAGATATCATACAGTAATATCCCTGTAGAATGGAGAAAGTATGAGTTAGACTTTGAAAAGCATTATTATGATAAGGTTGTTGTGCAGACTCCGTTTAAGAAAGATGCTGCAAGGTATGTGAGCCTGCTTCATCAAATGGGGCACAGAATGGTTATTATCACTGGAAGAACGAAGGAGTTTTACACAGATCCCTATGCCACAACAGAGGAAGAACTGAGAAACGGGAACATTGTTTACGATAAACTGATTTGTACGTTGAATAAGAATCAGGCATGTTTGGATGAACACATCGATGTGATGATTGATGATTTGATTTCAAATTGTGATGCTGTTTCGAGCGTAGGAATCACACCGGTATTGTTCACCAGTCAAGCGAATATGCAGCTGAATACAGAATATACTCGTGTGAATCAATGGGATGATGTGATAGAAATAATAGAGCATATTCGGAGAGGATACCCGAACAGGAGGATGGCGGAAGAATTATTGAGGAATGCCGAAGAAATGAATCCCGGACCATGGGGGAATCATTCAAGGACAGTTGCACATTGTGCGGAGAAAATAGCACTTGCATCAGGAAAGATGGATTCCGAAAAAGCATATGTCTTAGGATTATTACATGATATCGGAAGACGATTCGGAGTACGACATCTGGGACATGTATCCGATGGATACACTTACATGAAAACACTGGGGTATAAAGAGGCTGCAAGAATTTGCCTTACCCATTCTTTTCATAACCAATCAACAGAGGAATATATTGGCAAGTTTGATACCACCGAAGAGGAGCGAAAGCTTATCGAGAATGCATTGATGCAAGTTATAACAGATGATTACGATAGGTTGATTCAATTATGCGATGCCATGGCAGGAAGTGAAGGGGTTCTGGATATAGAAGAGCGCATGAATGATGTAAAGGCAAGATATGGCGTCTATCCTCAGAGCAAATGGGATGCCAATATGGGGTTGAAGTCTTATTTTGAAAAGAAAACCGGAAGAAATATTTATGATGTAGTAGAAAAGGAGCGATTTCGACCGTAGTGTGGCAACAAAAGTAGCGCGGGTAGAGAAAAAAGGATTGCGAAAACAGAAGAATTGTGTTAAACTGTAACCAGAAAAGGAACAACCGCCCACAAGGTGGGTTGACCTGAATGTTGAGAGTAGAAAACCGCCCAATCACTTCAGCCAAAGTTATGAGGGCGGTTTTTCTATGTTTAATTACTTACAAAACGTAAAAACGAATGTAAGCAAAGCCAATAGAAAGAGTCCGAAAGACAACAAATCGTTGAAGTCAAATTTGTTCTGGTTCTTCATAAGCTCCACCTTCATTCCGTAAGAATGAAGGTCAACCCACCCTGTAACACGATTGTTCCATATGCCTATTATAACACAAAACGAACAAATGTTCAAATGAATATGGATAGATTATATATGTTATTTGGTAGATATTTCGGTTGATTTGAGTAAAGAAAGCAGAGGATTGTTTTATGGAACAAAAATTATTAGAGAAACTATGTTGTGAATATAATCTGGGTGAACTGATACAGTCTCCAACCCGCTTGGTCGGCGGATTTATGCATAAGATGTACTCCTTGTTTACTACACAGGGGAAATATGCCGTGAAGCTTCTAAACCCGTTCATTATGCAACGGGAAGATGCTATGGATAATTATCGCGCTGCGGAGGCCTTTGAAACGATGCTGGAGCAAACAGACATTCCGATTCTTCCGGCTTTGACTGCCCGCGGGAAGAAGATGCAGTGTATGGAAGGACAGTATTTTTATTTGTATGAGTGGTACGACGGCAAGGCATTAAAGAGTGAGGAAATCACAGAGTTTCATTGTGAGAAAGTCGGCGGGATACTGGCAAAAATTCATGGATTGAAGCTTCCTCAGACAGCCGGAGTAGAACAGGAAGCTGTGGCGGAACTGCGAGAAGAAAAGTACGAGCGAAACGAGCTTCACATTGATTGGGACGGTTATATCGAAAAACTGGCGGAAAAGAATCGGGAACTTTCCGAACTGTTACGGGAAAACCGAGCACTTCTTTATGAAAGTCAGGAGAAAGGAAACGAGGCAATCAAGAAGTTACCGGCTACGGTTGCAATCTGCCATAACGACATGGACAGTAAAAACGTGCTTTGGAAGGGAGAAGGGTGTCGTATCATCGATTTGGAGTGCCTTTCCTACAGTAGCCCGATTATGGAATTGTACGAACTGGCCTTGTGTTGGTCCGGATATGAAGTTTGTAATATTGACTTTAATCTGTTCCAAAGCTTTATACGAGCATATGAAAAGGCCGGAGGTACGCTGACCACGGATTGGGAGACGGTGTACTACAGCAACAACGGTCGTCTGGAGTGGTTGGAGTACAACCTAAAGCGTGCTCTCGGAATCGAATGCTCCGAAGAAGAAATCGAACTTGGAATCGGACAAGTGAAAGAAACCATAGCTCATGTGATTTACTATCATAAGGCAAAGGACAGTATACTTGACTGTGTGAACCGGATAACTAGGAATAAGATTGCCTTAGAACCCTTGGGATTAAAACATCTGAAAACCGTGCACGAATATGCCTCAGACTTGGAGAATACAAAGTACATGGTACATCTGCCGAATGAAACGATAGAGGAAACCAGAGCGTTCCTTGAGAGAAAAGAGGCAGAATGGCAAAAGGAGATACCGGAAAGCTATGAATTTGCAGTACTGCTCGGAGATGCACATATCGGTGCGGTCTGCGCCTACCTCAATGAAGAACGGACGGAAGCGGAAATAGGTTGGATTATTAACAAAAGATACTGGCGGAAAGGTTATGCTTACGAAGCGGCAACCCTCTTACTGGATTTCTGCAAGAAGGAACTGAACATACACAAATTCACCGCAGTCTGCGATACCGAAAACGTGGGCTCCTACCGTGTTATGGAAAAACTTGGTATGAAACGCGTCTGCGTACAGGGCGGCAGGAAAAACAGGGCATCGGAAGAATTCAGCAGAGAATATCAGTATGAAATGTAGTATAAGAAAAGCTAGAAATTACCGTAGAGAGTTATAGGTGTGGAGTCAAACTCTTTCCGGCGATAAGTAGACTATAAAATTGCCCCAAGCACCGATATAATATATTTTTTGCATTCCCGAAGGGGCGCGCTTTTAGCGTAGTCGAAATCACCTTTTAGGGATGGTTAGGCGCGAGGTCGCTCCCGAGCGTCTTATCATCCCTTAGAGGAAGTTTGACGGAGCGTTGCGCTTGGCATAAAAATATATTATATCGGTGCTTGGGGCATAAGTATTGTATCAATCGCCGGAAAGTGAGAGGTTTAAGCCAACGGTATCGTCAGTTTGGCTTTGAACAGATCTCCGTCGGTTTCTATGTAGAAGCTGCCACCTTGCAGTTCTGCCAGGCTCTCTGCAATGGAGAGGCCGAGGCCACTGCCTTCGCCGGAACGGTCGTCGTTTCCGCGGGAGAAACGGGTCAGAAGCTCCTCCGGTGTTTTGGTAAGAACCGATGCGGAGGTGTTTTTTACGGTAAGCAGAGCGAGTCCCGTGTTTTCCGGTAAATCAAGGGAAATAAATACTCTGGTGCCGGAAAGTGCATATTTGCATACGTTGGACAGCATATTTTCGATGATACGGTGGGTGCAGGCGCCGTCTGCCAGCACGTTAACCGGTGTTTCCGGTACTTCCATACAAAGGGTCAGGTTCTGCTCGGTCAGGCGTTCCTCGAAATCGCCCACAGCCTGTCGTAACAGTTCTACGGCATTGAAGCGAATCAGGTCCAGACTCATGGTGCCGGAGGCTGCCTTGGAGGCCTCTACCAGGTCGTCGATCAGGGCTTTTAATCGCCAGGATTTTTGGGAAAGAACCTCGGCATATCCGGCAACTGCGCCCTCCTGCGGCAGTTCGTTTTTGATTAATTCAATATAGTTGATGATAGAAGTGAGCGGTGTTTTGATATCGTGGGACACGTTGGTAATGAGTTCCGTTTTCATACGCTCACTCTTTGTTTGCTCTTCCACAGCGGAATTCAGTCCGTCGCAAATCTGATTAATGTTCTCGGATAAGTTTTTGTTGGACGGAAGCATGGACTTCGTCGGAATCCGGATGGAAAGATTTCCTACGGACATCTGGGCGGTGCTTTCGGAAATGCGGGCGCGGTCCAGCATGTTTCTTAAGCACAGAATGGCACAAATCACAATTCCTAATATCAATAGAACAAGTGCCGGTATCGTCAGGTTAAAAAGGAAAAGGGCGATGGCTGCTGCAAACCACAAGAGTCCGCCGCCCAAATACAGCAATGTTTTTCCAAAAGAAGGGAGGAAGTGGTACAATTCTTTCAAATTTTTACCGATATAACGAAACAACTTCCCTAACGGTAAAATAATAAAACGTCCCAGCAGGGAGCTGTGTAAAAATGTCTTTGCTTTCAGTCTCCGGATTAGGCTGAAATATAAGATGCCGGACACAAATAGGAACAAAATCAGGCATCCGTGGAAAAACGGAATCCATTGGCTGTAGTTCGGATAATCGGTCAAAAACTGGGTCACGGAAGTTTCCCAGTAACGGTTGGATACTATATGCCAGAGAAGGTACGGTAACGAAAACCAAACCAACAAGGCCGCAATGATGAATTCCGCAAAGATGCGGTCGTAAAAATGCAGATGTATTCCTTCTTCGGTACTTTTTTTGCCGGAAAGTAAATTACTTATTACAAACAAAAAAAGAGAAAACAGGCCGTAGTAGATGGCGGTTTGAAGGCCGTTGTTAAAATCGCTCTTTGCCGAAGAGATGTTTTCGGAAAGAACGGTAAAATCATCTTTTACAAGGTTGTCCGCAACAAAAGCATACAAAAGATAAGTACCGTTTGGCTGTTCCGAAGATACAAGTTCAACCCGCATTTCCCCTTCTTCTATTGTTATTTCGCTATTAAGTCGCGGGCTTGCCGCAGGCGTAGGCGTAGGCTCTATATTGGAAACGGATTCCAGATGGTCTTTATCGCTGGTATGTGAGGAATCGTCCGAAATATGATAATTGTAGTCGTAATGAAGGTCCTCTGCCATTTCGTCAAGAGGACGACGCAAAAAGTCCATGGACCAGAGGAGCGTGGAACGATTCAGGACATTGTTGTTACCACCGCCGGTCATGGTACGGTTATTTTCGGTGTTTAAAATCAGGTAAATATTTTCATTGATGATTCCGGAAGTGAGAAAGGCTTCCAAACTGCCGCTTTTTTCAACTGCGTACTGTTCAAAATCCGCAGAAGCGTAGACCGCTCCCGTCTGTGTGTTCTCTACGTAATACTGGTAGTTGGTCGGTTCCTCGTTAAGCTTTGCATGATAATAGTAAAATGCGGTTTCGTTCGGCTCATATACGTTAAAGAGAGCGGTTTCCAAATCATCATCGGTAACTTCACCGTTCAAAAGAAGTGCCAGCTCCGAATCAACATCCAAGGTACTGAGCTCATAACCATCTTCGCGGTAGCGTACATAAACAGCGGTACGTTCCACGTATTTGGAAAAAAGCTCGGAGTATTGTTTGGTTTCATAGACGGAGTCGGTGCTGCCGTAAAGAACAGGTGCCCGTAAGGTCAGAAAGCCGTAATGCATCGCTACACAACAGCAGAAGATAAGTGTGAAAGCCAGGACGGTTTTGGTAACCCCTGAATATATGATGCGTTTCATAAGAGCTCCTTTCTGTTAACCTTGCCAGTCAATTTTGTAACCCAGTCCCCAAACGACCTTTAAGTAACGAGGTTCTCTCGGATTAATCTCGATTTTTTCCCGGATGTGACGAATATGTACCGCTACAATATTGTCCGCACCGTAGGAAGGCTCATTCCATACCGCGGAGAATATCTGCTCAGTGGAGAATACTTTTCCTCTGTTTTGTACCAGAAGAAGAAGCATGGAATACTCCGTTGGTGTCAGACGAACCGGATCTCCGTCTACAGTAACTTCTTTCGTTTCATCGTTAATGACCAACCCGCCGATGGTATAACACTGGGCGGTATCTTCTGTCGGAAGACTGCCGAAGGTGGTGTAGCGGCGAAGCGCGGACTTCACTCTGGCGATCAGCTCTAACGGACGGAACGGTTTTGTAATGTAGTCGTCCGCACCGATGTTAAGACCGAGAATTTTGTCGGTGTCTTCGGTTTTTGCACTTAAGAAAAGAATCGGGAAGGCATATCCTTCCTCACGAAGCTTTCCGGTCAGACGAAGTCCATCCATCTCCGGCATCATAATGTCGAGAATTGCAAGATGCGGCGTCTCGTTATGAACCGCTTCTAAGGCCTCTCTTCCGTTGTATGCCGCAATTACCTGATAGCCTTCGCCGGATAAGTAAATGCGGATTGCTTCAACAATTTCTTTATCGTCATCACATACTAATATCTGGTACATCAAAAACCTCCACCGAACGTAATTTTAGATACTACGACTATATTACCACAGATAAATGAAAAAATCAGTACTTGATTTCTTAATAATTCCTTAGGATTCCACGTATTTCGTCGGGAAACGACAGAGGGAAATTGTGATTTTTTCGTATTTACAGGAAGAATTTCTCATTTTTGTGGTTGACAGGTGAATTTTGTGGTGCTATAGTAGACGAAATACATCTTTTTAGATGTAGTCAAAAAGTCAAGCTTATGTTCGGGGAAAGTAGTATATTAGGGAGAGGGTGTACCCGTTGTTTTGTAGTGAGAGGAGTAGCAGATGAAAAAGAAGAAGGAGAGAAATCGTACCAGAGCTTTTAAAAATAACCTGTATGCATTGAAACTGGGCTGGCAAATTGCGCCGGAGCTGGTGATACATATGGCGGTGGCCCGGGTTCTGGGGTATTTTGAGTGGCTGTTTTACAGTGCGTTTTTTATGCGGTATGTCATTAATGCCATGGAGACGGAACAGGAAGTGACGTCGATTTTTGTTTTTCTGGGTGTGACGGTGACGGTATTTGCATCCATGACACTTTATAACCAATATTTGGAGGGTAAGGTATGGCCGATTGCTACTGCAAAGGTGTACAAGAAGCTGAACCTGCGCTTATTTGAGAAGTCCACCAACGTGGAGCTTTCCTGTTTCGAGGATATTGAGTTCTATAATAAGTATACCTTGGCAACGGAGGGTGCGGCGGATAAGCTGATTGAGACCATTTCAAATCTTTGGGGCGTACTTTTCGGAAGTATTGCAGCGGTGTTGGGCTTTTATCTGATGTACGACATTGACAAATGGTCGGTGCTGTTTGTTGTCTTTCCGATTCTCGGTAATTTTGTATTTAACCGAAAGTTGGGGCAGATTGATTTTAACCGGAATAAGGATATGGCACCTCACAACCGCAGAACGGCTTATGTAAACCGTGTCATGTATCTGGCAGAGTATGCAAAGGAAGTGCGTCTGACCAATGTATTTTCCCTGATGCGGAGAGATTACAGAGAGGCCATCAAGGGTGTGGTGGATGTAACGAAGAAATATACTGCAAAGGCAGTGGTACTTCACTGGTTCTATGTGCAGTTTACCTTCTCTTTTATTTTTGAAGGGGTGTTGATCTACGGTGCGTATCGTACGCTTATAAATGACAGTATGAGCCTTGCAAAGCTGGCGGTACTTACCAGCATGATGGTATCTTGTACCTGGATTTTAATCGGGTTCACGGACTACTTGGCGGCAGGCTTTAAGAACGGTTTGTTTGTAGATAATTTACGTAATTTCCTGGAGTATGAAGAAAAGATTCCGGAGGATTATAAGGGAGATGATCCGGGAGATACCATTCATAGCATTGAGTTCCGGAATGTATGCTTTTCTTATAAGGACGAGGAGGTTATTACAGATTTGTCCTTTGAATTGCGGGGAGGCAAGACTTATGCACTGGTAGGGCATAACGGTGCAGGAAAGTCCACCATTATTAAGCTCTTGATGCGTTTCTATGATCCGACCTCCGGTGAGATTTTCTTAAACGGAAGGAATATTAAAGAGTATGAACTTCAGAAGTATCGGGCGCTTTTTGCGGGAGCCTTTCAGGATTATCAGATTTTTTCCTTGTCGGTACTGGAAAATGTATTGATGCGAAAGGCAACCGAAGGAGATGAGGCGGAAGCGGTCCGGGCACTTAAGCTTGCGGGAGTTTATGAGAAAGTAGAGAGTCTGCCGAACGGGATTCATACCATTTTAACTAAGGAATTTGCGGAGGATGGTGCGGTACTGTCCGGAGGAGAATATCAGAAAATCGTGGTGGCGCGGGCCTTTGTCCAGAAGCGTCCGGTAAAGATTTTCGACGAGCCGTCGTCGGCATTGGACCCGATTGCGGAGTACAAGTTATTTGAAAGTATTCTAAAGGACGGACAGGATAAGACGATGCTCTTTATTTCCCATCGGTTGTCATCCGTGCAGAATGCGGACTGGGTATTTATGTTGGAAAACGGAACCATTATCGAGCAGGGTTCTCATAAGAAGCTGATGGCAAATCACGGAGCTTATGCGGATATGTACGAAAAGCAGGCGGTAAACTATCTGGCAACGGACCGGACTTCTCTTACGGGAAGCTTCTTTGCAGCGGATAAGGAGGTGGCTCGCTAATGAAAAAAGTATGCAGTAATCTCTGGTTTATGTGGAAACTTTGTTTTAAAACGGCACCGGGCTTTATGTTGTACCATTTGTATGACGGATTCCGGTTGCAGATTATGATTTTTATCGAACATACCCTTTGTATCCAGTACGTATTAAAGTGTGCGGAGTACGGAGAACCGTTTTGGAAGGCACTTTTAGTTGTGGGAGGATTTTTGCTGCTCATGATGTTGGTGACGATTCCGGACGGATATTATCAGCATGCTATGGTGTATCGGGCAAAGCCGAAGCTTTATAAGGCGTTAAAGGAGCAGATGTACGAAAAGGCAGCGGAACTGGATTTGTCCTGCTACGACAATCCGAAGTATTACAACGAGTTTGTGCTGGCAGTGTCGGAGTCGGAGGCTTCCATCGATCGTTTCCTGACGTTCCTAAATAATACGGTACAAAGTATTACCATTTTAATCAGTACCGGTGTGTTTTTTATCTTGACGGATTCCATCGGAATTTTGTTTGTATCGGTATCCTTTGTGGCATCCTTCTTCCTGGCGAAGAAGTTAAATAAGCTGAATTACGATGTGCGCATGAAGGTAAATCCTTTGGAACGTAAAAGAAACTATGCCGGTCGCGTGTTTTACTTAAACGACTATGCCAAGGAGCTGCGTCTCAATAAGGATGTAGCTAAGATTTTGTAGGAAGAGTTTGAAGAAGCCAACGATGCCATTGTGGCAGAGCAAAAAGCAGTGGCGAAAAAGAGAATCGGCCTGTCCTTTGCGCGGTATTATTGTGCAGGCGACTTTATTACGGACGGTTTGTATGTGGCCTATTTGATTTTCCAGGCTGCGGTATTCCATACCATCGACTACAGCAATGCGGTGGTATTGTTTAATCAGACCGGACGTTTGCGCCGGGGAATGCGCGGTATTGCGGAAATCGCACCGGCTGCCAACGAAAACAGCCTGTACATAGAAAAAATCAGAACCTTCCTTGCTTATGAACCGGAAATGAAGCAGGGTGTGGGAGATGAGGTGCCGGCTGGAACGGGAGCATTGGAACTGAAAAACGTATCCTTCCGTTATACGGAGGAGTCCGAGGAGATTTTACATGACATCAGTCTGAAGGTAGAGCCCGGTGAGCGCGTGGCAATCGTAGGCTATAACGGTGCCGGCAAGACCACGTTAATCAAGCTTTTGATGCGTTTGTATGACCCGAGTGCCGGTACGATGTCCTATCACGGAAAGGACATTAAGGAATATGAATTGTCCGGCTACAGAAACCGAGTGGGCGTCGTATTCCAGGACTTTAAGATGTACGGTGCAACATTGCTTGAAAATGTGGTGCTGGAGGATGTAGGAGACGGAAAAGCAGAAGAGGCGGCTGTGACAGAGGCATTGAATAAGAGTGGATTCGGAGATCGAATCGAGACGTTGCCGAACGGTCTTTCCACGGGACTTACCACGGAGTTTGATGAGAAGGGCGTGAACCTTTCCGGTGGTGAAAGCCAGAAGGTGGCCATAGCCAGAGCCTTTTACCGGCAGGCAGATATCCTGATTATGGATGAACCGTCTTCGGCGCTGGACCCGATTGCGGAGTATAATTTAAACAAGGCGATGCACGATGCAGCGGAAGGCAAGACCGTATTTTATATTTCCCACCGTTTGTCCACCACCAGAGATGCGGATCGTATTCTGATGCTTGAGAAGGGACGGATTATCGAAGAAGGTACCCACGAGGAACTGTTAGCGAAGAACGGGCAGTATGCCGAGATGTGGTATGCCCAGGCGGGAAAGTACACGGCGTAGGAGGTGCCATCATGCGAGTAACAATAGAAACCGAAAGATTGATCATAAGAAATCTCAGGCCGGGCGATGAAAAGGCAGTGTTTGCATGGGCCGGTGACCCGGATGTGGCCCGGTATATGATTTATCCGCAGTACCGGTCGGAAGAGGACGGAGTAGAGTGGCTTCGGGAGAGAGAAGAGAACGCCGATGACCCGGATGATTATGACCTTGGTATTGTGTTAAAGGAAACCGGAGAGCTCATCGGAAGCGGCGGGCTTGTATATCACCCGGAGGACGATATTTGGAATATGGGCTACAATATCCGAAAGGATATGTGGGGAAACGGATACGTGGTAGAGGCAATGCAGGCCATTATGGATGAGATACAAAAGACTCGTAAAATTCGGGTGCTGGAAGCACAGTTCGCGGTGGAGAATTATAAGAGTCAGCGTGTGATGGAAAAGCTGGGGATGGTATACGACAGAGACTCTTCTTTTGAGAAGTTTGACAAAAGTGCTAAGTTTCAATCGAAAACATTTCGGAGAGTGTTTGAATAGAGAAGGCTGTTTTCCATAAGAAGCGGATGGTAAGATCAAATAGTCAAGTTTGTAGAATACACGTTACAAACTTGACTATTTTTGTCTATATGATAGAATGAAACATAGAGAAATAATCGATAAAAATGAAACAGTGAGGATAGATGAAATGAAAAAAGGTATGGATTATATCGGTATTGTAGAGCGGGTGGATTTTCCGAATAAGGGCTTTGTGCGTGTGATTCCGGATTGTGAGGAGAATGCCGCGGATGCAGACATTCGCGTGACCATAAAGGGTGTGATTGAAGGGCAGAAGGTGAAGTTCCGTTTGACGAAGCTTCATGTAAGCAGTCAGAAGGGAGAAGGACGTCTTTTAGAGGTGATTACTCCGGCACCACAGGAGGTAGAGGCTCCTTGTGGCCTGTTCGGTAGCTGCGGAGGCTGTGCGTATCAGAGTCTTCCTTACGAGGCGCAGCTTGCCTTAAAGGAGGAGCAGATTCGGCGCCTGATGGACGCGGTGATTACCGAGCCTTACGAGTTTATGCCGATTCGCAGAAGTCCGCAACCGCTTCATTACCGCAACAAGATGGAGTTTTCTTTCGGGAACGAGTATAAGGACGGTCCCCTTTCCTTGGGACTGCATAAAAAGGGTAGCTTTTATGATGTGCTGACGACGGATGCCTGTCAGATTGTACACGAGGATTACAATTTGATTTTACGGGAAGTGCTGGCCTGTGCAAAGGAGACCGGACTTGCCCATTTTCATAAGATTACCCATAAGGGTTATTTCAGACATTTGGTGGTGCGTCGTGGGCTAAAGACCGGCGAGATTTTGGTGAACCTTGTGACAAGCTCCGATACAGAAACGTATGTCGGGGGAGAACAAGCTGACAAGCCTGCATTTGACGAAGAGGCGTTCTTAAAGAATCTTTGTGACCGCTTGTTAGCTCTTCCGTTAGAAGGAAAATTTGCCGGCATTATTCACTGTAGAAACAACAGCCTTGCGGATGTGGTAACCAGCGAAGAGACCACCGTTTTATACGGAAAAGACCACTTCTACGAGGAACTTTTGGGACTCAAGTTCCGCATCACCCCGTTTTCCTTCTTCCAGACCAATTCTCTCGGTGCAGAGGTACTGTACAGTACCGCCCGTGAGTTTATCGGTGAAGTGGACGGCAAGCTGGTGTATGATTTGTACAGCGGGACCGGTACCATCGCTCAGATGGTAGCTTCCGTAGCCCGTAAGGTCATTGGTGTGGAAATCATCGAAGAGGCGGTTGAGGCGGCAAAGGAAAATGCTGCGGGCAACGGACTTAGCAACTGTGAATTTATTGCCGGCGATGTGTTGAAGATGTTAGACACCATCGAGGAACGTCCGGATATGATTATTCTGGACCCACCGCGGGACGGTATCAATCCGAAAGCATTGGATAAGATTATTAACTATGGAGTAGAACATTTGGTGTATATTTCCTGTAAGCCGACCAGTCTTCAGAGAGACTTAGTAACGCTTCAGGAAAGAGGCTATCATGTGGTAAAGGTGTGTCCGGTGGATGAATTCCCGATGACGGCGCATACGGAGACCTGTGTACTCTTAACGAGGGGATAAACATACAACAGAATGAGGGGATAATATTATGCAGCACATGAATTGGAAAAAATATGTAGAGCAGACAGCGCGTATACGTACACTTTCTTCACCGCGTGTGCACAATCGAATGAAAGCATCAAATTATTATGAGATATTAACGGAGAATTTTACGGAAATACGGTCTCTTGCGCTTTCGAACCGGCATTTATTGAAAGAGGAAATTAATCCTTATCTTTCGAATACGGGGGATTTGTTAGAAGAAGAAACGATTGAGGAATTGTTGGAACTTCAAAATGCATTAATCGATGCATACAATATGGAGAATCTGGATATGGCAGTGGTAACACAAATTACCGACCGTTTGTATGCGGATGCGGCGCAGAAGCAGGATATACGATATATGGTGGAACAACTGGATGCGCAGGTGTCGGCGTATTATACGCTGTTAAATATGCAAAAACGTATGTTGCCCTATGCGAAAAATTGTGAGAAAGCACGCAAAAAAGCGATGGATGCGGCAAATGAGTTGCTGACCTTTTTGGATAAGGAACGCTTTGCACAGTTGCCGGATGATGAAACAAAGGAAATCGTATTGGTAAATTCCAGATATATGTGTGCGTTGTTTGAAGGCTTGCATGACGAAGCTACGAAGGAACGCGAGCTCACTATTTTGCGTAATGCATTGAGCTTGGAAGATGACCCGTTTTACAGAGAGCAGGTTTCGGAATACGACTGGGAATATCATCGTGTTCGTACGTTGGAATATTTCGGAATCATGACGGAGTTTGCCAATGAGAAAAAGCTTACCAAAGAAGAATGTCGGGAAGTATGGGAACATTGCAAGGAGTTAAAAAAACACTGGGA
The DNA here is from genome assembly GCA_017556805.1 of Lachnospiraceae bacterium. GTDB lineage: Bacteria > Bacillota > Clostridia > Lachnospirales > Lachnospiraceae > SIG307. The sequence goes on along the minus strand of JAFYMC010000028.1, from coordinate 136,323 downwards.
AGAATCGGAGAAAGTCAGAAAGAGGATTTCGGAGTCGGAGATTCTATTGTGCATTTGTCGAAGCGGATATTATGCCGGAGAGCTGTCGTTGGATGACTACAAAGAGGAACTGATACATCTGTATAAGAGACGAGATTCGGACGGATACAGCATCGGGGATATTTTTCAAAATATTCTGGTTCCGTTGGAGTATCTTTTACAGATTGATGTGGAAAAGATTGGGGAAAAGGATATCGATTTATTGTCGGGAATCTATAACGACATTACGAATTATGTGTTCTGCATGCAAAATACAGGCTCTTTCAGTTATTTGCTGGAATACTTTGTAGCATTTATGCGAAATTTTATAGAGCTGCCGGGACAAATGACGTTTATGGATGCATGTCTCAACGGAATTGCGGCCTTGCACCCGCCGACTTATGTACATACAATTATGGTCGGACGAATTGCCAAGTGCTTTTGCAGACATTTGATTCTGTTGCATCCGGAGGCCTTTGTGGGGATGTTTGGACATAAAAATGTAGAGGAAGTATCAGCACATCGTTTTGAACTGGAAGAGTATATTTTTCGAGGGGCGTTGTGTCATGATATCGGTAAGTTCTTGATTATGGACACGATTTTCATTTACGGTCGTAATCTGACGGATGATGAATTTGATATCATTAAAACCCATCCGGATGTGGGGGCACAGATTATGTCCAATTACAGTTCGACACGTCCTTATGCGGATATTGCAAGGGGACATCACAAGTGGTACAACAATCAGGCAGGATATCCGAACTATAACACGGAAGAATCGGATGTAAAACTGCTGATTGATTTGGTGGCTTGTGCGGATTGTCTTGATGCAGCAACGGATACGGTCGGTCGTAGTTACAATACCGGAAAGTCGTTTTCGGATGTGTTTGATGAATTGATAGAACAGAGCGGAACGAGATATACACCGTATATTGTAGATCTTTTGAAAGATGAGGATACTTTGAAAGATATCGAATATCTTTTGAAGGACGGACGAAGAGAAGTATATTACAATACATTTGTGCGTTTGGTTACCGTACAAAAAAGCGTGCAATAAAATAACGGTAAGGAGATAGCGGTATGAGAATTATCGACATTTCGCAGGAGGTCCTCTCCTGTAAGGTATTTCCGGGGGATGACAGCCCGAAAGCAGAGCTTGTAAAAAGTATGGAGGACGGGGAACTGTATAACCTCTCCATGCTTTCCATGTGTGCCCATAACGGGACCCACATTGATGCGCCGTTCCACTTTATTAACGAAGGGAAAACGGTGGACAAGATGCCGTTGGAAGCTTTTGTAGGGGATTGCTATGTGGCACGTCATGAAGGAGATGTAACTGCGGAGAATGCCCGTGAGATTTTGGAGAAGGCAAAGAATGTCGGAGCAGATGAGAAGATTTTAATTGGGGGAAAGGCAACAGTGACCCTCGAGGCGGCGAAAGTTTTTGCGGAAGCGGGAGTGAAGCTTATCGGAAACGAAAGCCAGACGGTCGGACCGGAAGACGCACCCATGGCGGTACATCTGGTATTATTGGCAAAGGAGATTGTGCTTTTGGAAGGTTTGGTGCTTTCCGACGTTTCCGAGGGCAAGTATTTCCTTAGTGCGGCACCTCTTAATTTTGCTGGATTTGACGGGGCCCCGTGTAGGGCGTATTTGATGGAGAAGTAACAGAAGGCAGGGAAAAGATATGCAAATAAGAAAATCCAGCAGAGCAATCGTTTTGAATAAGCAGAATCAAATTTTCTTATTCCGCTATACCTTTGATTTTTTTGCGGAAAAGGAATCCATATGGATTACGCCGGGCGGTGGATTGGATGAGGGAGAATCGTTTGAAGAAGCACTGAAAAGAGAGTTGTTTGAGGAGCTTGGAATGAAGCTTACGGAACCGGCACCGTTTGTTTTTTACAGAACGCCGTTGTATGAGTTAAAGAACGGAGAAAAGGTACGAAGTGAGGAACGGTTCTATTTGGTTCGATTAGACAAAGCAGAATTTTCTTACACCGGTTGGACAGAAAGTGAAAATAGGAGAATGACTGCCGGAAAATGGTGGTCTGTAGAAGAAATTAGGCTGTCGGAGGAGACGTTTTTCTCCGAAGATATTTTAGAAATAATAGAGAGGCTGTCGCGGGGAGAGATACCGAAGGAACCGGAGGAGATAGTATAAGGCAAGGAGAAGGATCATGAAAAGAAAACGTTTAGACAGAGATGCATGGGGCTTCCAGTACTTCCCGTATTATCAGATGCGTGTGGAAACAGAGCATTTTAAAGGCTTGGCGGCATTGATTTGTATGACCTCCGGAGAGCCTCAGTACTGGGAATGTGCAAAGGCAGGAAAGGTACAGGTATGCGGGGAAGGGATGCGCTGGCTTCAGATGATTCCGGACGGTAGGGAGCATATGGTGACGGTAAAATATCTGCCGAACGGCCGGGTTTCTCTTTGGTATGTGGATATGCTGGATGGGGTGGAGTATGACAGAGACGGCATTGCTGTGTATGTGGATAAATACCTGGATGTGATTTTTACGCCCCAGGGAGATGTGGGAATCGATGACAGGGACGAGCTGGACGCGGCGTATGAGTCGGGGGAACTGTCAAAGAAGCAATATAAAGGAGCACTTAAGGAATGTAAGGCCGTTGTGAAGGAGTATTGTAAGGACGTTGCACGGACGGAGCAATACTGTAACGAAGTACTTGCTTATGTGGAGCAAAGAATTGCAGAAGGTGCCCGTGATTACAAGAAGGTAGTGAGGGAAACGTTGGATGCGACGATAAAAAAGCATCCGACCATGCGTCCTTTGTTTTGCGTGGATATGTTGGATTACGAGGAAGATTGGCTACGTTCCGCCAGGCCGTCGGTACGAGGGATTATCCGCAAAGGCGATAAACTTGCCATGGTACATAGTTTAAAGTATGATTATTACAAGTTTCCGGGAGGCGGCATCGAAGGTGACGAAGCGCATGCGGCGACGCTGATTCGCGAAGTAAAGGAAGAAACAGGACTTGTCGTAAAGCCGGAAAGTATTAAGGAATACGGTTTTGTGCTTCGTTTGCAGAAAAGCGATTATCTTGAAAATACCATCTTCGAACAGGAAAATTTTTATTACACCTGTGAGGTTTCGGAAGAGTCGGCCGAGCAGCAGCTGGACGATTACGAGGCAGAGGAAGGCTTTACTTTGGAGTTTGTGACACCGGAGGAGGCCATCCGTATCAACCGGAATTGCCATTGTACCGAGTGGGACAAGGCGATGGTGGAGCGGGAGACGTGGATTTTGGAAGGTCTTATGAGAGCATGGAAAGAGCGGTAAGGACAGAAGGGAATGACACCATGACAGTTACATATCGCCTTGCGACACCGCAGGATTTAGAATTTATCTGGAACAAAAACATTGCAGAAAATCCGGAGGATGTGCGTTGGGTACATTGGAAAGAAGAGTATATCCGCTATAACCGGACAGGTATGGCTCAGACCTATGTGGTGGTATGTGACGAGGAACCGGTGGGAGAGTGTACGCTCATTCTGTCACCGGAGTGTAATGCGGTCAGAGGGCGTTTGGCGCTTGCTGACGGTAAGAATGTTGCCAATATCAATGCGCTTCGAATTGCAAAGGAATATGAAGGACAAGGACATAGTTCAAAGCTGATGAGATGCGTGGAAGAAGCGGTAAGAAAGCAGAATGTAAAGGCACTTACCATCGGAGTAGAGGCAAAGGAAACGAGAAACTTAAGTATTTATCTGCACTGGGGCTATGACCGATTTGTGATGTCGGAAACAGAGGATGACGAGCTGGTGTTATATTATCGAAAAGAAATTATGCAAATCAGAAACGCAACTACCGGGGATTTACTCGAAATCAGAAAGATTTACAACGTGGCAAAAGCCTATATGAACAACTCCGGTAATCCGAACCAGTGGGCGGTGGGGTATCCGCCGGAGGTGTATCTGCAGCAGGATATTGAACGGTCCCGGCTGTATGTATGTGAGGATAATAACAGAATTTGCGGAGTGTTTATGCTATCCCCGGAAGATGACCCGACCTATCATTGCATTGAAGGGGCCTGGCTCAACGAGGAGCCGTACGGTGTCATTCACCGGATTGCAAGTGACGGTTCAAAGAGTGGTGTTTTCAAAAATGTTTTAGAGTTTTGTAAAGAAAAAATGGCAGAGAAAAGCATTGTGAACCTTCGAATTGATACCCACGAAGATAATAAAACCATGCAGCATCTGGTGACTAAGTACGGGTTTGAGTACTGCGGGATTATTTATCTGGAAAACGGTAGTCCCCGGAGGGCATATCAACTTGTTTTATGACCTTGTTTTATTGCTAAATCTTAGTATGTAATATTTGTTAAAATATTTACAAAGTTTTAACCGCTTTGTCCTAAAACCGCTTCTTTGGCGGAGGACGGGCGGTTTTTCTGTTTTTGTATGGAGACCGCGGATATCCTACAATTTTGTTGACAAAGGAAGAAAAAAAATATATAATTAAAACATCTTAATATTTAGATGTAAAACAGAGGCTTACGAAGGATATCGTTAAGTCCTGTTTTGTTGTATGTTGCAATAGAATTAATAAAAGAAAGGTAGTGGAATAATGGCTTTTTCTCTTCACGGGGTTCATGTTCCCCATAGAAAACACACGCAGGATAAGCCGGTAGTCCGTATGGATGCACCGAATACGGTTGTGATTCCGATGGTAATGCATATCGGTAAGCCTGCACGTTTGATTGTTAAGGTCGGAGATTTTGTAAAAGTCGGCACCAAAATTGCGGAGGCAGACGGAGCGGTTTCGGCTCCGATCCATTCCAGTGTGTCCGGTAAAGTGGTAAAGATTCAGGATTTCTTATTGTCCAATGGAGCAAAGGCTCCGGCAGTGGTAATCGAATCCGACGGAGAGATGGCAAGCGATGAGACAATCAAGGCGCCGGTGGTAGATTCCAAGGAAAGCCTGATGGCAGCTCTTACGGAGAGCGGCATCGTTGGTCTCGGTGGCGCAGGGTTCCCGACCCATGTGAAGTTTAACGTGGACCCGTCCCGTATCGAGTACCTTGTAATTAACGGAGCAGAGTGTGAACCGTATGTAACCAGCGATACCGTGACGATGGTAGAGCGTGGAGCGGATATGGCCTATGCCCTTCGTGTATTAAGTAAGTACCTTGGTATTAAGAACGTGATTATCGGTATTGAGTCCAATAAAAAAACTGCCGTTGCTTCCATGCAGAAGCTTTCGGAGGAGGTAAAGGATGCCTGTACATTGCAGGTAAAGGTACTCCCGGCCGTATATCCGCAGGGAGGTGAGAAGGTTCTCATTTATCATACCACGGGAAAGGTGGTGCCGGTAGGAAAGCTTCCGATTGATGTGGGCTGTATTGTGGTGAACTGTACCACTCTTGCTACCATCGGTTCCTATTTGCAAACCGGTATGCCGCTTGTGGAGAAGTGTGTGACCGTAGACGGCGGTGCGGTAAAGAATCCGCAGAATGTACTGGCACCGATTGGTACTTCCATGGCAGAGATGTTTGCGTTTTGCGGCGGTTTGACCGTAGAACCGGCAAAGCTCATTTACGGCGGCCCGATGATGGGACTTACGGTACCGGATGATACCGCACCGGTCATTAAGAACACCAATGCGATTCTGGCGTTGACGGAGAAAGAAGCGCGTCTTCCGAAGACCACGGCCTGCATTCGTTGCGGTGCATGTACCAATACCTGTCCGTTTGGTCTGGCTCCGGCTGCGATTTCCAAGGCCCTCGAAAAGAAGGACGCGGAGGCGCTGGAAGAGCTTTCCGTGAATGCATGTATGGAGTGCGGTTGCTGTAGTTTTGTCTGCCCGGCAAATCGTCCGCTTGTTCAGAACAATAAACTGGCAAAGGCGTTTTTAAGAGAAGAAAAGGCAAAGGAGGAAGCAAAAGCATGAATAACAAGTTAAAGCTCGCTGTTTCCCCTCATATACACAGCGGTCAGTCTACCGCGGGAATTATGCGCGATGTGATTATTTCCCTGCTTCCGGCGACGATTGCCGGTACGGTGATTTTCGGATTGCGTTCCCTTTTGGTAGTGGCGATTTGCGTTGCCGCTTGTGTGGGATTTGAAGCATTGTTCAATTTCATTATCAAGAAGGACCAGACCATCGGTGATTTCAGTGCGGCGGTAACAGGTCTCCTTCTTGCACTGAATCTTCCGGCGAACATTCCGTTGTGGCAGTGTGTGGTTGGTGCGTTGTTTGCAATTGTGGTTGTGAAATGTTTGTTTGGTGGTATCGGATGTAATCCGGTGAATCCGGCCATTACCGCCCGCGTGTTTATGCTTATTGCCTTCGGTTCCATGACGGTACAGGCGTTCCCGACGGTAGTGGATACCGTATCAAGCGCGACTCCGTTAAGCCTCGGTGAAGGTGCGGCAATGCCGGATTTACTTGACTTATTCTTAGGTCTGAACGGTGGAGCCATCGGTGAGACCTGTGTATTGGCACTTGTGCTCGGCTTTGTATATCTCCTAGTACGTCGTGTTATTACCTGGCATATTCCGGTAGCTTATATCGGCACCGTGTTTGTATGCTCCTTCTTCATGGAAGGTATGGATTTCACAAGTGCATTGGCAATGATTCTTTCCGGTGGTTTGTTCATCGGTGCGATTTTTATGGCAACGGATTATGTGACCTCCCCGGCCACTGCGGCAGGTAAGCTGATTTTCGGTTTGGGTGCCGGTCTCATTACCTTTGTGATTCGCTATTTCGGTGTATATCCGGAGGGTGTGTCCTTTGCGATTCTGTTTATGAATATTTTGACGCCTTACATTGATTCCTGGACAAGGCACAAAGTCTTTGGAGTGGGAGGTAAGAAAGCATGAAGAAGTCTTTCAATGTAAAAAGTATTGTAGTGCTGACGGCGATTTGTGCGGTAATTTCTCTTTTGCTTGCCGCAACCAATGCGCTTACAGCCCCGATTATTGAAAAAAACCAGGCGGCTGCCGCAAACGAGGCCCTTCTGGTAGTAATGCCGGACGGTACGGATTTTGAAAAGATGGATTTATCCTCTTATGAACTTCCGGCTACCGTGACCGAGGCTTATAAAGAAGCCGGCGGCGGTCATGTGGTGAAGCTTACCACCACCGGTTACGGCTCCGGTTTCGTAATTATGTGTGGTGTAAAGGCTGACGGTACGGTTAGTGGCGCGGTTTGCTTGTCTTCTAACGAAACATTAGGTCATGAGAAGACCTTCGGTGAAAACTTTACCGGTAAGAATGTGGATGAAGTAGTAACGGTGGATACGATTTCCGGTGCTACCAAGACGACCGTTGCATACCGTAACGCCGTAAAGGATGCAATTAATGCGGCAACGATTCTCGGTGGCGGTTCCGTGGATATCCGAAGTGAAGAAGAGATTCTTGCAGACAATCTGGCGGCGGCACTCCCGACCGGGGAAGATAAGTTTACCAAACTGTTTCTGACCGAAGTCATCGAGGGTATTGATGCGGTCTATACGGCAGACAACGGTAACGGTTTTGTTTGCGTCATCGGAGAGCAGTTTATCGGTGTGGATGAGACCGGTGCGGTGGTATCCGGTGCAGAAGGAGATATGGCAGCAAATGTTTCCGCCCAGATAGCAATTTTAAATGCTTCTGAAGAGACGGAGCTTGATCTGAGTGCATATACCGATTTGCCTTCCGCACTTGTTTCCGCAACGAAGACGGCGACCGGTAACTACGTTCTCAACGTTAAGGGTGCCGGCTACGGTATCAACGGCGGTGACGATTATCATCCGGCTTCCGGTGAGTATATTTATATCAAGGTGTCCATGACAAAGGACGGTAAGATTATCGACTGTCTCACCGTTTCCCAGGCAGAGACTCCGAACTTCGGTTCCGTGTGTGCGGACGAATCCTTCTACGGACAGTTCGTCGGAAAGACCGAGGCAGATTATGAAGCGGTTGACGGCATTTCCGGAGCAACCCTTACAACAAACGGTTATAAGAAAGCGATTTTACGTGCGTTTGAGTCGGTAAAGATTTTGGAAGGAGGTGCCGGTAATGAAGAATAACAATAATTTAGCAGTTTTAACAAAAGGTATTCTGAAGGAGAATCCGGTACTGGTATTGATTCTCGGTACTTGTCCGACTCTTGCGACGACGACAAATCTGGTGGGAGCATTCGGTATGGGAATCGCGGCAATGGTGGTGCTTATTTGTTCCAATATGCTGATTTCCCTGCTTCGTAAAGTGATTCCGGACAACGTTCGTATTCCTTGTTATATTGTCATTATTTCGGGCTTTGTTACCATTGTACAGATGTTTGTGCAGGCGTATTTTCCGGCACTTTACGAGATGCTTGGTGTGTACCTGGCACTCATTACCGTAAACTGTATTATTCTCGGCCGTGCGGAGATGTTTGCGGGTAAGAATACCGTACTGAAATCCGCTCTTGACGGTATCGGTATGGGGATTGGTTTTACCATCGCTCTTTGTGCTATGGCATTTATTCGTGAAGTATTCGGTAATGCAAGCTTTGCGGGAATCCCGATTCCGTTCCTTGAGCCGTACAAGATTGCAATCCTTGTAAAGGCACCGGGCGGTATGTTGGTGTACGGTTTACTGATTGCACTTGTGTATGTTATTACCTCCGGTAAAGCGCCGTTAAAGACCGACTTCTCCTGTGCGGGATGTCCGTCCGCCGGTAGCTGCCATACCGGTGCATGTATGAAGAAAGGAGAGGAGCAATAATGGAAGTTTTTAAGACATTAATCGTTATTTTACTTTCTTCGGTATTGGTAAACAACTACGTACTCAGCCGCTTCCTCGGTATTTGTCCGTTCCTTGGGGTTTCCAAGAAGCTTAATCAGGCGGTGGGCATGGGGATTTCGGTTACTGCGGTTATGTTGTTAGCCACTGCCGTAACCTGGCCGATTCAGTATCTTGTTTTGGATAAGTTAGGCCTCGGTTATATGCAGAATATTATCTTTATCCTTGTAATCGCATCTCTGGTACAGATTTTAGAGCTTTTGTTAAAGAGATTTTCTCCGGCACTTCATAAGGGGCTCGGTGTATATCTTCCGCTTATTACGACGAACTGTGCCGTACTCGGTGTGGCAATTAACAACATTAACGACGGTTACAATTTCTTGGAGTCTATGGTAAGCTCTTTGGGCTGTGGCCTCGGATTTTTACTGGCAATGGTATTGTTCTCCGGACTTCGTTCCCGTATCGACGAAAGTCGTGTTCCGGCACCGTTCCGCGGACTTGCCGTTACTTTAATCGCTGCTTCCTTCATTTCGCTGGCTTTCATGGGCTTTGCGGGTGTTGTGGATGCGCTGTTCGCGTAAAGGAGGTAACGAAAGCGTATGAATATTTTGATTGCATTTTTAGTGGTTGGCGGCATTGGGTTACTGGCGGGTTTTCTGATTGCGGTAATGTCCCGGTTCTTCGGTGTGGAAGAGGACCAGACCGTAAAGGCGGTACGTGCCTGTCTGCCGGGTGTAAATTGCGGTGCTTGCGGATATAAGGGCTGTGATGACTATGCGGTAGCGGTAGCGGAAGGAAAAGCAAAGCCGAATCTTTGTGTTCCGGGTGCCGAGTCTACGGCAGAGGAATTAGGTGCGTTACTCGGTATCGAAGTAGAGCCTCCGAAGGATGTAGTTGCCTTTGTTCACTGTAACGGTAACTGTGAGGCAACCGCAACGAAGACGGAGTATGTAGGCGTAACCAGTTGTAAGGCGGCGGCTATGTTGTACGGTGGTCCGGAGACCTGCAGTTACGGTTGTATGGGGCTCGGAGATTGTGCTGCGGCTTGTCCTGCAAATGCCATCTGCATGAAAGACGGTATCGCTCATGTGGATACCAGTCGTTGTCTCGGTTGCGGACTTTGTGAGAGCATTTGTCCGAAGAAAGTCATTTCCATGGTGCCGCAGGAGACGGCAGTGGTTGTGATGTGTAACAGCAAGGACAAGGGTGCGGATGCCCGTAAGGCTTGTAAAAATGCCTGCATCGGCTGCATGAAGTGCGTAAAGACCTGTCCGCATGAGGCAATTACCGTAACGAATAATTTGGCAAAAATCGATTATACTAAGTGTGTCGGATGCGGCGTGTGTGCCGCAAGCTGTCCGACCGGTAGCTTAAAGCAGGTATTCTTCCCGGATTTGTCCGAGGAGTACGAGGATTTCAAGGTAGAAGAATGATGAATCAGGAAATAAAAACTACGCCCACTGTCAAAAACGGTGGGCGACTGTTTCGTAACGATGTAATTTTTATTGTGGCGCTGTTACTTGTTGTATCCGCACTGGGGCTTTGCTTCTATTTCTTTCGGGGAGAAGGAGATAAGGTGGTGGTGACGGTAGACGGAAAAGAGTTCGGTACCTATTCTCTGGCAGAAGATGTCAAAGTGGAGATTCGTACCGGCGCACAGAACGAGGAAGTCAATGTGCTGGTGATAAGAGACGGACTGGCCTATATGGAAACCGCAACTTGTCCGGACGGTATCTGCGCCGACCATAAGCCGATTTCAAGAGAAGGCGAAAGTATTGTTTGTCTGCCGCATAAGGTTGTGATTACGGTTTATGCTACGGAAGAGGAAGATGCACCGGATATTGTTGTGTAAAGGAGTGTTACTATGAGACCTACGACGAAAAAAATAGCCGTTTTGGGACTGTGTACCGCTGTGGCATTGATTTTGGCTTATGTGGAGTCCATGCTTCCACCGTTGTTTCATGCGGTGCCGGGGATTAAAATCGGACTTCCGAATATTATTATAGTGTTTGTGTTGTACCGGTTCGGCCTAAAGGAAGCTGCAACAGTGTCCTTGATTCGTATGCTGGCGGTGTCATTTATGTTCGGAAATATGATGGCCCTGGTATACAGCTTGGCCGGAGCTTTCTTAAGTATGTTTGTCATGGTAATATTGAAGAAACTGAATTTTTTGTCGGTGGTAGGTGTCAGTGTGGCAGGCGGTGTATTCCACAATGTCGGGCAAATTTTAACAGCCATGCTCCTTTTGGGCACTGCGGAATTGGGCTATTATTTGATTGTTCTTACGGTGACAGGTACGGTATCCGGTATCTTTGTGGGATTGTGCGGTGCGATTGTTGAGAAGAGAATTCCTAAAAAAATGATATAAATACCCAAGATAATAATACAATTACGTATTGACAAAGTTCATTTTATGGCGCATAATGAAGTTGACAAAAAATTAACAAATACAAACAAGGAGGAGTTTTCCGTGAAAATGAAAAAGTTACTTTGTTTATCTCTTAGTGTTCTTATGGTTATTTCCTTAGTAGGCTGTAAGAAGGAAGAAAAGAAGGCAGAGACCTTGAAGTTCGGTTTGGGCGTAGTTACCGAAGTTTCCAAGGCAAGCAATGCAGAGGCTGATGCCAACGGTCAGGGTAAGGCGACCACCAATGCAGCTGTAGTTACCGTAGATGCAGAAGGTAAGATTGTGGCATGTCAGCTTGACACTGCGGATGCTACCGTAGCATATACCGGCGACGGTAAGGCAGTAGCAAACGAGTCTTTTGCTACCAAGTATGAGCTCGGCGATGCTTACAATATGGTTGCATACGGCGGTTCCGTAAAGGAATGGTACGAGCAGGCAGACGCATTCGAAGGCGTTGTTTGCGGTAAGACTCTTGATGAAGTAAAGGCATTAGTGGCAGGAGAAGGCAAGGGTACCGAGGATGTGATCAATGCAGGGTGTACCATTACCGTTACCGAGTTTGTACAGGCAATCGAGAAGGCATATAACAATGCGGTTGCTTCCGATGTAACCGCAGAGCACACCTTAAAGCTTGGTGCATATACTGAGCAGTCCTGTTCGGATGCTACCGAAGAGAAGGATGGTAAGAATCAGTTAGCAACTACCTTTGTTGCACTTGCTGTAGATGCAGATGGCAAGGTTGTTGCAGCATCCAGTGACTGTGTACAGGTGGGATTCACCTTTGATGCAACCGGTGCTTCTACTTATGATTTGACCAAGGCTGTTTCCTCTAAGAAGGAGCAGGGTACCGCTTACGGTATGAGCGCATACGGCACTGACTTAAACGGTGACGGTGTTGTAAAGGAGTGGAACGAGCAGGCAGCTGCATTTGATGCGGCATGTGTGGGCAAGACCGTTTCTGAAATCGGTGGTTTTGCAAATGCTGACGGTTACGGCAATGCGGATTTACAGACTGCTGGTTGCACCATGGCAATTGACGGTTTCGTAAAGGCTGCTTCCAAGTTGAAGTAAGAATAGGAAGAATGCAAGGGGAGGTTCGCCTCCCCTTTTTTGTTTGATTACAAAAGAGAATATTTGTATTGCATGGAAGGTTTTGTAGGGGGTATAATAGTGGGGAAGGTAAATTGAGTTCGGAGGGCTGTGGATGAAGAAGCGCATAGTTAGGTGTTTGCTGATAGTAATTATGCTTTTGCAAAGTATGGGTATGGTCGGTTGCAAAACAAAAACGGAGAAGTATTCCACCTATTCCTTTGATTATTTTGATACGGTGACAACGATTACCGGATACGCCGAAAGTCAGGAGGAGTTTGACGAGATTGCGGAGGGAGTTCTTGCGGAGCTTGCGGAGTACCATAAGCTCTTTACCATTTATCATCGCTATGAAGGCTTGGAAAATCTTTGTACTGTCAATGAAACGGTAGACGGAGAGCATCGGACGGTGACCGTGGATAGGCGTATTATCGATATGCTGTTATATGCGCGGGAGATGTACGATAAAACGGATGGTACGGTGAACATTGCGATGGGCAGTGTGTTGTCGGTATGGCACGATTACCGGACGGAAGGCATAGATGAGCCATGGTCGGCAAAACTTCCGCCGATGGAGAAACTCACAGAAGCAGCAAAGCATACGGACATCAATCAGATGGTCATTGATGAGGCGGCGTGTACGGTTACCTTGACCGATCCGGCCATGAAGTTGGATGTAGGTGCGATAGCCAAAGGATATGCGGTGGAGATGGCGGCCCGGTCATTGGAAGAAAAGGGAATCTCCGGTTATGTAATCAATGTGGGGGGAAATGTCCGTACCGTAGGAGTAAAAGGCGACGGAGAAAATTGGCTGGTGGGAATCGAGAATCCGGAGGAGGACGGTGGGCAGGCCTATCTTGCCTATCTGGAGCTTTCGGGAGAATCTTTGGTGACCAGCGGTTCTTATCAGCGCTATTATGTGGTGGACGGAAAACGGTATCATCACATTATCGATCCGGAGACATTATTCCCTTCCGAGGGGTATGTATCGGTGTCGGTGGTATGTAAAAGTTCCGCGGACGGGGATGCTCTTTCCACGGCGCTGTTTTGTATGGAATTTGAGGAGGGGCTGGCCCTGGTGGAGTCCTTGCCGGATGCGGAGGCCATGTGGGTTCTTCCGGATGGTACAAAGAAGGAATCATCAGGTTTTGCAAACTACAAAAAAGAAACTACAAAATGATAGAAAACGGGTTGTGCGTGAAATCAAACAGCACAACCCGTTCCTTTATTTGAGGGCAATCAAATGCTAAGAAATAAAATCATCGGAGCAAAGTGTAAGTTTTACCCCGCTCTTTAATGTAATCGTACGGGAAATTCCATTGTAAACAAGGGTAAGTTCCGTATCAAACTTCGGAAGTAACGTAACCTCGGTCAAAGTACCGTTATTCCATGTAATGCCGTAGGTAACGGCACCTACGCCACAAAGGCCGGTGACACGTCCTTCACTCCATTCCTTCGGAAGGGCCGGAAGGAGAACGGTGCGGGCTTCATTGGACTGAAGTAACATTTCAGCAATACCGGCGATGGCGCCGAAATTGCCGTCTATTTGGAACGGCGGATGATTGTCCAAAAGATTATCCAGGGTGGATTTTTGCATCAGTGCCAGAAGATTCTGATAGCATTCTTCACTGTTCCAAAGTCTGGCGTACATATTGATAATCCAGGCACGGCTCCAACCGGTGTGGCCACCGCCGCTTGCCAGTCTGCGCTCTAAGGTAACCTTGGCGGCATCACAAAGCTCCGGGGTGGCATCCGGTGTAATCTGAAAGGCAGGATGTAAGGCCCACAGGTGAGAAATGTGACGATGTCCCGGTTCGGCTTCGTCATAGTCTTCCTGCCATTCCATGATTTGTCCGTGCTTTCCGATACGGATGCCCGGAATTTTTGCATCATATTCCTTTGCTTTTGAGAGGAAAGCAGTGTCCGTGTCGCCTACAATCGGTGCGGCGGAAAGGAGATTGCCGAACAGCTCGTGTAAAATCTCGTTGTCCATGGTGGAACCGTAGGTGAGACAACCGCTCATGCCGCTTTCCATGATATAGGTGTTTTCCGGAGAAACGGAAGGACAGGTCACGTAGGCTCCGTCCACTTCAATGAGGAAGTCAAAGAAGAACCGTACCGCTTCCTTTAAGGCCGGATAGTATTCTTTTAAAAAGGCAACATCCTGTGTGTATAAATAATGCTGCCAGATGTGGGTACAGAGCCATGCAGCACCCATCACCCAGAAGGTGGCCGGAATGTAGATGTCCTGCGGTGCGGTATCTCCCCACATATCTGTGTTATGATGGGCTACAAAGCCGTTGCAACCGTACATTTCCTTTGCGGTACGGATACCGTTGGGAAGCATGCGCATAATGTGGGAAAACAGCGGCATCTGGCATTCCGCCAGATTGCACCTGTTGGCCGGCCAGTAGTTCATTTCGGTATTGATATTGATGGTGTATTTGCTGCCCCATGGAGCGTCGATGCTGTTGCACCAGATGCCCTGCAGGTTTGCCGGGAGACAGTCGCCGCGGCTGGAGCAAATGAGAAGATAGCGGCCGTAAGCAAAATAAGTGGCAAGCAAACCGTTGTCCGGGCATTCTACGGAAATACGGTTGAGACGTTCGTCGGTGGTAAGCGTATCCAGCTCTTTATCGTAAGGTAAGTCAAGCGTCATGCGCTTAAAATACGGCTGATATTCCGAGATATGGTCGCAGTATAATTCCTGATAGGTAAGGCCTGCTGCTTTGGATAAGGTATCCTCCACGGTCTTGTGCGGAATTGCGCTTCGGAAGGTGGTGGAGGCGGAAATCAGAACAAGGACTTCAGTCGCACGCTCTGTCAACAGATGTTCCCCGATGCCCTTTACAAAGGCTCCGTCGGAAATCATACGCATGCCGCAACAGAAATCCGAGCCGCCACCGCCTAAGTTACCGGACATATACAAGGAGTCTGCGGTGTGTTCCGTAGATTCGTAGAAATTGCCTCGCTGTAAGGAGGCTGCAAGGTCCAGTTTGCCCGGAGATGATGCGGTAAATCTGGCTACGATGCAATTGTAATTTTTGCTGACAAAGGAATCGCAGCGGTAGGTAACGCCGGTACTTTCTTCCGTGGTAACGGTGGTATGTACCGCAGTCTCTAAATCTAAGGTACGACGGAAGTTGATGCCCTTTGTGAGACGGCCGCAGAAGTCGAAATATACGTCGCCCAGGGTCTGATAGGTATGCTCGCTTTGCGGGGTGCCGGTGAGAGCATATTTGCAAAGTTCCTCAGCCTTACGGATGTTGCCGGAAAGGATGAGGGAACGTACTTCGTCAAGGTTTGCCAAAGCGTCCTTATTGTTACGGTTTCGCGGACCGCCGAACCAAATGCTGTCTTCATTAATCTGAAAACGTTCGGAGGTGTTATTTCCGTAAATCATGGCCCCTAGGCGGCCGTTGCCGATGGGAAGCGCCTTGTTCCAGTTGTAGCCGGATGAATCGGTATAGGTAAGTCGGTACATACAATCCTCCTCGTTAATAAAAGATACGGGTTTGTTGTAACAGAGAACTGTTAATCCAATATGTTCTTCTTCTTTAGAAAGTCACTTGTTTTATCTACCACCGGTCCTAAGAACAGGGAGATAAACAAGGTGACAATGCCGATGCTGCCTCCTAACAACAGGCAGATGGCGCAGGCCAGCAGGTCATAGGGAATGCGGACCGCACGAAACGGAAGCTTCCGACACTTAGGACTTTTTGTAATCCCTTTGTGTAACAGGAATGCGGCAGCATCGTAAGGCGCCACGCCCAGTTCGCAACACATATAAAGGGCTGCGGAGATCACAAATAAAAGCAGTGCCGGAACCATAATGATGCCTCGTGCAAGTAAAGAAGTGATTTCTTCCGGCAGAAAGAAGTTTTCTATCCAGGTAAAGAAATCCACGCAATATCCTACAAGAAACATGTTTGCTACGGTACCGAGCCCGATGAGGGAACGGTCACAGAAAAATACTATAATTAATAATAACACATTTAAAAACGCCTGCCAATGTCCGAAGGAAATTCCTATGAGGTCGGAGATGGCAAGGTTCATGCAGGTATAAGGGTCGCCACCCAAATTGGTACGGATTAAAAAGGACAGGGATAATCCCATTCCGATAACAGCCGGGATGACGAGGAGAATCCGGCGTTTGTTTTTTTTCAAATATTGTATCAGCATACGATGCTCCTTTCAGATTACTTTTCTATTATAGCATTGTGAACGGAAGAAGTTTATAGTATAATATGACATGTAAACGAAGAAAATGGTATATTTTCGAAGGTGAGGAAACTGTAATGAAGAAAGAGAAGGGAACATCCGGAAGTGTGCGCTTTTTATTGGAAGGGGTAGGAATGAACGTGGTTATGGTAAGTTACCGGAGGTTCACAAAAGTGATTCCGGAGCATGCCCACGGTGAAAATGTATATGAGATCCATTATGTAACGGAAGGGGAGGGGGAAGTGTCCTTAAACCGGTGTCGTTATCCGTTGTCGCCCGGAACCCTTTATATTACGGGGCCGGGGATCTTACACGAACAGTTATCGGACGAGGTGAACCCGATTACGGAATTCGGACTGTATTTACAGACGGAGGGGGAACAAAAGGATGGGGAACTGTTACAGGTACTGAGAAAACATCCGCTCTGGTGCGGGACAGGAAGAGGCGTACTACGTTCTTTGATGGAGCAAATTCTTTTGGAGCAGGCAGGAAATCTGCCGGGAAGTACCGAAAAGCGGGTGCATCTGCTGGCGGAGTTTGTGATAGAGTGTATCCGGAGTATCGGGACGGAGACGGAAACAGAGACTGTCATGCCGTCACCGGAGGAGGAATTCTCCACAAATCCGGTAAGGGAGGAAACCATGCTTTTGGTGGCCGATGAGATTTTTTTGTATGAATACAGGGACATTACGTTAGAAGAGATGGCGAAGCGTCTGGGACTGAGTGTACGTCAGACGCAGCGTTTTTTGGAACGGATGTACGGAAAATCCTTTACCCGGAAAAAGCTGGAGGCCAGAATGTCGGCGGCGGTTCCCATGTTACAGAACGGTCGTTATACCGTTACCGAAATCAGTGAACGATTGGGGTACTCGTCTCCGGACCATTTTTCCCATGCCTTTTCCGGGTATTACGGATATGTTCCCAGCAGTCTTAGGAAAAAATAGGCAGCGGTCTTACTGCTCGGAGAACTGGTCCTTGCCTACGCCGCACAGCGGGCATACCCAATCCTCAGGAACATTTTCCCACGGGGTGCCCGGTGCGATACCGTTATCCGGATCACCTGCTGCTTCATCGTATACATAGCCGCATACTTCACATACATAAGTCATAGTAATACCTCCTGGTAGATTAAGATGTTACATATAGTATACACTATTTTTGTTATATTTTCCACCCTTATTGCAGAAATTTTGAAAGGGTGCTATACTAAACTGTGGTGTTGCACAAAAGGCAACAGAAGGAGGACGCATGGAAACAATCAAAAACTTATTTAAGAAATACAAGGAAATCATTATGTATTTGGTGTTCGGAGTAGCTACAACGGTGGTAAACTGGATTGTATATATCATATGCACGAAGCTGTTCGGTCTTTCCGGCGGAGAGCTTTCCAATGGACAGATTGCCGTTTGTAACGGGATTGCGTGGGTTGTTGCGGTGACCTTTGCGTTTGTTACCAATAAGTTGTTTGTGTTTGAAAGTAAAAGCACCGAAAAGAAGTTTTTACTGGTGGAAGCGGCCAAGTTTTACGGATCCCGTATTTTTTCGGGTATCTTTGAGGTTTTGTTGCCGAGCGCACTGATTGCAATCGGTTTGAATCAGGCAGTGTTCGGGGTAGAGGGTGCCATTGCAAAAGCAATTACAAGTGTTGTGGTCATTGTGATGAATTACGTGTTAAGTAAGTTGTTTGTGTTTCGCAAGGAGAAAAAATAAAGATGAGTGATTTATTTACGATAAAGGGAATGGTGACGGTAAAAAAGGGCGAAGCCAGAAGCCTTAAGGCAGGCGGTCTTTGGATTTACGATAACGAAATCGATACGATTACCGGGGCGGTGGAAGACGGCGAATTGGTACGTGTGAACGACTTTGACGGATATGTGCTGGGAACGGGCTTTTTGAACCGCAAGTCCAAGCTGACGGTACGTATGCTGACCAGAGACAAGGACGCGGAGATTAACGAGGCGTTTTTGGAAAAGAGAGTCCGGGCGGCCTGGGAGTATCGTAAGAAAACAGTGGATACAAGTAGCTGTCGTTTGATTTTCGGTGAAGCGGACTTTTTACCGGGCCTTGTGGTGGACAAGTTTTCCGATGTGTGTGTGGTACAGTCTCTGGCTCTCGGTATCGACCGGTTAAAGTCGGTGATACTTACCGCGCTTACGAAGGTGCTTGCGGAGGATGGAATTACCCTTCGGGGGATTTACGAGCGTAGTGACGCGAAGGTCCGGGAACAGGAGGGCATGGAGCGTTTTAAAGGCTTTTTGACGGAGCCGTTTGATACGGAAGTGGAGATTGTAGAAAACGGTGTAAAGTATCTGGTGGATATTGCGGACGGCCAGAAGACCGGCTTTTTCCTTGACCAGAAGTACAACCGTCTGGCGGTACAGAAGCTTTGCAAGGATGCGAAGGTATTGGACTGCTTTACTCATACCGGTTCCTTTGCTTTAAATGCGGGAATCGCAGGGGCAAACAGTGTCCTTGGTGTGGATGCATCGGAACTGGCTACGGAGCAGGCGAGAAAGAATGCGGAGCTAAACGGACTGTCCGGTACGGTAAAGTTTCAGTGTGCGGATGTCTTTGAACTTTTACCGGAGTTAGAGCGTGCGGGAGAGCAGTTTGACGTAGTGATTTTGGACCCGCCAGCCTTTACGAAATCCCGGAATTCCGTGAAAAATGCGGTGCGAGGCTACCGTGAAATAAACATCCGCGGATTAAAGTTGGTGAAGGACGGAGGTTACCTTTGTACCTGTTCCTGCTCCCACTTTATGACACCGGAGCTCTTTACGGAGACCATCGCCCAGGCGGCAAGAGACGCTCATGTACGTCTGCGTCAGGTAGAATACCGCACTCAGGCGGCGGACCACCCGATACTGTGGGCGGCGAATGAGTCGTATTATCTCAAATTTTATATCTTCCAGGTGGTGAAGAGTTTTTAGGGGAAATGGTGTTGTAGATAAAAAAGAGGAAAAGTTTTATATTTTTGATACAATGAAGACAATGCATAAAAAGTAGGAGAGTATAGCAGTAACTTTCCTACTTTTTATTATGTGATTTATTTTGTTTTGGTGGAGTGGAGTCGTTGGTTAATCCGCCGATATAATCCAAGGAAACATTGTAGAATTTTGCCAATGTAATAGCAAGTTCGAAGGGGAGTTCGCGTTTGCCGGTTTCATAATTATGATAAGTTGTGCGTTGCATATGAAGAATCTCTGCAAGTTTTCGTATTGATAAATCTTTATCCTCTCTTAAATCTCTTAGTCGAGAGTAATATCCCATAAACATCACCTACTTATTAGTTTAATTCAATTGACAGTGTACAACATTTGTGGTACGCTTGTTTTAGATGTCCTACATGCGATGGACAAAAGAAAGAGAGGTTATATAGTATGGACAAAAATGAAGAAAGAGCGCGTCAAATGTATGACAGGGGAGAAAGCCCTTATGGTTGGACCGAAAAAGAGAAAATTGAAAACACGCAGAGTATGGTAAACGGACAAGGTGAGACTATCTCTGCTGCTGATGCAAAAGATATCAATGAAAAATACGCGTTAAATAAATCCAGTTGGGATACTGAAAGAATTGAAGCGGAAATCCGAGAAACTGAAGAATATATTTATGAGAGGCGCGAAGAACAAGCATATCAAAATTTTTTAGATGCTTTTTTAAGCTTTCGTGGTGCAGAACGTTGTGAAGAAAAAATTGCAGAGATTAAGGAGGCGATTTATAAGGCGTGGGCAACATATAAAAATGGAAAAAAAGAGTATGTGCTTGGTATGTGGTTTCCATTTGAAGGAACTAATAGGAAAAGTGGTATGCATATTGATAGTTACATTAGAATAGGAGACGCTATTGAAAGGATCAACTCTCTGGTATATATGTTATCAACATATAGGATAAATATTGAGGCGTATAAGATATATGATTTACCATATGGTGAATCGATTGACAATGATTTTTTGACTAAACAGCGGAAGACAGAGGTTGAAGCTGGGTTGGCATCTCTTTGGAGGGGTGCAGTGGAACCGAAGGCATTTGATTATTATCACAGTGTTTCTTCTGCATTTTCTTTATATACGCACAATTCTATCAATACAAATACATTAGAAAATGTGTATGAAAAATTTGTGAACAGATATCTGAATAGTGAGTATAGGTATTCTATTGAAGAAATCGTTGGAAAAATACGTTCGGCAATTTGGCGTGCGGTATGTATTCAGGAAAGGGAATACGAATATCGGGGGAGTGATGAATGGCATCGGTATAAAGATCGGTTATGGGACTCAACAATTCCGATATCTGATGAAGTCATTTTTATTTTACAATACTATGTGTGTTGCTATGAGTTTATTAAGGAACGTTTGTACAAAGGTGTTGATTCTGTTGAAAAGATTGTAAAGAATGGGAGGAATGATGAACGGTATCCATTGGATATGCTGGAGAAAAAATTTGCGGGAAAGGTTTTCCCACAGCAGATGTTTAACGATATGCGCATGGGGCAAGAATGTAGCGCGGGAGTGAGAACAAATATTCTTACGTTGATATTTGCATTTTTTTGTGCCGTGGGAGCAGGTGTGCTTCTAAAGGAATTTGGATTGATGGATAGAATATTGGTGATGATTACTGTTTTTTCGGCGATACATGTTTTGGTAACTACCGGCACAACTGCACATAAGTTTTTTCTAAAAATCAGAATAGTGAACTTTTTGGTATCAAGTATAAGTTCTGGAATATTATACTGGAAATCATTTTCATTTATTTGCGATTTGGCTAAGAGAACAGTACCTTTAGGGGCGAGGTATCTATTTTGCCTTGCGTGTGTAATGTTATTCTATATAATATTCGGGGGATTTTTTTGGGGATTGAAGGAAGCAACCAGAAAAATGGAATATAACCAATCGGAGGATTTGAGGAGCGCGATAGTAAGACACTGGCTTATTAATTTAATAACAATCATAGTGTATAGTATATTTTCTTGATTGTGGTTGTTAGATTATTATATAATCGACAAAAATGAGAGAATGCTTGTATGAAGGATTGAAAAGGTGGTATCCTGAAAGGAAATATGACTTTTGGTATAATCTTTGTTATGAGGTGATGTTGACAGACACAAAGTCAGATGTTACACTTATGATAAAAGAACATGCAGATATGTTAGTAGAGCGTTTCTCAGATATTTGAAGAAAACATATAAGAATAAATGTAAAACGGGAGTAGAGTTATGATTACGATATTCAACAGAAAAGAATTAACGGTAACTTATGACCTGAACGAACAGGCCCGGGTGCGTACCCTTCTTGCGGGAGAAGGAATCGATTACTCCGTCAAAACCGTGAACCGGCTGAGCTCGTCATCGTTTTCCACCGGGAGCCGGGTTCGTACCGGAAGCTATGGTCAGAATACGGATGCCATGACAGAGTATATCATATATGTGAAAAAGGCGGATTACGAACGCGCAGGGAAGTTAATTCAAAAGTAAGAGAAGGAGAGAGTCTTTAGAAGGCTCTCTTTTACTTGTTTTTTTAAGAAAAATTGCTTTTCCTCTTTACAAATCATGGAAAATGACGATATAATAGATATAAGGGAAAGTGTCTTTTGATGTACCAATGATTAAGCAGAAGTCAAGGAGGGCGATGCATATGTCATTTTTTAATTATTCCAGTACCCTGTTCAGTGGGATGAGCAGTTCCGGGACCGGTTTTTCCGGACTTCTCGGGGAGTATAACCAGATTCGGAACGGTACCTACGGCAGACTTTTGAAGGCCTATTACAAGAAGTATAACGCAGACGGCAGTACAAAGACCGATACTACGGATAAGATTACGAATAAGGTAAAGACCAGTTCCGATACGGTAGATACCGCAAAGGAGTTAAATACGGTGAAGGATTCCGCGACGGCGCTGCAGAATGCGGCGATGAAGCTGGCTGCAGTAAAGACCGGTTCTTCCTCTCTTTACGAGAAGAAAACGATTGTGGATACCAACGAGGACGGTTCTACTTCTACCCGTACGGATTATGATTACGATACATTAGTAAAATCGGTACAGTCCTTTGTGTCTGCCTATAACGATACCTTAGAATCGGTAGGTTCCATTGAGGCTTCCTCTGTACAGCAGAAGACCCAGTGGCTGACCCAGGTGACCGGTCAGTATACCGACGACCTTGCGGGTGTAGGTATTTCCGTAGACAAGGACGGACGTCTTGCTCTGGATGAGAAGGCATTCCGTGCAAAGGATATGACGGAGCTTCAGGAGTTCTTTGAGGGAACCAATTCCGCTCTCGGTCAGCTGGCCAGAAAGGCTTCCGGACTTGCGGGTGCGGCAGAGCTTCAGGCAACGAAGGCTGCTTCTGCCTATACCGCAGGAGGCAATAATTATCCGACCAATGCCATGAACTCCGGCACGTTGTTTGATTCCTTGTTCTAAGTAATGGGAAATCAAAGATAAGAGATAAGGATGATACATAGGAGAGGTTGTCGCAGGACGCGGCAGCCTCTTTGTTTCGGGATGTGATTGACGGAATGTGTGCAATGCACGCAAGACGGATTGCAAAAGGCTTCCGGGTGTGTTACTATGGAAGGGTAAGGCGATATTAAGTGGAGTGAGAAAGGAGATAAGCTATGTTAAAAATCGGATCTCATGTAGGGATGAGCGGAAAAGAGATGTTTTTAGGGTCGGTCAAAGAGGCCCTTTCTTATAAAGCGAATACGTTTATGTTATATACGGGGGCACCGCAGAATACCAGACGGAAGGCGATAGAGGAGTTAAATATCGAGGCGGGCTGGGAGCTGATGAAGGCAAACGGTTTGTCGGAGTTTGTGGTACATGCGCCGTATATTATTAATCTCGGCAACTCTGTAAAGCCGGAGACGTATGAGCTGGCAGTGGAGTTTTTACGGGAGGAGATAAGGCGTACCGAGGCTATGGGAAGTGATGTGCTGGTGTTGCATCCGGGCTCTCACGTGGATGCGGGAGAGGATGCCGGCATTGCCCAGATTGTAAAGGGGCTGAACGAAGTGCTGACACCGGAGACAAAGGTACGGATTGCGCTGGAGACCATGGCGGGCAAGGGCAGTGAAACCGGAAAGACCTTTGAGCAGCTGGCACGGATTTATGACGGAGTGGCCTATAACGACAAGCTTCGTGTGTGTTTTGATACCTGTCATGTGAATGATGCGGGCTATGATATTGTAAATGATTTTGAAGGCGTAGTAGCACAGTTCGATAAAGTACTGGGTAAGGAGCAGATTGCGGTATTCCATATTAATGATAGTAAGAATGTGAAAGGGGCCGGCAAGGATCGTCATGAGAATATCGGTTTCGGTGAAATCGGCTTCGATGCGTTGAATAAAATCGTGCATTTCCCGGATTTTGAAAACGTGCCGAAGATTTTGGAGACGCCGTATGTGACTGCGGAACCGGAGGGGAAGGAGAAGTCTCTTGCACCGTACGGGGCGGAAATCGAAATGCTTCGTAAGGGTGTATTTGCACCGGATTTATACGAAATTATAAGGAGATCTGTAAAATAATGCATAAAGATGTTGACGGTATTTTTAGAATATGGTACTATAAAAGAGTAGTTTAATTTTTAACATAGGAGGGCTTCAGAGTATGGAGAACAATAACGGTAAGGGATTATCTATCGCAGGTCTTG
Source organism: Lachnospiraceae bacterium (assembly GCA_017556805.1). Taxonomy (GTDB): domain Bacteria; phylum Bacillota; class Clostridia; order Lachnospirales; family Lachnospiraceae; genus SIG307. The sequence continues at coordinate 112,210 of JAFYMC010000028.1, read as the reverse complement.
TATTAGGCATCGTAGCAATTTTATTATCCTTCTTTTCCTTCATCAACATTTTAGGATTAATTCTTGCTATCGTTGGCTTAGTATGCGCACTTAAGGGAAGCAAGGCAGCAAAGGCAGCAGGCGAGCCGACCGGTATGGCTACCGCAGGTCTTGTGCTTTCTATCGTTGGTCTTGTATTTTCCGGTATCGGTGTACTTACCTGTACGATTTGTGCTAGCTGCGTAGCATGTGCTGCAGCAGACAGCCTGAATGAGCTTTCTTCTTTCTACTAAGATTGAGGGATAGTGCAGAGGTTTACAGTATAGTTTGAGTGTAAACGGATTCCGTAGCACGGCGTTTACTACCGCTTTTAGGGGTATGCCGTGCTATGGATTTTTTCTTTTTTGGAGGATGAGTTATGTTTCCGTATTTTGAGGTTTTGGGCAGACAAATCGGTACATACAGCATATGTGCCATTGTAGGGCTGTTTCTTTGTACATTTCTGGGCTGCAAGCTGGCAAAGCGTTTTGAAATAGCCTACGAGGATGTTATTCTGTTGATGGTAGTGATTGGTGTGTCTCTGTTAATCGGCGGACATATTTTGTTTGGAATTACAAATACGAATAAATTGATTGCATTGTTTCAAAATGCATCTTCTTATAGTTTGAAGCAGATATTGACCTATTTGGGCATGTGCTTCGGCGGCATGGTATATTACGGCGGTTTTTTGGGAGCCTGCGTGGGACTTCTGATTTATACCAAGTACAGTAAGCTTGTGGAACGGCCGATTGCCTTTGATTTGTATGCGGTATGTATTCCGCTCTTCCATGTGTTCGGTCGTATCGGTTGCTTTTTAAGCGGTTGCTGCTACGGTATGGAGAGCAGTTTCGGCTTTGTGGTACACGGAAATGATTTGATTCCGGAGATAAACGATGTACGGAGACTTCCGGTGCCGTTAATCGAAGCTGCGTGTAATCTGGTGATTTTCTTTATTTTGCTTCATTTATTTAAAATCGGAAAGGGAAACGGTAAGGTGATTTTCTATTATATGTTGATTTATCCTGTAGTACGTTTTATATTGGAGTTTTTCAGAGGAGATGCGGTTCGCGGATTCTTGTTCGGACTCTCTACTTCCCAGTGGATCAGTATCGGATTGTTTGTTGTAGCAGTATGGAAACTGTTTTTATCGAAGTCGAAAGGGAAAAAGACCGCGGTATGTGCGGGTGTGCTATTCGCATTGACTCTGGCTTTTAGCGGAGCGCATATAGAAGCGTTGGCAACGGAAGAGAGTGTACAGGAGAGCATGACGGTGAGCTTCGATACGGAAGAGGATCTGTCAGGAGAAACAGAGACTGCCGAGACGGAGGCGGGGACTGCGGAACAGAAAGAAGAAAGTGTGTCCGAAGCGGGTAAACAGGAAGTGACAACCACCGGAGCGGAAGAAAAGGAACCGCCGTTTACTGCAAAGGAAAAATTCGTAGTCTTTGTATGCTGTTTATTCAGTGTAGGACTTTGTCTTGCAATTGCGTTATTCGGTAATCCGAAGGATCGCGAGAAGGATAAATATAATCGTATGAGAAAACAACAGATGTTACAGCAAAAGAAGCTTAGGGAAAAAGCAGAGCGCGAAGCTAAGTTTGCGGCAGAGGATGCAAAATACGCAGAAGACCTGGCAAAGTACGAAAAAGCGCAGAGAGAATACGAGGAAGCCAAGGCTGCCAAAAAGGCAGCGAAAGAAGCGAAGAAGAAGTAGAGTATACTACGAGTTGACTGTCGCGTTGCGATTCTGTCCTCACCTCGCGGCGTAGCCGCTCGGTCGCGGACGCACTCGTATAAAAAAAGAGTTGCATGAAATGTTTTCATGCAACTCTTTTACTATACTCGCTTTGTCAACTCGCATTTTACTTCTCTAAGCTGTTCATCTTCATTGCGCGAACCTTTAAGGAAAGGCCGAACAGATTGATGAAGCCTTCTGCATCGTGATGATCATATAAATCACCGGTGGTGAAGGATGCGATGCTCTCGTTGTATAAGGAATACGGAGAGGTCGTTCCCTGCTTGATGATGTTGCCCTTGTAGAGCTTCACCTTAACCTCACCGGTTACATACTTCTGAGTGGACTCGATGAATGCCTGAAGAGCCTCACGAAGCGGGGTGAACCACTTTCCTTCGTATACAACATCTGCATACTTGTCTGCAACGCCCTTCTTGTATGCTAAGGTATCACGGTCAAGGATTAACTCCTCCAGCTGCTCGTGAGCTGCCATGAGGATGGTTCCGCCCGGAGTCTCGTAAACACCGCGGGACTTCATACCAACCACACGGTTCTCAACGATATCAACAATGCCTACGCCGTGCTTGCCGCCAAGCTTGTTTAACTCGCGGATAATATCGGAAGCCTTCATCTTCTTGCCGTTTAATGCAACCGGAGCACCTGCTTCGAAGGAAAGGGAGATGGTCTCGCCCTCATCCGGAGCCTTCTCCGGGGAAACACCGAGAACTAAGAGATGGTCATAGTTCGGAGCATTTGCCGGGTCCTCAAGCTCAAGACCTTCATGGCTGATGTGCCAGAGGTTACGGTCACGGCTGTAGCTGTGGCTTGCGTCAAACGGAAGATCGATGCCGTGTGCATGGCAGTATTCGATTTCTTCTTCACGGGAGGACATCTTCCAGGTGTCGTTGCATCTCCACGGAGCGATAATCTTTAATTCCGGAGCAAGAGCCTTAATACCAAGCTCGAAACGTACCTGATCGTTACCCTTACCGGTAGCACCGTGACAAATTGCGGTAGCGCCTTCCTTCTTTGCAATCTCAACCAACTTCTTTGCGATAATCGGACGAGCCATGGAAGTACCGAGTAAGTATCTGTTCTCGTAAACAGCGCCGGCCTTTACGCACGGAATTGCATACTCATCAACGAACTCGTCTACAACGTCAAGGATGTAAAGCTTCTCTGCGCCGGAGTACTTTGCGCGCTCCTCAAGACCGTCAAGCTCGCTTTCCTGTCCAACGTCGATACAGCAGCAAACAACGTCGTAATCGTAGTTCTCCTTTAACCACGGGATGATAGCGGTCGTATCAAGACCACCGGAGTAAGCTAAAATAACTTTCTCTTTCATAATGTGCCTCCTTGTTATGTACATATTGTTTATACAGATTGATATCACGGATTGCTTCGTTGCGATGCAATTTACGCATTCCTACTATCACACATAATACAACCGAGCGTCGGATTAGTCAAGAGGGAAAATGAAAAAAGTGTTATAAATATACAGAAAACATGTATGAGATGAAAAAGGTGGGAGAGGACATGAACGGAAATCATAATAATAAAGTAGAAATTACTTGTATTTCTCGGCTTTGTGGCTTATAATGATTGGGATGTGTAGGCGATTTGCTTTTTGTTGTTATGAACCGTAGCCGAAAGGAGTTGTTGTATGAAATATCGTATTGTTCTGGCGTCCGGATCGCCGAGAAGAAAAGAGATTCTTGCGGGAATCGGGGCAAGTTATGATGTGATTGTCAGTGATTGCGATGAAAGTACGACGGTAACGGAACCTGCAGAGCTGGTAAAGGAGCTTTCGAAACGAAAGGCGGAGGCTGTGGCAAAGGACCTTACGGGGCCGGTGCTTGTGATCGGTGCGGATACGGTGGTTGCTTATAAAGGGAACATTCTCGGAAAGCCGAAGGACAGGGAAGATGCAAAACGGATGATTACCATGTTGGCGGATGATGTACATCAGGTGTATACGGGGGTGTCCCTTATTATAAAGGAAGAGACGGGAGAGAGTCGTACGATTTCCTTTGCGGAATGTTCGGAGGTATCGGTGGATGCCATGACAGACCGTCAGGTGGAAGAATACCTGGATACAAGGGAAGGTGAGGATAAAGCCGGCAGCTATGCGGTGCAGGGAATCTTTGCGGTACATATTAAAGGAATCAAGGGTGATTACTTCAATATTGTAGGACTTCCGGTGGCAGCAATCTATAAGAGATTGTATGAAAACGGCATAGATTTAAAGACCGGAGAAAAAATATAAATCGGGTATTGCATATTATACAAAGATGATGTATAATTATGAAATCAAAGAAAGGAAGCACAGGCGGAGTCTTTGGCTTAGGTGAATGAGATGGAGCAGAAGGAAAAGGGAAACGATATCATACTCCGTGTTATGGTACCGGAGGATTATGACCAGGTATACCGTTTGTGGTGTGGGATAAAGGGCTTCGGCATCCGCAGTATGGATGATTCCAGAGAGGGTGTTGAGAAGTTTTTAAAGAGAAATCCGACCACCAGTGTGGTTGCGGTGGATCAGGACGAGATTATCGGAGCAATTTTGTGCGGACATGACGGTAGACGCGGTTGTTTCTACCATGTATGTGTAAAGATTACCCACAGAAAGCACGGAATCGGAAAGAAGATGGCGGCCTTTGCCATGCAGAAGCTACAGGAGGAGGGAATCAATAAGGTATCTCTCATTGCCTTTAAGAGTAACCGGGGCGGCAATAAGTTCTGGCGCAAGGTAGGCTGGACCTTCCGTGAGGATTTGAATTATTACGATTTTACTTTGAATGAAGAAAATATTACAAGATTTATTGAATAGAAAGGATGATTTTATGAAGATTATTGAAGGCGGCGTTACCGCAGCGAAGGGATTTAGTGCAGCTTCCACGGAAGCGGGAATCAAATATAAGAACAGAACCGATATGGCAATGGTGTTTTCTAAGGAGCCGTGTACGGTTGCGGGTACCTTTACCAGCAATGTGGTAAAAGCAGCCTGTGTGCAGTGGGACATGAAGATTGTAAAAGAATCCGATGCGGTTCATGCGGTTGTCGTGAATTCCGGCATTGCCAATGCATGTACGGGAAAGCAGGGATTTGACGCATGCGAAGCAACGGCAAACGCGGTCAAGGAAGCGCTGGGTGTTGCAACGGATTCTTGCCTTGTGGCATCTACTGGTGTGATCGGAATGCAGTTACCGGTGGAGAAACTGGCAAACGGTGTAAAAGCAATGGCACCGAAGCTTTCCGAGACGATAGAAGCAGGTACTGCGGCAGCAAAAGCAATTATGACTACCGATACCGTACATAAGGAAATCGCGGTTACGTTTACGGCAGGCGGTAAAACGGTTACCCTTGGCGGTATGTCAAAGGGCTCGGGAATGATTCATCCGAATATGTGTACCATGCTCGGCTTTTTAACAACCGACCTTGCCATTGAGAAGAGCTTTTTACAGGAAGCGTTAAGCGAAGTGGTAAAAGACACCTTCAACATGATTACCGTGGACGGGGATACTTCTACCAATGATACTCTGGTCATTATGGCAAACGGACTTGCCGGAAATGCGAAGATTACGGCAAAGGGAGAAGACTACGACAATTTCTTAAAGGCCCTTTTCTACGTATGTGAATTTTTGGCAAAGAAGATGGCGGCAGACGGTGAAGGTGCCACCAAATTATTCGAAGCAAAAGTAGTAAACGCCAAAAGCAAAGAAGATGCAAGAACCTTATCAAGAGCAATTGTTTCCAGCAATCTTTCCAAAGCCGCAATTTACGGATGTGATGCAAACTTCGGCCGTTTCTTATGTGCAATGGGATATTCCGGAGCGGAGTTTGACCAGAATGATGTAGAGCTTTTCTTTGAAAGCAAAGAAGGCCGTTTACAGGTGTTTGATATGGGTACACCGATTGTTTTTGATGAAGATGTGGCAGTAAAGATTCTCGGAGCGGACGAAGTAACCATTTTTGTTGACATGCATGAAGGAGATGCATCCGCAACCGCATGGGGTTGTGATTTGACCTACGATTATGTAAAGATTAACGCGGATTACCGCAGTTAATGAGATAGAATACCGGGTGGAACCATAATATATGTAAGAAAAGAAAGCGAGGATTCGTAAGATGGAAGGTTTGATGGCAAAGGCAAATATTCTCATTGAGGCATTGCCGTATATTCAGAAGTTTAAGGATAAAATTGTTGTGGTAAAGTACGGCGGAAGTGCCATGCTTGATGAGCAGCTGCAGCAGAGCGTGATTAAAGACGTGGCACTGCTTAAGCTTGTCGGTATGCAGCCGATTATCGTACACGGCGGCGGTAAGGAAATCAGCAAGTGGGTAGGTCTTCTCGGTAAGGAAGCGAAGTTTGTACAGGGCCTTCGCGTGACGGATGCGGAGACCATGGAAGTAGCTGAGATGGTTCTGAGTAAGGTGAATAAGCGTCTGGTACAGATGCTGGAACAGCTTGGCGTAAAGGCTGCAGGTATCTGCGGTAAGGACGGCGGCACCTTAAAGTGTGAGAAGAAGCTGGCAAACGGCGAAGATATCGGTTTTGTGGGAAATATTACGAATGTGGACACCGGACTCATTGACACTCTTTTGGTAAATGATTATATTCCGGTCATCGCACCGATCGGTATGGATGATGCGTTCCTTTCCTACAACATCAATGCGGATGATGCTGCATGTGCCATTGCTACGGCCATGGGAGCAGAGAAGTTAGCGTTCCTTACGGATATCGAAGGAGTATATCGCGACTTCGAGGATAAGGATTCGTTGATTTCCGTTTTAACCTTAGATGCTGCGGATGAGTTATTGGCATCCGGTGTCATCGGCGGCGGTATGCTTCCGAAGCTTCACAATTGTGTTGATGCGGTAAAGGAAGGTGTCGCGGTTGTACATATTATGGATGGCCGGGTACAGCATTCCCTGCTTCTGGAGTTCTTTACCGATAAGGGTATCGGAACAGCTATTGTAAAGGGCGAAGAGTAAGTTTCTGTGTTTTGAAACGATAGAAAAGTGCCGGGGCAAGAGTCCCGGCCTTTACATATAAGGAAGGAGCGATGTTTATGAATAAGACAGAATGTATGGAAAGAGCCGAGCAGGTCCTGATGCATACCTATGCAAGATATCAGGTAGTACTTGACCACGGCGAGGGTGTATATTTATATGAAACCGATGGGACGAAGTACTTAGACTTTTCCGCAGGTATTGCGGTGTTTGCGCTGGGGTACGGTGATGAGAAGTATAACGAGGCGGTAAAGGATCAGGTGGATAAGCTTCTCCACACCTCCAATTATTATTACAACGAGCCGACCACCTTTGCGGCAGAGAAGATTGTAAAGGCCTCCGGTATGGATCGCGTATTCTTTACCAACAGCGGTACGGAAGCGGTAGAGGGTGCCATTAAGCTTGCGAGAAAGTATTACTATAAGAAGCACGGTGTGGCAGACAGCGAAATCATTGCCATGGAGCATTCTTTCCACGGTAGAAGTATGGGAGCATTGTCCGTGACCGGTACCCCGAAGTACCGTGCGGCATTCGAGCCGTTGATCGGCGGTGCCGTATTTGCGGAGTATAATAATTTAGACAGCGTGAAGGCAAAGATTACCGATAAGACCGCGGCTATCATTATGGAGACCGTACAGGGAGAGGGCGGTATTTATCCGGCAGAGAAAGAGTTCATTCAGGGCGTAAGAAAGCTTTGTGACGAAAAAGGCATTCTCCTTATTTTAGACGAAATTCAGTGTGGTATGGGCAGAACCGGCACAATGTATGCGTATCAGCAGTACGGCGTGAAGCCGGATATTATGACTACCGCGAAGGCTCTGGGATGCGGTGTACCGGTAGGTGCCTTTGCAGCTACCGATGAGGTGGCATCCGCTTACGAGCCGGGTGACCACGGCACCACCTACGGCGGCAATCCGTTTGTTACCCATGCGGTAAGCACCGTATTTGACCGTTTCGAAGAATTAAATCTCCTTGAGAACGTAAAGGAAGTAGGCGCATACCTGTACGAGCAGTTGGATGCTCTGGCTGCCCGTCATACGGACAAAATCGTGGCCCACAGAGGTATCGGCCTCATGCAGGGCTTAGAGTTTAAGGAGCCGGTAAAGGATGTGGTAACCCGTGCCATGAAGGCAGGACTTATCCTCATATCCGCAGGTACGAATATCATCCGTTTTGTTCCGCCGCTTGTGATTACGAAGGAGCATGTGGATGAGATGGTGAAGATTTTAGAAGCCAATTTATAAGTAAAAACAAGCCTTTTTCCGGCAGTACGGACCGAAAAAATATTGCCGGAAAAAGGTCGAAAAAAATAATTTAAAAATTTTTAAAAAAGTAGTTGACAATGCATACAAAATATTGTATACTAACAAACGTCGCTGATAGCGAAAACACAAATTAGCGAGTGCTGCTGTGGCTCAGTCGGTAGAGCGTCGCATTGGTAGTGCGGAGGTCACGGGTCCGATTCCCGTCAGCAGCTCTCACGTAGGCTTTTAAGCCGCGAACGAAAAAGAAAAGAACCGGAATCAAGCTTGCTTGAAATTCCGGTTCTTTTCTTTTTTGTTCGATGGCGGAGCCCGTGGGCTAGCCGTCCGCGAAAGCGGGCGGCTAGATTCGCGGCTTAAAAGCCTGCGTGGAAGCGTGGTTCTTCCTTTTTTTGTTCGATGGCGGAGCCCGTGGGCTAGCCGTCCGCGAAAGCGGGCGGCTAGATTCGCGGCTTAAAAGCCTGCGTGGAAGCGTGGCTCTTTCTTTTTTTGTTCGATGGCGAAGCCCGTGGGCTAGCCGTCCGCGAAAGCGGGCGGCTAGATTCACGGCTTAAAAGCCTGCGTGAGAGCGTGCTACCTGATTTTACTTGACAAAAGCAGGCAAAACGTAGTAGTATTATCTCATGTTGCAACAGCAACGGAAACTATGTAATTGTTACATAAAGGAGAGAGATTATGAAGAAGATGAAAAAGTTAGTATGCTTCGGCCTTGTCTCTGCTATGATGCTTTCCGCATTTGCAGGATGTGGCAAGAAGGATTCCGGTTCCGGAGCAATCAGAATCGGTGGTACCGGCCCGCTTACCGGTGGTGCGGCAGTGTACGGTAACGCTGCAAAGCGTGGTGCAGAAATCGCAGTGGAGGAGATTAATGCACTGGGCGGTATGCAGTTTGAGTTGCGTTATGAGGATGATACCCATGATGCTGAGAAGGCAGTGAATGCGTATAACATCTTAAAGGACTGGAATGTACAGATTTCCCTCGGTTCCGTTACCACGAATCCGTGTATCGCAACTGCAGCAGAAACCTATGCAGATCGCATTTTTGCGTTGACTCCGTCCGCATCCTCTACGGATGTAACCAAGGGTAAGGACAACATGTTCCAGATGTGTTTCTCCGACCCGAACCAGGGTTCCGCTTCCGCGCAGTATATCAGCCAGAAGCAGCTTGGTACGAAGATTGCCATCATCTACAAGAATGATGACGCATATTCTACCGGTATTTACGAGACCTTTATCGATAAGGCAGACGAGCTTGGTATTGATGTAGTATCTACCACGACCTTTAATACCGATAGCCAGAATGACTTCAGTGTACAGTTAAATTCTGCAAAGAATGCAGGCGCTGATCTTGTATTCCTTCCGATGTACTATGAAGCAGCTGCATTAATTCTTGATCAGGCAAAGAAGATGAATTACGCTCCGAAGTTCTTCGGCGTAGACGGTATGGACGGTATTCTTACTCTTGAGGGCTTTGATACCTCTTTGGCTGAGGGCGTTATGCTCTTAACTCCGTTCTCCGCAGATGCTTCCGATGAGAAGACCAAGAGCTTTGTTGCAAAGTATCAGGAGAAGTTCAATGAGACCCCGAACCAGTTCGCAGCAGATGCTTACGACTGTGTATATGCAATCTACGAGGCTTGTCAGAAGGGTGAGGTTACCGCTGATATGACCGCAGAAGAGATTTGTGATATCATGATTGCACAGTTCACCACCATGAAGTTCGACGGTTTGACCGGTACCGGTATGACCTGGGGAACCAACGGTGAGGTTACCAAGGATCCGAAGGGTATGGTAATACAGAACGGTGTATATGTAGGTCTTGACTAATTAGTTGAAACAGTAGATACAACTTATGAAATATCGAAAGGCAGAGGAGAAAATCCTTTGCCTTTCTTTACTTTTTTAGGTAATATTCATTGCCATTTGCGGCGTAATATGATAAAATTAATTGGATTGTCTTTTATTACTTTAGAAATTGAGGTGCAGTATATGGAATTCCTTTCAAATGTGATTAACGGAATCAGTTTGGGAAGTATCTACGCGATTATCGCGTTGGGGTACACCATGGTATACGGTATTGCGAAGATGTTAAACTTCGCCCACGGTGATGTTATTATGGTAGGTGCCTATGTATGCTTCTTTATGACCAGTCGCTATGATATGCCTGCGGTAGTGGGTATCTTATTGTCGATGTTTGTTTGTACGGTGCTTGGTATTGTAATCGAGCGTTTGGCGTACAAGCCGCTCAGACAAGCTACTTCTCTTGCGGTACTGATTACAGCAATCGGTATGAGCTACTTTTTACAGAATGCGGCACAACTTCTTTGGACCTCCAATCCGAAGGTGTTCAAGTCTGTAGTAGGAGACGGCGGTATTCAGTTGACGGAAGGATTATACGTATCTCATGTTACTTTGGTAACGATTGCGGTATGCGTAGTGATTATGATTGCGTTAACCATATTTACCGGTAAGACAAAAATGGGTAAGGCCATGCGTGCCTGCTCCGAGGATAAGGGAGCTGCACAGCTTATGGGTATCAATGTGAATACGACGATTTCCATTACCTTTGCTATCGGTTCCGCACTGGCAGCCATTGCGGGTGTGCTTCTTTGCTCCGCATATCCGAATCTGGTACCGACCACCGGTTCCATGCCGGGTATTAAAGCCTTTACCGCAGCGGTATTCGGCGGTATCGGTTCCATTCCGGGTGCGTTAATCGGCGGTATTTTGCTCGGTATTATCGAGATTTTTGCAAAGGCATACATCTCTACGGAGATTTCCGACGCCATTGTGTTTGCGGTATTGATTGTAGTGTTGCTTGTAAAGCCGACGGGTCTTCTCGGTAAGAAGATCAGCGAGAAAGTGTGAGGTGAGTGTGATGAAAGGGAGAAAGACTTTAAACAAAACGTCAAAGAACAATTTCATTACCATGGGCGGTCTGCTTCTCGTTTATGTCATTGTTTTGATTTTGAAAGAGGGCGGTATTACCACCAACTTGATTAACGGCCAGCTGGTTCCGATTTGTGCTTATATGCTTATGGCAATTTCGTTGAATTTGACTGTGGGTATTTTAGGTGAGCTCAGCCTCGGTCATGCAGGCTTTATGAGCGTCGGTGCTTTCGGAGGTGTTTTAATCGGAACACTGATGCAGGAGGTGTCTGATTCCAAGACATTGTGTCTTTTGGTAGCGGTCATCGGAGGCGGTCTACTGGCTGCTTTGGCCGGCTTCTTAATCGGTATTCCGGTACTGCGTCTTCGCGGTGACTACCTCGCAATTGTTACCCTGGCGTTCGGTCAGATTATCAAGAGTATTGTTAATATTTTGTATGTGGGTCTGGATGCGGACGGCCTTCACGTGGGATTCATCGAGAAGCCGGAGATTTTAGAGGACGGAAAGATGATTATTAACGGTGCTATGGGTGCTACCGGTATTCGTAAGATTTCCACCTTTACCTTTGCTTTTGTTGTGCTGATGCTTTGCCTGATTGTGATTTACAACCTGATTCAGAGCCGTACCGGCCGTGCGATTATGGCACTTCGCGACAATCGTATCGCTGCCGAGTCGGTAGGAATCAACGTAACGAAGTATAAGTTATTGGTATTTGCTATTTCTGCAGCTATGGCAGGCATGGCAGGTACGGTGTTTGCGTTTAATTATTCCACTGTCACACCGACGAAGTTTGACTTTAATACATCGATTCTGATACTGGTATTCGTAGTTCTGGGCGGTCTCGGAAGCATGCGCGGTTCTTTAATTGCGGCAGCACTTTTGACCCTGCTTCCGGAGCTTTTAAGAGAGTTCTCCGATTACCGTATGTTGGTATACGCAGTCGTATTGATTCTTGTCATGCTGGGTACCAACAATGCGAAGATTCGAAATCTAGTCGCAGCGTTTATATCCGATATAAAGAGTATGTTCGGTGGGAAGAAGACCAAAAAGGAGGAAAAGACAAATGGATAAGGGAAAGATTCATGAGGTCATCAGTGAAAGCATTATCCCGGCCCGGGACAAAGACAAGCGTCCGGTGCTGGAATGCAGCCATTTGGGAATTACCTTCGGCGGTCTGGTTGCGGTAGATGATTTTAATCTTACCGTAGGTCCTACGGAGATTGCGGGTCTTATCGGACCGAACGGTGCCGGAAAGACCACAGTATTTAATTTATTGACTAAGGTGTATCAGCCGACCCATGGTACGATTATACTGGACGGTCAGGACACCAGAGGCATGAATACCATGCAGGTAAATAAAGCGGGTATTGCACGTACTTTCCAGAATATTCGTCTCTTTGATAAATTGACGGTAGAAGAGAATGTAAAAATCGGTCTTCACAATCAGATAAAGTGTTCCACCGTAAGCAGTATTCTTCGTCTTCCGTCTTATTGGAAGACCGAGAAGGAAGCCCATGAAAAGGCGCTGGAATTGCTCTCTATTTTCGATATGCAGGATATGGCGGATTACAAGGCAGGAAGCCTTCCGTACGGTGCACAGCGTCGTTTGGAGATTGTGCGTGCGCTTGCTACCAACCCGAAGCTGTTGCTCCTGGATGAGCCGGCAGCGGGCATGAACCCGTCCGAGACCGCAGAACTTATGGAGAACATCCGTAAGATTCGCGACACCTTCCAGATTGCAATTCTCTTAATCGAGCATGATATGAATCTGGTTATGGGTATTTGTGAGGGTATTGCGGTATTGAACTTCGGTCGTATTATCGCAAAGGGATCTCCGGAGGAGATTCAGGCGAATCCGACCGTAATCGAGGCATATCTCGGTAAGAAGAAGGAGGACTAGGCCATGGCAATGCTTGAAGTAAATAATATCAATGTATTTTACGGTAGTATCCACGCAGTCAAGGATATCAGCTTTAAAGTAGAAAAGGGCGAGATTATTTCCTTAATCGGTGCCAACGGTGCCGGTAAGACTACGATTTTGCAGACGGTGTCCGGACTTCTGAAAAGTAATACCGGTTCCATTGTATTTAATGACAAGGATTTGATGCACATTCCGGCCCATAAGATTGTGAGCCACGGTTTGGCACAGGTGCCGGAGGGCCGTCGTGTATTCTTACAGATGTCCGTTATGGAGAATCTGGAGCTCGGTGCTTACACCCAGCCGAAGAATACCATCGATCAGAATTTGGAAATTGTATTTGAACATTTCCCGCGTCTTAAAGAGCGTAGAACCCAGGTGGCAGGTACCTTATCCGGCGGTGAGCAGCAGATGCTTGCCATGGGACGTGCTATGATGTCGAACCCGACGCTTCTTATGCTGGACGAGCCGTCCATGGGTCTGGCACCGATTTTGGTAGATGAAATCTTTAAGATTATCGTGGATTTGAATAAAGCGGGCGTTACCATTCTTCTTGTAGAGCAGAATGCGCAGATGGCGCTTTCCATCGCGAACCGCGGTTATGTACTTGAGACCGGTAAGGTGGTAATGACGGCGGATGCGAAAGATTTGTTAAACGACGATTCTGTAAGAAAAGCATATTTGGGAGCATAATCCGGAAAGGAGAAGGGCTATGAAGAATTATGTAATTACGATTGCAAGAGGCTACGGCAGCGGCGGACGCACCATCGGCCAGATGTTGGCGAAGGAGCTGAACATTCCGTACTATGACAGAGAACTGATGCGCCTGGCTTCCGATGAAAGCGGTATCAATGAGGAACTGTTCGCAAAGGCGGACGAGAAGTTAAAGCAGAGCCTTCTGTTTAAGATTGCAAAGAAGGAATACAACGGAGAGCTGATTCCGCCGGATAAGGAGGAGTTCGTCTCCAACGATAACCTGTTTGCTTATCAGGCAAAGGTGATCAAGGATTTGGCGGCGGAGGGTCCGTGCGTTATTGTAGGACGTTGTGCAGACTACATTTTAAGAGATTTACCGCATGCGGTGCGTCTCTACATACACGCCCCGTTAGAAGACTGTGTGGCACGTACCGAGGGTAAGCTCCCGGGGGATGCCAAGGAGCGTGAAAAGCAGATTCTTGCCATCGACAAGCGTCGCGCGGCGTATTACAAGTACTACACCGGCAACGAATGGACGGACGCAGGTAATTACGATTTATGCCTCAATACCAATCATTTGGATTACGAGACCTGCGTAAAGATTACAAAGTCGTTCTTAGAGATTATTCCGGAGAGAGTATAGAGGCTTTGAAGATATGCAGCTTGCATATCGGAGGAAATCAGGAAAGAAAAGATGCGGGGAACAGCCGTGAGAGGTATGGTTGTTTCTCGTTTTTTGTGTTTCAGGGAACAGTGTGCGAGGATGTGAGTGGCGTGGTTTACAGGTGGCGTAGTCCGCGAGTGGCACGGTGTTTCGGGAAAGGAGTGAAGGCGTATGAGAAAAATGTGCAGAGGTGTCAAGACGTGTATGGTATCGCTGGCACTGGCTGTATCGGTAGTTGCGGCGCAGGGCTGCGCGAGGGAGGAAGAAACGGGAAAAGATGGTGCAATATCGTCAACACCTGCGGTAGAGGCGACAAATGGTGCAGATGCGGAGAAGGAGACGGAGGAACCGATTCAAGTAACGGAGCCGGTATTACCGACAGAGACTCCGGCAGCAGATGATGAAAAAATGACGGGAGAAGATCGGATACTTCCGGAATATGAGCTTACGGTAGAGAATGAGTTGTACTTTGAGTTTGCATACGAATTTGAGGCTCTAACCTTTCGAAGCGAGAACCCGGACATTGCCCGGGCAATGTTTATGGAGGGCGAATATGATTACGAGGAGGGGCGCGAGACTACAGGTGTGATGTTATACGGTATTGCAAACGGTACGACGGAACTGGTAGTTACGGATGTGACATCCGGACAGGAAGTATGCTGGAAGGTGACGGTGGAGAAGCCGGAAGATGAATCCGGAAAGCAGAAGCTGATTGACTGGCTTCTGGCTAATGGTCAAACCAATGACATCGGCGACAAGGAACTGGCGGAAGGCACGGTAGAGGACGGAGGCCGGGCAACGATAGAATATGCTACCATGGACGAGAACATCAATTTCTACTTCAAAGAGAAACAGGGCGACTTGAAAATCGAATGGAACCTGATTCCGACACCGGAGGAAAATACGGAGTACTACATCACCATGAGAATCGGAGAAGACTTTGTGACGGCAACCGTGGATTTGGCGACCTATGGAGGGGAGTCGCTGGTGTTTGAAAAGGGCTGGTTTAAGGTGCCGGTGGGGGAGGAGTTGCAACAGCAGGCAAACGAAGCTTCAAAGCGCGCCTTCGAAGCAGTCAGAACCCTTTTGTATGAAGAGACTGGGATGACGATGGGGGAAATAAGCTAAGATTAGATTAGCGTAAATTGGTCTAACTATTATTATACTTGACAAATATAGGGTAAAACCTATATAATAGTGATAGAATAATAGTAGGGAGGGATAGTATGCCGGTAATTGCCAGATTTCACGGAATTGTAATAAAAATGTACCTAAGGCAAAAAGAGCATAATCCACCGCATATCCATGCAATTTACGGTGAATGTGTGGGGATGTTTTCACTGGAAAGCGGTGAGATGTTTGAAGGCGATGTGCCGGTAAAGGGACAGGCCTATGTAAAGGAGTTTATCGAGCATTATCGGGAGCGACTGATTCAGATGTGGGAAACGCAGGAGTTTGAAGCGCTTCCGGCAATTCGGTAGAAGAGAGGGTTGATGCGTATGTATCGTAAAATCAAATCAGTAAAGCCGTTGGAAGATTTGAAACTGTCCGCAGTATTCCAGGAGGGTACGGAAAAGGAATATAATGTAGGTGTCCTAAGTTCGGTGTTTCCGCAGTTCAAGGAGTTTGAAACTAATCCGGAATTATTTATGCAGGTACAAGTAGATGTGGGGGGCTATGGTATTTCTTGGAATGACGAGCTTGATTTGTCTGCGGATGAGATTTGGGAATGCGGTGTTACAGTGGGAAAAAAGGATGTCGGTCTTGCAAATATGGTGGCAGAGAGCCTGACTTCGGCCAGAAACAGTGTCGGTATGACGCAATCTTGTCTGGCAGAGGAGACCGGTATTTATCAAGCGGATATCAGTAAGATAGAACGAGGACTTGCGAATCCTTCCCTGCTTACGTTACAGCGTTTGGCTGACGGAATGGATATGGAGATTCGGATTGAGTTTGTACCGAAGAGGAAATAAGGTTTCAAAGTATCAAAATGGAAAACAGAACGATATGTCAGGAAAAATCTGTAGAAAGCGGATTATTCTTGTCACATTGTTCTGTTTTTCTTTTACAGGGATTTTAAAAACTGTAATAGGGCATCATATTGTTCGGGAGCGAGTTTCGCGGCATAGGCAAGAAGGCGAACTTGATCGTTGCTTGGCACGATTGCTTGAAATTCCTCTTCTATAAAGAACTGTGATAATGATAAACCGAAGGCGTCACAAATCTTTTCCAGAGAAGGGATGGAAGGTAAAATACCCTTGCGGTACCAGGAAGAAATGGTGGATTGGGTCAATCCCGACTTTTCAGCAAGTTGATATTCGCTCCAATGGCGTTCTTTACGCAATTCTGTAATTTTCTCTAAAATATCCATGATTTTAATATTCTCCATTAGTATAAAAAAATATACGTTAATTATACTAAAAATTGTCGTTGCAATTTAATACGTAAAGTAGTATAATAATAACGAATAAACATAGTTGTCGGATATTTAAGGAGGCGATTGATATGAGTAAGTATAGTAGAAAAATAAGCGTTTTATTAATACTAACGTTGCTTGTGACGATGTTAGCACCTATGTCATATGCTGAGGCAGCGGCAGAACCGTACTTGGCGTACCAGACGACAGAAGAGGGAGCTGCAGTAAATAAACTTTCCTCTGCGGCAGAAAAAGAGATGTACAGAGTTGAAAAATTACTTATGAGTCCGGGGGATAAGGTAGATTTATGTTTTATTAATGCCGGTAAGTGGAAAAATTCAAAATGGACATCTTCTGACACCAATGTGGCTACGATAAATGGAAAAGGTTTGATTACAGCGAAGAATCCGGGAGTATCAGAGATTACTTTAACTTACAAGAAAAAACTGACCAATAAGAAAGTTACGGTTAAGACGAAGGTATATGTCGGAGAAGAAGCGTGGGGCGTTGGAGTCGGAACAAATTCGCAAATGACGGTGATTGAGCGGTATCAGATGAAGGTCGGAAATGATATTGATTTAAAAGTATATGGTATTCCTGAGATTGATAGTTGGAATTATCAAGTACAATGGACAAGTTCTAATAAAAAAATAGCAGAGATGATGGGCGGGACTCTGTATGCGAGAAAGGCCGGAACGGCTGATGTTACCGTTAAAATTACAAATGGAGCCACCGGAAAAGTAATAGAGAAAACCGTAGCTGTAGAAGTAACCAATCCGACAAATACTGTTTTGGAAAGCTGGGACAATGAGTATTACAAGATGTATGGAGAGAACTATAAAAGAATGTTTTCTACAAACGCTTTAGGTGCAGCGGCTTATGAAATAGAGCTGGATATGTTGGATGAAGCAAACGATGTTTTACAGAAAAAGATGAAAACAATCGGTATAAGCGGACTGTTAGAATTGACGGATGTGGCAAATGGAGCTGAGATTGCATCTACAATTTTAAAAGGGAAAAATTACTTAAAAGATGAAGGGCGTAGGCAAACACTCTTATATTTAATACAAGAGATATCGGATGATAGTATTAATGAGAAATACGTTGGAAATGTGAAAGACTCCTTAGAAAAGGCTAAAGGGGTTTTCGGAGAACTGAAAAATGTAAATGATTTTGAGGGTGCAGTAAAAAAACTTGATAGTGCGGGATTGGAACTGAAAAGCACAGAAGTAGATGCAATTGTGAAATATTTCAGAAATGATGCAGCAGGAGATATCCAAAAAATACTCTCGGAGGGTGTAACTATTACGGAGTATATGGTTACTACATTATGCTTGTATGAAGCTGATGCAAAAATGTTAGACGATCTGCAGAAGTGTTCGGAGCCTGGGGAGGCATTATATGAGGATATTGAACTTTTGAAAAAAGAACGCGAAAAAGACCCAGTACAGTATTTTAAGGAAAGATATATTGGGGATGTTGTAGGACGGGTTATCGGTAAAGCTTGCTTGAAATTAATAGGAAAGGAAGTAACCGGACTATTAGATGCAGTTGACGGTGTGTTGTCTATGGGGGCTGATATGGCAGGTGTAGCGAGCCTTGATGATGCCAAGCAAGCGGCGTATCTCATGGAATATGCTTTGATTTTACAGGGAAAGATGGTCAGACTTCGTACAGACATAAGGGATAACTTTGATACATACTCAAATGAAGAATTAAAGGATCAGATTGAGAAGTATGAGTTAATGTATAATACTTATCTTTCTATGATAGATCCTGTGTGTTCTTCTGTTTATAAGTTGGAGAAGGGATGGAATCAGGAATTGTTAAATGATGCACTGATTCCGGACCATGGGTATGATTATAAACGTCATGTGGCAGAGGCTATGAACATTTACTTGAACGTATACCCTTCCTCTGAAGAACAGAAGCCTGTGAAGGATATAAATCCATCAGGTAATGATAGTACAACAAACGAGAACGTACAAGCTAAAATGGACGAGCTTCTTAATAAGCTTGGAGTAAAAGATGACAAGACAACTTATTTTACTGTTAACCAAAAGGCGTGTGGTACGACAAGATATTCCAGTCACGGTTGTACAAATTGTAATGTAGGAACTATCATTAATACTTCTTGGTTTAAGAATAAATTCGGAACAATTAATACATCGTTGTTCCCGTCCCATGATGTCAATGCAAGCAGAAGAGATCACGCAGGTCAATCGTGTTTTGGCTTTGCTTGCTTTGCACAGTGGTATGTATACGCAAATAGCAATACGGATAGAGTGACAGCAGAACGTGTGGCAACGATAACGTATAACAAAGCTGATTTGCAGGCAAACGTAAAGCCGGGCGATGTACTTAGAGTGAGAGGTCATTCCGTGTTAGTTTATGCGGTGGAAGAAAACGGGCTAAGAGTTATCGATAGTAATTGGAATATGGGTAACCAGCTAAACTGCGTTGTGCAAAAGCATCTGATTAAGTATGAGAAGAGTTGGTGCTCTGGATATACTGTATATGTGAACCGGGTTACGGATGACAAGGTAACAAATACTGGCACTGTGATTGACGAAACGTTAAAGGGGCAAGTCGGTTATTTGGACTTAAGTAAAGTAGGATGGTCTGCTTATAATGTTGGAACCGATGTGGAGATGAATGCAAGTAGGGCATATACGATTTATCAAGGGTCAAAGCTTAAAATTTTAGGTACATATGTTAATTCCAAAGGAAACAAGATTTATCATGTGTATTCCGAAAGCTTGGGAATGAACTGCTATGTTTCTGCAAAATATGTTTCTTTGGGAGAGGTGCCGACAGTAACACAGAAACCTAAGGTTACAGTAACTCCGACTCTGGCAGTGACGCCAAAGCCGACGGTAACGCCAAAACCGACTGCGACGCCAAAACCGACTGCGACGCCGAAACCGACTGCGACGCCGAAACCGACTGCGACGCCGAAACCGACTGCGACGCCGAAACCGACTGCGACGCCGAAACCAACAGCAACGCCAACTCCAGCAAAGACATACGGATATTTGGATTTGAGTGCGCTTGGTTGGAGTGCATATAATGTTGGTATGGATGTTGAGATGAATGCAAGTAAGGCTTATACTATTTACCAAGGCTCAAAGTTTGAGATTTTAGGAAAATATACAAATTCCAAAGGAAATCAGATATATCATGTATATTCTGAAAGTTTGGGCATGAAGTGCTATGTGTCTGCAAAGGTTGTGAAGTTGGGAGAAGCACCGAAAAAGGTATATGGAACTTTGGATTTAAAGTCGGTAGGATGGACTGCTTATAATGCGGGGTTGGATAAGGATATGAATGCAGATAAAGCATATACACTTTATGACGGTGCGCAGCTTGAAATTTTGGGAACTTATACAAGTTCCAAGGGAAACAAAATTTATCATGTATACTCTTCGGATTTGAAGATGAATTGTTATGTATCGGCAAGGGTTGTGAAAGTAAATAATTAAGAAAATAAAAGTAGTCTAGGAACGCAGACTAAAATGTATGATAGGGTGGAGAATATAGAAAACGAAGGAGTCGCTACGAATGAAGAAGAGAGTTGTTTTAATTGTTTTTCTATTTGTGTTAATTGGTATGATGGGATGTTCGGATGCTCAAGAAATACAAGAAGGAAAGGTGACATCAACACCAAGAATAACGGATGAAATACAAAAAGAGGTGTTACCGACGGATATAATTGCACCTACAGAAGAACCAAACGAAGAGATGGTGCCAACCAGTACGCCAGCGCCAACCAGTACGCCGGCACCAACAAGTACACCTGAACCAACGACAATGCCAGAAGACGAGAAGCTTATGGAGGACTATTCAAGAGAGTATCTTATGGAACTTTCTATAGATACGGAACTTGTAACTTTGCCGCAGATGATTGCCGATGGTACTATTACCGGATATGTAAGAGGTGATACAAAATTTCTTGTTTGGAAATATGTGGCTATGGGGATTAATACAGCAAAGGAGTATCGGTTTGCTGTGGTAGATTATAAGGGTGATTTTGAAGGGGACTTTTTCTCTTATGATGTGTATATTGAAAATCCACAAAAAATCGAACACTTAGGAGGGGATATATTCCAGATTGTCATAGACGGTAATAATATATGTATGTGCCATAATACAGAAAAGAGAGGTGTGTTTTGGTATGATGCAAAATATGATATCATTGAAGGATTTTGGGATGGCTATGCATTGGCTGAGTATGGCTTTGGATATGAAATGGACGAATATGAAAATTTAATTGCCCGTTATGGTAATTTGGCAATTATAAGTGATGAAGGCGAGGTGATAGAGACTGATTTACGATACTACTATTTTGGTGATTATATAAGTCCACGTCAAGAAAGGCAATTTGTAGGATATGCGTATTATGACAGGTATGGAGAGGGAGATCGGGCGTATTACTCTAATATTGGGAAATATAGTGAAGGATATTTCTTTTTAAATAATATTTTCTATGATATTGAATTGAATCCTATTTTAGACTTAGGGGCCATTGAATTGGTTAATCAGCCGTACTTTTATAAGGGGTATAGTTGGATTGAGTATAAAGACTCTGGTGCAGTATGGGGAGCGTATATGGATATTAATGGTAATTTTATAGAAGAGGCCCGTAGATTATATAATTTAGATTAAAGCTATGACATTGTTCAAAAAAATCAAAGAGCAGGATACATAAATTATCCTGCTCTTTGAATGTTTACCGTATTACCTTCCCAATTCCCTCCATCACCCTCTCGTCCACTTCCTTCGAAATCGTTAAGGAACTCTCTTTTACGATTTCCTCAACCTGTTTTACGGAAAGTTTGCTGCTTTGTGCTACTGTTCCGCCTGCATTGGTCTGCAGTACCGGTACAAAGCGACGTCTCAGGGCAAAATAAATACCGAAGACCAGAAGCGGTATCAAAATCAATCCTGCTGCCAGCAAAGGAGAAAAGGGGGTTCCGGTGGCAGACGGAGAGAGCGGCTCTATCAGGACTGTCGTCGTGTTGGTATGCAATTCATCGGTAAGGGTGACGTAGTTCTCTGTATAGGAGATGGATATCGCATCCCCGTATTTTGCTTGTAGTTCTGCAATAAAGATCAGAGTGGCCTCCTCATTTGCCCTTGCGGTAAGGATTTCCACACCTACATGGTTTTCCCTGTCATAGACACCGGAAGCAACTAATCCTAAATCCTGCTCAAAGTACGGGAGCAGTTCTTCCTGAATTTGCATCAGATAGTCATGGGTAAAGGTCTGGGGAGCAAAGGTAACGGATGTGTCGTCTTCAATTAAGTTCAAGATTTCTTTCTTCCCGGCTTCTCCGGCGGCGTCGTTTGTTACACCAACGGTAAGATTGTAGGAGCTTCCGTCGGTGGACCAGACACCGGTCACATAGTCCGGATAGCCGTCATTGCACCAGTGCTGGAATAAATCAAAGGCAGTAGAGTAGGGCGCTTGATTTGTAGTTATATCGTTCATAGGGTACCTCCGTTCAGTAAGGTTTGTAAGCTTTTTAGAGATTTACGGTAGCTACGGTAGACCGCCGACAGGGACTGACCTGTAATGCGGGCGATGTCCGAAAAGCTCAGTCCTGCATTTGCACGAAGCGAAAGGATTTCCCGTTCCGTACAGGAAAGGGTGGCAATAGCCCGCTCTAAATCCGTTTTGATAACGATGGTATTTATGCATTCTTCGGCAGCAAGTGTCACATCGTCAAGTCCTACCGGTTGTGCCTTACGCAGTGTATCAATGACCAGGTTATGTGCCATCTGAAAAATCCATGCTCTGGGATTTTTAACGGTGGAATCCGGCGGAGCCGTAAATAGCTTCACAAAGAGGTCTTGCGTCAAATCCTCAGCGATGGTTTGGTTTTGTACAATGCGGTAGATAATGGTAAACACCGGTTGTTTTAAGTCATGATAAAGTTGTGTGAAGGCGTCCTTATCCCCTTGTTGTACCTGTGAAAATAATTGGCTAAGTTGTGTTTTGTCCATGGTGCAAAACTCCTTTCACCTACTGTGACGAATGAGAAGGCTGTTTTTTTCGGGAGATGAAAAATAAAACCGGGTGCTAAGGTATCTGTTTCGATACGTTTAACACCCGCATGTTATTCGATAACAGGATTTAAATCGCTCTTGTCACTTCTTTCAGCCACTTACCCTCTTCCTCATTCATATACGGAAGCAGGGTCTCGTACACCTTCTGATGATAGTCATTTAATATCTGACGTTCTCTTGCGGTCATTTCCTCCGGAAGTACCGCGTCAAGGTCAATCGGAGCCATAGTCAGGGTCTCGAAGTACATGTACTGACCGTATTCGTTCTTCTCACCCTTTTTGCAGAGCAGTTCGTTTTCGATACGAATGCCGTGGCTGTTTTCCACATAGACGCCCGGCTCATTGGTGGTTACCATGCCTTCCTCCAGTATGCAACTATCATTGCGCTCCGGAACAATGCGCCAACGGAAGCCGTTCGGAGCCTCATGGACCCCTAAGAGATAGCCCACCCCGTGGCCGGTGCCGCAACGGTAATCCAGACCCATTTGCCACAACGGTCCCCGGGCAAGGATGTCAAGATTGATACCGCGACAGCCGTGCAGAAACTTTGCGTCGGAGAGAGAGAGCATACCTCGGAGTACGGCGGTGTAATGCTGCTTCCATTCGAGAGGAAGGTCGCCGAGGACATAGGTTCTGGTAATGTCTGTGGTGCCTTCGTAATACTGGCCGCCGGAATCTACCAGAAGGAATCCCTGCGGTGCCAGGGTGGCAGCGGAGTTTTCGTCTGCGGAATAGTGCATCATGGCTGCGTTTGCATTATAAGCGGAAATTGTATCAAAGCTTGGCTCGATAAAGCCCTCCTGTTCCTTGCGGAGAGAAAGGAGATATTCGGCAGCGGAGTATTCGGTAATGGTCTCCTTGCCGATGTTTTTCTTGAGCCAATACATAAACTTTGTTACCGCAACGCCGTCTTTTACATGGCCTGCGGCAAGATTTTTCTGCTCGGTTTCGTTTTTGATTGCCTTGGCAAGAAGAATCGGTCCCGGGGCATCCAGCACCGTACATTCCTTCGGTAATGCCTGTACAAGAGCGCAGTTCACACGTTTTGCATCCAGAAGTACCGGACAGGCGCGGAGCTTTGTCACATCCTCGTAGATGGCATCATAGGAGCGGACGATAACACCTTCCTCTTCCAACAGCTTGCTTGTGGCATTGTCCAGAACCGCCTCATTTACATACAAAAATGCTTTGGTGTCTGTAATCATGGCATAGGAAAGAAAGACCGGATTGTTTTCTACGTCGTTTCCGCGAAGGTTAAAGAGCCATGCGATCTCATCCAGACAAGTCAGTAAGTATACCTCTGCGGTATAGTCGCTGTTTTTCGCGATACGTTCGGAGACGCCGGCTTTGTAGAGGACATCCGGACGAAGCTTTTTCATTGCTTCCCGCACCTCGGCAAGCTTGGTAACGGTGGATTTTCCGGTGTAACATTCATCCAGACAATAAATCGGTTTTGAGGAAAGTGCCGGTCGGTCCGGCCAAAGAGCATCCGGGAACGGCATATCGTGACGAACGGTCACCGTGTCCGGTAAGGATTCCTTTAAGTGCATCAAAAAGGAATAAGAGAGCAAGCGACCGTCAAAGCCTAAGGTGCCGCCTTGGACCAGTAATTCCTTTAATTTCTCTTCCGGTGTAGGAACATGTTCCATACCGCTGCGGTACAGAGTAATCCCGCTGCCTAAAAGCTCCTGTTCCGCTTGGATAAAATAGCGGCCGTCGGTAAACAGTCCTGCTTCGTTCAGCGTCACAAAAAGTGTACCTGCAGAGCCGGTAAAACCGGAAAGATATGCCCGGAGCTTAAAATGGTCGTCCAGATATTCGGAACCGTGGTAATCTGCGGTAGGGACATAATATACATCAAGATTGTTCTGCTTCATAAAATTGCGCAGAGCTTCAATACGTGCTGCGTATAAGTTCATGGAAAAACTCCTTTCGGAAAGAATGGTTGTCGGGCGGAAAGCATAGTTGCAAACCGTCCTATGGGACTATCTTAGCACAAACCATCGAAAAAGAAAAGGTAGGAAACTTGATTTCTGACACCAAATGGACACAGCGGTATAGTATACTGATTGTAAGGCTCGATACGGACGTATTCGGGCGTTGGTGGGCAAAAGAGAAGGAGGATGGGTTGTGAAGGTTTTAAAGAAAAAGAGACTTTTACTCTTGCTGTTGTTTCCGTTGACATTCTTGATTTCCGCCGGGGCAAAAAGGAGTGTATTTATTGCGGAAGAGGTGTTCGCAAAACGTATTTACAAGGTACATTCCGTGGTGGTGTCTGCAGTAACGGGGTGGATTCCTTTTTCCTTGGCGGAGCTTATCGTAATTGTGGGACCGATGGTTTGCCTTGTACTTTTGATTCGGTTTATCGTACATATGGTGAAGGACAAGGAAAACCGGTTTACCCGGTGTCTGTTCGGAATCATTAACGTGGCTTGTGTGGTCGCGGTAATTTTGTTTGTTTATGTCATCGGCTGCGGTGTGAATTATCACCGGGTATCTGTTGCGGAGTATCGCGGGATTACGGTGCGGGATTCCTCCAAGGAGGAGCTGTACGGACTTTGCATGGAGCTGGCGGAGCAGGCGGCGGAGCTCCGGGCGGGACTTGCGGAATATGAGGATTCGGACGGCGTACTGCGTTTGCCTGTTTCTAACCGGGACCTGGGCAAACAGGTACAGGAGGCGTATGAGACATTATCCGAAGAGATGACGGTACTGGAAGGACTGTATCCGGCACCGAAATGTATCACAAGCTCCAAGTTTTTTTCTGCCATGGAGATTACGGGGGTGTTTACCTGCTGGACCATGGAGGCCAATGTAAATGTGGATATTCCGGATTATTCCAGAGCTTATACCATGGCTCACGAGCTGGCACACCTTCACGGATTTATGCGGGAGGACGAAGCGAATTTTCTGGCGTATCTGGCCTGTATGTCCTCCGAGGACCCGTTGGTGCGGTACAGTGGGACCATGCTTGCCTTAATCTATGCAGGCAATGCTCTTGCGGGGCAGGATATGGAGCTTTACGGCGAACTTTGGGCAACGTACCACGAAGGAATGGGAAGAGATTTTCGGGATAACAGTGCCTATTGGGACCAATATCATGATACGGTAATCAGTGAGACGGCAGATAAGGTAAACGACGTGTATCTTAAGGCAAATGAGCAGGAGGACGGCGTGAAAAGCTACGGCAGAGTCGTGGATTTATTGTTGGCGGAGTATCGGGAGAAAAACGGGTTGAATTAGGATGTGGAAAATACATATCAGAAGAGGCGGTGATTGGGACCATGGAAGACTACAAATTAAACGACAAAGATATCCGGAAGATAATCTATGACAGCTTTTCCGGCAGTAAGGAAGAGAGTCGGATTTTAGAGGAGTTTCCCATGGGAGACAGCCGTGCGGATATGCTTCTGGTAACAAAGACAAAGCTCATGGGCCTTGAAATCAAAAGTGACCGGGATTCCTTTGTGCGCTTGGAGCGACAGATAAGAGATTATGAGAAATTTTTTGATACCAATTATCTTGTGGTGGGAACTTATCATGTGGAAGAGGCCTTGCGTACCGTGCCGGCCCATTGGGGCATCTATGAGGTCTACGAAGCGGCAGACGGTACTTACGTTATGGAGCTGGTCCGTGGCGCATCTATGGCATTGAAGGACAATATCGAAGAAAAACTGTATCTTCTTTGGCGGAATGAGCTGATGCAAATTGTCCGGGACTATCGTCTGGCGAAAGGAAATCTTCAGCGAAAAGATAAGATGATCAGCAAAATTGTACGGGGACTGACCGTGCCGGTGATACAAAGTGAGATATGCAGTGCCTTAATGCAAAGAGAATATAAGTAACGAAAATGTAAACGGGCTTTCACAAGACATGCGATAGCCCGTTGCTGCTGTTTACATCTGCTTCTTCACAATGTCATATTCGTTATCAAAATGATAATACGGGCACTCTCTTACGGTGCCGGACATAAGGCGGGAGTAGTCATCCTCGTCCATGCCGCCTGCCATGCAGACATATTCTTCATAATCATCATCGTAACGGAAATTGCTGCAGGTGTCGCAGCTGTATTGTGTACTCATAATATCCTCCTTGGATGTAAGATCGGAAAGGGACATCTGCCTGTACGGATTGTTTTGTGCAAAGGGCAGAGTGCTATTGGAGATAGTATATCATACTTTTTTTATTTTGCCAGCTTTTTTTATGTGATTGACATTACATGCAGAAAATAATAAACTGTGTCATAGAGAGTATTATTTTCGAGAATGAGAGGACACTACCATGGCAAACGTAATGCAACGTTTTTTCGGACATCTTCATACCATCAATAAGCATAAGCGTATGGTAATGAAGCATTGCTTCCGGTTGGGTTTGTATAAAAGGGGACTGCTTCATGATTTATCGAAATATTCTCCGTCGGAGTTTTTCGTGGGGGTGAAATACTTCAGGGGAGATGTAAGTCCGAATAATGTACAGCGTGAGGTGGAAGGGGTTGCATCGGCCTGGATGCATCACAAAGGAAGAAACAAGCATCATTACGAATACTGGATTGATTATAAAAAGGATGCGGAATGCGAGCTTGCGGGGATGAAAATGCCACAGGAGTATGTGCTTGAAATGTTTTGCGACCGGGTGGCAGCCAGCAAGGTATATAACAAGGAGAAGTATACGCAGAAGGATCCGCTTGCCTATTACAAACGGGGCGAGGGGAAGTATCTGATGCACCCGGAGACGGTGGAATTGCTGGAAAAATTGCTCTATATGTTGGCGGAGGAAGGCGAGGATGTTACGTTTTCTTATATCCGGCGGGATTTATTGGGGAAAAAGGAATAACGTAGAAAAAACTCCAAAGATTACGATATAATTTGTAGAAAAGTATAATTGCTTTTTGCGATGAAATGTAGTATAGTATAGACGCGTTAAGAAGTGTTAACGCAGGTGAGGCACAGGAAAGGAGAACAGAAGGATGCGTGAAGAATGGAGAGGATTTAAATCGGGTGTTTGGGAGAGAGAAATCAACACAAGAGACTTCATTCAGAAGAATTATTTCTCTTATGAAGGAGACGAATCCTTCCTGGCAGGACCGACAGAGGCGACCAAAGCTCTGTGGGAACAGGTGTTGGAGCTGTCCAAGCAGGAGCGTGAGGCAGGCGGTGTTCTGGATATGGATACCAGTGTGATTTCTACCATTACCTCTCACGGCCCGGGCTATTTAGATAAAAATACAGAAAAGATTGTGGGATTCCAGACGGACAAGCCGTTTAAGCGTTCCTTACAACCGTACGGAGGTATTCGTATGGCGGCAAAGGCTTGCAGCGACAACGGATATGAGTTGGACCCGCAGATTGAAGAGTTTTTCACCGTACACCGCAAGACCCACAATGCGGGTGTATTTGACGCTTATACGCCGGAAATGCGTGCATGTCGTTCCAGTCACATTATTACAGGACTACCGGACGCTTACGGCAGAGGACGTATTATCGGTGACTACAGACGTGTGGCATTGTATGGTGTGGACCGTTTGATTGAAGATAAGGAAGATCAGAAGAATTCTACCCGTACCATTATGTATTCTGATGTTATCCGCGACCGTGAGGAGCTTTCCGAGCAGATTCGTGCGTTAAAGGATTTGAAGAAGTTGGGCGAGATTTACGGTTTTGATATCGGTCGTCCGGCAGGCAATGTTCAGGAGGCTATCCAGTGGCTGTATTTCGGTTATCTGGCAGCGGTAAAGGAGCAGAACGGTGCGGCAATGTCTCTCGGACGTACCTCTACCTTCCTGGATATTTACGCACAGCGTGACCTTGCAGAGGGTAGATTTACGGAAGAAGAGATTCAGGAGTTTGTAGATCACTTTATTATGAAGCTCCGTTTGGTTAAGTTTGCAAGAACCCCGGAATATAACGCATTGTTCTCCGGAGATCCGACCTGGGTAACGGAGTCTATCGGCGGTATCGGCATCGACGGCAGACCGCTTGTAACCAAGATGTCCTTCCGTTATTTGCATACCTTGCAGAATCTGGGTGCGGCACCGGAACCGAACATGACCGTTCTTTGGTCCACAAGACTTCCGCTTGCATTTAAGCGATTCTGTGCAAAGGTTTCCATCGAATCCTCTTCCGTTCAGTACGAGAACGACGATTTGATGCGTGTGACCCACGGGGATGATTACGCCATTGCTTGTTGTGTATCTTCCATGCGTGTGGGGAAGGAGATGCAGTTCTTCGGTGCAAGAGCAAACCTGGCAAAGTGTCTTCTCTATGCCATTAACGGCGGTGTAGACGAGATTACGAAGAAGCAGGTGGCACCGGAGTATCGACCGATTACCTCTGAGTATTTGGATTATGATGAGGTAATGCACAAGTATAGTGAAATGATGAAATGGCTTGCCCGTGTATATGTGAATACGTTAAATATTATTCATTTCATGCATGACAAGTATTGTTATGAGAAGTTACAGATGGCACTTCACGATAAGAAAGTAACCCGCTGGTTTGCAACCGGTATTGCGGGACTTTCCGTTGTGGCAGATTCTCTTTCCGCAATTAAATATGCGAAGGTAAAGGTCATCCGTGATGCTGACGGTGTTGCGGTGGACTATGAAGTAGAGGGTGATTTCCCGAAGTACGGTAACGATGACGACCGTGTAGATGAGATTGCAAGAGATGTGGTACACACCTTTATGCAGTATGTAAAGGGTAACCACACCTATCGTGGCGGTATTCCGACTACTTCCATTCTTACCATTACCTCCAATGTGGTATACGGTAAGAATACCGGTTCCACGCCGGACGGAAGAAAGGCGGGACAGCCGTTTGCACCGGGGGCGAATCCGATGCACGGAAGAGACAGTCACGGTGCGATAGCTTCGCTGGCATCTGTATCCAAGCTTCCGTTCCGGGATGCACAGGACGGTATTTCCAATACATTTACGGTAATTCCGGGCGCTTTGGGTAAGGAGAGTGTTGTGATTTCTTCTGATTTTGCACTGGAGTTTGATGACGGATGTTGTACTCCGGCAGGTTCTATGTCGGAGCCGGATTACGGCACAGCAGAATAGAAAGGAGCAAAACGATGGCAGATTTGAATCAAATCGACAATCTGGTAGCGCTACTTGACGGTTATGTAGAGCAGGGCGGACATCACTTAAACGTGAATGTGTTAAACCGCGAGACTTTGCTGGATGCCCAGAAGCATCCGGAGAAGTATCCGCAGCTTACGGTACGTGTATCCGGTTATGCGGTAAACTTTAATAAGTTAAATAAGGAGCAGCAGGACGAGGTGATTTCCCGTACATTCCATGAGGTGATGTAATGCAAGGATGGGTTCATTCTGTGGAAAGCTTCGGTACCGTGGATGGGCCGGGAGTACGCATGGTTATTTTCCTTCAAGGGTGCCCGATGCGTTGTGCCTATTGTCATAACCCGGATACCTGGCAGGAAAAAAGAGGTACATTGACGGATGCGGAGGAACTGATTGAGAGATTCCTTCGAAATCGGTCCTATTACAAAAACGGCGGAATTACGGTTTCCGGCGGAGAACCTCTGTGTCAGGTGGAGTTTGTGACAAATCTGTTCCGCAAGGCGAAAAAAGAAGGGATTTCTACTTGCCTGGATACCTCCGGAGTGATGTTTTCCGAAGTTTTATTAAAGGAATACGAGGAATTGTCTGCGGTTACGGATTTGGTACTCTTGGATGTGAAGCATACAGATAACGAGGAACATCGTAAACTTACCGGTTATTCCAATGATGCCACCTTTGCTTTTTTGGAGTACTTAGAGGAAAAGAAGATTCCGGTCTGGATTCGCCGGGTGGCGGTTCCGGGTTATACGGATGAGGAGGATGAGCTTCTTCGTTTGGGAGAATATATCGGAGGCTTTGGGTGCGTGAGGGCAGTAGAGGTATTGCCGTACCATGTAATGGGGCTTTCCAAGTATAAGGAACTCGGTATCCCATATCGATTAGAAGGGGTTCCACAGATGGAGGCGGAGGACGCGAAGCGTTGCCGGCAGATTATTTTACAAGGAGTTCGGAATCGAAGGAATCGGACGGACACAACCGCGTAAAATGGAATAGAAGAATCGGATTCATTAAAGACTTGTGTGATTTATTAGGAATACTAATAAGCTACACAAGTTTTTTTCATGCACTTTTTCTGTAAAAATTCCAAAAGGGACATTGCCGAAACGAAAAAGAAATGGTATGATAAAAATGGTTTTTTACAATAGAACGCCGAGAAGGCGAGGAAAGAGGTAGCAGTATGGAAATGAGATCCATTCAAAAGGAACTGAGCAGCAATTCTTATCCGGGAAGAGGTATTATCATCGGTAAGTCCCCGAACGGCAAGTATGCAGTGACCGCTTATTTTATTATGGGTAGAAGTGAGAACAGCAGAAATCGTGTATTTGTTACCGAGGGCGAAGGAATCCGTACGGAAGCGTTTGATCCGAGCAAGTTAAGTGATCCGAGCTTAATCATTTATGCACCGGTACGTGTTCTGGGCAACAAGACCATCGTAACCAACGGTGATCAGACGGATACCATTTATGAGTTAATGGATAAGCAGCAGACCTTTGAGCAGGCACTGCGTACCAGAGAGTTCGAGCCGGATGCACCGAACTACACTCCTCGTATTTCCGGTATTATGCATACAGGGGCAGGTGCATACAACTATGCGATGTCCATCTTAAAGAGCAATAACGGTGATCCGAGCAGTTGTCATCGCTATACCTTCGCATATAACGACCCGAAGGCAGGCGAGGGACATTTCATCCATACCTACATGGGTGACGGTAATCCGCTTCCGAGCTTTGACGGCGAGCCGAAGCTTGTGGATACCGTAGATGATATCGATGCTTACACCGAGCTTTTGTGGACGAATTTAAATGAGGAGAATAAGGTTTCCTTGTTTGTTCGTTATATTGATATTGTAACCGGCACTACCGAGACCAGAATCGTAAATAAGAATAAGTAAGAGACGCAACCTGAGCGGATGAACAAAACATAGGAGGCACGACATGAACGAATTCGAATTAAAGTACGGATGTAACCCGAATCAGAAGCCGTCCAGAATTTACATGGAAAACGGCGAAGAACTCCCGATTACCGTATTAAACGGCAGACCGGGCTATATCAATTTCTTAGATGCATTTAACGGCTGGCAGTTGGTAAACGAGTTAAAGAAGGCAACCGGTCTTCCGGCAGCAACCTCTTTTAAGCACGTTTCCCCGGCAGGTGCAGCGGTAGGTCTTCCGCTGACCGAAGTAGAGAGAAAGATTTACTGGGTAGATGATATGGGTGAGCTTACTCCGCTTGCAAGTGCTTATGCAAGAGCAAGAGGTGCTGACCGTATGTCTTCCTTCGGTGATTTCATCTCTCTTTCCGATGTTTGTGACGAGTGTACCGCACGTATCATTAAGCGTGAGGTTTCTGATGGTGTTATCGCTCCGGGCTATACTCCGGAAGCGCTTGCCATCTTAAAGGAGAAGAAGAAGGGTGGCTACAATGTAATCCAGATTGATCCGAACTATGTTCCGAAGCCGCTAGAGCGTAAGGAAGTATACGGCATTACCTTTGAGCAGGGCAGAAACGAGTTAAAGGTAGATGATGAGCTTCTTTCCAACTTCGTAACCGCAAATAAGGAGTTACCGGAGTCCGCACGTATTGACCTTATCATTTCCCTTATCACTTTAAAGTACACCCAGTCTAACTCTGTGTGCTATGTAAAGGGTGGTCAGGCAATCGGTATCGGTGCGGGACAGCAGTCCAGAATTCATTGTACCAGACTTGCGGGTACCAAGGCTGATAACTGGTATCTTCGCCAGAACCCGAAGGTATTGAACCTTCCGTTCCTGGATTCCATCGGCAGAGCAGATCGCGACAATGCAATTGACAACTACATCGGTGAGGATTATATGGATGTACTTGCTGACGGCGCTTGGGAGCGTATCTTTAAGGAGAAGCCGGAAGTGTTTACCAGAGAAGAGAAGCGCGCATGGCTTGATACCATGACCGATGTGGCTCTGGGGTCCGATGCATTCTTCCCGTTCTCCGATAACATCGAGAGAGCATTCCGTAGCGGTGTTAAGTACATCGCAGAGCCGGGCGGTTCCGTAAGAGATGACCTTGTAATCGAAGCGGCAGATAAGCACAACATGGTAATGTGCTTCACCGGTATCCGCTTGTTCCATCACTAGAATATATTGTCTAAAAAGCAGTCGCATTTACAAGGAATGTTAGTAAATGCGACTGTATTTGCATTAGATTCGCTATAGTTTGTGAATTCTTTCGATGGCGGATTGACTTGGAACAAGATGTGTGGTACACTAGTTATTATTATGATAAGCATGTCATATACGACAAAAGGAGGACATTATGCAGCGTTTTGGAATCGGAGAAATGGAAATGAAGATGGCAAAACTGCTTTGGGATAGAGAAGGAATCGGTTCCGGTGCAGTGGTTAAGTTATGTGCAGAGGAGTTTGGCTGGAAGAAGTCTACTACATATACGATGCTTCGCAGATTATGTGAGCATGGACTGTTCCAGAATGTAAACAGTGTTGTAACTTCTGTTATGAGTGAAGAAGATTATAAGGCGAAGGTTGGTACCGAGCTTGTAAACGATAAGTTTGAAGGTTCTCTTCCGCTGTTTGTAGCAGCCTTCACCAAGAAGAATAAGTTATCCGCTAAGGATAAGAAGGAGCTTCTTGCGATTATCGAGGGTTCTAAGAAGTAATATAGATTATAATAGGACAGAAAAGAGACTTTGCAGAAATGTAAGGTCTCTTGTTTTACATTTACTGAAATAACACGGTTTTGATTAAGAAAGGAGTTCTCTAACATGGCAGATACCAACAAATTCACAATTCAGGAACAGATTCGTCTTGTGAACGGTGCTACGTTTTTCGGTACCGGGGAGTTGCCGGAGAAGGATATTCCGCGCCTTCAAATGCTGGACGGCGGAACCGGCATTAATTTTGAGCAGTTATTCGGGGATTTTCTCAGTGTAGCCGGACGGGATGGCATTGGCGGAGATGCGCTTCGAGCAGTATTACAGTATTTTTATACGCCGGAGATGCTCCCAGATGAGGATTCTAAGGAGTTGTATCAGTGGATTTTGGAAAAGTTATCGGCACGTTTTCCGGCCATGACGCCTCCGGGATGCTATCCGCCGGGGATTTTACTGGGTGCCACGTGGAATCCGGATGTGATCCGGGCAGTAGGGGAGGCATTGGGCGAAGAAGCCAGGGCCTATGGAATCAACGTACTTCTCGGAACACCGAATGTAAATATTCATCGTGATATTCGTAACGGTCGTTTGTTTGAGGGATACTCCGAGGACCCATGTCTTGCTGCAGGTTTGGCCCCGGCTTTGGTACAGGGGGTACAGGCAAAGGGAGTGGCGGCAAATGTAAAGCATTTTGCGGCGAATCATCAGGAAACCAATCGCATGAATATCGATGAGCATATTCCGGAACGTGCCCTCCATGAGTTGTATTTTCCTGGTTTTAAAGCATGTGTGGAGGCCGGTGTGGCAACGGTCATGAGTGCCTACAATCAGATTAACGGTGTGCCGTGTACGGAGAACCGTGCCATGTTGTCTGATATGCTTCGTGAAGAGTGGGGATTTGAGGGTGTGGTAATGTCCGACTGGAATGCGGTATATCATCCGGCAGAGGCATTGAATGCCGGTAATGATTTAGCCATGCCGGGACCGATAGGGCCGGAGGCATTGACTGACGCGGCAGAGAACGGAATGCTTTCGCTTGACTGTTTAGAGGAGTCTGCAAACCGGGTTGCAAAGCTGGTGAAGACATATGCACGACCGGCAGAAGGAGAAATCGATGTAGCCAAGACCGATAAGGTAGCTTATGATGCGGCAACAGAAGGGATTGTGTTGTTAAAGAACGATGCATGCGGAGGATGCAATGTCGGAGAAAGTAAAGTATTGCCACTTTTGCCATCCGCGAAAATTGCCCTTTACGGTAAATATGCCGAGCGACTTTTGACTTGTGGGGAAGGTAGTGCAGGGATTTTGACGAACCGTAATGTTTCTTTGAAAGATGCGTTGTCAGAACGTTTTGCTAAGGTTACGTTACAGGGAATGGACGAGGATACCGACACACTGATTTACGTATATAGTGTTCCGGGCCGGGAAGGAAATGACAGGAAGGATATTTCTCTTCCGAAGGCTGTGACGGAGGAGTGGAACACACTTTTAGCCGAGGCTGAGGCACGTAATATGAAGAAAATATTAGTGTTAAATGTCAGCGGACCGGTAGCGTTAAACGAGTGGGAAAGTCGATTTGACGGTGTTTTTTGTACTTTTTTGCCGGGAATGCAGGGAGCAAACGCATTGGCGGATTGTCTTGCGGGTACGGTAAATCCTTCCGGAAAGCTTCCGCTTTCATGGCCGAAACGTATGGAGGATATGCCGACGTACCTGAGTTTTCCGGGAGACGGTATGCAGGTACAGTACGGTGAAGGAATCTTTTTAGGATACCGCTGGTACGATGCGCGAAAGATTGCACCGTTGTATTCCTTCGGACACGGTTTGTCCTATACGGAATTTGCGATTGAGTCGGTGTCGACGGAACAGGAACGCTTTACTGACTCCGTGACGGTAAAAGTAACGGTGAAAAATAAGGGGTTATATGCCGGAAAGACAGTAGTTCAGCTCTATGTTTCCGATGTGGAAAGTATCCTGACAAAGCCGGTAAAGGAGTTAAAGGCGTTTAGTAAGGTATATTTAGAGCCACAAGAAACGGAGACAGTATCTTTTACTTTGGATCGTCATGCCTTTGAAAACTATGACCCGAATCTGCATCAGTGGACTATGGAGGAGGGCTATTATGAGCTGTTAGCGGGCTTTTCGTCCACGGATATTCAAGGAACTTGCATGGTGTATGCGGATGTGTCATCGCCTTATTCCTACGGGGCAGATACATCGGTGAAGATATTGATGGAGGACGACCGGTTAAAGGAAACGGTACAGAGCTTTTTTATAGAGAAGAAGCTACCGTGGGCGTTGATGTTAACCAGCTATGAATATACCGCACAGGATACGATTGAGAAGATATTGGAGGCAGCGGGGAGTGCCGGTACGGTAAGGGAAGAACTGTACGGACTGCTGAGGAAGATAGAGAAGAGATAATAAAAAGCAGGGAACTTCATTGAGTTTCCTGCTTTTTCTCTTACTCCGCCAATTCTTCCCACTGTTCCATGAGCTTCTCAAGCTTTACTTCCAGTTCCTCCCGTTCGCGGCTCAGCTCGGTGAGCTTCGTATGGTCGGAAGCGATGGCCGGGTCGGCAAGAGCAGTGTCAAGTTCACTCATGCGGGTTTCGACGCGCTCGATTTCTTCTTCGGTTTTCTTAAGGTCGTTTTGGCGCTTTCTCTGGCGGGCCTGTTCTTCCTTTTGCTGCTGCCAGTCCAGCTTTGTTTCGGTGGTGCCGGAGCTTGCGGATGGGGAACCGCCTTGACCTGCGGATGGACCGAAATCGCCGCCGGTCCCTGTGCCGGAAGAGGAAGAGCCGGAACTGCCGGTCTTTCCTTTGCCTTCTACGCCGTACCCGATCCCATCCAAATAGAGGCGTTCAGTGATTTCTTTTTTCTCCAGATAGTAGTCATAGTTACCCGGATAGTTTAAGAGTGTTTGCTCTGTTAAATCCAGGATACGAGTGGCGGTTTTATTGATAAAATATCGGTCGTGGGACACGTACAATACCGTACCTTCATAGGCATTGATGGCATCCTCTAAAATTTCTTTGGAAACAATGTCCAAGTGGTTTGTCGGCTCGTCGAGGATGAGCAGGTTTGCATCGGAAAGCATAAGCTTTGCCAGAGAAACACGGCCGCGCTCGCCACCGCTGATTTCGCTGATGCGTTTGAAAACATCGTCTCCGGTAAAAAGAAATGCGGCCAAAACATTACGGACCTCGGTATTATCCATGTAAGGATAAGTATCCTGCAGTTCATCAAACAAGGTCTTTTCCGGGTGGAGTACCTGATGTTCCTGGTCATAGTAAGCGATGTGAACCTTTGCTCCCGGCTTGATTTCACCGGCGTCCGCATCAAGGAGTCCGTTAATAATCTTTAAGATGGTAGTCTTTCCGGTACCGTTTTTTCCGATGATGGCTACTTTTTCTCCGCGTTTAATCTCAAAATTCAAGTCTGAAAAGAGCGTTTGATTCCCAAAGGACTTTGCCAGTCCCGTAACGGTCAGTACGTCATTACCGCTTGTAATATGCGGCGTAAGGCTAATCTTCATCTTGCTGCGTACTTCTGTCGGTTTTTCGATACGTTCAAGCTTGTCTAACATTTTTTCGCGGCTTTCCGCGCGCTTAATGGATTTTTCGCGGTTAAAGGAGCGGAGCTTTGCAATGACTTCCTCCTGGTGCTTGATTTCCTTTTGTTGGTTCAAATAGTGCTGGATTAAAATCTCCCGCTGTTGTTCCTTCTTTATTGCGTATTCGGAATAGTTCCCCGTAAAGGTCTGAGCCTTTCCTGCGTCTAATTCCACTACCTTGGTAACTACGCGGTCCAGAAAATACCGGTCATGGGCTACGATAAGCACTGCACCCGGATAGTTGATAAGATAGGTTTCCAGCCAGGTGATAGAATTCATGTCCAAGTGGTTGGTCGGCTCGTCAAGCATAATTAAATCCGGATTTGTAAGGAGCAAGCGTCCCAGCGCAATACGGGTCTTTTGCCCACCTGAGAGGGTCTGTATCTTCTTTTCAAAATCCTCTTCGGAAAAACCGAGACCCTTTAATACACCTACAACCTCGCTCTTATAAGCGTAACCGTTCTGAGCCTCAAAGGAGTGGGTAAGAGAGGTGTATTCCTTGAGTAAGGCATCTAAAGCCTCACCTTCTTGTCCCTTCATAAGAAGCTCCACCTCACGGATGCGGGACTCGGTCCAAAGGAGGTCTTCCTTTACGGAAAGCATTTCTTCATAAACGGTACGGTCCGAGGCCAGGTCTTGGTGCTGGGAAAGGTAACCGATGGTAGACCCCTTGGCGGTAATTACTTCGCCGGAATCCGAGGACAACTCCTGCATAATGATTTTTAACAGAGTGGACTTTCCGGCACCGTTGATACCGACGATGGCCATTTTCTCCCGCTCGTTAATATGAAAGGAAACCTGATTTAGAATGGTCACATCACCGAAGCTTTTGGTAATGTTATTACAGGCAAGTAACATGGTAAATAAATCCTCCTATATCTGTGCAGACTGGTATGAAAAAAGACAGTCATGCGGAAACTATCCTTGAAATATCTAAATTATACTATAGGGAAATGGGAAAAACAAGCATATCCGCAGAAGTTTTTTGGTGTGAAGAATGCTTGCTAATTTTCAATAAATAGGGTATACTGGAGATAAGAAGATGCACAATTTGTGCACGGAATCGGGAAGGGGTGTTTCTTATGTTTTTAGAGTTTATCGGTGCGGCACATGAGGTGACGGGAAGCTGTCATTTCCTTGAAGTCGGAGGAAAGAGACTGCTTGTGGATTGCGGTATGGAACAGGGGGCAAATGTATATGAGAATCAGGAGCTTCCGGTAAATCCGGGGGATAT
Organism: Lachnospiraceae bacterium; assembly: GCA_017556805.1. Taxonomy (GTDB): domain Bacteria; phylum Bacillota; class Clostridia; order Lachnospirales; family Lachnospiraceae; genus SIG307. Next base: position 73,952 of record JAFYMC010000028.1, on the reverse strand, counting down.
TGATTATATTCTGATTACGCATGCGCACATTGACCATACGGGATTGGTGCCGTTAATGTATGCGAGAGGGTTCCGGGGAAAGATTTATTCTACGGGAGCCACAAAGGAACTGTGTGACATTATGCTCCGTGATTCCGCTCATATTCAGATGTTTGAAGCAGAGTGGAAAAATAAGAAGGCAAAGCGTTCCGGGTTATCTCCGGTAGAACCGTTGTATACCATGGAAGATGCGTTTGGGGTAATGAAGCTGTTTGTACCGTGTGAATACGGAGAAAAAGTAGTAGTGGATGAAGGAATTACCATCCGTTTTACCGACGTAGGGCATTTGCTGGGATCTTCCAGTATCGAGGTATGGGCTGAGGAGGAAGGAAAGCAGGTAAAGCTGGTATTTTCCGGAGATATCGGAAATAAGCATCAGCCGATTTTGCGAGATCCGATGGCAACAGACCGGGCGGATTATGTGATTATGGAATCTACCTACGGAGACCGTTATCACGGAATGGAGCGGGTGGATTATGTGAGAGACTTGGCGGAGATTATCCAACGTACCTTTGACCGCGGAGGAAACGTTGTTATTCCGTCCTTTGCGGTGGGAAGAACCCAGGAGCTTTTATATTTCATTCGTAAGATTAAAAAGGACAATCTGGTGACGGGGCACGACAATTTCCCGGTGTACATCGATAGCCCGTTAGCCATCGAAGCCACCACGATTTTCCACAAGAATGTGAATGGGTATTTTGACGAAGAGGCCATGGAACTGGTGCGGCAGGGTGTGAATCCGATTTCTTTTCCGGGACTTCGGACCGCGATTACCAGTGAGGAATCCAAGCTGATTAATGCGAATACAGAGCCGAAGATTATTATTTCCGCATCCGGTATGTGTGAAGCGGGACGTATCCGACATCACTTAAAACACAATCTGTGGCGTCCGCAGAGTACGATTGTATTTGTTGGCTATCAGGCGGTCGGAACCCTGGGCAGAGCCTTGCTTGAGGGTGCAACGGATGTGAAATTGTTCGGAGAGCCGGTAGAGATACAGGCGGAGATTTGTAAGTTAGAGGGAATCAGCGGACATGCGGATAAGGAAGGATTGATTCAGTGGGTAACACAGATTGAGGATCCACAGAAGGTATTCGTGGTACACGGAGAGGATGGAGTGTGTGATTCCTTTGCGGCATGCCTGCGAAATGAGTACGGCCTGGATGCGGAAGCACCGTTTTCCGGTTATTGCTACGATTTAATTAACGGTGTCTGGGCACAGCAGACAGAGCCTGTGTTTGCTAAAAAGAAAGAAAAGGCAAAGAAGCGGAAGGTGGAGGTATTCGAACGCTTGCTGGCTGCAGGACAGAGGTTGCTTAGTGTTATTAAGAGAAACGAGGGCGGTGCCAATAAGGACCTTGCTAAGTTTGCGGATCAGATTAATATGCTGTGTGACAAGTGGGACCGATAGTTTGATGCGGTGATAAGAAAGAGATAAGAAAGAGATAAGAAAGAGATAAGAAAGGAGCATATGTGTTTGCGAACGGTGAACACATATGCTCCCTTTTTGTGCTTGAATCACGGTGAACTCTTTATTCGGCATCTAAAAAGTAAGTGCGGATAACCGGAACCAGTCCGTCCTCATCATTGGAAAGAGTAATGATATCCGCGGCTTCCCGTACTTCCGGTTGTGCATTTGCCATTGCCACGCCTAAGCCTGCATACTCTAACATGGTAATGTCATTGTAGCCGTCGCCGCAGCATACACATTCTTCTCTACTGATGCCAAGAGACGGTAAAAGGCGCTCTAAGGCGTGGGCCTTGTCCACCATCGGCGGCATGATTTCAAGGAAGAACGGTTCGGAACGGTAAATATTCAGTACACCGTAATAACGCTTTTTCAGTTCTTCCGTGAGAGGTGCCAGCACCTCCGGCTCGCCGCTGATCAGGCATTTATTGACCGGGAATTTAATAGCACCCATAAAATCCTGCACCTGATGGATATCGCGGCGGTTAATCCTGGCTTCCAGTTCCATATATTTATCTGTTTTGGTACCGGTAATCAAGTTATCGTTCGGATCATAGGTTATCATGCCGACACCGCGTTCCTTTGCAACCTCATAAATCTGCGGAATGAACTGCTGTGGGAGCGTGTTATTGTAAATGATTTCTCCGGTGGAGAAACGGACAATCCGGGCTCCGTTGAAAGAGATAATATATCCGCAGTATTCGTCCAGTTTACACTCCTTTGCAATCGGTTCGACTCCTGCGGTCGGTCTGCCGGAGGCAATCGCCAGTGAATAGCCCGCCGCCTGCAGAGCGTAAAGCGCCTTTTTTGTGGAATCGGTGATTTCTTTTTTTGAATTGGTCAGTGTACCGTCAATGTCTAAAACGAGAATCTTGTGTTTCATTTGTAGTGCCTCTCTTTATAGGTTGTATAGTTTGGTATATTTATCGGTTAGATAGCGAATGTAATAGTCCGGGTTAAATTCTTCGCCGGTGAATTTCTTCAGTAACTCGTTGGTAGGATAAACCGCACCGTATTTGTGAATATGATCCCGTAAGTATTCGCGAATCGGTACCATGTTTCCTTCCGTCAGATAATCGTTTAACGGCATCTGATGAATCATGTGATTGTAAATTTGCGCCGCAATGGCGGACCCGATGGCGTAGGACGGAAAATAACCGAAGTTTGCCATTGCCCAGTGTATGTCCTGTAAAACGCCTTCTGCGTCATTTTGCGGAGTAATCCCCAGGTAGTCTTGGTACTTTTGGTTCCAAAGCTTCGGAAGATCGGACACCTTGCATTTCCCGGAAAAAATATCTTTCTCCAGTTCGTACCGGATTAAAATATGCAGCGGATAGGTCAGTTCGTCCGCTTCGATACGAATCGGCCCCGGTTCTGCTTTGTTGATTCCTTTGATAAAGTCATCCAAAGAAACATCGGATAACTCCGTCGGATACGTTTGCTGAAGCTTTGAAAAAAGCGGTATCCAGAATTCCTTGCTTCGTCCGATGACATTTTCGTAAAAACGGGACTGGGATTCGTGCATTCCCATGGAAATACCGGAACCGGCCGGAGTGCCGGAAAGGGTATCTTCTACGCCCATTTCATAGAGGGCATGTCCGGTTTCGTGGATGGCGGAAAAGATACCGCTTTCCAGATTGTCCTCGTAATAGTGATTGGTAATGCGCACATCGTGGTTATGCAGGGAAGTGGTAAATGGATGCTCGCTTTCCGCAATGACGCCACGGTTAAAATCAAACCCGAGATAGCCGGAAAGATAGAGACAAAAGCCTTCCTGAATCTCTGCCGGATAATTGCGGGAGTTATAGTCCTTGCAAACTGTATCGTTTTTTGCTACGACCTGTTTGATAAGAGGGACAACGGCCTCCCGGAGTTTTTTGAAAAAGTCATCCAGTACTTCGGTGGTAAAGCCTTCTTCGTACTCGTCCAATAAAAGGTCGTAAAGGTTGTCGCCCTTTTTTGCGCGGTAAGAGGCAAAACGATGGGTATAATCGATTAACCGTTCCAGTGTCGGAGCAAAGTCTTCAAACGTTGCGTTTTGCTTGGCGCGGCAATAAGCAACCTGTGCCGTAGCGCATAATTCGGAAAACTCTCTGTATTCTTTTGCCGGAATGCAGGAGAGCTTTTTATATTCTTTTTGAAGGAGACGTACAACAGCCTGCTCTGAGGTGCTGAGATTTTTTTGTTCTTTTTCGGAGGACAGCTTTTTAAGCAAGGCTTCCACCTCGTCGCAAATCAAAATATGGTATGCTTCTTCTGACAGAATGCCCACCGATTTTGCCGTGTATTCCGAAGCAGCAGGCGGTGCCAGGGTCTCTGTATCCCAGGACAAAAGGGCCAGGGCGGTCTGATAAGCATGATTACGCTCTAAATAAGGGAGCAGCTGTTCATAATACGGATTCATATAAGTCCTTTCTGCGTGTACACGATGGAACGCATATAAAATCTATTACAGTATAGCATCTTCTTCGGTATCTGACAAGGATATCGCAAATATTCGGAAAAGAATGTTTTGCAGAACAATTATGCCGCAAAGGAGTATAAAGTATGCATGACAGGGGAACAATGGAAGCGATAGGAGGACTTGGAAATGAGTAAAATTAAACAGATCAGAGGAAGAGAGATTTTAGATTCCCGTGCCAATCCTACGGTGGAGGCTACCGTGATTTTGGAAAACGGAGGCTGCGGAACTGCGGCGGTGCCGTCCGGCGCATCTACCGGTGCCTTTGAGGCAGTGGAATTGCGAGACGGTGACAAGGAGCGTTACAACGGAAAGGGTGTAAAAACGGCTGTGGCTCATGTGAATGAGGATATTGCCACCTTGTTGACCGGAAAAGACGGCTACTGTCAAGAGCGGGCAGATGAAGCGATGCAGGTGTTGGATGGTACGGAGAATAAGAGCAGATTGGGAGCCAATGCGATTCTGGCGGTATCCCTTGCTTTGGCAAAAGCGGAGGCGGACGGACTGAAAATGCCGCTGTATCGTTATGTGGGAGGCCTAAACGGAAGAAAGATGCCGCTTCCGATGATGAATATTTTAAACGGCGGACGTCATGCGGGAAACAATCTGGACGTACAGGAGTTTATGATTTTGCCGGTGGGAGCGGAGCGCTTTTGCGTGGGACTGCGCCGGTGCTGTGAGGTCTATCATGCTTTGGCGTCTATTTTGGAAGAGAAGGGGCTTTCTACGGGAATCGGCGACGAGGGTGGCTTTGCACCGGATTTAAACAGTGAGGAAGAGGCGATTGAGCTGATTCTTGCTGCTATTGAGCGGGCAGGTTATACCGCCGGTGAGGGGAAGGATTTTATGATTTCCCTGGATGTGGCTGCTTCCGAATGGAAGGAAGAAAAGAAAAGCAGCGGCCAGTTTTCTTACCGGTTGCCGAAAAAAGGTGAAGTATTTACTTCGGAGGGCCTCATGGAGCATTGGGATACGTTAACAAAGAAGTATCCGATTTATTCCCTGGAGGACCCGTTGGATGAAGAAGACTGGGACGGTTGGAGAATGCTGACGCAGCGAATCGGAAACCGTGTGATGCTGGTAGGAGACGATTTGTTTGTGACAAATCCGAAGCGGCTGCGATACGGAATAAAGAACGAGGCTGCAAATGCGATTTTAATTAAGCCGAATCAAATCGGTTCCTTATCGGAAACCATGGAAGCTATCCGGATTGCCACGGAAAACGGATACCGTGCCATCATGTCACACCGTAGCGGAGAGACGGAGGATACCACGATTGCCGATTTGGCAGTGGGGTTAAATACCGGGTTTATTAAGACCGGAGCACCGTGCCGCGGAGAGAGAACCGCAAAATACAACCGCTTGTTACAAATCGAAGCCGAACTGCGTGGTGGAAAGTAGGATTGGTAAAAGAGAAAGTGAAACAGCCTCCGGGGGTTTGACCGGAGGCTGTTTGCGAGAAAGAAAGGAATGAATAAACAAAAAATTGATATAAGCGTAATTAGGTTTGGGTTTAGCCCATGGTTACGGTAACGTTGTATTCGGTCTTGCCCTTTACATACGGGATAACGTGGCCGTCTACCTGTACACCGTCTACAGTAAGGGAAACAACGCCCTTTTCTACATTCTGCGGATTCTTTACGGTAATGTTGTAAACGCCTTCGCGGAATGCTCTGGTTAAAGTGAAATCGCCGAAGCCCTTCGGCACACACGGATTAACGGAAAGTCCGTTGTGGGTCGGATAAACACCTAAGATATACTGGGAGATGTTTACGAAGGTCCATGCTGCGGTACCGGTGAGCCAGCTGTTCTTTGCCTCGCCATGGAACTTTGCATCACGGCCGGCAACCATCTGAGAATATACATACGGCTCGGTACGATGGATTTCACTGATTTCTTCTACGTAAGCCGGACAGGTCTTCTGATAAATTTCGAAGGCACGGTCACCTCTGCCGATAACGGTCTCTGCGATGGATACCCACGGGTTGTTGTGGCAGAAGATACCTGCATTTTCCTTGTATCCCGGCGGGTAGGAGGTGATTTCGCCAAGCTCTAAGTGATACTTGGTATAAGCCGGCTGTAAAATCATAACGCCGTACTTGGTATCGAGACGCTCCTTTACGGAGTCTAATGCCTTCTTGGCAAGACCTTCTTCTACGCCCACACCTGCAAGTACGCAGAAGCCCTGCGGCTCGATGAAAATCTGACCTTCTTCACATTCCTTGGAACCTACCTTATTGCTGTAAGCATCGTAAGCACGAACGAACCATTCGCCGTCCCAACCGTCAGCCAGGATAGCATCGTACATAACCTTTACTTCTTTACGAGCACGCTCTGCCTCAGCGGTATCGCCGAGAAGCTCGGCAAGCTGTGCGTACTCTTCACCGTACTTTACAAACATACCTGCGATGAATACGGACTCTGCCACCGGGCCTTCACTCGGACCGAAGGTCTGGAAGGACTCACCCGGATGCTCGGAGAAGCAGTTTAAGTTGAGACAATCGTTCCAGTCTGCGCGACCGATTAAAGGTAAGTTGTGCGGACCCTTGTGATTGATAATATAGTCTAAGGAACGCTTTAAGTGCTCCATTAAGGACGTTGCTACGGACATGTCGTTGTCATACGGCACGGTCTCGTTTAAGATAGAGATATCACCGGTCTCTCGTACGTAAGCGGAGGTACCTGCAATGAGCCATAACGGGTCATCGTTGAAACCGCTGCCGATGTCTGCGTTACCCTTCTTGGTAAGCGGCTGGTACTGATGGTATGCGCTGCCATCCTCAAACTGGGTGGAAGCGATATCGATGATACGCTCTCTTGCACGGTCCGGAATCAGGTGTACGAAACCGAGGAGATCCTGACAGGAGTCACGGAAGCCCATACCACGGCCGATACCGGATTCGTAATAAGAAGCGGAACGGGACATATTAAAGGTAACCATACACTGATACTGGTTCCAGATATTTACCATACGGTTTACCTTGTCGTTGTCGGAAGATACGGTATACTTGGAAAGAAGCTTCTCCCAGTATGCCGCAAGCTCTGCAAATGCCTTTTCAACATCCGCATCGGTCTGATAGCGGGCAAGCATAGCGTTTGCCGGCTTCTTGTTGATAATATTGTGGGACTCCCACTTCTCATCCTGCGGATTCTCGATATAACCTAATACGAAGATGAAGGTCTTGGTCTCGCCCGGATTTAAAGAAACATTAATCTGGTGAGAAGCAATCGGAGACCAACCGCTTGCCATGGAATTGGTACAAGCACCGTTTTCGATGGCTTCCGGATTTGCTGCGGAGCGGTATGCACCGAGGAAAGCATCACGGCTGGTATCGAAGGCATCCACAGCGGTATTTACGGAGTAAACTGCGTAGTGATTACGACGCTCTCTGTACTCGGTTTTGTGGAAAATGGTAGAACCTACCACTTCGACTTCACCGGTACTTAAGTTTCTCTGGAAATTCTTCATATCATCATCCGCGTTCCAAAGGCACCACTCAACGTAAGAGAAGAGCTGTAATTCCTTCTTTGCTGCGGAAGTATTGGTAAGGGTAAGCTGACTGACTTCACAGGTATCATTCATCGGAACGAAGGTAAGAACGGAAGCCTCTACGCCATTCTTCTTGCCGGTGAAACGGCTGTATCCGATACCGTGTCTGCACTCGTAAGCGTCAAGCTCTGTCTTGGTCGGCTGCCAACCCGGATTCCAAACGGTGTCGCCGTCCTTTATGTAGAGATATTTACCGTTGGTATCTGCCGGAATGTCGTTGTAACGATATCTGGTCAGACGAAGGAGCTTTGCATCCTTATAAAAGGTATATCCGCCGCAAGTGTTGGAAATCAGGCTGAAGAAATCGTTGCAGCCTAAATAGTTAATCCACGGAAGCGGAGTTTTCGGAGTGGTAATCACGTATTCTTTGTTGACATCATCGAAATAACCGAATTTCATAGTAGTTGCTCCTTTTCATCTCATTCTCTACATTCTTTCTCTGAAAGGTTAACGGTTAAGTTAAACGTTTAAGTAAGCATAAAACCATATGTTTAACACGTTCCTTTATTCGCATTATACACAAAGACTGCAAAAAAAGCAACCATAAAATAAAAAAACTTAGAAATACAGTAGAAAGTTTGAATTAATTCAACAAAAAATTTAAAAAATAACTTGCAAAAATATGGAATATGCTGTATGATTACGTTACGAAAACGATTAAGTAAAGTTGTTATGTGCGTGTAGAAGTGAGAAGAGCAAGCCCAAGGAGAGGATAATACTATGGTATCAATGAAGGATATCTCCGAACTGTGCGGAGTCAGTATCGCAACGGTAAGTAAGGCCTTGAACGGTCATAAGGATATCGGAGAAGAAACCAAGGCCCGGATTTGTAAAGTGGCAAAGGAGTTGGGGTATTTCCCGAATTCTTCTGCCCGGGCGTTGAAGACGAAGCGGACTTATAATTTAGGCGTGTTGTTTGTGGATGAAGCTCAGAGCGGTCTGACCCATGACTATTTCGCAAACGTATTAAACAGTTTTAAGCAGTTTGCGGAAAAAAAAGGCTATGACATTACCTTTATCAGCGCGGCAAATGGGGAAGGAAAACGTATGAGTTATTTGGAACGTTGTCGTTACCGTGGGTTTGACGGAGTGGTAATTGCCTGCGTGGATTTTGAAAATCCGGAGGTGGAAGAATTGGTAAAAAGCGATATTCCGCTGGTGACCATCGACCATACCTTCTACGGACGTGCCGCGGTAATTTCCGACAATGTTACCGGTATGAGAGATTTGCTGACCTATATTATCGGACAGGGGCATAAAAAGATTGCTTATATTCACGGTGCGGATTCCGCGGTTACGAAAAACCGTCTGTCTTCCTTTTTTAAGACAGCGGAAGAGTTCGGGCTTTCGATTCCGGACGACTATATCAAAGAAGCGGCGTACCGCAGTACGAGAGAAACGGGAGAGGCTACAAAGGAATTGCTGGCGCTGAAGAATCCGCCGACCTGTATTATTTATCCGGACGATTTTTCCAGCTTCGGAGGAATGAATGTCATAAAGGAAAAGGGACTTCGCATCCCGGAGGATATTTCTGTGGCGGGATACGACGGACTTCGGATCGGGCGTCATATTGAGCCGAAGTTAACGACGCTTCGCCAGGATACGGAGGCCATCGGGGAGGAAGCGGCCCGTAAGCTCATTGAGTTAATTGAGAAACCGAAGACGACCATTATCGAGCAGGTGGTCATCGGAGGCGAAGTATATGAAGGAAAAACCGTGAGAAAACTATAGCGGATTTGAAAATAAGTATCGACAAGCGGCTCAAAATGGAGTATCATTGGAATATGAACATGCAATGATGTTTGCAACTTACAAAATAAAGCAACAGGAGGAGCACTTACATGAAGGTACTTTTTATTGGCGGAACAGGCACAATCAGCATGGCAATTACAAGAAAGCTGGCAGAGACGGATTGTGAACTGTATTTGTTTAACCGTGGTTCGAGAAATGATGCATTACCGAAAAATATTAACATTATCAAGGGTGATATTAACAATGAAGCAGAGGCGGCGGAGTTGTTAAAGGAGCATTCCTTTGATGTGGTATGTGATTTTATCGGTTTCGGAAAGGGTCAGGTAGAACGGGATTACAGACTGTTTGCAGGAAAGACAAAGCAGTATATGTATATCAGTTCCGCATCGGCCTATCACAAGCCGTGTAAGTCTCATGTGATTACAGAGGGCACATCTCTTGCAAATCCTTATTGGGAGTATTCCCGGAACAAGATTGTCTGTGAGGAGTATTTGATGCAGATGTATCGGGAAAACGGATTTCCGGTAACGATTATCCGCCCGAGTCATACCTATGACGAGCGTTCTGTTCCGTTGGGAGTTCACGGAGACAAGGGAAGCTGGCAGGTGGTAAAGCGTATGCTTTCCGGTAAGCCGGTGATTGTTCACGGAGACGGTACTTCTCTTTGGACCATGACCCACAATACGGATTTTGCCAAGGCATTTATCGGCTTGATGGGAAATCCTCACGCCATCGGAGAAGTATTCCAGATTACTTCCGATGAGACATTGACCTGGAATCAGATTTATCAGACCATTGCGGATGCATTGAATGTGCCGTTTAAGCCATATTATGTATCCTCTGCATTTCTTGCGGAGGCAGGACCGTATGACTTTACCGGTGCGCTTCTGGGAGATAAGGCATGTTCCGTTGTGTTTGATAATACAAAGGTAAAACGGGCGGTGCCGGAGTTTGTAGCGACGGTGCGGTTTGAGGAAGGCGTGAGACGTGTCATTGCCAATGTGCTGGCCCATCCGGAGCTTCAGACAGAGGACCCGGAATTTGATGCATGGTGTGACAAAGTCATTGCGGTGCAGGAGGAAGCGAAAGCAAAGCTTCAAGGAAAGTAACGGAAAGAAACCATGCCGTCACACAGAACCGGGTGTGGCGGCATGGTTGAACGGAGGAGAAGGGTATGTCTGAAAATACCGGAAAGAGGAATCGGAGCGGTGCCGTAAAAAAGGCATTGATTGCAGCATTTCCGAAAACAATCCCGATTATGATGGGATTTTTATTTTTGGGAATGTCGTACGGATTTTATATGAAGGTATCGGGATTTTCTTTTGTTTATCCGCTATGTATGAGTCTGGTGATTTTCGGCGGTTCCTTGGAGTTTGTAACGGTAACGATGTTGCTGGGGAGTTTTGCTCCGGTACAAACTTTTTTGATGGCATTAATGATTCAGGCAAGACATTTGTTTTACGGAATCGCATTGCTGGAAAAGTATAAAGAAACAGGGATGAAAAAGGCATACCTGATTTTCGGAATGTGTGATGAGAGTTTTTCCATTAATTGTGCCACCGAGGTTCCGGAGAATGTGGATAAGGGCTGGTTTTATTTTTTTGTAACGGTTCTGAATCAGTTTTACTGGGTAGCGGGAGCAACGCTTGGAGGACTTCTGGGAAGTGTTCTCACCTTTAATACGGAGGGACTGGACTTTGTAATGACAGCCATGTTTATGGTGATATTTTTGGAACAGTGGCTGAAGGAGAAGAAGCACTATACCGCACTGATCGGGGTGATGGTATCTGCGGGCTGCCTGCTTGTGTTTGGTGCGGATTCCTTTTTAATACCGACCATGATTTGTATTTTGTGCTTTCTTACCGCGTTTCGGAAGCCCATTGAGAAGGCGGGTGGTTTGCTGTGACTTTGGGACAGGAGATAATTACCATCGGGCTTTGTGCCCTTGCTACCATGCTGACCCGTTTTCTGCCGTTTCTTATGTTCCGGGCGGATAAGCCGACGCCGAAGTATGTCCGGTATTTGGGAAAGGCCTTACCGGCCGCTATTTTCGGCATGCTGGTGGTGTATTGCCTGAAAAATGTAAATGTGTTCACGGGAAGTCACGGTTTGCCGGAACTGATAGCGATTGCGCTTGTGGTGGGACTGCATCTGTGGAAACGGAATATGCTTCTTTCCATCGGAGGCGGAACGGTGTGCTACATGCTTTTGGTGCAATGGATTTTTTGATGAACCGGGCAAAGTATGCGTAAACTATTTCCGGGCCTTGAAAAAGGCCGGTTCAGTGTTATAATAGTGTAAAGAAAGAATTAGGATTGAGTTTAGGAGGGAAACAATGGTAAAACATGTGATTTTATGGAAATTAAAGGATGAGATAACGGGAGATGCAAAAGGAAAGGTGCTTCGGGAGATGAAGGAGAATCTGGAAGCATTGAAAGGAAAGGTGCCGGGCCTTGTCAGCCTGGAAATTGTCACACAGCCACTGGCTTCTTCCAATGCGGATGTAATGCTTGACAGTGTACTGGAGAGCGAGGAAGCCTTAAAGGGATACCAGTCTCATCCGGACCATGTGGCGGTAGCGAATACCTATGTGCGTCCGTTCACGGAAGTGAGACTGTGCATGGATTATGAGGCATAACAGGTAACACCCCAATGAAAATACGGGATAACTTGACAAAAAAATTCTAAGGCGTATAATGGTGGATAGCGTTAGATTTTTAACATATGTTAAGTAAGAGAGGTTTGAACCATGAGTGAAGAGATTTATGAGCAGGAATTAAATTGTTCCCACGATTGCAGCAGTTGTTCTTCCAACTGTAGCTCCAGAAAGCCGGATAAGTCCCAGTTTGCGGAGCCGATGAACCAGTACAGCAACGTCAAGAAGGTAATCGGTGTTGTCAGCGGTAAGGGTGGTGTAGGTAAGTCTTTTGTTACTTCCTACCTTGCGGTTATGATGCAGCGTATGGGATATAAGACCGCAGTTCTGGATGCGGATATTACCGGTCCGTCCATTCCGATGGCCTTCGGCGTACACAAGAAGGCACAGGGAAATGAACTGGGTATTTTACCGGAGTACACGAAAAACGGTACGGCAATTATGTCCGTTAATCTGTTACTTGAGGATGAAGAAGTTCCGGTTGTATGGAGAGGTCCGGTCATTGCAGGTACCGTAAAGCAGTTCTGGTCCCAGGTTGTATGGGGCGATGTGGACTACATGTTTGTGGATATGCCTCCGGGAACCGGTGATGTTCCGCTTACGGTATTCCAGTCCCTTCCGGTGGATGGTATCGTAATCGTAACCAGCCCGCAGGATCTGGTATCCATGGTAGTGGCAAAGGCTGTAAACATGGCACGTACGATGGATGTTCCGGTACTTGGTCTTGTAGAGAACTACAGCTATGTCGAGTGCGGATGCTGCGGCGAGAAGATGTATGTCTTCGGCGAGAGTCATATTGAAGATACCGCACGTAAGTTTAATGTTCCGGTACTCGGCAGACTTCCGCTGAATCCGAATATTGCAAAGGCTGTGGACGCCGGCGATATCGAGAGCCTGCAGGGAGAGTGGCTTGAGGATGTTACCTTAGTATTAAAGGAGCTTCTGCCGCCGGAAAAGACTTTGGCGGAGCAGGGCAATTATACCCTTGCGGTAACCACCGATGAGAACAACAACATTTTCCAGCATTTCGGACATTGTGAGAAGTTTACGTTATATACGTTCAGTGACGGTATTTTAATGGCAAAGACCGTGCTTGAGACCGACGGTAACGGTCATGATGCGATGGCAGGTGTTCTCGCAGAGCGCGGTGTAAAGGTACTTCTTTGCGGAGGTATCGGTATGGGCGCAATGCAGGCTCTGATGCAGGCAGATATTTTAGTTGTACCGGGTCTCACCGGTGATATCGAAGTGGCTGTAGCGGGTTATCTGGATGGTGTGCTTGGTACCAGTACCGAGGCGAATTGCAGTTCCCATGAGTCCGGAAACTGCGATTGCAGTACCGGCGGATGCGGCGGTTGTTGCCATTAATCCTTTGGAGGGACTATGAGTAAAACGTATTGTGGAGCCTGTCGCGGGGAAAGAGGTTGCAGAGATTGTCAGGCAGTCGGAGGTTTGGTACCGTATACCGGATTGACGGAGTTTCATTGTAATGATTCGACACAGGGGCGGCCTGCGGAAGGCGGCCATGTGGCGGGGAACAATGCAATTGCTTCGGAAAATAAGGAGCTTTTACTGGCGGCTGATTTAGGAACCACAACGTTAGCCTTTGTTTGTGCGGACAAAAGCGGGATGGTACTTGCATCCTATGGATGTGAGAATCCTCAGCGTAAGGTAGCTGCCGATGTGGTCGGCAGAATCGATGCGGCATTGCACGGGCAAGGGGAGAGATTAACAAACGAAATAAAGGAAGCCTTGGTAAAAGGCTTCCTTTTTGTACTTAACCGGGGCCTTGAGACCGTGTGCGGGACAGGCAGTGGTGCGGAGTCGATGTCGGTACGGGTGGCCATTGCCGGGAATACCACCATGCAGCATTTGCTGTTGGGATATCCTTTGGAACCAATGGCAAAAGCACCCTTTGAACCGTACAAGAAGGAAACGCTGCGGTGTGATTTTTTTGAATTGTTTGGGGGAACGACGCAAGCGGCGAAGGTGCCGCAGATGCTAAATCATGCGGAGGTGACGGTGTTCCCGTGTCTGTCTGCCTTTGTGGGCGGAGATATCGTGGCAGGTGCGGAAGCGGTATTTACGGGGCGAACGGACTGGAATGAGTTGCTGATTGATTTGGGGACCAACGGAGAGATTTTGCTTTCCGCAAAGGGGCACCGGTATGGGACTGCAGCGGCTATGGGAAGTGCCTTTGAAGGGGGACGGTATGCCTATGCGTCGGAGCTCTTTCATAAAATTGCGGATGCTCTGAAACAAGGGATAATGGATGAAACGGGCTTGCTTTGTGAACCGTACTTTACCGAGGGGTACAAAGGTTTATTACAGGAGGATGTGCGGGAGTTTCAGTTGGCAAAAGGAGCGCTACGGGCGGGAATCGAGTTGGTTTGTAAGTATGGAGGCGTGGCGCTTTCCGCGATAGACCGTGTATATTTAGCGGGAGGCTTAGGCCGGTATTGCGATAGAGAGGACTTGTTTGAGACGGGATTATTACCGGAAGCATTCAACGGAAAAGTAACGGTGGTGGGAAACAGTTGCATCGGTGGTTTGCTTTCGGTGTTGAAAAATAATAAGACTGTGATATACTGTGAAGGAGAGATTCTGAATTTGGCGGAGCAACCGGAGTTCGAAACGTTATACTACCGGTTTATGAATTTTGTGAAGTAGTTTGCTCGAGATAGGAACACCCGGAAAGGATGAGAACATTGAGAAGGAAGATGCATAGGAACTGCCGGAATCAAAAATCAGTGATAAAAAGCGTGCTTGTGTTACTTTGTGTTTTGGCATGCTTTTTTACGGCGTGTAAAAAGGAACCGAAACAAGAAGGTCCGCAGCCAACGCCTACACCGGAGGTGGTGTTTGAAGGCTTTGCCGATGCCGATCCGGCACTGGTAAAGGAGCGGGCGGAGGAATATGCGAAGTTGATTGCGGTAACCGTGGGAGATACGGACATTTCCATGCAAAAGGCCATGTTTCTTATTTATTCCATGGAGGTGCAGGGAAACAGTTACGCGGCATATTATGAATCCCAGTACGGGTTGGATTACTGGGATATGGAGTATGATGAGGAGGGCCGTACCACAAGAGAGGTATTCAAAGAAGAAACCATAGAGGCGCTGATTCAATATGCGGTGCTTTACGATTGCGCGGTAAAGAACGGCATGGAGTTAACCTACGACGAAACGAAGGAAAATGCCGATTTTGTGGAAGAGATAAAGGGACTGATGTCTGCGGAGGAAGCAGAGCGTGGCGGTTTTACCACGGACAATTTGCGTGAGACCTGTGCGTGGATGATGTTAGGTGAAAAATACTACGGAAAGATGACCGATACGCTGGGGGTAACGGAAGAAAGCGTCCGCAAAACCATTGACAAAGCGGATTATAGGGAATACGAGACAGAGTATTTATATCTTCCGACCACCTATTATGACGAGGACTACAATATTTGTCAAGAAAGCCCGGAGGTAATCGAATCCCGGAAAGCACAAATGCAGGACTGCTATGATCAGGTATTGGGCGGGGCCACTTTTGAGGCGGTTGCGGCCACGGACGAAACCATCGTCTATAACACCAGAACCTTCCTGGCGGAAGGGAACGGTGCCGAGGCACCTTACATGGATGCGGCGGTTAAGCTTAAGGTAGGAGAAGTCTGTGGGCCGGTTGAGACGGAATACGGAGTGTATATTATCCGGATGCTGGATGATAAGTGCACAAAGACCTACGAAGCAACGGTTGCGGCAGAGTATGAGATGCAGCGGAATGAGGCCTTTCAGGCGGCCTACGAGGTGCTGTTAGAGCAATACGAGGTAACCGTCAATGAGGAGGTGTGGGAGGATATTCTCATGGGGGCCACGGTGAGTATATTGGAGTAAAAGAAATGCGTCGGCGAAGATGGCCGGCGCATTTTTGTCGGTGATGTAACAGCAGGAATCAGGGAAGTTAATTGCGCTCCCCCTTAAGCAACTGCATAAAATATCCGGTCGGTTCGGACACCGGCAGGGAATTGTCATAGGCAAGGACAAGCTTTCGCTTCGGCAGCTTGTCTTTTGTTTTGATGATGTAGAGCTCGTCGCCGGTTTTGCCTTCTACGCAGAAATCCGGAACGAAGGCGATGCCGAGGCCGATTTTGGCAAGGTCGATTAACAAATCGTTACTGCTGAGTTCAACCGCCGGAGCCAGCTCTACGGAATGGGACAAAAACTGCTCATGTAAAAACTCGCTGGTGGTGGAACGCTTGGATAACATCAGAATCGGCAATGCGGACAACTCCGCAAAGGACAGCGCCCGGTCGGAATAATCGTAGGAGTGTTTGTTTGCAACAAACACATCGGAAAACTCTCTAAGGGTTTCGATTTGCATGGAATTGTTTAAGGCCGGATTCGGAGAATTTGCCACAATAAAATCTACCGCGTTTTCCGCAAGAAGCTCCGCACACTGTAGGGAGGTGGCGTTCATAACACGGAGATGAACTTCCGGAAAGGTCTGATGAAAACGGTTTAAATACGGCACCAGATAGTAGCGGCAGATGGTATCGCTGGCTGCAATGCGAAGCTGCATTCCACCGGCGTTTTGGGAGTTTACCAGCTGGTTTTCTCCTTTGGTAATCAGGTTGATGGCCGGCTCGATGTGCTTAAACAGCATTTCTCCTTCTTTGGTGAGAGTGACCCGCTTGGTGCTTCGAGTAAAGAGTACCTGGCCAAGCCGACGCTCCAGGACCTTGACCGACTGGCTTACTGCAGACTGGGAAATAAACAGCGCGGATGCGGCCTCGGAAAAGCTGAGGGTTTTGGCTACATAGTAAAATACTTTGTATAATTCGTAATTTACGTCCATAAAAACTCCTTCCCGGCAAGGAAGACTGCCGAATAAAGTCATTTGTCGATACTTAAGCCAAGTATAGCACATAGAGGTTGGAAACGCAAATGATTTCATAAGGATTTCTAATAAAACATTTAATATATATTAATTTTATTTATAAACGAAACAATGGTATACTTAAAAGCAACAATGAGGCAGTGGATGTTCCACCGGACATCGGAAAGGATGGATAAAATGAGTAAAGTAAGAAGAATTTATTCTGAGAAGAAGCCGGAATACGCAGTTAAGGCCGGCGAGCTGATGAATGAAATCAAAGAGTATTTGAACATTCAGAATGTAACCGCAGTACGTGTTTTAATCCGTTATGATGTTGAAAATGTAAGTGACGAGACTCTCTCCCGTGCACTCGGTACCGTATTTTCCGAGCCGCCGGTAGATTTTGTATATGAGGAAACCTTCCCGATTTGTCCGGAAGATACCGTTTTCTCCGTAGAGTATTTGCCGGGTCAGTTCGACCAGAGAGCAGACTCCGCAGAGCAGTGTGTAAAGCTGTTAAATGAGACCGAGGAGCCGGTGATCCGTTCCGCTACCACCTATGTATTATCCGGTATTTTAGATGCGGATGAAGTGGCTGCGATTAAGTCCTACTGCATCAATCCGGTTGACTCCAGAGAAGCAGCTGAGGAGAAGCCGGAGACGTTAGAGTCCGTATTCGAAGATCCGGCAGACGTTATTATTTTTGAAGGCTTTAAGGATATGCCGGAGGCTCAGTTAAAGGAGCTTTACAGCTCTTTGAACCTTGCAATGACCTTCCGTGATTTCTTACACATTCAGAATTACTTCCGTGACGATGAGAAGCGTGATCCGTCCATGACCGAGATTCGTGTGCTTGACACCTACTGGTCCGACCACTGCCGTCACACCACCTTCTTAACCGAGCTTACGGATGTTACCTTTGAAGAGGGCGATTATACTGCTCCGATTCGTGCTTCCTATGACAAGTACGTGGCAGAGCGTGAGATTTTATATAAGGGCAGAGACGATAAGTTCATCTCCTTAATGGACCTTGCTCTCGTTGGTATGAAGAAGCTTCGTGCCGACGGTAAGCTTGAGGATATGGAAGTATCCGATGAAATCAATGCCTGCTCCATTATCGTTCCGATTGAGATTACCAGACCGGACGGTAAGAAGGAGACGGAAGAATGGTTAATCTTCTTTAAGAATGAGACCCACAACCATCCGACGGAAATCGAGCCGTTCGGTGGTGCGGCAACCTGTCTCGGCGGAGCTATCCGTGACCCGTTGTCCGGCCGTGGCTATGTATACCATGCAATGCGTGTGACCGGTGCTGCTGACCCGACCCTTCCGATTGCGGAGACCTTAGAGGGTAAGCTGGCACAGCGTAAGATTGTAACCGGCGCAGCTTCCGGCTACAGCTCCTACGGTAACCAGATCGGTCTTGCAACCGGTCTTGTAGATGAAATTTATCATCCGAACTATGTGGCAAAGCGTCTGGAAATCGGTGCGGTTATGGGTGCAGCTCCGAGAAAGAACGTAATCCGTGAGACCTCTGATCCGGGCGATGTAATCATCCTCATGGGTGGTAGAACCGGACGTGACGGATGCGGCGGTGCAACCGGCTCTTCCAAGGCACATACCACCGAGTCCATCCATACCTGCGGCGCAGAGGTTCAGAAGGGTAATGCTCCGACCGAGCGTAAGCTTCAGAGATTGTTCCGTAGAGAAGAAGTGGCAAGCATCATTAAGAAGTGTAACGACTTCGGTGCAGGCGGTGTATCCGTAGCAATCGGTGAGCTTGCAGACGGTCTTCGTGTAGAGCTTGACAAGGTTCCGAAGAAGTATGCGGGCCTTGACGGTACCGAACTTGCAATTTCCGAGTCCCAGGAGCGTATGGCTATCGTAGTTGACGCGAAGGACGTAGACAAGATGCTTGATTTCGCGGCAGAAGAGAACTTAGAGGCTGTTCCGGTGGCTGTTGTTACCGAGGACCCGCGTCTGGTACTTGTTTGGAGAGGTAAGGAAATCGTTAATCTGAAGCGTGCATTCCTGGATACCAACGGTGCGCATCAAGAGGCAACCGCACAGGTTACCATGCCGAAGAAGGAAGACAATTACTTTAAGAAGGGTGCATCCTATACCGCATCCCGTATTACAAGAAAGACCGCAAAGGGTGAGACCGTGCTTTCCGGTAAGACCGGACTTAAGAGCGAGTGGCTTTCCATGCTTGCGGATTTGAATACCTGTTCCAAGAAGGGCTTGGTGGAGATGTTCGACAGCTCCATCGGCGCAAACACCGTAACCATGCCGTACGGCGGTAAGTACCAGATGACTCCGGTACAGACCATGATTGCTAAGGTACCGGTACTTGACGGTGACAGTGAGGCGGTTTCCATGATGAGCTACGGCTTCGACCCGTACCTTTCTTCCTGGAGCCCGTATCACGGTGCTGTTTATGCAGTGATTTCCTCTGTTGCTAAGATCGTAGCAGCAGGTGGTGACCATACAAAGATTCGTTTCACCTTCCAGGAGTTCTTCCGTCGCTTAGGTACCGATCCGAAGCGTTGGGGTGAGCCGTTAGCTGCACTTCTCGGTGCATTCGAGGCTCAGGTACAGCTTGGCCTTCCGTCCATCGGCGGTAAGGACAGTATGTCCGGTTCCTTCCAGGATATTGATGTTCCGCCGACCTTGGTATCTTTCGCTGTAGACATGGCAAAGACCTCCGATGTGGTAACCGGTGAGTTCAAGAAGTCCGGTAACGTACTTGTAAAGTTCGCAATGAAGAAGGATTCCTATGACCTTCCGGATTACGCAGCATTTGCTGACCAGATGAGCAAGATTACGAAGCTTGCGCAGAGCGGCAAGATTGCTTCCATGTACGCTCTCGGTGCAAAGGGTATCGCAGAGGCTGTTTCCAAGATGGCATTCGGTAACCGTCTCGGTGCGGTGATTTCCGATGCAGTAAGCGCTCAGGAATTGTTTGCTCCGGCATACGGTGAAATCATTGCTGAAATTTCCAAGGATTGTCTGGATGAATTAAATGAGAGCGGTTTGGTTTACAAGGCAATCGGTACCGTAACTGAAGCACCGGTGTTTGTATACGGTAACGAGACCGTAACCATCGAAGAGGCTCTGGATGCTTGGACCAATACCTTAGAGAAGGTATTCCCGACCAGATCAGGTGTAAAGGAAGAGAAGATCGAGCATCCGTTATTTGATGCAAAGACTGTATATGTAGCAAAGAATAAGGTGGCTAAGCCGCGTGTATTCATTCCGGTATTCCCGGGTACCAACTGTGAGTACGACACCATGCGTTCCTTCCGTGATGCAGGCGCAGAAGTGAGTACGGTGGTATTCCGTAACCGCAACGAGCAGGACATCAGAGAGTCCGTAGATGCATTCGAGAAGGAAATTCGTAATGCACAGATTCTCATGTTCCCGGGCGGTTTCTCCGCAGGTGATGAGCCGGACGGTTCCGGTAAGTTCATCGCAACCGCATTCCGTAACGCAAAGATTACCGATGCGGTAAACGATATGTTAAAGCAGCGTGACGGTTTGGTTCTCGGTATCTGTAACGGTTTCCAGGCAATTATCAAGCTTGGCTTGGTACCGTACGGCGAAGTAACTCCGCAGAAGGAGGATTCCCCGACCCTTACCATGAACAGCATCGGACGTCACATTTCCAAGTCCGTATACACCAAGGTTGTGACCAACAAGTCCCCGTGGCTCATGGAGGCAGAGTTGGGCGGCGTTTACTCCATCCCGGCTTCCCACGGTGAAGGTCGTTTCGTAGCAAGCAAGGAGTGGATTGAAAAGCTTGCAGCAAACGGACAGATTGCAACCCAGTACGTTGACCTCGCCGGCAACCCGACCATGGACGAAGACTTCAATCCGAACGGTTCCTACTTCGCAATCGAAGGTATCACCAGCCCGGACGGTCGTGTTCTCGGTAAGATGGCGCACTCCGAGCGTCGCGGTAACTCTGTAGCAGTCAACATCTACGGTGATCAGGATCAGAGAATCTTTGCTTCCGGTGTGAAGTACTTTAAGTAAGAGTTCGTTATTCGGATAGCAACAAATATTTGGAGGCATAGGATAGATTCCGATGCCTCCTTTTTGTCATCGAAAATGTAAATGTAGTATTTTTTTAAAAATATTTAAAAACAATAAACATCCCTTATTTGGCGAAATTGCGCTAAACTCTAAAATTACTAAACTACGCCATGGGGAATAAACCAAACTATGGTAGGTTGACGGCAAATAAGCTCTATGTTACACTCAGTTTACCTGGGATAGATTTTCACGTGAAAATTCGGATGAGTATCCGATAAAATGTGACAAAAGATAACATCAAAACTACAGAAGAGGTACATTTATGTCGAATGTTGCTTTTTTATGGATATTCAGCCGGGGAATGGAACTGGGCGTTATTGTTCTGTGCCTGTTACCCCTCCGATTCCTACTGCGAAAGAAGGTTCCGAGACTGTTTTCTTATCTGCTTTGGACGGCGATACCGGTGAATATTGGGTATAATCTGGTAATGCGGTTTATTGCGATGATTGACCGGCGTGTGCCGGATCGTTTTTTCAATTATCCTAAAATAGTTGTTGATGAAACAGTTGTATTTTTGATGAGATACGGTTGGTGTATAGGGACAATCGTGGTAGTATTCGGAATGGTGTTCTACTATCTCTTGTTTTTGCGGAGACTGGTAGGAAGTATCCGTATACGGGAAGGTGTTTATGTTACGGATCGAATTAATGCTTCCTTTACGCTCGGGCTATTTGCACCCAAAATATATCTTCCGTTTTCCTTGCAGGAAATGTACTATGAACCGGTAATCCTGCATGAAAGAGTACATATCGCCAGACGGGATGTCTGGATGAAATATCTTGCGATAGGTCTTCTGGGACTGTTCTGGTTTCAGCCGATTCTATGGTTTGCCTATCGTTTGTTCATCAACGATATGGAGGAGGCCTGCGACGAAGCGGTCTTGCGACAAAAAGGCGAAGACTTCCGGGAGGAATATGCCCGCTCACTGGTAGAGCTTTCCTGCCGGTTAAGTAAGGTGCGTGGAGTTGCCATCGGTTACGGAAACGGGGAGATAAAGGCGCGGATTCGGAATGTGATGAACTACAAGCGGGCAGGAAGAAAAGTTTGTATTATCACGTTGATTCTTTGTTGTTTGTTTGCAGTGCTGGCAATTCCGATATCATGGCAGGTACCGAGGGTAGTGTATGGGGAAAGAAATATCAAAAAAGAAATGGAAATTACTGAAAAGGATATGAAAAAACATGAGATAGTAGTGAAAGAAAATGAAGAATAGAAAGGAGAAGATAATGAAAAGAATAAAGGTAATAGTGGTTTTCATTATGATGCTACTAATTACTTCGGATTGTTCTGTGGCATATGCCACAGAAACCGGTATGGTAGTAACAGCAGGCGAGTTGAATGTTAGACAGTTATCTCAAGCGGAGATGGAGCAATTCGCTGAGGAGATTTCTGTTGAAAATATTACCGGAAATCTTATGGCGCCGATGGCTACAACTGCATCATATACGGCATATGAATATTCCAGAGAATTTGACTTTAGTCTAGAAGGAAGATGGGTAGCTTGTGCAGAAGCAGTATGCATCGTATGGCATTATACTGATGGGAAAGTACATTTGTATAGTCGGACAATCTCTGTGGAACGTTTGGCTTCATTTGATGCAGATAGAACCTACGGCAGAATCGTAAATACGGATGGTAGCCTCAGTTACACGACCGGTGATAGAGTCAGAATCATTGATTATATGGATTACTGGGACTTTGCCATCGACTTCCGTGTAACCCCAACCGAAGCATCGTTTGATTGCTACGAGGTATAACAAATAATAAAGAAAGGACTATGAGCTATAACAGGATTAAGTAAAACAATATACTATCAGACAAAACAAAGGACAGGCATTACGCCTGTCCTTTAATCTTCTTTAACCATTTGCCGCTTCGTAAACGGAAGTAGCACCAGACACATTTGATAATCTGGTCGATTTTCAAAAATGTATAAATCCAGAAGGACGGTAAGCCCCATTTTAGTCCGGCCAGACCGCCCAACGGGATGGACGCTATCCATAAAAAGAGGATGTCGCCGGCCATGAGGAAGGTGGTGTCGCCTCCGGCCCGGAGCACTCCTTTGGTCAGGATGGAGTTCATGGATTGGAAAATGTTAATAATAATGATTGCATTCATCAAATCCCATGCGATCGCTTTTGCTTCCGGTGATACATCGTAATAATTGATAATCGGACCTCGCAGAAGGAAAATAACCAGTGCGGAGAAACAACCGATGATAAAACCGATGAACAGGAATGTATAGCCTTGTCTCTGGGCTTTTTTGATATCGCCTTCTCCCATGGTATGACCGGTAATAATTCCGCTGGCGTTGCAGACACCGGTGGTAAGAACAGAGCTTAACTGCTGTACCACGGTGGTCACGGAGTTTGCGGCCACGAAGGTTTCGCCGATACGACCCATAATCATGGCTACCGTATTGTTACCGAAGGCTAAAAGTCCGTCACTGATTAATACCGGGATACTGATGCGTATGTATTCACCTAAAAGGTCCCGACATTTCATAAAGATATCTTTTAAGCGGTAGCGGATACGTTTATCAATAAAGAAGAAATAGCCGCAGATAAAGATAAGCTCAAACACGCGGGCAATTAAGGTGCCGAGAGCCGCACCGCCGATTTCCATACGAGGGGCGCCGAGCTTACCGAAAATAAATACCCAGTTGAAAAATACGTTTACAAAAAATGCGGAAATGGAGCAATACAGCGGAATTCGAACCTGACCTACGGTACGCAGTACAATGGTACAGGTCAGGGAAAGACCGGTACAGATGTAGGTCGGAATCATCCATTTCAGGTAGGTAATACCGTGTGTAATAATCGGCGTTTCATCGGAATAAATACGCATAATCCATTCCGGCGAGATAATGGTAATCGCTGTAAAAATAGAGGAAAAAATTACCACGAAGCGTAGCATAATGGTAATTGTTTTCTTTAAGGAAGTTTTATCCTGCATGCCCCAGAACCGGGAGGTGAGAACGGATGCACCCATACCGATACCCATACAGCATATCATAAACAGGTTGATAAACTGGCCGGCCAGAGAGGATGCGGAAATCTGTGCGTCTCCCATTTTGCTCAGCATGATGGTATCCATCAGGTTGATGCCGACGGTGATTAAGGATTGCAGTGAAATCGGAATTGCGATTTTTACCATCTTCAGGTAGAGTTCTTTGTCACCCAGATACTCTTTTATTTTCCATTCTTTCTTCATAATTAAAACCTTCTTTATAGAATCTTCTTGTTAATTTGCACAAGAAGTATTGTATCACACGGGGGGAGAACTGTCTATCTTAAAAAAAATTATATTTCTGTAAAAAAATAAATTGTCAAGCAGAAAAAATTGTGATATAGTATCTATGTTATTTGAAACAATCTTTATTCCCAACGCAGGAGGATATGAAAATGAAAAAGCTTTATGAAGGTAAGACAAAAGATGTTTATGCTCTCGACAACGGTAATGTAATGTTAAAGTTCAAGGACGATTGCACCGGTAAGGACGGCGTTTTTGATCCGGGTGAGAATACCGTAGGTTTGACCATCGAGGGTATCGGTAAGGCTAATCTTCAGACTTCCATTCACTATTTCGAATTATTAAAGAAGGCCGGCATCAAGACTCATTATGTAGGCGCTGATGTAGAAAACGCTACCATGGAAGTTCTTCCTGCTACTGTATTCGGTCACGGTCTTGAGGTTATCTGTCGTTTGGTTGCTACCGGCAGCTTCATCCGCAGATACGGTGAGTACATGGCTGACGGTACCGTTTTAGAAGGCGGTTACGTTGAGTGTACTTTCAAGAACGATGCTCTGGGCGATCCGCTTGTAACCGGTGAGGGTCTTGCAGCTCTCGGCGTTATGACTCCGGAGATGTTTGCAAGCATGAAGGAGCAGACCTTAAAGATTACCAAGATTGTTGCTGATGACTTAAAGTCCATCGGTCTTGATCTTTGGGATATCAAGTTTGAGTTCGGTTACAACAACAACGAAGTTATCTTAATCGATGAAATCGCTTCCGGTAACATGCGTGTTTACAAGGACGGCAAGATTGTAGAGCCGGTTGAGTTAACCAAGCTTATCTTAAACAGATAATAAGAGAATAAAGTTATTTTAAAGGAGCCTTCTGCGGATACGCAGGAGGCTCCTTTTTGCGTGTAGGCCAAGTGAGCATCGAAGAGATTCGGAAGCTTGCTTCCAAAAATCTCTGATGATGCGAACGCGCCCACGACCGAGCGTCTGTGCCGCGAAGTGCGTGGGAGAGCGCAAAAGCGCGAGGACTGCACGCACTTACTTCATGCTGTCTTTTGCGCCTTGCTTTGCTGCCGCCGGTTCATATTGGATATCATATAAGTCGTGGTAAGATTCCAATTCCGCAGTGGTAATGGGCGGACGGTACATCATACCGGTAAGCTCCGTAGCAGAGCTGACCTGCATGGTATCAATATCCGGAAAGTCGTCCTCCATAGGAGAGGAGGCTTCGAATACTTCTACAGTACGTTTTACGTTTTCACGCTGCTTGCTGCGGGCGTTTTTTAGCTTTTGAGGAGCGCTGTGAGTTTGTGTGCTGTCTTCCAAGTGAGACATGAGTTCACCGCCTTTCGGTTATTTTTGATAGTGTGTGTACCAGCGATGGTTCTCATTCTGAAGAGCTTGTATAAAAAAATGGAAATCCGGAATACGACAGAAGGGAAAGAAAAACAGCCCCGGTGCTTTGCATCAGGGCTGTTTGCTTTATATGCTGAAATAAAATGAATTATTCGACGATACGAATTTCTTTGATTTTCGGCTGGTCAGCTTTTGAAACGGTGCCGTTTCCATCCTGGACCGGTGTGGCTTTACAAATGGCGTCTACTACTTCGATACCGCTTGTAACCTGACCGAAGGCTGCATAGGACCCGTCTAAATGCGGAGAGTCCTGATGCATGATGAAGAACTGGGAGCTGGCACTGTTCGGATCGTTGGTGCGGGCCATAGAGATGACACCACGGGTATGAGAAAGACTGTTTACAATACCGTTTGCCACAAACTCACCCTGAATCTTTTGCTCGGAGCCACCCATACCGGTACCCTGCGGATCACCGCCCTGTATCATAAAGCCACTGATAATGCGGTGGAAGGTAATACCGTTGTAAAAATCGTCCTTTACAAGATTGATAAAGTTGGTAACGGTAACCGGAGCCAAATCCGCGTCTAAGGTAAGCGCGATGGTGCCGTAATTTTCGATTTCGATTTCCACCTTGTGTTTGCCGGAAAGAAGTCCTTCGGAGTCCCTGGTCAGCATGGAAGGGGTCAGTAGGGTAGGTTTGGTGGACAAAGCATCTTTGCCAAGTTCTCCGATGATACGTACATCCTTGATAACCGGCTGATTCTTTGCAGGGACCGTACCGTTGTTGTCCACAACCGGTGCAGAGGTACAAATGGTATCTACAATGTCCATGCCGTCCGTAACCCAGCCGAAAGCAGCATAATTACCGTCTAAGAAGGTAGAATCCTCATGTACAATGAAGAACTGGGAGCTGGCACTGTTCGGATCGGTGGCACGGGCCATAGAGATGACACCGCGGGTATGATTTAAGGTATTCGTAACACCGTTTGCGGCAAATTCTCCCTGAATATTCTGAGCAGAGCCACCCATACCGGTACCCTCAGGGTCACCGCCCTGCATCATAAAACCGTCCATAATACGATGGAAGGTAAGGCCATCGTAAAAATTATCATTTGCAAGATTGACGAAGTTAGTAACGGAAACAGGAGCTAAATCCGCATCCAGCGTAAGTGCAATGGTACCGTACTCCTCGATTTCGATTTCCACACCGTACTGACCGGACAGGAGTTCCTCAGACTGCTGTGTTAATAATGCAGTGTTGGTAATGTCGCCGTTGTTGTCGGAAACGTCATCCTTCTTACCGCAGCCGGAAACAGCCAGTACAACGGCAGACAGTAAAATGACCGATAAAAGTTTCTTTTTCATAACATCCTCCTAAAACTGTGCATGTTAGCACAAAGTACATACAGTATAACGCGCAAATGTGTTAAAAGTGTGTTGAAGGAAAAGCAAGCGCCGACCGAGCCGGCAGGCGAGACCTTGAACCTTGGGGCGTGAGCGCTTGCGCAAGACGGGGCGCACGAGGCCCGGTGGACCTCGGTAATGCGCCGACCGAAGCGGAGACGACATCGAACCCTTCGGAGCACGGATGTGTTTTGCACTTGACTAGGACAATAGCGCAAGACGGGGCGCTGGTCTCCGGTGGAGACCGTTTAGCGCCGACCGAGCCGGCAGGGTCCATGACATCCGGTGGATATCAGTATTGGACGGACCGGAGCGAAGCGAAGACGACATCGAACCCTTCGGAGCACGGATGTGTTTTGCACTTGACTAGGACAATAGCGCAAGACGGGGCGCACGAGGTCCGGTGGACCTCGGTAATGCGCCGACCGAAGCGGAGCGGAGACTTCGAACCAATACGGAACGTATTGGTTCGTAAGCGCTTGCGCTTACAAAAAAATAAGAACCGGTCGTTTGACCGATTCTTATTTTTTACAAGCGCAAGACGGGATTCGAACCCGCGACCCTCGCCTTGGCAAGGCGATACTCCACCACTGAGCCACTTGCGCATGGTGTGTTGCTTTCTTCAAGCAAGGAGTATTATAACCTATGACAAGGATTCTGTCAACAACTTTTTTGAAAAAAATAAAATTTTTTTAGGGGGAGGTTTTTGAGGTAGGAGAATGCGAAGAATAAAAAGACTGCCTTTCCGCTTCTGTGGAAAGACAGCGGAAAGACAGTGCGAGGAGGTCTGATTAAGCGGCACGTTGTCTGGCAGTGCGGGCAGCGTAAATGCGACCGCGGATGGAAAGTTTTCCCCGCTTTTTTTGATGGAACAGGAAAAGGCGGAACCAGATCATGGTGCGATGTAAATGCGGACGGACAATGGCAGCAAGTGTTACAAACAGAACCGCACAGCCTACCAGAAAATATCCCGCAATGTTGAGTTCCGAATACAGTACCAAGGTATTTATGGAAGTGCAAAGGAAAACTTCGCTTGCGCTCTGAAGGGGAGTAGACGAAGTGTTTTGTGTCAAGTAGGAACCGTAAACATCGGATACCGTTCGGATGCCGTCCGAGCCCCGGAGCAGTCCGCAGGAATAATCCGAAATCGGTGTGCCGGAAGCGTCCTTCGGCTGAATGCTTATTAAGTGGAAGGTACGCTCGGATAAGTAGGAAAACATACTGAATACCGTATCGGTACCGACTACGTAATATAAGGTATCTTCCGAAAGAGGGCTGTAGGTACCTTCTTTGGTAAGCAACATAATGTCCGTGGCACGGTTATAGATGAGCCGCTTCGGATTGTAAGAAAAGGACAATCCACCGATGTACGGGGTGCCCGCTACGAATGACTCGGAAAGAGAAGCATAATACTCCGGTAAATAGGAGACTTCCTTTCCGGTCAGGTAAAATCCGTAGAGCGGGGCATCAAGAAAAGAGGATAGGGCATCGCCGTCTTCCGTATCGGGAAGAAGGAACAATGTAACATCGGCCGATGCTTCCGTTCGTCGGGTGTTTGCGGTATGACGTAATGCATGCGTCAGCTCGCTGCCGAGAACGGATTCGGTCGTGACGTTTTCTTTTTTGAAATCGGTGCGGAATAAGCAACCGACACATAAAAACAGGAAAAATAGTGTACACACAATATGGAAAAGTGAAATGCGAATTTCACCTTCGTGAATGTCTACCAGAAGGCGATAGAGTTGCTGTTTGAGTTTTCGACGAAAGAGCTTTGCCCGATATCGGACAAAACGTGTCAGTTTTTTTATCATTCGCTTTGTTCTCCTTTGTAAAAGTCAATAAACCGCTTTACGGAATCGCTTTGGGCAGTTGTTTTGTTGTAGGCAAAGCCGGCGGTACGTTTTGCAATAGAATGGGGAAGGGTAAGCTCTATCAAGGAACCTTCTGCCAATTCTTTTTCTACAAATTCACGGATGACACATCCTACGCCGAGGCCGATTTTGGAAAACTCGATGAGAAGATCCATGTTGTTGACTTCTAAAGTTTGACCGGGGTGCAGGTTATGTTTTGAGAAATAGTCCTCCAAATGCAGACGGGAGAGGTTCTTGTCGTCTAACAGCATGAGGTTTGTCTGTTGCAGTAGCGAGACGGAATCCTTTGCAAGTCCCGGTTCACGTTCCTTGAGGTTTGCAAGATAAGTGGGACTGGCAACAAAGGTATCCTGAATACTTTTCAGTGGGAAAAATTCGAAGCTGCGGAACTGCTTTCCGACCAGTCCGATGTCTAGCTTTCCTTCTTCCAAAAGTGCCAGAGTCTCTTTTGTGGAATGGCACTCGATGCTGAGTCTGATGTGAGGATAGGCATTCATAAAGCCTTGTAAATAAGGGAGCAGCAGATGCTTGCAAAGGGTAGTGCTGACTCCGATTTTGATATGGCCCATGCCGAGCGTATGTATTTTTTTAATGCTTTCCTCGCCCCGGCGCAAGGACTCGAACGCGGAGCAGGTGTACTCGTACAGCAGGGCACCCTCCTCCGTTAGTTTGACGCCTCGGGAATTACGGGTGAAAAGCTTTACCGAAAGACTCTGTTCCAGCTTGCTGACCGCCTTACTGATGGCCGGTTGGCTGATAAAAAGCTCTTTGGCTGCTTTGGAAAGATTGCCCGCTTCCGCGACTGCGTTAAAAATTCGGTAGGAGGATAAGGTGGATTCGACTTCCATATTCCCTCCTTTGTATGTAGGTCCCCAAAGGTTACGAAAAAAGGGACAAAAACAATACTTTTAGATATAACTAAAAGTTATAATACGAAACTTTGATATGTATTTTAATTATAGCAGAGGAATGCGAGGAAAGCAAGGGGAAAATGGAAAAAAATATGGAAATGTGGAGGAAATGGACGCTTTTTATTGAGAAATCGCCGGGATGGCTCTGAATAAGGGGCATAACCGAAAGTTATAGAAAGAGAGTTAGCCCGCGGCGGTCGCCGCGATAAGAACACAAAAGAAGACCGACAAGAACCTTGCGGTTCTTGTCGGCCTTTTTCTTGTTCTATCTTAGCTCGTTGCTTCGCGAGTCATATCTGTTGCTTCGCGAGCGACTACGCGTAGTAGCTCGCCTGTGCATTCCAAAGTTCGTAGTACTTTCCGTTTGTGTTTTTCAGTAGTTCCTCATGGGTACCCACCTGTACAATCCGGCCTTCGTCGAATACCGCAATTTTGTCGCAGAAGCGGCAGGAGGAGAGGCGGTGGCTGATGTAGATGGCGGTTTTGTCTCCTACGATTTCATCGAATTTGGAGTAGATTTCTGCCTCCGCAATCGGGTCTAAGGCAGCGGTCGGCTCGTCTAAGATGATAAACGGCGCGTCCTTATAAAGTGCTCTTGCCAATGCGATTTTCTGGGCTTCACCGCCGGAAATGTTGACGCCTTCTTCATCGAAGTTTTTGTAAAGAGAGGTCTCTAACTTTTTCGGCATTTCTTCGTAGCGTTCTCCGAAGCCTACTTCGTATAACATTTGCTCCGCTTTGATGGCATCCCATTTCTCGGCGGAAGCTACGTTGTTACCGAGTGGCATTGCCAGAAGGTTATAGTCCTGGAATACCACGGAGAATAAGTCCAGATACTGTCTGTAATCGTATTTGCGGACGTTGAAATCGTTCATGTGGATTTCTCCCTTCGTCGGGTCGTAGAGACGGCAGAGAAGTTTGATAAAGGTGGTTTTTCCGCTGCCGTTTTGTCCTACCACCGCAAGGCGCTCGCCTACCTTTAAGTTTAAGTTAATGTCCTTTAAGGCAAAGTCTTCGGAACCTGAGTAGCGGAAGCTGACATTCTTAAATTCGATGTCAAACTGCTTGTCGCTGCGCTTTTCCACGGACAGGCTACCCTGGTACATGTCGTTTTGGATATCGAAGTACTCTAAGTAAGTTTCAAGGAACTGCTCGTTGGTTTTCAGAGAACCCAAAGTATAGAATAAACCGGCGATGTTGTTGGTCAGGATGCCGAGATATCCTACATACTTAATGACACTGCCTACCGGGAAGGCTCCCAAGGTGCAGTATAAGCCGATGATGAGATAGGAGCATAGCTCCGAGGCTTTCGTGGACAGAAAAATCGGAACGCGAAGCAAAAAGTCGATATGATTGATTTTGCTGTAAAGTGCTTTATGTTCCTTCGCAAGACTTTTGTCGATTTCTTCTACAATGGCCTGTTGCTTGTAAAAACGACTGTCCATGCCGGACTGGCTGTAGCCGCCGGCAAGGCGGTTTTCCCGGAGCATCAAGTCTCCGCCGAGATTCCAGGTTTCTGCCTGTTTCTTGCCACAACGGGACTGTATCACTACCGTAAGAATGACGCAGACGACCATGGCAACAAGGAGCAGGATACCGCGAATATCAAAGGAAAGTTTCAGGATTAAGGATACCATCTCTACAAATAAAACAGTACAATAGAGGATGTTTATCAAATAAGTGGCAATGTATTCTAACCCCTCACGCATATGTGTTACACCGTAGCAGTTAATCCAGGAGTTTTCTATGATTTTACGGCGAAGGTGTCGAATTTCAGGGTTTTCTAACTTGTCGTAATCTAAGGATAACGTCTTTTTGTTAAAGGCTGCTGCTTCGTTGTTTTCTAACTGCTTCAGGGCATTGTCCACACATCTTCCCAAAAGCGCACCCATGATGTGAATAAAAAGGGCTCCGCACAAGGCGATGGCTACCAATAGGAACAGTTCTTCCTTAGTTTTCTTTTCGTATAATGCGGTAACGATTTCCGCCGACATCCAAAGGGTAAAAAACGGTGTCAGGTTGGTAAAAAGAATCTGGAACAGGCGAAGCGGGAAATAGTGCGGATTGTAGGAATGATACAGCCGAAACGCCCGTCTTGTGGTTTTGTAATTATGCATGGACTTCGCCCTCCTTATAGTATTTGCTTTGTACTTCAAACATTTCGGCGTATTTGCCACCGGTAGCCATCAGTTCTTCATGGGTACCGGATTCTGCAATGACGCCGTCCTCCAGTAAAATGATACGGTCGCAGAAGCGGGTGGAGGCAAAACGGTGGGAAATATAGATAGAAGTTTTTCCTTCGGTTAATTCTCTGTAACGTAAATATAAGTTATTTTCCGCAATGGGGTCTAAGGCTGCGGTCGGTTCGTCAAGGATTAAAATGGAGCCGTTTTTGTAGATAGCTCTTGCCAACACCAGCTTTTGCATCTCGCCGCCGGAGAGGTCGACGCTGTCATCGTGAATGCCCTTCATTAAATGGGTGTCAATGCCGTTCGGCAGTTTTTCGATTTTTTCATAAATTCCTGCAAGTTTCATGGCAGCGATAGCATCTTCTCTTGCGGTGGGACGGGTAAGGTCCACGCTTGCCACAAACTCAAACATGGAAAAGGCAATGGTTTTGATATCCTGGAATACTGCGGAAATCATGGAATAGTATTCCTCAATGTTATATTCGTTGATGTGTTTTCCATTTACCAAAATCTCACCGGAGGTGGGAGCGTACAAACCGCAAATCAGCTTGATTAAAGTGGTTTTTCCGGCGCCGTTCATACCTACAAGAGCGAGGCTTTCTCCTGCGGAAATGGTCAGGTTTAATCCATTGATGGTATCCTTTTCCGCACCGTCGTAGCGGTAGTGTACATCCTTTAACTCGATGGTCACCGGACCTGTCGGAAGAGGACACCCTTCGCCGTGGTTAAAGGTGTTCGGGTAGTTGTAGAAGTCACGGTAGTAGGCAATCTTTTCGGCTCTGGTATTCAGCTTTGCTACGCTGGTAATGATGCCCTGTAAAAAGCCTGCGATGCTGCCGGTGAGACCGAAGTAAAACACAAATTCACCCACGGTAATCTTTCCGGCAAGGAGCAGTCCGATTAATACCGCGTAGGCTACACCGTTCTGGATAAAGGTCATCAGTCCCGCAAGAATAGAAGCAAACAGACCTCTTAAGGTACAGCGCTTGTTCCACATCAGAAGGTAGCTTTGATAATCCCGCATCATTTTGTCAAGCCAGCCTTCTAAGTTGTATAGCTTAATATCCTTTGCCATGGAGAAGTTCTCGGAAAGTCCCCGTAAGTAATTCCTTTTCCGAACCTCCTTTTCCCAGTGGTGTTTGTTTTTCTCGAAATAGGCCGGTTGCCAGCGGGTGGTAAAGTAGGACAGCACAGATACCACTGCAACCACGGCAAAAATAATCGGGTTCAGTACGATAAGAAGGGAAGCATAAGTGAAAATGCCGAGGAAATGAATCAGTGCTTCGCTTAAATCCAGCCATAGAAATTCTAAAGCACAGTTACCCTGACGGGAGTCGCCGGAGGCATATTCGTGAATTTTCCGGTATTCCTGCTTTTCCGTGTTTTCAAAGTCGGTTTCGTAATGATAGATATGTCCCATCTCCGTCTGATAGATGGAAGTCGGATAGTATTGTCTGGCTCTGCATCTGGAATTGATAAAACCTCGTAACAGTTCCAGAAAAACAAGCGGCAGTAAAAAGCTTACAGTGAACCGAGTCAGCTCCGAAAAGGTTGCACCGCCTCCGATGCGGTCAATCAGTTCTTTGGAAAAGAAGGAATTTAGTAACGGCTGTACCACCGCAATCGGCACTACCGCAAACATGAAAAAGACAAACCATCGATCCAAACGCCAGAGCTTTTT
Organism: Lachnospiraceae bacterium; assembly: GCA_017556805.1. Classification (GTDB taxonomy): domain Bacteria; phylum Bacillota; class Clostridia; order Lachnospirales; family Lachnospiraceae; genus SIG307. Next base: position 40,416 of record JAFYMC010000028.1, on the reverse strand, counting down.
TAATGCCCAGGCAAGATTGCCGATTTTGGAATACTTTTTCTCCTTCTTTGTTTCTTTTTTGTTTTGTCTCATAATTCCCCTCCGTTAAGTCGACAGAAGTTTTTCGTTCTGCCGGTATGTATTTGCATCAGGCGTTTGCCCTTTGCTTGACCTTACTATACCAAATACAAAAAGAAAAAGTGCAATTTGTTGTCAAATGCAAAAATTTGATGCCAAATGCACTTTCTTGATTTTACTGTGGTAACAGTACTTCGGTGGAAAAGGCTCCGTCTTCCGAAGCTCGCGTGATATACCCACCGTATTTTTTTACTATCATGTCGATACGCTTGAGGCCGAAGCCGTGGCCTTCCCCTTTGGTGGAGCGGTAGCTGTTCTTTTTCTTGCCGCCGGCGGTGTTGGTGACGGAGATGTAAAGGTAATTTCCTTTCATTTCCATGTAAATGCGAATCAGGCGTTCCGCAACAGGAAGCTCCATGCAGGCGTCCATGGCGTTGTCAAGGAGATTGCCGATAACGGTACAGAGATCCAGCTCCGACACGGTAAGAGACACCGGAATATTTGCCTCTGCCTTTACCGTGATTTCCTTTTGGGAAGCTAAGGAAAGCTTACTGTTTAGGATGGCGTCCGCCATGCGGTTGCCGGTCTTAATTACCGTTTCCACGTTGGTTAAATCGTCGTCCAGCATATCCAGATAAGCGCCGATTTCATCGATTTCGCCACTTGTCATATGCACCTTCATGGTCTGGATGTGGTGGCGGTAGTCGTGACGCCAGCCTCGCATCTTTTGGTACATATTTTCTACTTCCAAATAATATTTTTGAATCAATTCTGTTTCAAAGGCCGCAACCTTTTTCGCAATCAGTTTTTCAAATAACATAAGGTCCCCTTTATAAATATTTCACCAATGCGGCGTGAATGTCATGGTAAACACCGCGGCTCAAAGGTATGACGGCACCGTTTGTCATGGTAACATCGGTGCGGGTAATCAGTTTCACGTATTTTAAATTTACGAGGAAGGAACGGTGGGCTTTAAAGAAGGTGTCGTCCAGCTCCTCGTAGAAATTTCCGAGTGTCATGCGAGTGCGGTAGTCTCCGTGGGTGGAGTGAATATTTAAATATACATTTTCTGCTTCCACGTAAACAATATCTGCCAAGGAAAGTTTTACATCACCTTCCGAGGTGGAGAGGAGTACCGAGCGCATGCGGTTGGTAAGGTTCCCTACGGCTTTGTCAAGTACAGGGGTAAGTTTTCCTGCATCCACAGGCTTTATGAGATAATGAAGCGCGGATACATCAAAGCCGTCGCTGAAGTATTCGTAAAAGCCGGTGATGAAGATAAGCTGTACCGCCTGATTTTCTTTTCGGACTTCTTTTGCCAGTTCAATTCCGCTTCGACCCGGCATTTCCACGTCAAGGAGCAGAATGTCATAATCCTTTTCCTCTTCGTAATCAAAAAGGAAGGAGTCGGCACTGACATATTGTTTTAATTCAATGAGATGACGATTTTTCTTTCCCCAGGCGGTAACAATATCGGTGAGATAGTCCCGCTGTTTGGCGTCGTCGTCGCAGATGGCGAGTTTCAGTTTCATAGGAAAGCTCCCTTCCTAAAGTACGGTGAATCGGTAACATAAAGGCGTAAACGCAGACGTGTTTGCTTATTGTTCCGTGCCGTAAATCATTTTTAAATGCTCCAGCTTACTTCCTAAATTACTAAGCAGTGCATCTGCCGCAGTCAGAGCAGCCATACATTCCACCACCACAACGGCACGGGAAACGATAATCGGGTCGTGACGGCCGGTAATCTGACAGGTGTAGGCAGAACCGTCTTGCTTCACGGTTTCCTGCGGGGCGTATACAGATGGTGTCGGTTTTACCGCAACACGGAATAAGACATCCGAGCCGTCGGTCATACCGCCCAGAACTCCGCCTGCCCGGTTGGTACGCTTTTTGATGTTGCCGGCTTCGTCGGTATAAAACGGGTCGTTTTGTTCCGTGCCGGTAAGAAGGGCAGCTTCAAAGCCGGAACCCAGCTCAAAGCCCTTTACCGCACCGATGGACAACATGGCATGGGCAAGGCGCGCGTCGAACTTCTCAAATACCGGGTCGCCCAGGCCCGCCGGGAGACCGGTGAGAACGCATTCGATGGTGCCGCCGGCGGAGTTGTGCTCTTCACGCAACCTTTGTAAATATGCTTCGGCCTTTGCGGAAGCGTCCGCATCCGGCATGTTAAGGGGACTTTTATCTCTCATGGAAGCAATTTCCTCTACGGAATACCGTTCCGCCAAGTATTCCTTGGTATCAAAACAAACGTATTCGTTGATGGATTTTGCATAAGCACAAACCTTGATGTTAAGTGTATCAAGCAGCGCACAGGCAACGGCACCGGCTGCTACTCTGGCTGCGGTTTCGCGGCCGGAGGAACGTCCGCCGCCCCGGTAGTCTCTGAAGCCGTACTTGGCATCAAAGGTAAAATCCGCGTGTCCCGGGCGGTAATAGGAGGCAATCTCCGAATAGTCGCCGGAACGTTGGGCTTCGTTGCGAATCAGAAGGGCAATGGACGTGCCCGTGGTGCTACCTTCAAAAACGCCGGACAATATTTCTACCGTATCGTTTTCTTTGCGCGGGGTAGAATAAACATTTTGTCCCGGTTTTCTTCTGTCCAAAAAGGTCTGGATATATTCTGCTGAAAGCGGAATTCCCGCCGGACAGCCGTCTACGATAACACCGAGGGCCGCACCGTGGGATTCGCCGAATGTCGTGATTTTAAAAGAAGTTCCGAAAGATGATCCGTTCATAAAAATACCTCCGAAATGCATGCTAAAAATATTTTAGTCCAATCCTATAAAAAAAGCAAGAGGCGAAACTTTGCAATCATTTTTCGTGATAAAAGCAAAAAGAAGACAACTATAGCGTATAAGTTCGTCTATAGCTTATGTTGCAAGGAAAATAAAAAAGGTATAATTGGGAAAAACATATACAGAAGCCTTGAAAAAAGCGGAAAGGAGAGAAACGATGGGCAAGAAGATTAATGAAGCAATCGGTGGAAGAATCCGGGCATACAGAGAGAGCCTTGGGATGAACAGAGAGTCTTTTTCGGAGCAGGTCGGTTTATCTCCTCAGTTTCTTGCAGAGGCGGAATCGGGGAAAAAGGGTCTGTCTGCGGAAAGTATTTATAAAATTTGCAGCAGCAGTGATTTGTCTGCGGATTATTTGATTTTAGGCAAGGTAAAGAAGGATAAGCTCAAAAATCCGTTGGACCATGTGCTTCAGGAGATGCCGGCGGATTATTCGGCGCATTATGTCAAGGTTTTGCAGACCGTCGGGGCAATTATTGCAGAAGCGCAGAAGGACAGTGTGGAGCAATACAAACAGAACAATGAATAGCATAGAAAAGGCAGGAAAACGGCAGGCGTTGCCGGTGTCTTGTCTTTTTCTAAAATAATCACATAAATCTTGAAAATGTTGTAAAAATATGGTATAATGGGTGAAATAGACAAAGTATATTTTTTTTTCGGGGAGTATTCGTTCGATTTTATAGCAGTTGTAGTCTCGACAATCGTATGCACGGAAGCAGGGGATGAGGTATGAGCAGAGATTATAAGACCGATAAGAAGGCAAACAGGAAAAGACACACGACGGGTCTTTTATTGTTGTGCCTTCTTTTCATTATTGTCGGTGTCGGTATAATGTTCGGTTTAGACAATACCAGAAAAGGTCTCGTTGAAGACTGCGAAAATGCGCTGCTTTGGGAGGTACAGCTGACAGCTCGCGAGGTTTCCGATGATATTGAGAATAGGTTTGTTGCCTTGGAGACGATACAGGAGATGATTGTTCAGACCTGTGGAATCGGACCGGAAGCAATGAAAACATTGGCGGCCACGAAAATCAGATATGGAATGGATTATCTTGCGATGATAGATACGGAGTATACATACTATGATAATGAAGGAGACATAATACCGGATACCCAGACGGTTAATATCGAGGCAGCTATGGCAGGAAAGAGGGTTGTGGCCCGTTCGGTAGATGAAGTATCCGGAGATGGTGTGGTATTCATGGTACCGTGTAAGGACGGAGAAGAGATCGTTGGTGTACTTGCAGCAAAGACATCCAGAGAAAAATTGCTTGACAAACTAAGTGTCAAGCCACAGGAAGGAACCGATCTTGTGGTGGATACCTACGGTAATGTTGTTTTGATGGCAGATGATTTCGGAAATTATTTGGAGGGAATGTCATGGGACGAATTCTCTCAAAAAGGAGATTCCTGGAAACCGAAAAAGGAATTTGATGAAGAAATGCAGCTGAAGGGATGTGCGGTGGCCGCTGCTATGAGCAAGGCCGGGAAAGAAATTTATTTTGCTGCGGCAAAGGTAGATGGCTACGAGGATTTCTTTGTGGTGCGTCTCACCAGCTCGGAGGTAGTGGAAAAGGAAATCCGTCAATCCATGGATCGTATTTATTTTCTTATGGTAATTATGGCCATTTCAATCGGTGGTGTGGTGGCCTCCGCGTTAGTGGTATGTGTACGGAATCGTGTGGAAATATATAATACGGCATATGTAGATCAGCTGACAGGTCTTCCGTCCAAGGCAAAGCATAAGATGGATGCGCAGGAGCTCATTAATAAGAATGAAGACAAGTATGCATATGTGACCTTTGATGTGGATAATTTTAAATACGTCAACGAAATGTTCGGATATGAGTACGGAAATAAGGTGCTGAATCATATTGCAAAGAATATAAGGGAGTTTGTAAAAAACGGCGAGCTTTGTGCCCGGATTGCATCGGACAATTTTGCGATGCTTTTGATTGATGAAGGAACGCAAAAGGAGTTGGAAACCCGTATTTACGATTTGTTTAAAAAGATTACGGAGCCTGGAAAGCCGGGAGAGGTGTTAAATATCTGCTCTCTGAATTTTTCCTGTGGTGTATATCGGATTGACGGAAAACAGGATATTAATGTGGTACGTGCAAATGCCAATCTGGCCCGTACCGAGAACAAGAAGAGTGTGATAGATGAGATTATCTTCTATGATGAGAAGCTGAAAGCCCGCAGAGTAGAGGAAAAGGAATTGGAGTATGAAGCGGAAGGCGCTTTGATAAACGGCGATTTTCTGGTATATTTCCAACCGAAGTACGATGTAGAGACAGAGAAAATTATCGGAGCGGAGGCTTTGGTGCGGTGGCTTCATCCGGTCAAGGGAATGCTGTCCCCGGCCTTGTTTGTTCCGTTGTTTGAAGGAAACGGTTTTATCACCGAGATTGACCTGTATGTATTGGACAGAGTGTGTGAGTTGATTGAAAGTTGGATAAAGAACGGAGTACCTCCGATTTGTATTTCGGTGAACTTATCCAGAATTCATTTGTATGAACGGGATTTGGTAAAGCGTTTGTCCGAAGTGGTAAGCAGGCACAACGTTCCGCCGGAGTATATCGAGTTTGAATTGACCGAATCGGCGTTTTACGAGGAGACGGAGAATTTGTTACGGATTATGGCGGAGATTAAGGCATCCGGCTTCCGTTTGTCCATGGATGACTTTGGTTCCGGTTATTCTTCTTTGAATCTTTTGCGCAGACTTCCGGTAGATGTATTAAAGCTGGACAAGGTATTTTTGGAGGATTGTGAAGAAGGAGAAGACGAAACCCGCGGTAAGAGAATCGTTACACATGTTATTTCCATGGCGAAGGATTTGAAGATGGAAGTATTGGCAGAAGGCGTAGAGACGTCCAATCAGAAGGAGTTTTTACAGAACGCAAAATGTGATATGATTCAAGGGTATTATTATGCACGTCCGATGCCGATAAATGAGTTCGAGCTTTTATATAAGAGCGATAAGAGCTTATAGAATGCCGTTCATCAGTCTGCGATGGAATAAGAAAAACAGTACACGGCCGAGAACGACGGAAAGTGCCAGTCCCAAAGCCAAGTAAAGGAGCGGAACGGATACGCCGAACAGTGTAAGCGGTGTCGCTTGTGTCAGATGCCAGATAAGGAGCAGAAGCATACACAGAATATAGGTGATGCGATAAGAAACATACATAACGGGAGAATAGTGGTAGCGCTTGAATAATGCAGACAGCGCAAGGTCACTGTTCTCCTTTTCTTTCGGCTCTTTTTCGGCGCCGCTTAAAAATACCGGAAGCAAAAGGCAAATCAGTGCGATGCCGTATGGGGCAAACTGAGATTTTTCGAGTACGGTAAGAAGCAGACCTGTGCCGGATAAAAGAAGGAGCATGATACGGTAGGAAAGACGTATGCCGAGAAACCGGCAAAGCGTAAAAAGCCGGTCGCGCTGTGCGGATGCGGTATCGTTTTGTTCGGAATGTGTCATGATAGTACCTCCTTTTCCCTATCAGTGTAACATAGACCGTAAGGCTTGTCAAAACAATAGGGAAAAAACGGAATCCTATGTAAAAAATAGTCGAAGAAACAGTGAAGAAACGAGGATTTTAGGCCGATATAATAAATAACGTAAAAAAATATCATATTCTTTAAAAAAGGCTTTGAAAAATCTCCCAAATATGTATATAATAGATACGGAGGCTGTAACAGCACTCACATATGAAAGGAGAATGGGAAAATGTTAGGCAGTGATATCGGAATTGATCTCGGAACCGCAAGTGTTCTTGTATATATAAAAGGCAAGGGTGTGGTATTAAAGGAGCCGTCCGTAGTGGCGTTTGACCGCGATTTGAACAAGATTAAAGCAATCGGTGAAGAGGCAAGACTTATGCTTGGCCGTACACCGGGGAATATTGTTGCGGTGCGTCCGCTTCGTGCCGGAGTTATTTCCGACTATACCGTTACGGAGAAGATGTTAAAGTACTTCTTACAGAAGGCGGTAGGTAAGCGCCGTTTCCGCGGCAGACGTGTCAGCGTATGTGTACCGAGCGGAGTTACCGAGGTAGAGAAGAAGGCAGTAGAGGATGCTACCTTACAGGCAGGTGCAAAGGAAGTTGCGATTATCGAGGAGCCGATTGCGGCAGCTATCGGTGCGGGTATCGATATTTCCAGACCATGCGGTAACATGGTGGTGGATATCGGTGGTGGCACCACGGATATTGCGGTGATTTCCTTGGGCGGTACGGTAGTTAGTACCTCCATTAAGATTGCGGGCGATGACTTCGATGAAGCAATCGTTCGTTACATGAAGAAAAAGAACAGTCTTTTGATCGGTGAAAGAACCGCAGAGGACATTAAGATTCGTATCGGTTCCGCATATCGTCGTCCGGAGTCTGTTTCCATCGACGTAAAGGGACGTAACCTTGTTTCCGGCCTTCCGAAGACCATTTCCGTAACCTCCGAGGAGACGGAAGAAGCTCTTCGTGAGACCACATCCCAGATCGTAGAGGCGGTACATTCCGTACTGGAGAAGACTCCGCCGGAGCTGGCTGCGGATATCGCAGAGCGCGGTATTGTATTAACCGGCGGCGGTAGCTTATTATACGGTTTGGAAGAGTTAATCGAGGAGAAGACCGGTATTCCGACCATGACGGCGGAAGATCCGATGACCGCAGTTGCCATCGGTACCGGAAGATATGTGGAATTGTTAAGCGGCAAGCGTGACTAAGACAGCAATGATGCTGTCCGTAACCTGCATGGAGGCGAGATAGAGCTTTTTACAGAAAGGAGAAAAAAGTGGTTCGAGGATTATATACAGCATGGACAGGCATGGCAAACGAACAGAAGCGTCTGGATGTTATCTCGAATAACTTGGCAAACTCGGCAACAGTAGGCTACAAAAAGGAAGGTGTAACCTCTCAGTCTTTTGACGAGCAGTTGTCCATTAAGATTAAGGACCGGTCCGAGCCGATTACGGGCGACCGTATTATCGGTAGTATGAGCCTCGGTGTGAAAATCGGCGAGGTGTATACGGATTATTCCGGCGGTTCTTTACGAGAGACCGGTAATACATTTGATCTGGCACTTGACGGAGAAGGATTCTTCCAAGTGGCAGTGACGGACCGGAACGGCGATACCCATATGCGGTATACCCGTGCGGGCGGATTCCATATGACCAGTGACGGGTATGTGGTAAATTCCGAGGGAAATCACCTGCAGGGGGAGTCCGGAGATGTGTTGGTGCCGACAGACGCGGGAGAGATTTTAGTGGATATCGACGGCAGTATTTATGCCGACGGTGAGTATGTAGACAAGATTAACTTGTTCGACTTTGAAGATTATAATTATCTGAAGAAGTTCGGCGATGTGATGTATGAGCCGGTAGACGGCGCTGTGGAAAAGGATGCCACGGGCTTGATTCGTCAGGGCTATACCGAGCAGTCCAATGTAAACGTAGTGAGCGAGATGGTGAATATGATTGCCATTACCAGAGCCTACGAGGCAAACCAGAAGGTCATCCAGTCTGTTGACCAGACGTTGGAGAATTCCGCAAACTCTATTGGACGCGTATAGTGTAAGAAAGAGGTGACGTTATGTTAAGATCTTTGTGGACCGGTGCATCGGGAATGATTGCACAGCAGACCAATGTAGATACGATTTCAAATAACCTTGCCAATGTGAATACTGTTGGCTATAAGAAGGAGACCGTGGAGTTCCGTTCGCTTTTATACCAAAAGCTTCAGACGGAGACCACGGACCATAACGGGGATCCGAAGCCGGTCATCGGCCAGGTGGGCTCCGGTGTACGTACCGGTGCCATTACCTCACGTTTTACCCAGGGCAATCTGACCGCTACGGAGAATCCGACAGATTTGGCCATTGATGGCGAGGGATTTTTCTCTGTACAGACTCCGAACGGTGAGACGGCGTATACTCGTAACGGTTCTTTGGTATTTGCTATTGCTACCGACGGGTTGGCGTTGACGAATTCCGAGGGCTATCCGCTTTTGGATACCACGGGGACACCGATTGTGCTTCCGGCCACCACGGATGCTTCCAAGCTTTCCGTTGATGTGGACGGTAAGTTGATTGAAGCGGTTGATGTGCCGTATACGGCAGCGGACGGTTCCACTAAGTATAATACGGAGCATGTGGAACGTGCCCAGTTGGCAATTGTACAGTTTAACAATCCGTCCGGCTTACTTAAGGTGTCCGGCAGTATGTATCAGCAGTCCATGGCTTCCGGTGAACCGCGTATGGAGGTGGAGGATGAGGCGTTAAAGCGCAGCACCATTCGATCCGGTTATTTGGAGGCTTCCAATGTGCAGACGGTAGACGAGATAGTAAATTTGATTGTGGCACAGCGTGCCTACGAAATGAATTCTAAGGTGATTACCGCTTCCGATCAGATGTTACAGCAGGCAAATAACCTGAGAGGCTAGCAGACAGAGTGATTATGTAGGTGTTACATAGTCTTACGATAGGAGGAAGCATGAGTATCGGATTAAGCAGTGAGCTTCTTTTTACACAAATGCAAAACAGCAAGAACGACACAAAGGCGGTTGGTCTTCAGAATAAGCTTTCCGGCATCAACAAGGAGTCTGCAACGGATGAGGAGTTGATGGAGGTATGCAAGGAGTTCGAGGCCTATCTGGTGGAGCAGGTGTTTGACCGGATGAAGGATGCTATGACGGACAGCGAAGAAGAGGAAAGCGATTACTTAAATTATTTCGGTGATATGATGTATCAGGAGTATGCAAATACGATTGCACAAAACGGTGAACTGGGCCTGGCGCAGCAGTTGTACGAGTCCATGAAGCGCAATACCGTATCTCCGGTACAGGCCGGTCTGCAGGCGACAAGTGAAGCAGCCGGTGCGGCAGCGGCACTTGCTTCCGAAAAGAAGGAAGAGGCAGAGTAGAATATAATATGTAAGCAGGCAGTACGGGCGTTACGGGCAGAAGCTCGTAGCGCCTTTTTTCAGAAAATCATAGAATCTTCCGAAACGGAGATTAATGTTATTTCAGCAAGCGGTGTTTGGTATAAGGAGCAACTATGGAAATGGAAAGCATCAAAGGGTATGTGACCCACATAAAGTATCGCAACGAGAAAAACGGATATACCATATTGACATTGGAGACCGACGAGGATGATGTAGTGTGCGTCGGCTGTTTTTCTGCGGTCAGTGAGGGGGATTTGCTTTCCGTGACCGGAACCTATACGGTACATAACGTGTATGGGGAACAGTTTCTGATGGAGCAGTATGAGGTACAGGAGCCGGAAAATGCGGTGGCTATGGAGCGATATCTGGCCTCGGGTGCAATTAAGGGTGTAGGAGCCAAGCTGGCGGCGCGTATTGTTCGCCGATTTAAAGAAGATACCTTCCGGATAATGGAGGAGGAACCGGAGCGTCTTGCGGAGGTGTCGGGCATCAGCGAAAAGTCGGCCCATGCTATTTACGAGCAGTTTGTGGAAAAAAGAGAACTGCGTCATGCTATGTTGTTTTTACAGCAGTACGGCATTTCCAATACTTTGGCGGTAAAGATATACGAGCGTTACAAAAGTCAGATGGAAGTGGTGTTGACGGAGAACCCTTACCGTCTGGCAGAGGATATCGACGGTATCGGCTTCCGGATTGCGGACGAGATTGCTACGAAAGTGGGACTCCGCAGTGATTCGGAATACCGGGTACAGGCGGCGGTTTTTTATGTATTGACCCAGGCGGGGAGCAACGGTCATGTTTATTTGCCGGAGGAAGAAGTGCTGGTACAGACCTGTGAATTGTTGGAACTGGGCCGGGAAACGGTAAAACGTCAGATTGATATGTTACAACTGGAAAAAAAGCTGATTGTAAAGGATGTGGACGGCGACCGTCTGTTGTACGGTTCCACCGCCTATTATACGGAGCTAAATACAGCCCGGATGCTGTTGGATTTAAATGTTTTTTATGAGTTGCCGGATTCCGTTCTGGAAACCAGACTGGTTGCATTGGAGCGGCGTGAGGAAATCGAACTGGACGAGCTGCAGCAAAGAGCGGTATTTGAAACGGCCCGGCATGGTGTGTTTGTATTGACCGGCGGTCCGGGTACCGGTAAAACGACCACGATTCGTACGATGCTGGATTTTTTTGAAAAGGAAGGTCTGGATATTTTGCTGGCGGCACCGACGGGGCGGGCGGCAAAGCGTATGACGGAGACCACGGGACGAGAGGCCAGGACAATTCATCGGTTGTTGGAGCTTAAGGTATCGGAGGGCATGGGGAATCGCATGAGCTTTGAGCGGAACGAAGAGAATCCGCTAGAGTGTGATTTGATTATTATCGATGAGATGTCCATGGTAGATATTTACCTGATGCATGCGTTATTGAAAGCCATTCCTATCGGGACCAGACTGGTGCTGGTGGGTGACGTAAACCAGCTTCCGAGTGTGGGACCGGGAAATGTACTGAGGGACATCATTGATTCCGGATGTTTTTCCGTGGTGACACTGGATAAGATTTTCCGGCAGGCGCAGGAGAGTGATATTGTAACCAATGCCCATAAAATCCATGCAGGGGAAGAGATTCGTCTGGATAATAAGAGCAAGGATTTTTTCTTTTTGCAGAGAGAGGATTTGGCGGTAATCCAGCAGTCGATCTTATATCTGGTGAAGGAGAAGCTTCCGAAGCATTTGAAGGTAAAACCGCAGGAAATTCAGGTGCTGACACCGATGCGAAAGGGTGAGCTGGGGGTGGAGCGACTGAACGTATTGTTGCAGGAGCATCTTAATCCGGCGGACCCGGGAAAAAAGGAGAAAGAGCATAGCAAGGGTGTCTTTCGCGAGGGCGACAAGGTCATGCAGATTAAGAATAACTATCAGACAGAATGGGAGATTCGCAGTCGTTACGGGATCCCGATGGAGTCCGGTACCGGTGTGTTTAACGGAGACTGCGGAACGATTACAGAGATAAATTTCTTTTCGGAGCGGCTCAGTGTATGCTTTGACGAAGGCCGTATCGCGGAGTACCCGTTTTCTCAGCTGGATGAGCTGGAACTGGCCTATGCGGCAACCATTCATAAGTCTCAGGGAAGCGAATATCCGGCGGTGGTATTACCGCTACTCTCCGGACCGCGGCTTTTGATGAACCGAAATTTGTTATATACTGCAGTAACAAGAGCAAAGCAGTGTGTTATGATTGTGGGCAATGCGGCTACGGTATGGGCCATGATAGAGAATACAGACGAGATGAAACGCTATTCGGGTCTGGGACGTCATTTAGAGGAAATGGCGCCGTAAATTTCGTAATTTTGTCAGAAAACTATTGTATTTACGTCCAAAATATTATAAAATAGAGAAAAGAAGAAAAGGAGGATGGGAGTCTGAACGAAAGTAACAGGGGGGAATTGATATTACGTTGTATATTTCCGCCCAGGTGTCCGGTTTGCGGGGATTTACGGATTCCGTGGGAAAGCAGTACGTGTCCCGACTGTGCGGGGAAACTCCGGTATGTGAAATCACCGGTTTGTCTTTGCTGCGGCAGGGAAATATCGGACGAGACCAAGGAGTATTGCGGCAGGTGTGAAACGCAACGCATGTCGTTTGTACGGAACTTTGCGGTATGGCAGTATGACAAGCGCATGAAGCGTTCCATCGCGGATTTTAAGTATAACGGACGGAAAGAGTACGCAGAGTTTTATATACAGCATATGAAGCAGTGCTTTGGGAAACAGTTACATCGTGCCGGAGTGACCGCGCTGGTCCCGGTTCCGATTTCGGTTAAGCGACGTCGGTATCGTGGGTTTAATCAGGCAGAGCTTCTGGCGGACGGACTGGCAAAGGAACTGGGAATGTCCTCGGTTCGGCTGATAAAACGTGTGAAGAATACAAGGCCCCAGAGCGGCTTATCGCCAAAGGAACGGAAACAGAATCTGGCGGCTTCGCTGGCATGGGACGAAAGGGAAGCCAAGCACCTAGAGGGATTGTCGGGGGTAGTGGCACTGGTGGATGATATTTTTACCACAGGAGCGACGATGGAGGCTTGTACGGAGGTGCTGATGGCTCACGGGATTTCAGCTGTATACGGAATTTGTGTTTGTATCGGTAGCGAATAGATTGTAAAAAAGAGGAGGAAGATGTCATGGATGTACGAAATTGTAAAGGATGTAGCCGTTTGTTTAACTATATTGGCGGACAGCCGCTTTGTCCGGAGTGTATTAAGGCGCTGGATGTGAAGTTTGACGAGGTACGTGACTACGTGTATGAACATCCGCGCGCAGGTATGCAGGAGGTGGCGGAAGAAAATGATGTTACCATAGCTCAGATTAAGCGTTGGATTCGTGAAGAGCGTCTGGCGTTTAGTGAAGAGGCTCAGGTGGGCTTGGAGTGCGAAGGCTGCGGCAAGATGATTCGTACCGGCCGGTTCTGTGATACCTGTAAGGCCAAGTATATCAACGATTTTTCGGCATATTCCCGCCCGAAGCTTGATGCGGAACCGAAACTTGCAACGAAGGCAGGACCGCAGATTCGTTTCCTGGACAGAGGGAAATGATTCGTAAGTAACGGATAGAAAAGAAGCGCTGTAGGTGTGATGCCTACAGCGCTTTGTTGTTATGGGACTGCGTTGGAATGCGTCTGCAGCCTTTTATTTCAGACGAATACCGTCTTCTTCAATGGTAATGATACTATCCTTATAAAGACGTCCGATGGCCCGCTTAAAGGAGTTTTTGCTCAAACCGAATTTTGCTTTGATGGCCTCCGGATTTGATTTATCGTGATACGGAAGGAAGCCGCCGGCCTCTTTTAACAGAGCCAGAACGCCCTCTGCATCGTTATCCATCTGGAGGTAGGCTTTTTCGCGAATAGAGAGCTCTAAGCGTCCGTCCGGCTGTACCTTGGTGACACGGGCATTGATGACAGTGCCCGGACGAAGAGGCGTGATAACCTCCCGGCGCGGAATCAGGGCAGAGTAAATATCGTCTACTGCCACATAGGTGCCGAATTCGTCAATGTGCTCGTATACAATACCGGTAACCCGGTCATCCTTCTGATACGGTGCATTTCCGGAAAGATAATCATAGACATGCATGGTGGCACAAAGACGGCCGCTCTTGTCGATGTATAGAGCGACTAAGACGCGTTCTCCCTGCTTTACCTTTGCAGTCTGCTCTTTAAACGGAAGAAGTAAATCTTTTGCCAGACCCCAATCTAAGAAGGCTCCGATTTGGGAAGTCTCCTTGACGGTTAACACCGCAGTTTCGCCTAAGGTAAGAGGCGGAACGGTGGTGGTGGCGATGGCACGGTCCTCGGAATCGCGATAAACAAACACGCGAAGGGTGTCCCCGTGCTTGATGCCCTGAGGTACCTGATTGCGGGGAAGAAGTACTCTGGTTTCTTCAATAGCAGCGGTGTCGGTGGAAAAGGAAGGGGTGCCTTCGCTTTTGCTTTCCAGATAAACACCGTTTTCGGTTGACCTGCAGACGGTAAGAGTCTGCACTTGTCCAAGCATAATCATAACTGTAAATCCTCTCTGTAATAAAATGAGTTAATAGGAAGCAAACTATTATTTTGTAAACTCCGCAACGGCATAAGGTGTGCCGTCCTGCGCGGCAAGTACTACGGTGCACTTGTCCCCGGTCTGTGTAAGGCGGGGATAAATGGTATCGCCCAGTTGTGCGGACTTTTTATATTCTACCCGGAGACCGGTGTAATCGGTATCCGGAAGCAATGCAACAGCCATGGCTACATATTGGCCGTTGTTCACGTGATGGTTGGAGTCCAGATGGGATACGCTGACCGGAATCGGAGTCAGTAGGGTTCCTTCCGGAGGAAGCTCGATTTTTCGCGGAGCAGCTTCCATAGGATAGGGCGGCTCCAGCGGGTAACGGGAAGCGTAATCAGGATCCGGTTTTACCGGACGTCCGGTGTCGGTGTCCGCAAAGACCCAGATGGAGTTGGCAACCACCAAAATTTCTCCGGCCTTGTCCGTCAGGGTGAAATTACGATAGCCGAACATGGACTTGAAATCATAAGGCCAGGTGCTGACCTGTAACAATTCCCCGTACGTCGGAAAACGATGAATCCGGATCTGCCAGGAATTCATCAGCCAGACACGATGGGCTTCTTTTAAAAAGTCAATGCCGATACCAAGGTCTTCCGAGTGGAAAATGCTGCAATCCTGAAAGTAATTGATAATTGCCGGATAGGACATACGCAGAGTGGAATCCACTTCGCTGTATCGGACTCTTGTGGAAAACGAATACATAACTGCTCCTTGTGTGCCGGCAGAACCTACCGGCGAAACCGTATTTTTCTCATATGCACACAAGTATAGCATAATTTCGCAAAAAAAGCTAGAAATAGTGCGGAAAAAATTGTATACTGATAGAGGGAGTGATTTTGACGGGAGGAAGCTCTATGAAACGAGTGCGTGCCTTAGAGGCAAACCGGGTGTTTCTGGTTAGTGTGATATTCTCACAAGCAATGCTGTATTTGGTTGCCGGTTTGGGAGTGCGGGATAGGATGGTGCTTCAGATTCTGGTGCAGTTGTTTATTGCGTTTCCCGCGGTGGCCTGTCTTTACCTGCAAAGGCTGTCCTTAAAAGAAGGATTGTTACTAAACACAATCGGTTGGAAAGAAGGGCTGTTGCTTATTCCGCTTGCGGTGTGTATCAATAAGCTTGCGGAGTTCATCAATACGTTCTCCCAGTTGTTTACCGTAAATACCATAGGGGAGAGTATGGCGGAATTGATTCTTAGTTATCCGTTTCCGTTTGCCTTTTTCACCATTGCGGTGGTACCGGCGGTTTGCGAGGAAGTGTTATGCCGGGGAATGCTGTTTTGGGGCTATCGTAAATGCGGTAGATGGGTGGCGATTCTTTTGACGGCGTTTTTGTTCGGAATTTTGCATATGAATCCGAACCAGTTCTTTTATGCCTTTGCGTTGGGAATTATTTTTGCACTGGTAAATGATATTACCGGGTCGATTTTTCCGTCGGTACTTTTACACATGTATGTCAACGGACGCTCCGTGGTGATGTTATACTTGACAGTAAAGGGCAATGAGGAGTTGTTACAGGAGCAGGTACAGCCGGATGCGGCGATGATAGGAGCGCATCTTCTTGGAAATTTGCCGTGGACCATAGCGGCGGTAGCGGGAACGGTTTTGATTCTGTTTTTGTTATTGAAGTGCAAAGAGAAGAGGGTGCAGGAAAGAGTATCCTTGTTTTGCAAAGAAGAAATCGAACCGAAGGAAGAGCGGGGCGGTTTCGGTACCGTGTATTCGCCGGCGCTTATTGCCGGGGTATTTATTTGCGTTGTGTACATGATATTGCGTGCGGGAAACTGAGAAAAGAACAAAAGAAAAGCCCATGCATCAGCATGAGCTTACACACGAAGGTCGATGTTTTGGCCAAGATTCGGCTGAACCGACTGTTCCATCATCTTAATCATGTTTTCTCCGGTGCCTTCGATGGTCTCAAGAGTCTTCTTGAAAACCGCAACACCGACCATGTCGGAAGCTTGTAATGCAGAAGCCTGCATAGAAAGTGCGGCAATATCCATAAGGCATCCTCCTTTCTTCTGTAGCGGAATGCGTACAGAACGGTTTGTTTCTAAAATTATTATATCATGAAAAAGTAAAAAAAGCAAGAAAAAGCGCCATAAGGCGCGGAAAGAGGTTTTTATGTTAGATACAATGATTATCGGTGCAGGTCCGGCGGGCATGGCGGCAGGGATTTATGCGGCAAGAGCGGAGCTTTCTCATTTGGTGTTGGAAAGCGGTCTGATGAGCGGCGGACAGATTGTGAATACTTCTGAGGTAGACAACTATCCGGGACTGAAAGGAATCGGTGGTTTTGAACTGGCCATGAAGTTCCGGGAACATTGCGATGCCTGCGGAGTACAGTTTCGGGACGGCAAGGTAGTAAAGGTAGAAAAGCAGGATGGCGGATTTTTGATTTCTTTAGAGGACGGAGAGACTTATTCTTCGAAGACTGTATTGTTTGCTACCGGAGCAAAGCACAGAAAGCTTGAGATTCCGGGAGAAGCAGAGTTCGCCGGAAGCGGAGTGTCCTATTGTGCAACCTGTGACGGAGCCTTTTTTCGAGGCAAAGAGGTGGCTGTAATAGGCGGCGGCGATGTGGCAATCGAGGATGCTATATTCCTGGCCCGCATTTGTAAAAAGGTATATCTGGTACATCGAAGAGATGAATTCCGTGCTGCAAAGACATTGGTAAATCGTCTCCGCGCCTGTGAGAATGTAGAGTTTGTGGTAAAGGCGACTCCGGCAAGAATCGAGGGTGCCGGAAAGGTGGAGCGTCTTGTGGTTAATACGGAAGCCGGAGAAAGAGAGTTGCCGGTATCCGGCGTGTTTGTAGCGGTGGGAATGCTCCCGAATTCCGAACTTCTGCAGGGACTGGTATCGTTAGATGCATCCGGGTATGTAATTGCGGGAGAGGATTGTCGTGCGGATGTTCCGGGCGTGTTCGCGGCAGGAGATTTGCGTACGAAGCATTTGCGTCAGGTAGTGACCGCAGCGGCAGACGGAGCAACGGCAATTTACGAAATCGAAGCGTATTTGAACGAGCAGTAATAGGTAAAAAACGGAATAGGAAGAAATTGGAGGACCCCGCATGTTGACAAAACATGTGGGGTTTGTTATAATTGCGTTACAACTTTGTAATAATTTTGTAACAATTATAAGGGAGGCGTTGTATGGGTAGTCGGAAGTATAACAGGATACTGCTGTGTGTGGGCGCGGCAGCAATCGCAGGAGTCATAAACGGGGGAGATGTAAGTGTGGCAGATGCACAACAGAATTTAGTGACTGTGCAGGAATTGCCGCAGGCACAGACATCCTTACTAGGTATAAAGGAGATTTGGAGAAGTGTCGGAGCGGAACATCCGTACATAGACGGCTTGGAAGATATCGGCGGCGAGGTATTACAAAAGCTTGCCGAGGCAGAAGAGTCGGGAGAGGAAATCGTACTCTTTGCCAGAGTCAGAGATCTTAGCGGAACAAGAGTTTTTGCCAATGTGAGCAATTATGTCAATGTGAGGAAAAGCGGTACTACATCCTCGGATATTGTAGGAAAGCTGTATGCCGGGTGTGTAGCTACGGTCATTGAGGAAGATGGAAAATGGGTATATGTGAATTCCGGCAATGTAACGGGCTATGTAGTGAAGGATTATTTGCTGTTGGGAGACGAGGCGGAAGCGGCAATCGCTAAAATGTACGCACCGAAGATTGAGGTGACCGCAAACGTGTTAAATGTACGCTCCGGAGCAGGCACCGGTTATAATGTGCTGGATACCTTTCATAAAGGGGACACCGCAGAGCTTTTGGAACAGGGCAGAGAATGGATGAAAATTCGCTTTACCTCCGGCGGACAGACAAAGACCGGATATGTATATGCAACCTATGTAAAGGTAAGCGGTGAGCCGAAGTGCGGCGAGACCCTTGCGGAGGAAAAGGCGCGTATCGAGGCAGAACAAAAGGCGGCGGCAGAAGCGGCCAAAAAGGCGGAAGAGGCTAGAAAGGCAGCCGCCGAACAGGCCAAGAGGGATAAGGCAAAGCAGGTAGCGGATTATGCAAAGACAGCGGTAGGTGTCGATTATGTCTGGGGCGGGACCAATATGTCCTCCGGTGTGGATTGCTCCGGTTTATGTTATGCAGCCTATAAAAAGTACGGTTATACGCTGCCGAGAGTGTCCAGAGATATGGCAGCCAGCAAGAACTTGTTGTCCGTAACCCCGAACACCTCGAATCTAAGGGCGGGAGATTTGGTATTCTACGCCTCTGGCGGCAGAGTGGACCATGTGGCTATGTATATCGGTGACGGCAAGGTAGTGCATGCTTCCGGCTATGAAACGGGAGTAATCATCTCCAAATATAATTACCGGACGCCGCACAGCGCCAAGAGAGTCATTTATTAATGAGAGGCAGGTAATTCTCTGCGCAGTTTCCGGTAGGAGGAAGGTGCAAGGCCGGTGTGCTTGTGAAACAGCCGACTGAAATACAACGGATTGTCGTAGCCTACGGCCTCGGAAATCTCTGTAATGTTGTAATCGGTGTTTTCCAACAGGTGTTGGGCGTTCATCATTCGCAGGGACAAAATATATTGCATCGGAGTAACCTTTACAATCTGTCTGAAGTTCCGGATGAACCAACAAGTGCTGAAATGTCTGGATTTGGCGTACTCCTCGATATTAATTTCAGCGGAATAGTGTTCATTAAAATAATGGGTAGCGCGTTCGAATTCGTTTCGGATGTCGCTGCCTGTTTTTTGTCCTTCTTTTACGGAACGGTTCATGAGCAGAAATATGTGTCGTAAATACAGGGACAAAAACTCTTCATAGTTTGGTCTGCAAAGCTGAAGTTCTCTGATAATGTTGAGAAACAGTTGCGGATAATCCGGAGAGGTACCGGTATAAAATACATTCTCTGTTGCCGGCAGGTCGCAGTCGGAAAGAAGGGATTCCACCTCGGAACCTGTAAAGTGAATCCAATATACCTCGGTTTTATCAGAGGCATAGTAGAAATACTTCTGGGCTTCGCCGGGATAATAAAGAACCATGGTCCCCTCGTTAATCACATGCTCCTGCCCCTGAAAGAGCTTCCATACCTTTGCGGCACAGTGGGAATTGGCCGGGAAGTACGCAAAATACCGCAGGGATTTGATTTCATGGGAGGAAAAGAGTGACTGTCTGGAACTGATATTCCCGTATGATGCGCCGACGGTGCCGACCTTTACCTACAAGGTAGTCTATGATGAGCGTACTGCCTTACAGTGCGGCGGAGCTGGAAACGGCCATGCATTTGGAGGAGTTAAAGGAGCCGTCCTATACCTGGGTACGTCTGGCAGCAAAGCAGATGGGTATGGGCGGAGACGATAGCTGGGGTTCACCGGTGCATAAGGAGTTTAAAATAGACCCGAGAAAGCCGATCCGTCTTACGTTTGTCATCAGTCCGGTTGCGGAAAGATAAAAAGAGTGGTAGACTGAAAGATAGAGACAGTCGGGAAAGCAGAATAGAGGAACCGGTTTGCCGGTCCATTCGGTATAAAAATGACCAGGAGGAGAAGAAAAGAATGAACATAGAAGAACTAAAAGAAAAGCTTGCGCAGGATACATTCCGGCCGGTTTTTGAAACCTTATACGGAACAAAGGAAGAAGCACTTTCTGCCCAAAAGGCGCGCTATGAAAAGGCGGTGGAGCGCTTCGCGGAGGAGTATCCGGGAAGAGAGGAACTGTTTGTATACTCCGCACCGGGCAGAACCGAAATCGGAGGCAATCATACGGATCACCAGCACGGTTGCGTGCTGGCGGCAGCGGTACAGTTGGATGTGCTAGGTGTAGTGGCATTCCATGAGGACGGAGTCATTCGCGTATGCTCCGAAGGGTACCGTCCGTTTACCGTGGAATTGTCCGACTTGTCGGTACAGGAAGAAGAAAAAGGCTCTGCGGCCATTGTGCGGGGCATTGTGGCGCGATTTGCGGCATTTGGAGTGCAGGTGGGCGGCTTTGACCTATATTGTACTTCCGATGTGCTTTCCGGCAGCGGCATTTCCTCTTCGGCGGCCTTTGAGACGTTAATCGGCACCATCATTGACCTTCATTATAATAAGGGACAGGCCGGTGCAGTGGAAATTGCGAAAATCGGTCAGTATGCAGAGAATGTGTATTTCGGGAAAAAGTGCGGTCTCATGGATCAGATGGCAAGCTCCGTGGGAGGCCTGGTATTTATTGACTTTGCGGACACGGAAGCTCCGGTCATTGAGCCCTTTGCTTTTGATTTTGAACAGGAGGGGTATTGCATCTGTGTCACGAATACCGGAGGCAGCCATGTGAATCTGACGCCGGATTATGTGGCAGTGCGTGAAGAGATGGAAGCAATTGCGGCACAGTTCGGAAAGGACTATTTGCGTCAGGTGGACGAAGGGGAATTTTACAGGGAGTTGCCGAAGCTTTGTAAGACCTGTTCCGACCGTGCAGTGCTTCGCGCAATGCATTTCTTCGGAGATAACCGTCGGGCAAAGGAAGAGGCAGAGGCGTTGCGTGCAGGAGAGGTAGAGCGTTTTCTTACTTTGGTACAGCAGTCCGGAGACTCTTCGGAAGCCTTGCTTCAAAACCTATATTCCACCTCTGCACCGACAGAGCAGGCGATACCGCTTGGCGTAGCGGTAAGTAAACGTATCCTTGCGGGAAAGGGCGCGGTACGTGTCCACGGCGGCGGATTTGCCGGGACCATTCAGGCCTTTGTGCCGCTTACGTTTGCGGAAGCATATGTGGCGGAGATGGAGCGAGTGTTTGGTGAAGGGGCCTGCTATGTGTTTCGGATACGGCCGGTAGGGGGCGTGGAAGTGACGGAGAAGGAATGAATCGTAGATGTAATAAAATTAACAAATTTAAAAAAATGAATGGTTTTGCTTGACACTCTTCAGATCATATGATAGAATCTGTTTGTGATGTTTAAAAGGTATAAAACAATAGTGGGCAAAATCATAGAAATGTGATGACGCAAAGCTGGGAGTCTAAAGGAAAAGTGAAAAATAATTCCAATGATAGTTCGGTTGCAAACAAGATAGTTTGTAATCGAACTTTTTTTTGAGTATGATATATTTCAGTATTCGATAAATAATAGCTGTAATATATAAAGGTGTCCGGTCTTACCATGCGCAAGGAGGGACCGGACGTCAACAGGTTGACACTAACAGAAGTAGTGCCTAGGAAAAGTATACCACTTCTTCTGTTAGATGTAAAGGGAAAGACAAGGAGAAAAAGGGTATGAAAAACAGATGTTTCTAGAGAAAAGCTAAGAGGTTGTTAGCTGGTTTGCTGGCACTGGTAATGATGGTGACAGCAATTCCGCGAAACCGGAGAGTACTTCTTTTTATAAGTTGAATAGCCATGCAACTTCGGGGCGCGTAAAGGTTACGTACAAGAAAGGTTTTTTTGCCAAGGAAACGGTAACTGTTGAGCCAGAAGCGGATGGAACGTATCTGTTGTACACTGGGACGGAATACAAAATTGAGGTGAACGGTTATCAGACAGGTAAGTATTTATTCACTGTAGAACAGGATAATTGGGTAGAAGCGCCGAATGGTTGTATTCAAACAGCGGTTGAGCATACCGCAATCAATGCGTTTCCATTATCAAGTAGATACTATCTTAGTCAGGATATGTTGTTTATAACGATTGCAGATATTGTTGGAGCTCCGTTTATAACCGACATTGAATCCATAGAAAAAATTATGAATGATTTGGGGTATGACAGAGAGGATTATGTGATTACACCTAGCGAAGTGGGAGGTGTTATTTTAGGAGATGTGCTTCTGGTTGTAGGTATATATTCATTAGCAGGATCTGTGATTACAGCAGGAAGTGGTGCGGAAGCATATGCTGCTTTGTTTGGGACAAAGTATGCTACTGAGGGTACACTGGGTACTGTAGTGGGAACTGTGTATCAAATTGTTTGTAAGCCGAATATCGAGTTGTTTGAAAATGTGCTCAATTATATGGAAAAGATAGATTTACAAGACACTTTTAAAGAATGCGAAAACAAGGCAGGACGATATGACATTTACTGTAGCAATTCTAGAGGTATGGGTTTGCAGAATTTATGGGGGGCATGGGAGACAAGACCGTATGTAAATAAAATCGGAAGTGACGGTACAGTTTTAATAACCGAACGATTTGAAAGAATCGATAAAACCCATACAGAACAATTAAGGCAAAAATTTGGGTGGAAATAGCAATGAAAAACTACTATTCTATTATTATTTTAATGGTACTCACTGTTTTACAGATAATCGGACAAATCGGTTATTACAAGAATGTAAGCAATAATGAAGTATTACGAGAAAAAATAAGTCCAAAACGCCATCTGAGACTTCTTGTGATATGTGTTGTCTTGTTTGTTGCGGAGGTTGTTTTGTTGGCTTTTATGCTGACGGGAGTTATAGATTAAGAATGCAGATGCGTGTTCATTGATGAAAAGAAGTAAAAGTTTAAAAGGAAAGAAAAATATTCTCAAAGATTTGAAAAATCTTTCTCGAAGAAGATAAAAACTTCTTGACATCTTAATCAGAGCGTGGTATAATCTAAGAGCTGTGTAAGCAAAAGCAGAGTATCCGCTCTCACCTTCCGCGTACGTTGTACCGCAAAAAGGTCTGGTAAAGATGATTTCCCGAGGACGGGATTATTAGGCGGATAATCTGTGATTATCCGCCTTTCTATGTCTATTGATATAAAAAGGTACAAAACGATCTCATATTATTATACGGAGGTACAAAACCATTAGCGAGTTAATGTTGAACGAGCAAATCAGAGACAAAGAGATCCGTCTGGTTGGTGAAGACGGCGAACAGCTTGGTATCATGTCTGCAAAGGACGCATTGAAGATGGCGAAGGAAGCCGGTCTTGACCTTGTTAAGATTGCGCCGACCGCAAAGCCGCCGGTATGCAAGATTGTCGATTACGGTAAGTACCGTTACGAGCAGGCAAGACGTGAGAAGGAAGCTAAGAAAAAGCAGAAAGTAACCGAAGTAAAAGAGATTCATCTGTCTCCGAATATTGATGTGAACGATTTGACCACCAAGGCAAATCAGGCACGCAAGTTCGTGGAGAAGGGCAATAAGGTAAAGGTTGCACTTCGTTTCCGCGGTCGTGAGATGGCACATATGGCAACCGGTAAGGAAGTGTTGGATTCCTTCTTTGAGAAGCTTTCCGATGTTGCCGTAGTGGAAAAGCCGGCTAAGTTAGAAGGCAGAAGCATGATTATGGTGCTTGCCGAGAAGCGGTAAAAGATGCATGAACGCACAGTATTGTGCTTCAGACAGATAATTATTATTACGGCGTTTGCCGTACCATGAAGGAGGATTCACCATGCCGAAGTTAAAGACCAATAAGGCAGCAGCAAAGCGTTTTACAATGACGGGTACCGGTAAGTTAAAGAGAATGAAGACCGGTAAGCAGCATATCTTAACCAAGAAGTCTTCCAAGACGAAGAGAGATTTAAGAAAAGCTACCATGACCGACAAGACGAACGAAAAGAATATGAAGAAGATTTTACCTTATCTCTAAGATTTGGTGTAAAGGAGGCAAAACAGAATGGCAAGAATTAAAGGCGGTTTAAACGCAAAAAAGAGACATAATAGAGTATTAAAGCTGGCTAAGGGTTACAGAGGTGCCAGAAGTAAGCAGTACAGAATTGCAAAGCAGTCTGTTATGAGAGCTCTCACTTCTTCTTTCGCAGGTAGAAAGGAAAGAAAGAGACAGTTCAGACAGTTATGGATTGCTCGTATCAATGCAGCAGCAAGAATGAACGGTCTTTCCTACAGCAAGTTCATGTACGGTTTGAAGTTAGCAGAGGTTGAGGTTAACAGAAAGATGCTTTCCGAGATGGCTATCAACGATCCGGAAGGTTTCACCGCATTGGTTGAAGTTGCAAAGGCTAAGCTTGCATAAGGTTATGAATGAAACGGCTCTCGCACGTAATGTGCGGGAGCTTTTTTTGCGTGCAGGCAAAGTGAGCATTGAGCCGCTGCTGCAAGCGTGCTTGCAGAAAGCGGCGAAATGCGAACGCGCCCACGACCGAGTGACGAAGTCACGAGGTGAGGGCTTGGTGCGAAGCACCGCCTGCACGTAATACGCAACTCGCCAACCTAGGGAATGCTGCGCATTCCCTAGGTCGCGGCAGTCGCCGCGGGTAAGACATACGCAACGAGCCAACCTCGCGAATGCTGAGTATTCCCTCGGTCGCGGCAGTCGCCGCGATAAGAACACAAGAACCCCGGTTGAGAACATGAAGTTCTCCTCGGGGTTCTCGCGTTCTTATTCTTAGCTCGGTGCTAACGCGAAGATTAGAAAACGATTAGAAAAACCTAATGAGCTTCTAACTTGCACTCTGACACTGCGTGATGTACAATTAAGACAAGTCAGAGAACAGTGAAAGGGGATTATTTATGAGAGAAAAACTGGCGAATGTTTTATGGGGCCTGGTGTGGATTGCCATCGGTGTCTTTGTGTTTGGAAAGGTGATGGGCTTTTGGGATGTTCCGGTGCTGTTTCCGGGGTGGTGGACATTACTTATTATTTTCCCGAGCTTTGTGAGCATGATTAAAAATGGTATCCGACCGGTGAATTCCATTTTTATGCTGTGCGGTGTGCTTCTTTTATTGGAGCGGAATGATGTCATCGAGAGCGGAACATTGGGAAAGCTTTTGGTTCCGGCCATCTTTTTTGTGATAGGAGTCAGTATCCTGCTGCGAAGCTTGTTGGGAGGAACGAAGCGGCATTATAACGGTACCGAAGGATATTCGGCTACTTTCGCAGGAAATGTAGTGACAGCCACAGATTCTCCGTTTACGGGCTGTGAGGCGGATGCGGTCTTCGGCGGTCTGGATTTGGATTTGACCGGTGTAACCGTAGAGGACGGTGCTGTGATTGAGGCTTCTGCCATTTTCGGAGGAATCGATATTAAGGTACCGGCGGGAGTCAATGTCAAGTTAAAGCGCACGGAGTTGTTCGGCGGAGCGAAAAGTCATGTGAGCAATCAGAGCGGCGGTCCGGTGCTGTATGTCAATGCATTATGTATGTTTGGAGGAGTGGATATTAAATGAACGGATTACAAAAGGTAATTAAGTATTGTGCCATGGCATTTGCTGTGTTTTTGTCGGTGGTGATTTTGGGAACGATTATTTCTGTGGTGGTTGGAGTGACTACAGGGATTGCGGGAGTAAATTTCCTGTTGGATGATGATAAAGAACGTATCAATTTGTCTGAAGAGTATACTTTAGAGGAAGCGAGAGAGCTCGGAATCACCTCGATTCTGGTGGATTGCAGTGCGGAAATCGTGGTACAGCCGGGAGAGGAGCTTTCCATAGAAGCGGTGGATGTGACCGAGGACTATGAGATTCGTCAGAACAACGGAAGATTCAGTATTGTGCAGGACAGACCGGAGATTAAAATCGGTTTCTGGTTTGATGACATTTCGGAGCAGGAAAAGGTTGTGGTGACGATTCCGGCAGAGCTTTCTATGGAAAAAATCGAGGTTAAGAGCGGTTCCGGTGAGGTAACGGTGAAGAATCTTATGACGGAAAACCTTATTATGCTTGAGAATCTTAGTATCGACAGCGGTTCCGGCAGAGTAATTCTGGAGAATGTGGATGCGGACCGACTGTATGTGGACAGCGGTTCCGGTATGGTGACGCTTGCAGGTGCGAGACTGTCGGAAACGGAGATAAACAGCGGTTCCGGCGGCGTGGCGATAGATGCCTCCGCTTTGGGTAAGCTTCTTCTAAATACCGGGTCCGGTGGAGTGCACATGGATAACGTAGAGGCAAGGGATGCAGAGGTAGATACCGGTTCCGGCAGGGTTTCCTATGTGGGCGTATTGACCGGAACGTGTGAGTTTGAGACCGGTAGCGGTACCCTTACCCTTCGCCTGGACGGAAAGGAAGAAGACTATAAGGTGAAGGCGGAGTGCGGTTCCGGGACCTTCCGTATTAACGGCAAGAAGGTGGATGACGGAAGCTACGGTATGAATGTAAAGGGTGAGATTTTGATTGATTCCGGTAGCGGTTCGGTGAATGTGGAGTTCAATACGCCGGAAGAAGAGTAAGTAAGAAGATGAGAGTAGGAAGTGTAGGGGAGAGAAGAAAGTGCGGGATACGTGAAAAATGAATCGGGAGTAGAACAAAGAAGCAGTTGCAAGATGAGATGCAACTGCTTCTTTGTTGTGTAGGTCAATCCTGTGCCGATATTTATGCCTGATAGGTCATTTGCTCCGGTGTAATATTCTCCAGCACATCCAGATATTTCTTTCCGTAATAGTTTGCCATCGGAAGGTTCATGTCCAGATAGTTGCCGCATTCGATGGCAGAAGCTCCCGGAACGGTATCCTTGTAGTCACGGATAAAGGCGAACAACTCACGAAGGAGCGGAAGGATATCTGCGGATTCGTAGTCTCCCGCGAGCAGGAGGTAGAAGCCGGTACGGCATCCCATCGGTCCGAAGTAGACGATACGGGAACCGAATTCTGCGTGGTTGCGAAGGAACGTAGCCGCCAGATGCTCCATGGTGTGTACTTCTGCGGTATTCATAACCGGCTCTGCGTTCGGTCTGGTAACACGTAAATCAAAGGTGGTTACCACAGAATCGCCTACCGCATCCTTGCGGGATACGTAAACACCCGGTAATAAAGTCAAATGGTTAATAGTAAAGCTTGCAATCGGTTTCATCGGTAGTCTCCTTTGGGGTTATTGAAAAATTATAGGTGCGCTTGTTGGTGTCGGAACCGGAGGTGTGTTGACATCCGGTGTTTCCGTAGTACTGTCACCCGGAAGCGGGGAATCAGGTGTCGGTGTCTGTGTGGCATTCGGGTCGATCGGATTCAACGGATCCGGAGTTACATCCGGGTTAAATGGGTCCGGAGTAACGATAACCTCGTTATGAATATAACAGATGGCATCTTCACCGGTCGGGAGAAGATTCGGAGTATCGGTAGTGGTGTATTCAATGACATTTCCTTCCCAGTCCAAAAGCTCCGGCTCGGTCTTTACGAGAAGTACCTTTTCAACCACATCTTCCGCCGGACAGTTTGGTCCTGCCAGCTTTTCGGTCAACCAGCAGACGGAAGCCTTGATATGAACATCACACTTTTCTAACGGCACCGTACCCTTGGCAAAGTACTCGGTACGAACGGTAGAACCGCCCTCTGCATGGTCGCAGACACCGTCTACTGCCAGTTTTCCGGATTTGGTACAAATCTTTGCGGTAACAACGGAATCCGGGATGGTAAACTCCTTATAAGGAAGTTGCTTCTCTGCATGGATGCGTTCCATAATCGTACGCCACATATCCTGCTGATAGGATTGGTTAATCTGAGAAAAGTTGTTGTCAAAGCCGGACCAGATGGATGCGGTATAGTACGGAGTGTAACCGCAGAACCAAAGGTCGTTATTGTTGGATGCGGTTCCGGTTTTACCTGCTACCGGCATTTTATATTCCTTGAAACGTAATCTGCTACCGGTACCTACGCCGGTGCCGCCGGAAACGGTATCCTGCATGGCACTGGTCAGAAGATAGGAGGTGGAGGTTTTGATAACCTGGGAGGATTGCGGTTCGTTGGAAAGAATCACTCTGCCTTCATGGTCCAAAACCTTTGTGTATAAATACGGCTTGTTGTAAATGCCGTTGTTCGCGATGGTTGCATATGCTGCCGTCAGCTCCAGATTGGTAACACCGTCGGTCAGACCGCCCAAAGCCAGGGAAAGGTTGATATCCGAGAAGGTTTGGCCGGTAGATTCATCATAACGGGAGTCAACTAATGTGGAGAAGCCCAGCTTCTTTAAATAATTAAAGGAAATCTGAGGGGTAACTCTTTCCATAGTTTTTACGGCAACTACATTCATGGAGTAGGAGATACCGCGACGAATGGTGTTTAAGCCGTAGAACGGACCGTTGAAAAACTCTTGCTTTCCTTTTGCCCACCAGTTAATAACTTCTTTCTGGGAATTCGGATAATAGTACGGAGTATCGTCAATCGGAGTGGCCAGTGTCATGCCTGCGCTGTCGATGGCCGGCAGGAAGGAAGCAAGCACCTTAAAGGTGGAACCTACCGCACGGGTGGTGGTAGTGGCACGGTTTAAGGTACGGCTACCGGTCTTCTCGCCACGGCCGCCCACGAGAGCTATAATCTGTCCGGTGGACTGATCCATAATACAGAAGGAAGACTGCGGTTGCGGGGTAAAGGTACGACGTTCACCCAAAACCAGATCTCCCGGTTCGCCGGTTTCCTCGTTTGCTTCGGTTACATGTGCTGCGTAGAACTCGTCCAGATATGCGGTCATATCCTCATCGCTGGCACAAAGCAACTGGTACACGCCCTGGTTTAATTGAACCACAACCTTAGAGTCCTTTTTGAAACCGTCAAAATAGGAAATTAAATCGGAGAGCTGGTAGTGAACCGCGGTACCGTCCGGTTTTTGTACGGAAAGTGCATAGTTTAGCTCGTAAAGAGAACCTTCCTTGGAGCCGGTACCGAAGGCCGGAAACATGCTTTCGTCGGTATAGACTTCATCGCAGATGTCCTGAATCTGGCGGTCCTGAGTGGTGTAAATACTTAAGCCGCCGG
This sequence comes from Lachnospiraceae bacterium, assembly GCA_017556805.1. Classification (GTDB taxonomy): domain Bacteria; phylum Bacillota; class Clostridia; order Lachnospirales; family Lachnospiraceae; genus SIG307. The sequence goes on along the minus strand of JAFYMC010000028.1, from coordinate 11,462 downwards.
TATATACCATGGAGGTGGCTTGTGCCTGGGTGTATCCCTTGCGCTCCACCAGATCATTGATGACGGAGTCGATGACAGCGTCGGTAAAGTAGCTGTAGTAGGAGGTCTCGGTCTTTTCCTGAGCTACCATCTGAATACGGCTGTACGGGTCGTCAGCCATGGCTTCGTCATATTCTTTCTGGGTACAAAGCCCGTTCTTTAACATAAGTTCAAGACATTTATCACGACGCTCCTTGTTATCTTCCGGATAGTGAATCGGATTCTGGAAGGTCGGAGAGTACGGGATGGCCGCCAGGACGGTAACCTCCGAGAGGGTTAAATCCTTGGCATCCTTGCTGAAATAAACTTTGGCTGCGGTCTGGAGACCGTAGGCGGTATTACCGTAGTTTACGGTATTGATGTAGTATTCCAGAATGGTGTCCTTGGACAATCTGCTTTCCAGTTCTACCGCAAGGAACTGCTCCTGTATCTTACGGGAAAGCTTCACAATCGGATTGTCCTCGTTACCGCCGCCGAATACCTGATTTTTCAGGAGCTGCTGGGTAATGGTACTGGCACCGAAGTCGAGACTTTTTGTGCTTAGGTTGGATACTAATGCGCGCATGATGCCTCGCATATCGATACCGTCATGCTCGTAGAATCGCTCGTCCTCCATTGCTACAAAAGCAAACTTAATGTATTCCGGAAGCTCTACGATTTCCACATAGTCACGGTTTGCTTCCACACCTGCCAAAATCTCGGCGTGGGTACCGTCTCTGAAGTAGGTGTTGGAAGCGTAGCCGGAAGGAACTACGTTAATTAAGTCGATGCTCGGTACGGTGGCGGAAAGCCCTTTTACAATACCGGCAACCGCGGCAACTCCCACAGCCACAACGAATACAACTCCGAGCAAAAACAAACGGAAAGCCGTAACGTTTAACTTGGAGGAGAAGCGCTTGGAGCGGGTCTTTAGATTTCGTATTTTTTTATTGGTTTCGTCTTTACTGAAATTCATGGATATCCCTTCCTTACATACTTTCTATAAAAAGCTTTTCCGAAAAAAACAAGGTTATTCGGAAAAGAATACAGGCGAGTTGTCAATCATGCAAAACCATACCGGGTCCTGTTCGGTAATTTCCGCTTTGCCGGAGGTGGCCTCCGTTACCTTTTTGATGAAGGCGCCATGGGTATCCGGTGTGGTAAGTACCGTACAGGTAACAATATCGGTGTAGAGGGTGTCCTGTGTGAACAGCTCCATTTGGGCAATGATGTATTGAAGCTTGCCGATGCTGTTGTAGTCGGTCACTACGGTAACCGGGATGCCGTAACGTTTTTCCGTGACGGTGCTGGCGGTAAGACCGGCCTTGGTAGCTGCCTGATAGGCCCGTACCAGGCCACCGGTACCGAGCAGGGTACCGCCGAAATACCGGGTAACTACCACGCAGACGTTGTGAACATCCTCCGCAAGAAGTACATCAAGCATGGGACGGCCTGCGGTCTTTTGCGGTTCGCCGTCATCGCTGCAACGGGCGGTTTCATGGCGCATACCTAAGGTGTAGGCAGAACAATTATGGGAAGCGTCCCAATATTGCTTCTTCATTTGTTCGATAAAGGCTAGCGCCTCCTCTTCCGAGGTAATCGGAATGACGGTGGCGATAAAGCGGGACTTTTTCTCCACAATCTCTCCTACGCCGCCCCGGTAAACAATTCGGTAGGCCTCAGACATAACGGTTCTCCCTTCGAAAAACAGGAGCTCCGGCGGGGAACTCTTGTTGTTTTTGCATGAAAACAGTATATCAAAAACAGGCGGATACTGCAAGAATAATAGCAGATTTAATAAATTTGTAATGAATATCTTTACAAAACGAAAAACTGCGGATATACTATAAAGGTATGTGGGAAAGAGGGAGGAAAGACCCCGACAAACAGAGAAAGGACCTGTTGTTATGCTTGAATTAAGAAATGTTTCTTATCGTGTAGATAATGAGGGCGTGGAAAAATACATTTTAAAGGATATCAGTTTGACCATAGAGGACCGTTTTGTGGCCATTACCGGCCCGAACGGCGGCGGTAAGTCCACACTGGCAAAAGTGCTGGCGGGTATTATACAGCCTACAAGCGGTCAGATTTTATTTGACGGAGAGGATATTACGAATCTTTCCGTAACAGAGCGTGCCAAGAAAGGAATCAGTTTTGCATTCCAGCAGCCGGTTCGCTTTAAGGGAATTACCGTAAAGGATTTAATCAGTCTGGCGGCCGGAAAAAAGCTTTCCGTGGCAGAGGTTTGCAATTATCTTTCCGAAGTGGGACTTTGCGCAAAGGATTACGTGAACCGTGAAGTGAATGCCAGCCTTTCCGGCGGTGAGTTAAAGCGAATCGAAATTGCAACGGTAATGGCAAGAGGAACGAAGCTTTCCATTTTCGACGAGCCGGAGGCAGGTATCGACCTTTGGAGCTTCCAGAATCTCATTCGTGTATTCGAAGAGATGCATGACAAGATTCAGGGTTCGATTTTGATTATTTCCCATCAGGAGCGTATTTTAAATATTGCGGACAAGATTGTGGTGATTGCGGGCGGCGAGCTGAGCAATGTGGGTACCAAGGAAGAAATCCTGCCGGGACTTTTAAATAAGGCAGGGGCATGTATTAAGGTGAAGTAGACATAGTAAGGCAGAGACAGGAGAGTTTTTATGGACGAGATACAAAGAACATTACTGGAACAGATTGCGGGTCTGCACGAGGTACCGGAGGGGGCTTATAATCTCCGTATTAACGGTGGTCTCGGCGGCAGAAACACTACCGCAAACATTGATATCGTGCCGAAGGAGGATGTGTCCGGTATCGATATTATCATTAAGCCGGGTACCAAGAACGAAAGTGTACACATTCCGGTTCTTCTTTCCCAGACCGGCTTAAAGGAACTGGTATACAACGATTTTTATATCGGAGAGGACTGCGACGTGACCATTGTTGCGGGTTGCGGTATTCACAACGGCGGCGATGCGGCTTCCGAGCATTCCGGTATTCATCGCTTCTTTTTAAAGAAGAATGCGAAGATTAAATATGTAGAGAAGCATTACGGCAGCGGGGAAGGTACCGGCGAGCGTATTATGAATCCGACCACGGAGATGGTACTGGAGGAAGGCGCTTACATGGAGATGGACACCGTGCAGATTAAGGGTGTGGATTCCACGAAGCGTGTCACGAAGGCAGAGCTTGGCGAGGGAGCGACCCTTGTGATTAAGGAAAAGCTCATGACTCACGGCAAGCAGTTTGCCGAGACGGAGTTTACGGTAGACTTAAACGGTGCGGGCTCTTCCGCAAACGTGATTTCCCGTTCTGTGGCAAAGGATACCTCCCATCAGGTGTTCTTATCCAAGATTAACGGAAACAATGCCTGTGCAGGTCATACGGAGTGTGACGCCATTATTATGGATTCCGCCAGTGTACGCGCGATTCCGGAGATTACCGCAAACCATCTGGAGGCAAGTCTCATTCACGAAGCAGCCATCGGTAAAATTGCCGGAGAGCAGATTATTAAGCTGATGACGCTGGGACTTACGGAAGAGGAAGCGGAAGCACAGATTGTGAACGGATTTTTAAAGTAAGGATACGTCTGTTTTGCTTGACAAAACAGCGAAGCACGGTTAAAATAAACAAAGACCGCTATTCCGTCGGAATAACAGCCTTTGTCCGATATAAAGGGGGAGGATAAGTTTTTGCTTTCTTTTGTGTGCTTCTCTTCTGAGGGGGAGTCGGAAAAGAAGCCCCGACTGTTTTGTGTCGGTTGTACATCGTTTGATGTACCTGAGTATAGTATAGCCGGGATTACACCGCTTATACAAAAGATTTTATTTTTTTGAAAGGGACAGAATTATGAGCTTATTACAGGAGTGGCGTGAGGCCGCATATTCACTTGACATCAATTCCAAAGAGGGACAGGCATTCTGGAATAATTATTTTGTAATCGAGAAGGGCATTTACGAGAAGCTTCTTTCCGCACCGGAGATGGTAGAGGAAGGTACCGTAAAGCAGTTAGCTGAAAAGTATGAGACCCCGCTTCAGATTATGGTTGGTTTCTTAGATGGTATCAACGAGAGCCTCGTAACTCCGAATCCGATTGAAGAGATGACCGAGGATACGAAGGTTTCTCTTGCATGGGATAAGGAAAAGCTTTACTACAACATGGTAGGCGCTGATGCATCCTGGCTTTACGAGCTTCCGCAGTGGGACAACCTCCTTACCCCGGAGCGTAGAAAAGAGTTGTACTTAGAGCAGAAGAAGTCCGGTACGGTAGTAAAGGATAAGAAAATCGGTCGTAACGATCCGTGTCCGTGCGGTTCCGGCAAGAAGTATAAGAAGTGCTGCGGCGCATAATTGTGTGGGCAGAGACTTCCTTTGTTAAGAAGTTATTTGGGCGGATGTCCTGTGGAAATGCAGGATATCCGCCTTCTTTGGCTTTATCGGAAATACCGTTGACAAAATAAGGGCTTTGCAATAAGATAGAAAGTGGGAAAGATTATACCATGTATTAGGAAAGTTGGGATTGAATTATGAGTAGACGAAGTTATGGAAACGGACGACGCAGACGGAGCAGAAACCGTTATGCGGGGCCGGATTTCGGAAAATTATATAAGGAAAAGAAAAGTAACCGTTTGCTCGGTTTTTTTGTAGTGCTTCTGATTTCAGCGGGCATCGGCGTGGGAGCTTATTTTGTGGCGGATTACCATTTAGATAAGAAGGAAGCAAAGAGCGAGAATACGACGCCGACACCGGTACCGGAGATGACGCCGGTGGTGACACAGGAGCCGGAGATAACGCCGGATGTGACCGGGATGCCGACAAGCGTGTATCCGGACGGATTTATGGCGGATTTTGTGGATACCAGAGAGCGGGTGGATGCCAAGGGGATTTATGTGAACACCGCATATCTGGGCAGGGGAGATTATCCGACCATTGATGAATTGATTGAGATGTTAGATGAGACCGAGTTAAATGCCATGGTAATCGATATTAAGGATGACGTGGGAAGTATTTTATTTGACGCCCAACATCCTCTTGTAAACGAAATCGGTTCGGAGACCTTGTATATCAGAGATTTACCGGCCTTTGTGGGAAAGCTGAAAGAACATGATATTTATTGTATCGCACGTATCGTATGCTTTAAGGATCAGGTGGCAACGATGAAGAATCCGGAGCTGGCGGTGCGGAATCATGACGGTTCCATTTATGTGGATAAAGAGGGCGAACGGTGGCTGAATCCGTACAGCGAGAAGGCATGGGAGTATATTGTAGAGGTTGCGAAGGAGGCTGCGGAGGCAGGCTTTGACGAGATAAATTTCGACTATCTGCGTACGTCAGCGTCCGGATCCTTTACTCAGGCGGATTTTGGAGGCCTGAACGAGGGAAAGACGAAGATTGATGCCATTACCGGATTTGTAAAGTATGCCTGTCAGGAATTAAAGCCGATGGGCGTGTTTGTCAGCGGTGATGTATTCGGTACGATTATTAACAGCAAGGCGGACGGCGAAAGCATCGGCCAGAGTTATGTGGAATTAAGCCGCTATCTGGATTATATTTGTCCGATGGTATATCCGTCCCATTACAGCTTCGGATACGCCGGACTAAAGTATCCGGACACGAAGCCGTTCCAGCTGCTTTTGACGGAGTTAAAGTCTTCCGTAAAGAAGCTTTCCGTAATTCCGGAAGAGCAACATTGTGCGGAGGTGCGTCCGTGGTTACAAGATTTTACGGCAAGCTATCTGGGTGCGGGGCGGTATGCTACTTACGGCCCACAGGAGATTCGTGCCCAGATATCCGCAACCTATTCCGCCGGTTATGATGAGTGGCTTCTTTGGAATGCGGCTATGTTCTTTACCGAGGAGGGAATGCTGCGGGATAAGGATCAACTGGAAGCAGAGTTAAGAGAAGAAACAGAGTCGAAAGAATAAAATAGAAATTTTTCATAAAAACGGAACCGACAGCAACCGTGTCTCGTCTAATCAGTAGAGAGGGTATTGTTTTTTATAACGGCTCACTTTAATCGGTTAGAGCACAGAAGTATATTGTGCGGAGAGGAGATATTATGAAAAAGAAAAAATGGTTGGTGATCGGAGTTATCGGTGCACTGCTTCTTAGCGGCTGCGGTGCGGCAAAAACAACGGATATGATGGCGGAGTCTGTAAACGGCGGAAACTATTTTCTGGCGGACACGGCGGATGGGGATTACTATTATTCCAAATCCGAAGCACCGGAGTCGGACGGTATGACTTCTTCTACAACGAGAGGAGAGTACGGAAACGGGATCGGCATGACAGACGGCGCCGGAGAAACGGAATTGTATAATTCGGAAAGCGAAAAGCTGATTCGTACCGTTACTATGCAGTTACAGACAAAGGAATTCGATACACTCATTTCTTATTTGAACGGGAAAGTGGCTGAGTTCGGAGGCTACATACAGAGTTCTCAGATTTTCGGCAACGGAATGGACAGCTACGGATATCGTTCGGCGTCCATGACCCTTCGGATTCCGCAGAGTAAGCTGGATTTGTTTGTGTCCGGTGTCAGCGAGACCGCAACGGTGGTCAGAAAGTCCGAAAATGCGGAGAATATTACACTCAGATATGCGGATACCGAAGCAAGACTGAAGTCTTTGCAAATTGAGCAGGAGAGATTTTTAGCATTATTGGAAAAGGCGGATACGGTAGAAAATATTCTTGTATTGGAGCAGCATTTAACGGAGCTTCGCTACGAAATAGAGTCCTATGCGTCCACCTTAAAGCTCTATGATAATAAAGTGAATTATTCCACAGTAACGATTGATGTGTCCGAGGTGAAGCGGATTGTGCCGGTGGAGCAGGACCCGACCCTTTGGTCCAGAATGAAGGACGGTTTTGCGGATACCTGGTATGAGATTAAGGAAGGTCTGGCAAATTTTGCGGTATGGCTGGTAACCAACTTCCTGTATCTCATCATCTGGGCAGTTATTATCGTGGCAGTGGTTGTGGTAGTAAAAAAGACTGTCAAGGCAGGAAAGGTAAAGCGAGCTGCGATAAAAACGGATTTAATGATGCGGCCGGATGAGGAGCAACATGACGGAATGGATACTGAAGAATAAAAAAGCAGATGTAGAACGACTGGAACAGGAGTTGGGTCTTTCGAAGGCGGTTTGCCGGGTGCTGGCAAACAGAGGGATTACGGAAGTGCCGCAAGCTCTTTGCTATCTGCACCCACAGGAAGTAGGACTTACAGAAGCTTCCTTATTGAAGAATGCGGATGAGGCGGCAGAATTGCTGTTACGGTATATCCGGGCAAAGAAGCGCATCCGTATCATCGGAGACTATGATGTGGACGGTGTGATGGCAACGTTTCTTCTATATAAAGTACTTCATGTTCTGGGAGCATTTGCGGATTACCGGATTCCGGACCGGATAGCGGACGGATACGGCATGAATATGCGGATGATAGAGGAAGCAGAGCAGGATAACATTGCTCTGCTTCTTACCTGTGATAACGGAATTGCGGCGGCAGAGCCTATTGCCCGGGCGAAGGAGCTGGGCATGACCGTGGTGGTGACCGACCATCATGAAATTCCATGCAGGAAGGACGAGGATACGGTTTGCTACGAACTTCCGCCGGCGGATGTGATTGTAAATCCGAAGCAGCCGGGAGAGACCTATCCGCAAACGGGAATTTGCGGGGCAATGGTGGCCTATAAGGTGATTTGTCTCCTGTTGCAAAAGGCAGACGACCTGGTGACAAAGGAGCAACGGGAGTATTTGCTTCGGGAGCTTTTGGTGCCGGTGGCATTTGCTACGGTGTGTGATGTGATGGAATTGACGGGGGAGAACCGTGTGGCGGTAGCACAAGGGTTACGTCAGGCAAAAAAATGTGACAATGCGGGAATCCTGGCGTTGATAGCTGCCTATGACTTGGAGGATAAGGAACTGACGGCGTACCATGCGGGCTTTTTGCTGGGGCCGTGCTTTAATGCGGCGGGAAGACTGGATACCGCACTTTTGGGGTTGGAGCTGCTTCTTTGCGACAGCGGAGCCGAAGCGGCAAGCCGGGCGGCTCATTTAAAGGAACTGAATGATATTCGGAAAGAAATGACCCTTGCGGCAACGAGACAGGCGGTAGAGCTTGCGGAAGAAAAGATAGCACAGGGAGGCGTACAGGTGCTGGTACTCTATTTGCCGGAGTGCCACGAAAGTCTGGCAGGCATTGTGGCCGGACGGATCAGAGAGAAGTTTTACCTGCCGACACTGGTTCTTACAAAGGGAGAAACTTGCGTAAAGGGCTCCGGTCGTTCTATCGAAGGCTACTCTATGTTTGAAAAACTGTCGGAGCAGAAAGATTTGTTCTTGGCCTTCGGCGGCCATCCTATGGCGGCGGGGCTTTCTTTGCCGGAGGAACATGTGAGTCTGTTGGAGGAACGGTTAAATGCGGCAGCGGGGTTGACTGCAGAAGAGTTAACACCGAAGCTTTATCTGGATGCGGTGCTTCCGTTCGGGGCGATTTCGGAAGAACTTATGGAGGAACTGGCACAGTTAGAGCCTTTCGGCAACGGAAATCCGAAACCGGTGTTTGCGGCAAGCGGAGTGTACGTAAAAGGAATGCGGCGTATCGGAAAGGACGGAAGCTCCCTGAGACTGCAGATAACGGATACGGCGGGAACATCTCTGACCGGCCTGTATTTTCAGGATGCGGACGGATTTGAAGCATATCTTACGGAGGCGTGCGGAGAAGCGGCGGTGCAGGAATTGTACCGTGGCAGAGGAGAAGTACGACTGACACTTGCCTTTTCTCCGTCGGTGGATGAATTCCGGGGAGAAAAGTATCCGCAGATTATTATCGGTAATTACAAGAAGTATACCGTGGGATGAAACAGCGGAAAACACTCTGAAATCAGAAGCGGTAACACAAGGATTTCAGGGTGTTTTTTTACTGTTATTTTTACGAAAAAGTGCTTGACAAGATTTCCCGATACAGATATAATATAGATTGCGCGTGCTAAACGCGGCTATTTTTGCGTGCAAACGCAAAGGAATATGCAGATTTTAAGTCTGCCAGGCAGCCACATAGTTTTTTTCTTAAAATTATAGGAGGTGAAAAATTAATGCCTACATTTAATCAGTTAGTTAGAAAAGGCAGAAAGTCCTTAGAGAAGAAGTCTACTGCTCCGGCATTACAGAAGGGATTCAACTCTTTACACAAGAAGAGTACGGATACTTCCTCCCCGCAGAAGCGTGGTGTATGTACCGCAGTAAGAACAACGACCCCGAAGAAGCCGAACTCTGCATTAAGAAAGATTGCCAGAGTACGTCTTTCCAACGGAATCGAAGTAACCAGCTATATCCCGGGTGAAGGTCACAACCTTCAGGAGCACAGCGTTGTGCTTATCCGTGGTGGCCGTGTAAAGGACCTTCCGGGTACCAGATATCATATCATCAGAGGTACCTTGGATACCGCAGGTGTTGCTAAGAGACGCCAGGCTCGTTCTAAGTACGGTGCAAAGAGACCGAAGGACGCAAAATAAATCAGTAACAAATAGTTTTCCATTACAGATTGTGTTTGCTTAATAAGCAGACGGTGCCAGGGTTAATTTTTCATGAGAGATTGCAGGTGGCTGCGCAGCCTTGAAGAATAGATTAAACTGAGCGCGAACACAGTAATGTGAGTACCGTTGAATTAATGGCCGCAGGGCGGTCGCTAGTTAAGGAGGGAAGAAACGTGCCACGTAAAGGACATATTGCAAAGAGAGACGTATTGGCAGATCCGTTATACAACAATAAGGTTGTTACGAAGCTTATCAACAACATTATGTTAGACGGTAAAAAAGGTACGGCACAGAAGATTGTTTACGGTGCATTCGCAACCGTAGCAGAGAAGACCGGTAAGGATGCGATTGAAGTATTCGAAGAGGCAATGAACAATGTTATGCCTGTTCTCGAAGTTAAGGCAAGACGTATCGGTGGTGCTACCTATCAGGTACCGGTTGAAGTTAGACCGGAGAGAAGACAGGCGCTTGCGCTTCGTTGGCTTACGATGTTTTCTCGTAAGAGAGGCGAAAAGACCATGCAGGACAGACTTGCAGGTGAGATTATGGATGCCGCAAACAATACCGGTTCCGCAGTAAAGAGAAAAGAAGACATGCACAAGATGGCAGATGCAAACAAGGCATTTGCTCACTATCGTTGGTAGTATTTGCCTAAACAGGCAATACTATCTGCGTAAATGCAGTTAATCGGAATCAGAATTGAGAATAGGAGGACAAAATCTTGGCTGGAAGAGAATATCCGTTAGAGAGAACCAGAAATATCGGTATTATGGCGCACATCGATGCAGGTAAGACCACTCTTACCGAGCGTATTCTTTACTACACCGGTGTAAATCATAAGATCGGTAATACCCACGAGGGTAATGCAACCATGGACTGGATGGAGCAGGAGCAGGAGAGAGGTATCACCATTACTTCCGCAGCTACCACCTGTCACTGGACACAGATGTATCCGTATGAAGGCATGCCGAAGGCAGAAGAGCAGCGTATCAACATCATTGATACCCCGGGTCACGTAGACTTCACCGTAGAGGTTGAGCGTTCCTTACGTGTACTTGATAGTGCCGTTGGTGTATTCTGTGCAAAGGGCGGCGTTGAGCCGCAGTCTGAGACCGTATGGCGTCAGGCTGATAAGTATAACGTACCGAGAATGGCATTCGTTAATAAGATGGACATTTCCGGTGCAAATTTCTTCAATGTAGTAGAAATGATTAAGACCAGACTGGGTAAGAACCCGGTTGTTTTACAGCTCCCGATCGGTAAGGAAGATACCTTCAAGGGTCTTGTAGACTTGTTTGAGATGAAGGCTTATATCTATCTTGATGATAAGGGCGATCAGATCGAGATTACCGATATCCCGGCTGATATGGTTGACGACTGTGAGTTATATCGCGCAGAGTTAATCGAAAAGATTTGTGAGACCGACGATGAGCTCCTTGAGATGTATCTCGAGGGTAATGAGCCGACCGTTGCTCAGTTAAAGAAGGCTCTCAGAAAGGCAACCATCAACTGCCAGACCATTCCGGTATGCTGTGGTTCCGCTTACAGAAACAAGGGCGTTCAGAAGCTTCTTGATGCAGTTATCGAGTACATGCCGGCTCCGACCGATGTACCGGACATCAAGGGTGTTGACGAGGATGGTAACGAAGTTACCAGAAAGTCTTCCGATGAAGAGCCGTTCGCAGCTCTTGCATTCAAGATTATGGCTGACCCGTTTGTTGGTAAGTTAGCATTCTTCCGTGTATATTCCGGTACGATGAACGCAGGTTCTTACGTACTCAATGCTACGAAGAATAAGAAGGAGCGTGTAGGACGTATTCTCCAGATGCACGCAAATAAGAGAGAGGACCTTGAAAAGGTTTACTCCGGTGATATCGCTGCAGCAGTAGGCTTCAAGTTTACTACTACCGGTGATACCATCTGT
>JAFYMC010000027.1 GCA_017556805.1 Lachnospiraceae bacterium | reverse complement strand
TTCCCGAGTGGCCAAAGGGGGCATACTGTAAATCTGTTAGCGACGCTTTCGAAGGTTCGAATCCTTCCCCATCCACTTAACAAAAGAATAATTGATTATCGCGGGGTGGAGCAGTCTGGAAGCTCGTCGGGCTCATAACCCGAAGGTCGTAGGTTCAAATCCTGCCCCCGCAACTCAGTAGAAAGAAATTCACTTTTTACGATACCATGCCCAGATAGCTCAGTTGGTAGAGCAACGGACTGAAAATCCGTGTGTCACTGGTTCGATTCCGGTTCTGGGCATTATTTTTTTGTTAATTCGAGGATTTTTGATAAGGAAAATTTTCGAGACAAAAAAGATGGGCTACTAGCTCAGGCGGTAGAGCACTTGACTTTTAATCAAGGTGTCGCGGGTTCGAGTCCCGCGTGGCTCAGTATAAGAATACAAAAGGGCAATCGTAGGATTGCTTTTTTTGTTGGTTTTCTTGTATAATAAGCTATAGCCTTTGTTGTTTCAGAAGGCGGAAACGGATAGAGAAGGAAGTATAACTATGATAGAGAAGATAAAAAAAATTACGGAAGAACAGGTACAGAAATTGTTGTATTACGGGTTAGCAGTGTTGATGTTTGTGCTGCCGGTACCGCAGCTTTTTTTGCCGGAATCGGATAAGGCGGTTGGAATGCAGGCGACGATATTGGCAATTTCTGTATTCTATTTTGGATTTTTACTTTTGACAGAGTGCCTGAATAATCGATTTTCATTGGAAAAAGGGAAGCTTCCTGTAAAATGTATCATTGGAATGGTATTAGTTGGCGTGATTTCGGTGATATCTGCAGAAGATAAAATGCTGGCTTTGTACGGAAGCGAACTTAGAGGAGAAGGTTTTTTTTCTTTGTTGGCCTACTATTTGATTTTTATAGGGGCTTCATTGTTACATAAAGAGGAGTATCACAAAAGGATATTACATTTATTTATACTGCTTGGTGTGTTAGTGGTCATTTTAGGAGTGATTCAATATACCGGAATTTATGTGTTTGGCGGAAGATTTCCGGGGATGGCATACGTTCCGATGCGAAATCCGAATTTCTATGGGGGATTTACGGTACTGTTTACGGGCGTAGGAATCGGTGGATTTTATTCCTATCATAAGGAGTTGGAGGTGACACATCCGTTTTCTAGGTGGAATCAAATTATTTGGTATGTACTTGTAATAATGGGATATATCGGATGTATTTGTGCGAGATCTGCGTTGGTATATGCAGGTCTGGTTATGATGCTTCTTATGGTTTTGTTTTTGGCACTGGTGTCAGAACGTAGAAAGCTGTTCCAGTTTTTTGTACTTGCTTTCGGCTTGGTGGCGGTCATTTATTTATTTGATCTTGAGAAAGGCGGGGGTGTTACGGCCGAAATTAAGACGGTAGGGGAACAGATAAAGACGGAGGGAAGTGTATTCGGAAACAGTGTGGGAAGCGGACGGATGTTGATTTGGAAACAAATTGTCTCTTTGATGCCGGAATACGGAGTTTTAGGATGTGGAGTTGAGCATCTCGGGTCGCTTTGGATAGAGAAATGGGGATATTCGTTTAACGGTCAATATGTAGATAAAGCACACAACGAATATCTAAACTTATGGATAACTGAAGGATTTTTTGCCCTTGTTATTTACCTTGTATTTTTATTCTCTTTGTTTATACCGGGATTGAAACAGTTTTTCGGAAGGAAACGGAAAACAGCGGAGCATGAGAAGCAGGACATGATTTCAAAAATCGCTTTCTTTGCCTTTTTCGGTTATATTGCGCAGGCTTTTTTTAACATCAGCGTAATTCAGGTGGCGCCGTATTTCTGGATGATATGCGGTCTGTTATATTGTGGAAAGAGGAGTGTAAATGAAGAAACAGTGGATAGCTGAAGCAATTTATTTCATCGTAGCTTTGGCATTTGTGGGAATATGTATCAGTACCGGAAAGGAACAGGAAAAGGAAGTTTTCGGGACAAGTGTAACAGTAACTCCTGCACCGGAAGCGATCGATGCGCCGGAGATGACGAAGAATCCGGACAAAAAGGATGAGGCAACCGCAGCGCCGGTAAAGGATACGATACCGGGAAGCGAGACAGGGGACAAGCCGGGTACAACATCAGGAACAATAGGAGAACGGAATCCGGAGACAATGCAAAATCCGGAGCTGACAATGACACCGGGAGAGAGTTCGGAGGAGAATTCGGACAAGCTCATAGAGGAAAATCAGTCTGCGACGCAGACTTCGTCGGAGACCGCTACACCGGTGATTGAACCGTCGGACCATCCCAACAGCATGCCGGGAGCGATTAAAATTGTAAACGCAAACTACGAAGAATACTCGAATGATAAAAAGGCATGGTGGTTCCGGAGAAACAAGGACCATAAGCCGTCCGGAAGCGGAGAGGAGTTCCCGATTAACGAGTACTCTGCCTATTATTTGGACAAGAATGTACAGGATGAGGATAAGGTGATTTATTTGACCTTTGACTGTGGATATGAGAACGGGTTTACACCGTCGATTTTGGATACCCTGGCGGAAAAAGACGTAAAGGTTATGTTCTTTGTGACAAAGGATTTTATTGTTAAAAATCCGGCCTATGTAAAGCGGATGAAGGACGAAGGACACTTGGTAGGCAACCATACGGTGCGGCACTTGAGTTCTCCGGATTTGACACCGGAGGAGCTGGAAGCTGAGCTGCACGAAGTGGCAAGAGTGATGGAAGAGCAGACAGGTTATCCCATTGATCCGTTTTTCCGTCCGCCGATGGGGGAATACAGCGAACGTACCTTGAAAGTCACGCAGGATATGGGCTATGCTTCGATTTTCTGGAGTATTGCTTACTATGATTATGACGTGAATGACCAGCCTGGGAAGGCATATGTGGTAGACCATTTTAATACCTATCATCATAACGGTACCATTGTGCTGATGCATAATGTATCCGAATCCAATACCCAGGCGCTGGGAGATGTAATTGATAATCTTAAGGCAGAGGGATATCGGTTTGCGGAGCTGACGGAGCTTTCGAAATAAAGGTTTTTTTGCCCATCGCGAAAAAAAGATTGAAATATTCTTGTTTTTGGTGTATAGTGATGGTATCTGAGCATTTATAACAAACGATATTATTTTAAGGAGGATTTATCCATGAAGTTTTTTATCGACACTGCGAATGTAGCAGACATTAAGAAGGCAAATGACATGGGCGTTATTTGCGGCGTTACCACCAACCCGTCCCTGATTGCGAAGGAAGGCAGAATCTTCGAGGAAGTAATCAAGGAGATCACCGACATCGTTGACGGACCGATCAGCGGCGAGGTTAAGGCTACCACTGTTGATGCAGAGGGTATGATTGCTGAGGGTAGAGAGATTGCAAAGATTCATCCGAACATGGTTGTTAAGATTCCGATGACCGTAGAAGGCTTAAAGGCTACCAAGGCTTTGGCTGCTGAGGGTATTAAGACCAACGTTACCTTAGTATTCTCCGCTAACCAGGCTCTTCTTGCTGCAAGAGCAGGTGCTACCTACGTTTCTCCGTTCCTTGGAAGACTTGACGACATCTCCATGCCGGGTATCGATTTAATCCGCACCATTTCCGATATGTTCGCTATGTACGATGATATCGATACTCAGATCATCGCAGCAAGCGTAAGAAATCCGATTCACGTTACCGACTGTGCTTTAGCAGGCGCTGACATCGCTACGGTTCCGTATTCCGTAATCGAGCAGATGACCAAGCACCCGCTTACCGATCAGGGTATCGAGAAGTTCCAGAAGGACTACATCGCTGTATTCGGCAAGTAATACAAGCAATCTAAATTACCACGGATTGCTTCGTTGCTATGCAACTTTCGCAATCCTCCAACCATTCGGAATCCGCAGATTTGCTGACGCAAATCGCTACTTCCTCATGTTTGGGCGGCTAAAGAGTACGTGCATTTGTGCTTATGCCGGCATAAGCAAATGCACTACTTTTTAGCCTGGTATTCATAAAAAAGTATACGGAGGTATTTTACATGAGTACGATTGATAACATGTCTGTAAACGCGATCCGCGTTCTTGCAGCTGATGCCGTACAGAAGGCAAATTCCGGTCATCCGGGTCTTCCGCTTGGCGCTGCTGCTGTTGCTTACGAGCTTTGGGCAAAGGAAATGAAGCACAATCCGGCAAATCCGGACTGGGCAAACAGAGACCGTTTCATCCTTTCCGGTGGTCACGGTTCCACTTTGCTTTACTCTTTATTACATTTATTCGGCTACGGTCTCACCAAGGAAGACTTGATGCAGTTCCGTCAGCTTGATTCCCTTACCCCGGGTCATCCGGAGTATCGTCACACCAGAGGTGTAGAAGCTACCACCGGCCCGCTTGGTGCAGGTATGGCTATGGCTGTAGGTATGGCTATGGCAGAAGCTCACCTTGCTGCAAAGTTCAACAAGGACGGCTATGATGTAGTTGACCACTTCACCTATGTACTCGGTGGTGACGGCTGTTTGATGGAGGGTATTTCCTCTGAGGCATTCTCCCTCGCAGGTACCCTTGGTTTAAGCAAGCTTATCGTATTATACGATTCCAATAAGATTTCCATCGAAGGAAGCACCGACATCGCGTT
Source organism: Lachnospiraceae bacterium (assembly GCA_017556805.1). Taxonomy (GTDB): domain Bacteria; phylum Bacillota; class Clostridia; order Lachnospirales; family Lachnospiraceae; genus SIG307. The sequence continues at coordinate 91,216 of JAFYMC010000027.1, read as the reverse complement.
CACCGAGGATGTTGAGGGCCGCATGAAGGCATTCGGCTTCCAGACGCTTACCGTAGAAGACGGTAACAACTTAGAAGAGATCGGTAAGGCTATTCGTGCTGCTCAGGCAGAGACCACGAAGCCGTCCTTCATTATCTGCAAGACCCAGATCGGTTTCGGTTGCCCGGCTAAGCAGGGTAAGGCAAGCGCTCACGGCGAACCGCTTGGTGTTGATAATGTAGCAGCTATGAAGGAAAACCTTGGCTGGCCGTCTACCGAGCCGTTCTTTGTACCGGACGAAGTATATGCAAACTACAAGGCAATCTCCGCTGAAAAGGCAAAGGATGAGGAAGCTTGGAACAAGATGTTTGCAGAGTACTGCGCAAAGTATCCGGAGATGAAGAAGGCTTGGGACGATATGTTCAACCTTGACATCGCTAAGGATTTAATCAACAACGAAGAGTTCTGGGCATTCGACGACAAGCCGGAAGCTACCAGAAACCTTTCCGGTGTTGTTCTTAACCGCTTAAAGGACTACGTTCCGGCATTAATCGGTGGTGCAGCAGACCTTGCTCCGTCCACCAAGACCTATATGAAGGATGCGGGAGATTTCTCCAAGGAGAATTACGCAGGCCGTAACTTACACTTCGGTGTTCGTGAGCTTGCAATGGCAGCAATCGGTAACGGTATGACCTTACATGGTCTTCGTGCCTTTGTTTCCACCTTCTTCGTATTCAGTGACTACGTAAAGCCGATGGCAAGACTTTCTTCCATCATGCGTATTCCGACCACTTATGTATTAACTCACGACAGTATCGGTGTTGGTGAGGATGGACCGACCCATGAGCCGATCGAGCAGTTAGCTATGCTTCGTGCTATGCCGAACTTCAACGTATTCCGTCCGGCAGATGCTACCGAGACCATCGCTGCTTGGTATTCCGCAGCTACCTCCAAGGAGACCCCGACTGCATTAGTTCTTACCAGACAGAACCTTCCGCAGCTTGCAGGTTCCTCTAAGGAAGCATTAAAGGGTGGTTATGTTATCGCTGACTCCACCAAGGCTACTCCGGATGCTATCATCATCGCTTCCGGTTCCGAAGTATCCCTTGCAGTTGACGCAAAGGAAGTACTTGCGAAGGAAGGCGTAGATGTAAGAGTTGTATCCATGCCGTGTATGGATCTCTTCGAGCAGCAGAGCGCAGAGTACAAGGAGAGCGTTCTTCCGAAGAACATCCGCGCAAGAGTAGCAGTAGAGGCTCTCATCGACTACGGTTGGGGCAAGTATGTCGGCCTTGACGGCGCTACCGTAACCATGACCGGTTTCGGTGCTTCCGCTCCGGCTAACACCTTGTTCGAGAAGTTCGGCTTCACCGTAGACAACGTAGTAAAGGCTGTGAAGAGCGTACTGTAAGTTGTAAAACAATTCCAAAAGACATGGGCAAACCCGTGGAAATGCGGGGGCGCAAAGCCAGAATCTAAGGATATTTTGTATCTATGATAGTCCGGTTGCAAAAAAATGCGACCGGACTATTTTTGTCGTTTTCTGGGAAACCACAAGAGATTGTGTGAGAAGAACGAAAAAACACAGAATATGCGAATTGACAAAAAAATAGTGCACTAAGTGAAAATTTTCTGAAAAAATATGTGGTTTAGACGATAAAAACTCTTGAAAAAGGACAGATTCTGTGTTATAATATGGACAAGTAAAGAGAACGTGAATAGACAGAGTTGGGATGGAAAGTGTCGGTATTAACAGGCGAAGGGGGACCGGTAGATGAGTTCCACTGCAAGTGAAGGATTCGGACGGAAAAAAAAGCGTCTCGGTGACATGCTCGTAGAAGCCGGAGTTATCTCCAATGAGCAGTTACTGATGGCATTAGAGTATCAGAAGCAGCAGCCGAAGAAGATACGTCTCGGTGTTGCGCTGGTAGCAAAGAATTTTACCACAGAAGAAGCAATTATCGACGTTTTGAAACAGCAGCTGAATATAGAATCGGTATCCCTGGCGGGAGTAAAGATTCCGCAGGAGATTACGAGACTTGTTACGGATGCGACTTTGTTAAAAAAATATGTAATGATTCCGTATGCTTGGGACGATAAAAATAGTAGCGGTATCAAAGTAGCAATGGAAGATCCGATGGACATTATGGCAATCGATGACCTTTCCATTGTAACCGGTATGGACATTGTGCCTGTACTTGCAACCAATACCGAAATCATGCGTACCATTGATAAGTATTACGGCGGCCAGGAGACGAAGGCCATGGCGGACCGTTTTACTCAGGAGCGCGGAGAAAAGGAAGAGGAGGCAAAGGCTCAGGAAGAGGCTCGTGCCGATGTAGAAAATTCCCCAATTGTTATTTTAGTTAAGACAATTATCGAGCAGGCCGTGCGTATGCGTGCTTCCGATATTCATATTGAGCCGATGGAGACGATTATCCGTGTCAGATACCGTATCGACGGTGTACTGCAGGAGATCAATAATTACCAGGTGGCGTTACTTTCCGCCATCATTGCCCGTATTAAGATTATCGGCGGTATGGATATTTCCGAGAAGAGAAAGCCGCAGGACGGTCGTATCACTCAGATTGTCGACCGTATGGAGTACGATATCCGAGTGTCTATCCTACCGACGGTGTTCGGTGAGAAGGTGGTAATGCGACTTACCTCCAAGCAGACACTTTCCAGAGATAAGAAGAACCTTGGCTTCTCCGATGTAGAGATGCGTAAGTTTGAACGCATTTTAGCAAACCCGAACGGTATTATCTTAGTTACGGGACCGACCGGTTCCGGTAAGTCCACGACGCTGTACACGGCGCTCAGTGAGTTAAATACCTCGGACGTTAACATTATTACCGTTGAGGACCCGGTGGAGGCCAACATCGACGGTATCAACCAGGTGCAGGTAAACGTAAAAGCGGATATGACCTTTGCGGCAGCCCTTCGTTCTATCCTGCGACAAGACCCGGATATCATCATGATCGGTGAGATTCGAGACGAGGAGACCGCCAGCATCGCGGTTACCGCGTCGATTACGGGTCACCTTGTAGTAAGCACCCTGCATACCAACAGTGCAGCCAGTTCCATCGGCCGTCTGGCGGACATGGGCATTGCTTCCTACCTTTTGGCGGACTCCATTGTAGGAGTTATCGCCCAGCGTCTTGTACGCCGCTTATGTACCTGTAAGCAGGAGTACGAGCCGACGCCGGAGCAGTGGCAGATTATCGGAGAACGTACGCCGGATACGAAGATTTACAAACCGTGCGGTTGTCCGCAGTGTAACGAGACCGGTTATAAAGGACGTATCGGTGTATATGAGATACTTCCGGTTACCAATAAGGTAAAACGCCTGATTTCCCGCGGCGCAGCCGCTGAGGAGCTGGAGGAGCAGGCACTGACGGAGGGTATGAGCACCCTGCGTATGAGTGCGGCTCGTCTGGTGCGGGAAGGCATTACCAGTATAGATGAGTTGTTGCGTATCGCATACGCAAATGAGGATGATATGTAAAGGAGTTCCTATGGCAGAGATTGATTCCCTATTACTGAGAGCAAAAGAACTGAAGGCGTCCGACGTACACCTGACGGCAGCTATCCCGCCGAAGGCCCGTATCCACGGCAAGCTGGTGTCCATGACGGACGAGGTGCTGACGCCGGCCCGTTTACAGGAGTTGATTTTCCCGATTTTAAACGAGGCAGCAAAGGAGCGTCTGGACCAGTTTGGCGAAGCGGACTTCTCCTATGCCATCATCGGCGAGGGACGTTTCCGAGTAAATGTATTTAAGCAGCGCGGTGTATATGCCGCAGTACTCCGTTTGGTAGGTACCCAGGTGCCGCCGGCGGACCAGTTAGGGATTCCGAAGGAAGTACAGGAGTTGATTCACAGAAAGCGTGGTCTGGTGCTTGTAACGGGACCGACCGGTTCCGGTAAGTCCACTACTCTGGCTTCCTTAATCGATATGATGAATAAGATTCGAAACTGTCATATCATTACTCTGGAGGACCCGATCGAGTATCTGCACTCCCATAAGGAGGCGGTCATCAATCAGCGAGAAATCGGTATGGACTCCAAGAACTACACCGGCGCACTCCGTGCGGCACTCCGTGAGGACCCGGATGTTATTCTTCTCGGAGAAATGCGAGACCTGGACACCATCTCCACTGCCATTACCGCAGCAGAGACCGGTCACCTGGTACTCTCCACCTTACATACCACTGGTGCGGCAGCTACCATCGACCGTATCATCGACGTATTCCCGACAGGGCAGCAGCAGCAGATTCGTCTCCAGCTTAGTAACGTATTGGAGGCGGTTATCTCCCAGCAGCTTCTCCTTAACAGTGAGGGTAACGGCCGTGTGGCAGCCTTTGAGGTCATGTTCGGTAGCCCGGCCATCCGGAATCTCATCCGTGAGAGTAAGACTCATCAGATTAACGGTCTTATCCAGACCAGTAAGAAGCTGGGCATGGAGCTGATGGATGATTCCTTGTACAACCTGTACATGAAGAATAAGATTACAAAGGATACCGCGCTTTCCTATGCGCAGGATATTCTCAGTATGCAGAAGCGTATCTATTAAGGACGGAAAGGAGCAGGACAATGACGGATTACATATATACCGCCGTGACAAAGGACGGTAAGAAGGTAAAGGGCACTATTTCAGCCAACACCCAGAGCCGTGCCATGGCGATGCTCAGAGAGCAGGGGCTCGTTCCTACCAAGGTAGAGCAGCAGACGTTATTAAATAAGGACATTAATATTTCCATCGGTAATCCGGTAAAGCCGCGAGACTTAAGTGTCTTCTGTCGTCAGTTCCAGAGTATTTTGGCAGCGGGCGTGACCATTGTAGAGGCTCTCGGCATGCTGGTGGACCAGACGGAGAATAAGGTATTCGCAAAGGCCATTAAGGAGACCCAGACGGCGGTACAGAAGGGTAGTACTTTGGCAGAGGCTATGAAGGCTAGTCCGAAGATTTATCCGGCTATTTTAATCAACATGGTGGAAGCGGGTGAGGCTTCCGGTAGTTTGGAGCTGGCCATGGAGCGTATGTCGGTGCAGTTTGAGAAGAGCGCGAAGTTAAAGGCTCTTGTAAAGAAGGCTTTAATGTATCCGATTGTTATCATTATTGTAGCCATCGGTGTATTGATTGCTATGTCCATCCTTGTTATTCCGCAGTTTGCTAAGATGTTTGCAGGTATGGGCTCTGAGCTTCCGGGGATTACCAAGGCGGTTATGGCATTCAGTGATTTCCTGATGCATAAGTGGTATTTGTTGATTTTGATTGTCGCAGTAGTGGGCATTGCAGTGACAGCTTTTGCCAAGACAGAGGCAGGGCAGGTGGTGTTCGGCACGATAGCTATCAAGGCTCCTATCTTCGGTAAGTTGTCGGTAAAGACGGCTTCTGCTTCCTTTGCCCGTACCATCAGTACATTGATGGGCGCAGGCATCCCACTGTCCGAGGCACTGGACATTACGAGCCGTTCCATGAAGAACATCCACTTTAAGCGGGCTCTGCAGGCGGCTAAGAAAGAGGTAGAGCAAGGTACAAACTTAAGTGAGCCTCTTCGCAGAAGCGGACTGTTCCCGATGATGATTCCTCAGATGATTAAAATCGGAGAAGAGACCGGTAATATCGATGGTATGTTGATTAAGGCAGCGGACTACTATGAGGATGAAGTAGAGATTGCCACCGGCAGTTTGACCACTTTGATGGAACCGCTCATTATCGTAGTGTTAGGTGCTATTGTGGCGGTACTGGTATTGGCAATGTACATGCCGATGATTGATATGTATGGGGGTATGGAGAATCTATAAAAGAGGAGTACCTTATGAAGAAGAAAAATCAAGACAAAGGATTTTCTTTAGTAGAGCTTATTGTAGTGGTGCTGATTATGGGCATTCTTGCAGTATCCTTGGCGCCGCAGGTAATGAAATGGGTGGCGGCTGCGAAGCAAAGTGCGGACTTGCGCGTAAAGGATAATTTAAAGTCCATCGGGCAGGCGGCAGTTGCTGAGTATGAGAGTGAGGGGGGCAATTTGATTGATGCCAACTATATTGTGACCTCTGCTGGAATCACGGCAACAGACGGAACAGACCCTAACAGTGGAATGATTGCAATATTGACAGAATGTGCTGGCGGTGATTTTCCTGAGGTACAAAACGAAAACGGAAAAGTTTTTCAGATTGAAATCAAGGATACGGGAGCGGTTACGGTTTCCACAGTATCCGGAACCTATTAAGGTTAATTCTATTCCCGGGGGGCGCCTACATAACCGGTGCAGTGATGCATGCAGGCGTAGGGGGATAGTTTAACATAAAATATTACACAAAAAGGAGAGAAAAAGTATGAAGAAGTTATTGAACAAGAAGAACAACAAAGGTTTCTCCCTGGTCGAGCTCATCGTAGTAGTATTGATCATGGGTATCATCGCAGTAGCACTTGCTCCGCAGGTAATGAAGTGGGTAGACAAGGCAAAGACCAATTCCGATGCAAACACTGCAAAGGATATTAAGTCTGCACTTCAGATTGCAGTTGCAGATGCAAAGGCTGACGGCGTAGCAGTTCCTACGGTAACCAGTAAGAATTATGATGCTACTGATGTTGCTACTTTAGGTAGTTTCGCAACATATGTAACAGAGGTAACCGGCGGAGATTATTCTGCAAAGACTTCTGCTGGTGGCAAGTTTACATTTAGTATTAGCAGTGCCGGTGTTGTAACGGTTAGTTATCCGGGAGCACCGACCACCTAATGTAACAATTCTTCCCTCCTCCCGGCGGCTTTGCCGCCGGGAAGGGAACACCTTTTAAGCACAAATTTAGCCTAGGATGAATCCCCAACGGAATCTCTCATTTCAGAAAGGACCAATTGGTATGGAAGGATACGAAGTGATAATTTATCCGTTAGTATTTCTTTACGGAATACTGATTGGCAGTTTCTTAAATGTTTGCATTTACCGAATTCCAAAGCATGAAAGCATCGTGACGGTTCCGTCACACTGCATGAGCTGTGGTTATGGGCTCAAGTGGTACGACTTAGTGCCGGTGTTTTCATGGCTTTGCCTGGGCGGCAAGTGCCGGAAGTGCAAAGCGAAGATTTCCGTGCAGTATCCTCTGATAGAGGCACTGAACGGGTTATTATGGTTGGGTACTATTTTCCTTCGCGGTCTGACCGTAGAGGGAATTTTGTACTGTCTGTTGGCTTCTGCACTTTTGGTAATTGCAATCATTGATTTCCGTACCTATGAGATTCCCCTCGGACTCAATGTATTTATTCTCCTGTTGGGAGTGGTACGGTTGTGCACCGACTTAAAGAATTGGGTGCTTTATGTTGTAGGATTTTTCCTGGTCAGCGGTATGTTTTTACTGGCGGCCTGGATTTCCCTTAAGTTTCTTAAGAAGGAAGGCATGGGTGGCGGTGACGTAAAACTCATGGCGGCAGCGGGACTGCTCCTGGGCGGACCGAAGATTTTTCTTTCTATGATGATCGGTTGCGTATTGGCCGTCATTGTACATCCGATTCGGATGAAGGTGTCGGGAGAAGACCGGCAGCTGGCCTTCGGACCGTATCTGGCGGTAGGTATTTTCATTGCCGCGCTGGTGGGTGAATGGATTATCAACGCGTATTTAGGGCTGTTTTCTGTGTAAGAGGACAGACGGGTGATGGGAGAGATAGACTCATATGACATTTCAGCAGGGTATGAAATGGCATGTGTTACTGAAATGTTATATGTGGGTACCACGAACATAAGGAGGGTTTTATGGCAAAAACAATAGTAAGCATTGAAATCGGCCTGACACAAACCAGATTGCTGGAGTTGGAAGTGGGCAGCAAGGTACAGCGCGTACGGAAAGCGGTTGTATTTGACACCCCGCCGAATACCATAGAGGATGGTTATATCCGCGAAACGGACGAGTTTGCGGAGAAGCTGAGCATGCAGATGCAGACAGCCGGCATTAAGACGAAGGATATTATCTTTACGATTTCTTCCAATAAGGTAATCAGCCGTGAGGTTACGGTAACCGCCTTGAAGGAAAAGATGTTAAAGAATATCGTACAGGCGGAAGCAACCGACTATTTCCCGATGGATATTTCCGATCACGTGATTTCCCATACCGTTATCGGTCAGGATAAAGAGCAGAATCAGTATCGTTTGATGGTATATGCGATTCCGGAGACATTGTTACAGTGCTTCTATATGTTAGCGGAGGCTATGAAGTGTAATGTCCTGTCCATGGACGTAACCGGTAACTCCATGTTCCAGTGGTTGAAGCGTTCCACCCTGCAGGATGTCAGCCTTATCATGCAGATGAACGAAACCGCTACGGTGGTAATGGTACTGGATAAGGGAGAGCTTGGTGTACAGAGAACGGTTAACTACGGTGTTGCCAACCTGGCAGATGCCCTCTTAGAGTCCCATTGTTACGATGAGGTGACCAACCAGACGGAAGCCTTAAAGATGTTGCTGGACGGTGAGTATCTTACCATTAACGCCCAGATGGACGAGGAATGGGAGAAGCGTGAGCTGGCAAAGATTCGTGAGAACCGTTTTAAGCGTATCGAGACCGAAAAGGCAGATGCGGATAAGGAAGCAGCGGAGTCCAACGACATGAGCGTGGAGCGTATCCTTTCCGACGGAGATATTTTGAATCGTCGTATTACGGCAAGACAGGATGTTTCCGAAGCGGCAAGAGATATCGTAGGCCGTGTGCGCCGAGTAATCGAATACTTTACTACAAACCATCCGGATTCTCCGATAGAGAAGATTTACCTGACCGGTCTGGCAACCTCCGTACAGGGTGCAGACGCCTTGATTTCGGATGAGCTGGGTATGCCGGTAGAAATTCTCGACGTAACCGAGGGCGTACTCTTCTCCAAGTCGGCAGTAGAGTTTGAGCAGAGAGGCGCTGAGTTCTTAGCCTGCTTTGGTGCGGTAGTAAATCCGCTGGGTATGCGTCCGGCCGAGGCTATCTTAAGAGAGAAAAAGAAGAATATTGCGATTTTGTCCGGTTCGATATTTATCGCGGCGGCTGCGATTATTGCAGGTCTGGTTATTAAGACCTCCATCGATATCAGTTACGAGAAGGATATGAAGGCGCTGTTTGAACAGAACATTGCAGAGGCAGAGAGCATCGAGGACCTGTATGCGGTGTATCTTGCAAGCCAGGAGTCCATTGAAAGCATGAAGGCAACGGATTCACTCAGTTTCTCCATGGCGGAGCAGCTCAATGATATTATTGCAGCTTTGGAGAAAGCATTGCCGGCACGTTCGTTGGTACATTCCTTCTCCATTACTGGAAATGCCATGACGATTAATTTCTCCACGGTTACCAAGGATGAGGCAGCTAAGGTATTGATGCAGTTAAAGTCCATTCCGTATATTTCCGATGTAACCATCGGCGGTATCGTTGAGAACGTGGATGAGACCACCAATCGTACCGAGGTAGTATTTACGGTAAACTGTATCTTACAGAAACCGGCAGATGTACCTGAGGGCGAGGAAGCTGTCGAGAATACAACAGAAGGAACGGAGGTACAGTAGCATGGAGAAGAAAAAAGGCAATGAAATGCAGATTTTCCTGTTGATGTTAGCACTGGTAGTTATCATAGTAATTGTTGCTGTAAACTATTTGTACCGCCCGCTTTTGGCTGAGCGTCAGGCACTTCGGGATGAGAACTTCGAGTTAAATAAGCGTTACATCGAGCTTTACAACATGAGCGTAAATGAGGATTTCTGGAAAGACGAGATTAATAAATCCCGTGATGCGATTTCCGAGGTACTGGACCGATACAGTGCCGGTAATACTCCGGAAAAGAGTATCAAGTTTGTCAGCGACATGGAAGCGGATTTGGAGATGCGCGTACCGGATGTCACCTTCTCGGCGCCGAACCTGCTAACTAGCGTAACCATGCCGATGGTACAGGATATGGGCGAGGAAAGCGGCAGTTATGCGATTTCCTATTATGACGTTAGTCTTTTAAAGGAAACACTTTCCTTTAATTACAGCGGTGATTATGACCAGTTAAAGCGCATGTCGGATTACATCAATGCGAATTCGGAGCGCATGAACATGGAATCAATTACCGTAAACTATAACAGCGAGACGAATTTGTTGGACGGTAACATTGTTCTGAATCTGTACGCCGTAACCGGTACGGACAGACAGTACGAGGAGCCGGACATCACGGGCATCCGTCTCGGCGAAGAGAACATCTTTGCGAATTAAGTTAAATACGAGCGAGAGTAAGATACAGGCGAAAGTCTGTATCTTGCCGTCGTTCCGCGGGAATTGTTTCCTCGCGGAGACGGCAGAAAAAGAGAAACAGGAGGTAGGAGCATAATGATAGCAAAAAAGAATAACAAGGGATTTACATTGGTAGAAGTCATTGTCAGTATGCTCGTGCTCTCCATTGTGATTAGCTCGGTACTGACAGCGTTTTCTCTATCCGCAAAAGCAAATGCAAAGACAAAAAAGGTGCAGAGTGCGGAGTCTTTGATGGAGGATTTACTGGAGCTGGCAAGCGCCGTAAAGGACAGCAGCGAGTATGCGGATAAGGTGGCGGGCTTGTTCGGCGGAAGCAGAGGAGCATCTACCTGGGAAGACAGTAATAAAGTAGAAAAATGTACCGTCAGCGGTGTAAACAAGGGTTCTTATTCCTACAGTGTAGAGATTATCCGAGATACGGAGCCGGACGAGTACAACAGCATGAACACCACATCCGTGGTGAGCTTCGGTGAAACGGGAAGTAAGTCTGTGTTGATAAATGCCAGTACAAACGGTACTCTGTTTATGCCGGGGGATGCCGAGAACGGCTATGATACAATGGCGCTAAATGAATTTGTTGAAATGCGTAACAGCAAAATCAGAACAGATAATTTGGCGTTAGGTCCTACCGCGACGCCGACACCGGAGATTGATATGAACGTTATGACAGCTACCGAGTATGAAGCGGCTGTCAATGAAATTAAATCAAAGATTGACAGGGATGTATATCTGGAGACAGTGTTGAGACCTTCCGGGAAAATGGAGCTGTTAGCTTATTTTTCTTATGAAGCGCATACTTCGCTGGACTTGGAGGATACAGCAACACGGAGAATAGAGTATCAGTTCTTTTCTTCCGGAGAATTTAATAAGGCGGGCGATACCACTCCGGGAGCAGAGAAGCTGGACAGAGTGTATCTGTTGTATTCACCGGCGGAGTCCCATTGGGAGTCAGGTATAACAGATGCGAGCATGAGTTATGATATTAGAATTTATGATGAGCAGGCGTTGCTGGCAGCAGATGTTTTTGTTGTATGCCAGGAGGCTTCGACAACGATTAACAGCGACTTAGCCGATAAGAAATTAAACGAACGTTTTGGAAGTGCGCCGAGTATCAGTGTTTCCTTCGCGAAAAGAGGCGAAGGCGTTGCTGCAAAATCGCCGGCCCGGGTAGATTTGTATTGCCCGGCAGAGATTTCTTTTGCCAGCGGAGTATCAAATGTGTCGGCGCATAGTCATCAGATGATTGCGGAGGATGAAGAAATCCGCGTACAGGAGTTGACGATTACCGTTAAGGACTCCGACGGAAATACGGTTGCAACCGATGTTGTGGCGTGCTTGCAATAAGGATTTGGACTAGGAGGGAATGCAGATATGAAGCGTAAATCGATATTAAAAAATAACAAGGGCGGCGGTTTGATTCTTGTTATCGGCTGTGTGGCACTCTTGTCCATGATTGGTGCCATGCTGTTGGTGGTTACTACGAACAATCGTAAAATGAAGGATTTGGAACGTCAGATGCAACAGAGCTTTTACGGTGCGGAGAGCGGTTCCGATGAGTTGGTATCCCAGCTTGAAATCGAGGCGGAAGAGGCGTTAAAAAAGGCCTTTGCAGACCTGATGGTTCAGTATTCCAATCTCGACACGACGGATGCCAGAAACAGCCGTTTTGCTGAGTTTTTCCAGACTGCGTTTTACGATGAGGTGACAGAGAGTGATGCGGCAAGAAGCTTGATGTGTAAGGCATTGGGCGGCGACCCGACTACAGATGACCTGGATGCATTGGAAGTACAGGTATCTTTTGGTTCTGTAGAAAATGTACCGTATGTTACCGGTGCAGGTGAGGATTCCACACAGATCTGTATTAGGAATGCAACCTTTACCTATTCTGCAGGCGGAAGCCAGACCTCCATCACTACTGATATTATAGTGGATGCAAAGATTCCGGATGTGGAAGGTAATATGGTAAATACCATTGCCTGCGATTTTACGGATTTTGCCGTTATTTCCGGGGCAGATGTGGTTACGCCTTTGAATACTGAGCAGACCATTGAGCTGGAAGGTAATTTTTATACAAAGAGTTCTTTGCTTCACCGCAGTGAAAACATGGTAATGAATGTAAACAAGGCGAAGAAGTTTTTAATTGCGGGAGACTTGGTGATAACAAATGATGCCATTCTGAATATTAACACAGAATCCAATGCAAGCGGTGACGGTGTTTGGGCGAACAATATCGAGGTATCCGATGGCGGCGAGCTTTATGCGAATTCGAACTTTTATGTATCCGATGACCTGATTATTGAAAAGTCGGGGGCAAAGATAGATATTGACGGCGGCGAGTATATCGGCTATAGCGGTTATAACAGCGGTGGAACGGTAGACCCTTCTGCACTTAGCAGTGCGATTACCATTAATAGTGCAAAGGATATTTCGTTGGATTTCAGCGGAACAACAAATCTTGTATTAAACGGTCGTTCCTATATTCACGATACTCTTTGGAGTGCGGGGGGTGTGGCAAATGCCCTCGGTATTTTGCAGGGTGAGTCTGTGGCATACAAGGATATGCAGAGTATATATCTGGTACCGAGTGAATGCCTGGTAACGAATCATAATCCGATGACCCTTACGGAGTTTAATGCTCTTACAGGCTGTCTTATGACGGATGCGCGGATTTCCTATAAGGATAATTATAATAATGAAGCATATTTTGATTTCAGAGAGTATCTCGGCAGGTCCACAGTTCCGGGAGATCCGGATTATGCACTGATTGAGGATAATTATGTAGTACGTCATGTAAAGCTGGACGGCGGTACTACCGAGTTTGTATATTTGTACCTGAATTTCCCGACAGAGAAGGATGCACAGGACTATTTTGCAGCATATATGGCTGTGCCGCAGCTGAAAGCGCCGATGAAGCTGCGATTGGATACACTCGGAAACAGTACTGTTAAGCTGGCGCAGAACAACTATACCTTAGCAAATGCTTTCCAGTATGACGGGACTGTGACGGAGTCCACCTACGGAATTCAGAATGCGACAACGAATTTTTCCAAATTAGCAAGTGACAGTCTTTTGGCAAAGCGCAGAACCAGCGGATTATTTTCCAGCTTCCGTTTGAACGCGACCTCTACGGAGAATAGAAATTATGATGTGATTACCGAAAGAATTTTGAAAATGGAGAAGTTTGCTGTATCCAATCCGACTCGTCCGACGCCGGATACCTGGATTAAGAATACATATACCACAAGCAGCGGTACCTATGATTTCTGGGTGTATAACGGAAATGTAACGATTGATAATACGGTACCGGCAAACAGCGGTATTATTTTAGTAAACGGAAAGCTTACCTTTAGCGGTACGTCTAAGACTTTTAACGGCCTGGTATTGGCGACCGGAGGAATAGAGTTCAACAGTGAAACTACAATAAAGAGTGATAAAGCTGCGGTAGAGGCACTACTGACCGTGCCGGAGGTACAGGAATACTTCAGAGCAACCGGTGGTAGCAGTACTCCGGCAAGTCCTTACCTTTCTTCCGAGGCAGTTTCGATTTCCTTCGATAATTGGCAGAAGAATTAACGGATTATTCATAACAGAGCAGACGGAGGAAGATATATGGAGATGAGCAGAAGAAAATGGAATAATGCGGGCATGTCACTGGTAGAGATTGTGGTGGTGGTGCTGATTATGGGGATTCTTTCTGCAGGAGCAGTCGTCGGATTTTCCTTTATCCGGAACAGAGACGCCTCCAGTGCTGCAGAAGCATTGCTGACGGCGTTAAACAGGGCAAAAATACAAACCACCGCATCGGACGGAGTAAATGATATTACACTCCGCGTGGTGGCAGATGGCGATGGGTATAGTGCGAAGATATTAAAGAGCGGAACCGTGATTGATGAGGTAGAAATCGGAGACAGTGCGTTGACTATCGTGGCAAAGAATGACGACGGAAGTATTTCAAAGACGGTCAGCGGAACGAATGTCTGTGATATTACCTTTCAAAAGTCCAACGGAGCGTTTACCAGCAACTATACGAAGTTGATTGTAACAGGATCAAAGACGGTGACTGTACGAATGGTGACGAGTACAGGACGCAGTTATATAGAGTAAAGGAGGAGGGGCTATGGAAGCAAAAAAGCATAAGGTTTTGGCATCCAACGGCGGTTACTCCTTGGTGGAGTTGATTGTTACCGTACTGATTTCCGGAGTGGTAATGCTGGCAGTGATGGGATTTCTGACCTCCGGATTGAATCACTTCCGGAATGTAAATTCCGAGTCGCTTCTTCAGATGGAATCCCAGATGACGGAGTTGTTTGTAACGGAGTTGATTCAGGAGTCCACAGATTACAGAAAGGTGACCGATTTGCCGTCGGGAGTGTCTGCGGCATTGGAGATAGAGAGAGGCACCGAATATTATATACTGGCTTTGGTAGGAAATGAATTGCGGTTCGGCACACCGACAACCGGGTCAACCGTAAGCGAGAAGGTAGCGAATGTGGCGGCACAGGACAGAAACAAAACCTTTCTGGCACAGTATGTAACAGACTTTTCACTGGCTTCGGGAGGAGAGACTTTCGATGATGCGAAGAATAACTTTTTTCAGGGAACACTTGTAACGATACAATATCAGGTGGATCAAAAGAGCTATACAAGTTCATCGTTGATTAAGCTTCAGAATATACAGAGAAATTAGGAACAAGGAGGGAAAGCCCATGACCAGAAAAGCGCGTATAATCATTAGTTTGGTTTTGGTTTTGGTTGCGTTTGCGGCAGGTATTGCGGTATTTGCGGAATCGAATTCCGACCGTAGTGCGCAGGCAGACGGTACTGCAACCACGCGATATACGAAGAACGCGGATGGTAAAATCGATCCGCCGCCGTCAGATTCGACAAAGGCAAAGGGAACGGCGGAGAATCCGTTCTTTATCTTAGAAATTGTCCCGTACGAAGCAATGGGTACCATCGGCTATCATATTGCGGGCTGTGAACCGATTGATATGCAGAAGGCAGCCTATGCGGGAGCAGCGATTCCGGGGGAAGATCATTTATATGTAAACCCGGTAGCTACGCGTACGGAGTATTTGTGGAAGTCGGAAACGAAGCCGTCCTATTATCCGGCATCTACGCAGGTGGTTACGAATGTTCCGCAGTACGGTACTATGAAGTATGTAACGGATGGTAGCGGTAATTATAATATGACAGCGGAACCGGACCCGTTTATGTGTGAGTATCCGGCGGCACCGGAAGGATACACCGGACCAAAATATAAGTATGTGAACGGACAGCCGACAGCAGCTGCCGACGGAGACAGGATGCGTTTGATTCCGGCGGGTGCGGCAACCTTTGAGCCGGCGGACGGCGGTACCGGCGGTAGTTATGTATGGACGCCGTTGGATGCCCAGACCTGTGCAACAATGTCTGCTGAAGACGCAGCACAGTACGGACAGAAATATGACGCAATAAGCGAGTTCAAGACCTATTTGACCGGTGTGGAGTGTTATAAGGTTGAGAATATCAAGGAGTATGTACATAAAAATGAGTTCTTAAAGGAGAGCGTAGGTCTTGCCTACGACTTTGACGATACGGGCAAGCGTATTGCGTATGTAGGTGGCGGAGAAAAACCGACTCTGGAGCAGAAGATTGCGGATTACAAGTGTGTAGTCTACACCGTAACACCGGAGGATTTGAATGTTGTAAAGAATGGTGTATTGGTAAACAAGGCATTGATCGAAAGAGCGGATTTAATCAGCTTTTCCTCTATCGACTCTACTGGTGCGGCAGTTAACGCCTATGAGACCTATAAGAAATACGACAGCTCGGGACTGATTTGTGAATTGAACCGGAAGATTATGGACGGAACTTCCGTAAAGACGACATTTAACGATAATCCGTTAGACTGGCCGGCGGCTTTGGAAATTTACAAAAGAGCCTCCAGTATCACAGACCCGTTGCCGATTATCTGGGATACGCACACCTATAGTAATTTTACCACTACTTTCGTAAGTGAAATTCCGTTAAAGATTGACGGTAAGGTGGACAGTAAGGTAAACGGTTCTCAGGACAGCATGTTTAAGCTGTACTTGATGTTATATGAAATGTCGACTCCGTTGTTTGAGAGCTTTTTCGGTGATCCGGCAACGTTCCCGACGGTGTCCTATGATCAGACCTTTAATGTCAACGGAACTAACGTAACAAAGACATTTACAACGCCGTTATTAACGGTTTATAAGAAAAAAGGACCGGGAGCGGGAGAAGAAGGAGGACAGCGTTACTGGGCAAATCAGACGTTGTATCCGTGGAATACCGGTATGCTCCCGAATAAGACTTCCTTGGATGATGCAGCCAATGTGGCTATTTTAGATGTGCTTGGAATTATGAATAACGGCGGAAGTCCGATGTTCCATTATAATTCCGGGGATGCGCAGAATATGGTACGTAACGGTATTCATATTTTTGACGGCAGTACGTATCTGACTACCGGTTTCATGAGTGACTGTGGCGTAGACAATGACCAATACGGCAGAGAGGTATACGAATATTTTGAAAGCGTACAGGATCCTCAGCCGGAAACTGATTTGTCTACAGCAGAGGTACTTTACTACCTGTTAAACGGTTTGGAGCACGGTCCGGGAGCCAGAAATAATTATGATTACAAGGTGTTGGAGCTTCAGCCGGTAGCTAAGTATAAAGGCGGTACCACTTCCGGAACAATAACCAACGATGCTTTTTGGAGCGCATTTATTGCGAACTATGCCAATACCACCGGTAATGTTACGGTAGACCGAATGTCCACCTCTGAGTTTATCGGTAAGCATGTGGAGTGTACCAGTGAGTATGATTTGATTTATATCGGTGTGAATACTTTATCGGATAACTGGTGTATGGATTTCTCCGGTACGGATTTTGTGTATGCGCATTCCGGTCCGGTGATTCAGACAGATACCCAGGCAATGCGCGGTTGGTTTGATCCGGTTGCGGATACCGCGGAACAGTATTTTCCGTTGTCCGGTAACGATTTAACGAAGCTTGCGGAGCAGCAGTTGATTGACTTTATTCAGGCGGGAGGTCCGGTATTATTCGGAACCGGATTCTATACCAATGAGAATGCAACATCGATAAAGGATAACATCGACCGCAACTCCAATGTATATCATTTTGCGGACACGTATGCAACGACTCCGATTTATGAGTATGCGTTAAGTAAGACATCCACCCGTGTGGCAACCGAAAATGCATTGCGTCACGGTCTGGTAAAAACCCGTCGTGTATTCCTGACGGATGTAACCACACCGAGACTGTATGACGAAGATGCATCCGAAGCGAACAAGTATCTTTCCGGAGAGACCTTAAACTTTAAGTTTAAGCTGAACGCTCCGGCAGGAACGAAGTATCAGGTAGAGCTTTATATTGATAATAACGGAGACGGTGTATTTACCGAGGATGAAAGAATGTCCGGTGTAAGTGTCAGACAGGACGGTCACGGAGGCGACGGAAGTAATATTGTATATGCCGGATGGACCTGTGTCGTTTCGAGAAATGTAGAGGACCGAAACGGTTCCGTTGCCTGGAAGTTGGATTTGGTAAATACAAGTGATTTTTATGCCGGTACGGCACCGGAGGTGAAGGAACGTATTGTCCATGCATCCTTGAGCGGTTTGTCTGCTATTAAGGAAGGTACAAAGGAATCCTTGCGTATTTTGCAAATTATGACACCGGGTAATACCTTGGAGCTTCCGCAGGATGGAGAATTTCCGGAGACTATGACGGAAGCCCAGGCGAATACCGTAAAGAAGAAGTTCTGGGTATGGACCAGAGACATTAACGGTCTGGATCTTACCTTTTATCGTATGACAGAGGACCAGTTAGTACCTTTGTTAACCGATCCAGAAAGCGGTAATCCGGACTACCTGAAGGATAATTATGAGATGGTTATTCTCGGTTTCGGCGATTGTTATAAGGGTGTAACGGAGGAAGCTGTACTGAATGCACTGGAAGGCTTTATGGAGGCCGGGAAGGCGGTATTGTATACCCACGATGCATCTTCCATGATCGGTACAGATGATGATGCCAGCTGGGGTAAAGAGATAACAAAACGTTTCCGTAATCGCTACGGCATGGACCGTTATGATGTAAGTACCTATAAGGCAGCAGAAGTGCTGGCTTCCGGAGAAAAGCGTGCGGATTATCCGTATGTGGCGACAGCGTATGAAAGTGCCATCGGAAAACTGTTATTAAGAGACGGTACCGGAGCAGAGGTTTCCGATACTCTCGGCTCTGATGACGGTGGCTATGCTCTGACGCAGGGACTGACCAACGGTCATATTTACCGTTACTTGCGCTTGACAAGTAACTTGTTGACAAAGAAGATTTCCAAGGTTAACACAGGTGCGATTACCAATTATCCGTATAAGATTCCGGATACTATCGAAATCGCAAAGACCCATCCGCAGTATTATCAGCTGGATATGGAGAATGAAGAGGTAACCGTATGGTACTGTCTCACGGGAGCCGATATTTATGAGCATCCGAATGATGTAGATAAGATTAAGAGCTTTTATAATTCTACCTCCAACGATGTGCGCAATAATTATTACATTTATAACTACGGCAATGTTACTTATTCCGGTATGGGTCATAAAACCGAGATGACAGACTATGAGATAAAGCTGTTTATCAATACGTTCGTTGCGGCATACCGTGCGGCGGGAAGGTCCACAAAGATTGTAGTAGCGAATAATGACGCTACCAAGAATGTAACCGGAGGAGAATATTTCCTTTGTGTAGACGTGGATTCCGCAAATAGCGAGGCGTTACTCGGTGGCGAAGAGATGGGTGCGCTCTCTTCCTATCGTAAACAAACGGCAGTAGATGCATCGAATGCAGACGCCGGTTATAATTTGGGTGAAGAGGTAACTGCAACGTCCAAGCGTGTAGAATTCTATATTGACGACGGTGGTACGGTAGGAGCATCCAAGTATGTTCTGAAGTTCTATTTAGACGGCGCTACGGACCCGACACCTCTTGCGGTTTTCAGAAAGTCTGACGGAGTGTTTATGGACGGAAAAACGTCAAGTACGAAGTTATTGGCCGGAGCCGGCAATATCTATTATGTAGATGTGCCGATGAAGCTGGAGACTGTGGATGGAAAGACAGCGGTAACTACCACAAAGATAAAGGTGGAAATCGAAAAAACCTATAAGGTCGGTTCCTTGTGGGTACCGGCACCTCCGGGAAATACCTACGTCAACATCATTCCGCGTGGCTTGTTCGACTTAGACTAGTTATCAGTACGGAATTGTATGAAGAATTAAAGCGATAAAAGGAGTCCGCCGCACACAATTTGCGGCGGACTCGTTTTTCCCTTTGGTAAGATAGGAGTATGGGTATGGCAAAGATACTGATTGTAGAGGATGATAATAAAATCGCCCGGTTTGTGGAGCTGGAGCTGCGTCATGAGGGCTACGAGACGGAGACAGCGAATGATGGACGCACCGGCTTGGCAAAGGCTCTTTTGCCGGATGTGGATTTGGTTTTGTTGGATATTATGCTTCCGGAGTTGTCCGGCATGGAGGTTTGCAGACGCATCCGCCAGGAGTCGGAGGTGCCGATTATCATTTTGACGGCAAAAGGTGACGTAACGGATAAGGTGGCGGGCCTGGATTTGGGGGCAAACGACTATATGACAAAGCCTTTTGCCATCGAGGAGTTGTTGGCCCGAATCCGTGCGGTGTTAAAGCCGCGGGGAAGAAAGTCTCCGGCAGAACAGGTATTGTCCTACGGGGATCTGGCCGTGGATGCGGCGGCACGAAAAGTGACCTTCCGGGGCGGTCCGGTGTCTCTTACAAAAAAAGAATTTGATTTGCTGGTGTTTTTACTGAAGAATAAGAACCGGGCGGTGTCCAGGGACGAGCTGTTGTCTGCCGTATGGGATTATGACTATGCGGGTGATACCAATGTGGTGGATGTGTATGTCCGGTATCTTCGACAGAAGATAGAGGAACCGTACGGAATCCGGTTGTTGGAGACTGTACGGGGAGTGGGGTATCGAATCAGTGATGAAACGGAAGTCTAGGACAGAGGCAAAAAAGCCAAAGAGTACGGGTTCTTTTTCGATACGGATTGCCCGTATGACCGTAGCGGTATTTCTTTGTATCGGTGTGTTTTCGGTTTTGGTGTTCGGCGTTCTGCGGTTGCGGGGTGTACGGAGGGAGCTGGAGCGGACCGGTGAGGCGTTTCTGGAGGATTTTTTTGAAGCGTTCTCCGGGGAGGTACCGGTGACTACGGCTCTTGCAGACAGAGGCGGTACGCTTTGTATCCGTTCGGCGGATACCGGGAAAGAGGTATATCGTGTCGGGAGTCCGAAGGAGTTGTTTTTTATCGGAAACTGGGCGCTAACAAAGGACGACGAAGAACGTGTCTTGTACGGACGGTACCGGACAACGGTAGTGTTGTATGATGCGCTTTGTGAGGCGGAGTTTGTATTCGATTGCAGAGAGGACGGTAAGGAGCTTGCAAGGCAGTCGGCGTGGTTCTTTCTCTGGTATCTGGTGGCAACGGCACTTGGTACCGCTGCGGTATATCTGATTGCAAAGACCACGTTGGTCTCGGCTTCGAAGCTGTCGGACCGTGTGAATAAAATGACGTTGCAGAATATCCACAGTAACCGGCTGGAGCCGGATGCAACGGAAGAGGAATTACAGGAACTGGCAGTCGGTATTAACCGGATGCTAGACCGTATGGAGGAGGCTTACGAATCCCAGAAGCAGTTTGTATCGGAAGCGTCTCATGAGCTTCGTACGCCGATTACGGTGTTGCAGGGATATTCTTCAATGCTGCGCCGGTGGGGTGCCGAGGATCCGGAGGTGTTGGCGGAGTCTGTAGAGGCCATCGAGTCCGAGGCAAAGTCCATGCAGGATTTGGTGGATAAGCTGTTGTTTTTGTCCCGGCATGAGCGGAAGAAGCTCCCCTTTGCAAAGGTACGGTTTGATATGGCAGAGGTGGTACGGGAGCTGGAAAAGGAGTTCAGCTATATGACGGAGGAGCGGGTGTTTGAGTGTCCTGTCTGCGAATCCGTTTCTGTGTACGGTGACCGCCAGATGTTAAAGCAGGCGCTTCGGGTGTTTGTGGATAATGCGGTGAAATATACGGGAAAGGGCGACCGGATTTCGGTGTTTTGCAGAAACAGGTCCGGAGCCTGTGAAATTGTAGTGGAGGATACGGGCATCGGTATGAAGAAGGAAGAACTGGAGGGTATTTTTACCAGGTTTTTCCGGGCAGATACGGTGCGCGGGAAAAATATAGACGGTCACGGACTGGGGCTTTCCATTGCACGGCTGATTGTGGACGGTCACGCCGGGAAAATCACCATCCGGACCCAGTATACGAAGGGAAGCTCGTTTTGTGTAATGCTTCCGAGACAACGGGGAGGCTGAGAAGGAAAGGCAGGCGAGCAGTATGGGATGTACACTTTGTCCGCGACAGTGTCCGGCGGATCGCAGCCGGGGAAAGAGCGGATTTTGCGGTATGAGCTCTGAGGTGTATGTGGCAAGAGTAGCGCCGCATTTTTGGGAGGAACCGTGTATTTCCGGAGAAAAAGGCTCCGGAACGGTGTTTTTTTCCGGGTGCAATTTGCGGTGCGTATATTGCCAGAACCATAAAATCGCGGCAGGAAAAGCCGGCAGGAGATTTTCGGTGATACAACTGTCGGAGGCGTTTTATTCGTTACAGGAGCAGGGATGTCATAATATTAATTTGGTGACTCCCAGCCATTATATTCCGCAAATTGCGGAAGCACTACGCATGGCACGACTTTCTGTGCCGGTGGTGTATAATACCTCTTCTTACGAGTGCGTAGATGCGCTGCGGAGCATGGAGGGACTGGCAGACATATATCTGGCGGATTTTAAGTATCCGGATGAGGCTGCCGCAAGAAAGTATTCTCATGCACCGGATTATCCGGCAGTGGCCAAGGCGGCTATTGCGGAAATGGTGCGGCAGGTGGGAACCGCAGAATACGAAAAGGACGGCAGGGTGTGGAAAAATGCTACCGAATATCCCGATGGGGCACTGATGCGCCGAGGGGTAATTGTACGTCATCTTCTGTTGCCGGGCAGAACAGAGGAGGCAAAGCAGGTATTGCGCTATTTATACGAGACCTACGGGGATACTGTGGCGGTGAGTATTATGAACCAGTATACACCGCTCTCTCATGCGGCCGGTTTTCCCGAGCTTTGCAGGCGTGTAACGGAGGCAGAATATGAGGAAGTAATCGGGTTCGCGTTAGAGCTTGGAATCGGTCACGGATTCCTTCAAGAGGGGGAAACGGCGGAGGAAAGTTTTATTCCGGATTTTGAAGAACAGTTGTCTGACAATTTTGGGCCGAAAAGGGAGAAAAAATGATAAAATAGGGGTTTAAAAGTAAAGAATCTATTGACGATTCGGGATAAAGTTGTTAAAATAGTAGTAGAGGGAATTTTATTTACTTTATACTAATTATTTGCCTTAATCTATATAAGTAGAGGAGGTCTTTCCAATGAAAAAGAGAAGAACTTTAGGTGTTTTTTCTTTACTGACGGCGATGACGTTATTTATGACGGCATGCGGCGGAAGTAATCCGGGTTACGTATTACCGACCCTGGCTCCGCGTAACACACCGACACCGGCAGTAGAGGAACAGACAGGCCCGACGCCGACGACAGCGCCGGATGCGAACAATTTGAGAATCATCGAACTTAACGGTGAAGACTACAATCAGGTTTCCAACTTTACGGTACGCGGTATCTGTAATGTGTCGGTAAAGAAGATTGCGCACAGCGGAGATTTTTCATTCTATGTATCCGATCGTGAAGATACGTCAAGTTGCGTATTCCTTAATTTCACCGATACGGACGGCAATCTGAAGAACGTATCCGGTAAGAAGGTACACGTAGCAGCCTGGGTATATCAGGAGACCGGTTTGCCGGCTGACTTCGTATGTAGATTGCAGGGTAAGAGACCGGACGGTATTACCGAATCTCCGGAGTCCATTACCATTACCCGTGTTCCGAGCGGAACGTGGACGTTAATCGAGGGCGATATCCCGGTATACTCCAATTTGGTAAATCCGAATATCAGCATTGAGATGTCCTCTTCCAAGGATCCGTTCTATTTTGATGACATTCGTCTGACCTATGACCCGTACAGTTCCGTACCGGCGAATACGTCTTACGGTTCCAGTAACTTTGACGGTGTTTCGGCAAATTTCGAAAATCAGTCCAATCCGTTTGCATCGAGAGGTACCGCGGTGGCAGAGGTTGTAAGCGGCGGTTATAAAGACAATTATGCACTGGCTGTAACCGGTCGTACCGCTGACTGGAACGGTGTCCAGATTGACCTTTCGGAGCATGGTCTGGCAGGCTCAAAGATTTGGGTTAAGTATGCCGCAAAGCATGATGCAAAGCAGAAGGCGCGTATCATTTGTTCCATGCAGTGGACCGCAGTCGGTTCCGCAACCGAGAAATACAACAACATAACGACTACGGAGTCGGTTCTTCCGAACATATGGGTAGAAGGCTCCGGCAGCTATACGATTCCGACCAATGCAGAGACTGTCATTATTTACTTCGAGTCTGAAGGCGTGACTGACTTTACCTTGGATGATATTGTAATCAGTAGCCAGGATCCGGCTCTCGGTGGCAATCAGGGCGGTAACCAGGGTGGTAATACCGGTGACAACCAGGGTGGTAATACCAATGTGGTTATAGATGCTTCCAAGTATACCATGATTCACACCTTAAAGGCGGAGAAGGATGTGGAATCCCAGATCTTTGTACCGCGTGGAAGTGCTACGCTTGAGATTAATAAGAAAGGTTATTCCGGTTCCTGTTTCGAGGTTAAGGGACGTACTCAGAACTGGAACGGTCTCGGTATTGACTTTACGAACTTAGACAACAAATCCTTTAATGTTATCGGTAAGGAAGTTTACATTTCCTTCTGGGTATATCATGAAGCAGGTTCTCCGATGGATTTCTCGGCAACCTTGCAGGTAAATAAGCCGGATGGTACTTCTACCTGGCCGGAGAGAGTTTCCGTAGAGGGTATTCCGAGCGGAAAGTGGACCTATGTAGAAGGTACGGTTCCGGTATATGCGAATGTAAAGGTTCCGCAGATTAACTTCGAGCTTCCGGGCTCCGATACCGCAGACTTTATGATAGATGAGGTTAAGATCGGTTATGACCCGAACAGCAGCGTAGATCCGAATCCGGAGTATGAGGAGAAGGTAAAGGTACCGTTTGTTCCGATTAAGCTTGATTTCGAGGATAACGAGGCATATTTCCAGAGCCGTGGTAGCAGCCAGCCGTCTCTTGTATACGGTGGTCACGAAAGTGATATGTGTATGGCTGTAAAGGGACGTTTACAGAACTGGCACGGTGTACAGGCAGACTTGTCCCAGTTTGATTTGGCAGGCAGAACCATCGAAGTTACCTACTGGGTATACCATGAGTACACGACACCGTTACAGGTTAACATGACGGCAGAGCAGAACGACGGTGAGACGACGACATATACGCCGATTGTTACCGGTACCGAGATGCAGGACGGTAAGTGGATTAAGTTTAACAATACATATACCATTCCGGAAAATGTTAAGGCTCTTATCGTTTACTTCGAATCTCCGAACGAGACGGCAGAGTTCTATATTGATGATGTTTCCATCACATTACAGTAATGAAACAAATTTTGGGCCACGCAAAGTAAGCGTGGCCCTTTTTGTATGAAGCGCAGAGGGTGCATAACCACATTGTAAACGAAAGATTAAGATTCGATTAAAAATATAATATTTCAAAGTTTGTTCATAAGTGAATGATATGATAAGAATAGGAGAAAAGTACCGGTGTTGGGGTATGGGATACCGTTATTAGTGGGACGATACATATTTTTTTGAGATAATTGCGGAGGTAGTTTGTTGGACAACGAGAACAGATACAATGAAAATACAGAGGAAGAGAACGGAAGCAGAATTGCACCGGAGCGTCAGTCTTTGAGTAAATATGTGCCGGCGCCGACAGCGTCGTTGGATGAGTGGAAGCGGATGCAGTTGATTTATTCGGCAGCATTAAAGGAAGTGAATACAAAACTGGAGATTTTGAATGCGGAGTTTCAGATGGCCCATCGGTATAATCCGATCGAGCATCTTTCTGCCCGGATTAAGTCTCCGGAGAGCATTGCCAAGAAGCTTCGTCATCAGGGAAGAGCGGTGACGGTAGAGAATATTGTACGTTATATTAACGATGTGGCGGGGATTCGTATAATATGTTCTTTCACATCGGATATTTACCGGATTTCCGAGTTGATTCAGAAGCAAAGCGATGTAAAGGTGTTGAAGATTAAGGATTACATCGCCAATCCGAAGCCCAACGGCTATACCAGCTATCATATGATTGTGTCGGTGCCGATTTTCCTGTCGGATATGACCATCGATACCAAGGTCGAGATTCAGATTCGTACCATTGCCATGGACTTTTGGGCAAGCCTGGAGCATAAGATGTATTATAAGTTCGAGGGCAATGCGCCGGAGAATATCCGCAGAGAGTTGAAGGAATGTGCGGATTTGGTAGGTTTCCTGGACCGTAAGATGATGGCGATTAACGAAGAGATTCAAAAGTACAGCAACGAGGAAGAAGAAGGCGTGTTGATTTCCGAGTCCCTGCGTAGGCTGTACGGTATGGTGAATGAAGAAAACGATGCGAAAGAGACGGTGGTGCAGGAGGCAAAGGATACGATTGTTATCGATTTGGATGAGGTACAGTTGCGAAGAGCCGAGGATGCACCGGAGGCGGCGACCGTAAAGAAAAGGATGTTTTCCATTCCGAAAGGGCGGAAGGCGTCAATGAAGCAGTAAACGGAAGGGTATACGAAGGAGACCGATGGTCTCCTTTATTTTGTAAACAGCCGCAAATTCGGCGATCAGTAGGAGGAAAAAGAAAAATAAGGAAAAAACGAAGAGTACCGCTTGACAAATGTCGTTTTGTGTGATATAAATTTATCAGCAGTTAGTCGTGACTAACTGAAAGGTGTGAGTTTTGATTGTAAAGTCAGGAGGCAGTTATGACGTTAGCAGAAGCACAGGTTGGCAAGGAATATAGAATCAAAGAGATTGCTACGGATGACGAAGAGCTGGATGCGTTTCTTTTCACGCTGGGCTGTTACAGCGGGGAGCCGGTGACGGTGATTTCTCGCTTAAAGCGTTCGTGCGTTATTTCCATCAAGGACGGAAGATACTCCATTGACCGTGAGCTGGCATCGGCAATCACAATCTGATTTTTTTATTATACAGCGGTTAGCCTTCGCTACCTAAAGCGGAGGGATAGAAATCAGTCCTATTGAGGAGGAATAAGGATGAGAATTGCATTTGCGGGAAATCCGAACAGCGGTAAGACAACGATGTACAACGCACTTACCGGCAGAAGTGAAAAGGTCGGCAACTGGGCCGGTGTTACCGTGGATAAAAAGGAAAGTAAGATCAAGAAGAGCTTATATGCAGGCAGTGAAGAGCTGGTGGCGGTGGATTTGCCGGGTGCCTATTCCATGTCGCCGTTTACCTCGGAGGAGAGTGTTACCAGTGAGTACATACAGAATGAAAAGCCGGACGTGATTATCAATATCGTGGATGCGACGAATCTGAGCCGCAGTTTGTTTTTCACGACCCAGCTTCTGGAGCTTAAGGTGCCGATGGTGGTGGCATTAAATAAGAGTGATGTAAATGCAAAGAAGAAGACGACAATTGACGTGAAGACGCTGGCAGAAAAGCTTGGTTGCCCGGTTATTGAGACAGTGTCCACAGCGTTTAACGAAGCGGGTCTGAAGGAGGTTATAACGGCTGCGGTGGCAGTGGCAGGTACCGAGCAGAAGGCACCGTATACGCAAGACGATATTGATCTGACGGATAAGGCAGCGGTTGTGGTTGAGGACAAAAAGCGCTTCGCCTTTGTTAATCGGATTGTGGCTGAGGTGGAGACCCGTAAGGTATTCACGAAGGACCGGAATTTCCAAGATAAGATTGATGCAGTGTTGACCAATCGCTGGGTAGGACTTCCGATTTTTGCGGTAATTATGTATCTGGTGTTCCAGATTTCCCAGGCGTGGGTCGGTCCTTTTGTGGCAGATGCATTGGTAGGTTGGCTGGAGACGTTCCAGGAATGGGTCGGCGGCTTTTTTGAAAATGCAAATCCGCTCTTGGCCGCTCTTTTGGTGGATGGCGTCATCGGTGGTGTCATTGCGGTTATCGGTTTCCTGCCGTTGGTTATGGTGATGTACTTCCTTATTGCGCTTTTGGAGGATTGCGGCTATATGGCTCGTGCCACGGTGGTACTGGACCCGATTTTTAAGAAGGTAGGTTTGTCCGGCAAGTCCGTGATTCCGTTTGTTATTACCATTGGTTGTGCGGTGCCGGGTGTTATGGCATCCCGTACCATTCGGAACGAGCGGGAGCGCAGAGCGACGGCAATGCTGGCTCCGTTTATGCCGTGTGGTGCGAAGATTCCGGTAATTTCCCTGTTTGCGGGTGCATTTTTTACCGAGAATAAGGGTCTTATCAGTGCGGTGATGTATTTTGCGGGAATTGCATTGATTTTTATCGGTGCACTTTTGGTAAATAAGATTACGGGAAACAGTGCAAAGAAGTCTTACTTTATTATTGAGTTGCCGGAGTATAAGCTTCCGAGCGTGTGGAGAGCCTTTACTTCCATGTGCGGCAGAGGTAAGGAATATATTGTAAAAGCAGCAACGATTATTCTTGTTTGTAATACGGTGGTGCAGATTATGCAGACCTTTACCTGGAGTTTTCAGGTGGCGGAGAGTGCGGATACTTCCATTCTTGCATCCATTGCAGGGCCGTTTGCGTACCTTTTGGTACCGGTCATCGGTGTTCTTTCCTGGCAGATGGCAGCGGCAGCGGTTACCGGATTTATTGCAAAGGAAAACGTCGTGGGCACATTGGCAGTGTGCTTTGTGGGCCTTGATAATTTGATTGATGCCGAGGCAATGGAGATGATGGAAGGTGCCGGTGCGGAGGTTGCTTCTGCATTTGCCATTACAAAGGTAGCAGCTCTGGCGTATCTGATGTTTAACTTATATACTCCGCCGTGCTTCGCGGCCATCGGTGCCATGAATGCGGAGATGAAGAGCGCCAAGTGGCTCTGGGGCGGCATCGGCTTACAGCTGGGAGTCGGTTTTGCTGTGAGTTGTCTGGTATTCCAGTTCGGTACGTTATTTACCACCGGAAGCTTCGGTAAGGGCTTTGTACCGGGCATGGTAGCCATCGGAGTGTTTGTGGCAATTTTGTCGGCTCTCATTTTGAATACAAACCGTAAGATTGCACAGGAGCGTGCGGCAAAGCAGCGTGCATAAAGTGCTTTGGTCGGTGGCGGTAAGCGCTGTGACCGATCGTCCGGAGACAGTGGAATGCGTTACGCGGAAAGGAGCGGACCATGGAAAATGTGATATTGATTGCAGTGCTTGTCGCTATCCTGGGCGGAGCAATCGCGTATATCGTAAGAGCAAAGAAGCGCGGCGTGAAATGCATCGGCTGTTCCGCGTGCGGTATTTGCGGAGCGAAGAAGGGTGGCACCTGTGGAGGCTGCAGCGGATGTGCGTGCGAAAGTAACGCAGAAAGTGAGAAGAGCAGTTAAGAGAAAGTAATTTGAAAGGGCCTCACCGTTTCCGGTGGGGCCCAACATTTTTATTCTCTAAGTTATTCCTCCAAATACTCTCCAAGTATCTCTCTTGCCAGTTCCCAAGTATCCTCTAACGTAAATACCGTATGTTCCGCCCGCTTATGAATACCGTGAAGTTGCAGAAGCTCTTCCGTATATTCCGACAAGCGGTAGGTGGTGTAGGTACCGTCGCCGACCTGTTCGCTGTAGTGGGTCACCACCGGAATAACGGAGCAATGGGTAACTTCAAAGGTACCTTCCGGGGTTTCGGTAACGGTAATGTTTGCCATTCCGCCAAGGAGGCGCGGAGCTTCAATCTGTCCGGAGATGAAGTTGCCCAAAGAGTAGAGTACCAGCATCTTTTCGCCGTCCGGTCGGTCAATCCATTCTACCGGTTCCAGGACGTGCGGATGGGTGCCGATGACAAGGTCCACGCCTTCTTCCGCAAAAATATTGGTCCAGGCAACCTGATTTTTGTCCGGTTTATAAACGTATTCGGTACCCCAGTGCGGGAACACGATGACGAAATCCGCTACTTCTTTTGCCTGCCGTATCTGGGAACGGATATAGTCACGATTGTTCCAGGTAAGCAAAGTAACCAGATGCTCTTTTCCTGCCGGGATTTTAATGCCGTTTAAGCCGTAGGTATAGTTTAACATGGCTATTCGGATGCCGTTTCGTTCTACCACGGTTACCGTATCCTGTGCCTCTTTCGATTCATAAATTCCTAAAACCGTAATGTCCGGATAAGTGGTTTTCCAAAAGTTTAAACAGTTTTCCACGCCCTTTGCGCTTTTGTCCATGGTATGGTTCGTGGCGTGCAATACTACGTCAAAGCCTGCGTTTACAATAGCATGTCCCATGGCATCCGGGGTGTTAAAGGCCGGGTATCCTTTGTATTTAAATTCGGAACCTCCGAGAATGGTTTCCTGATTGATAATCGCGATGTCGGCGGCGCTGATTTCTTCTGTGAGATGACGGTAAAATCCGTTAAAGTCGTAGGTACCGTCCTCCTGTAAACCGCCTAGTAAGGTGCTGTCGTGAACCAGGTCGTCTCCGACCGCAAGCAAGGTTACCTGTCGCGGCTCCGGGGTGGGAGTGGGAGCAGGAGTAGGCGTATGAGTCGGTTCCGGCGTAGCGGTCGGGGCCGGTGTGGCCGTAGGATCCGGCAGCTTTGTCGGCGCCAGGGTCAGACCGCTGGTAGGCTGAGGAGTATTTGTGGAATCCGGACCGGGAGAAAAAACAGACGTTACCCGGTTACAGCCGGAAAGTGCAAAAAGGAAGAAAAGCCCGCAGATCACATAACGGGCTTTGATTGTCTTTTTTTTTGGAAGGAAGTGTTTCATGACAAACTCCTTTCAAGAGTCTCTTTTGTGTGATTGGTATCAGTGATGCCGGAACTGTTCCCAAAAGGAAGCAAGGTCATCCTTCGGGGTATCCGGTTCCGGGATAGGAGTGGCCGTAGGCGTATTCTCCGGAGTTTCCGTCGGTTCGATGGCCGGTTCACCTGTAGGCTCCGGGGCTTCGGTCGGTTCGATGGCCGGTTCGATGGCCGGTTCACCTGTAGGATCCGGGGCTTCGGTCGGCTCGATGGCCGGTTCACCTGTTAGTTCCGGGGCTTCGGTCGGCTCGATGGCCGGCTCGCTTGTAGGCTCCGGAGCCTCCGTTGGGGTCGGAGTCGGCTGATTTGCGGCTTCTTCCTGCTTTTTTTCAAAGGCAGCAATTTCTTTCTGCATAATCTTTAAATCTTCTTTGGAGAGATAGGACCAGTATTTTTCCGGAACCGCCAGAAGATAAGTGGTCGGAATGGCGCCGTAATATTCCTCCAGCGTAATGTTATGTTCCTTTAAATAGGTAGCCAGTTCTACACCGACATAACGGAAATGCCACGGTTCGAAATTATAGCCGGTAATTTCTTCTTTGCCCTCCGGATAGCGTAAAATCCAACCGTAAAGGTGAGCGTTTTCCAGTAGCCATGCATATTCCGGTGTTTTCAAAAAGTCAAAATTATTCTTATAGCCGGTGGCTTCACAACAAAGGTCAACCGCCAGTCCGGTCTGATGCTCCGAGGTTCCCTCCAAAGCATGATAGCGGGATACTTCGTAGTAGCCGTAGGTCTTCAGATTCCAGGAATAAATAGATCTTTGTAAGTTGTAGGAACGGAATCCGCAGCGGAGTACCAGATGATGACCGGCTTCCTCTACGGCCGCAAACATCTCTTCTAAAGCAGTAGCTGCAATCGGCTGCAAATAACGACGTTCGTTGATGCCTTTATGGTAAATTTCCACTTCCGGTTCTACCATATACGGAATGTATTTGGAAGAAAGAGGATATTCTTTATTTACCAACACGGTATAAGTGGCCGTATCTGTATTTAATGCGGCCGGCTCCGGATAACAGAAGGTTAGGTCGCCCGGCTTTTTAGACTGCACCTTTTTGCCACCCAGAGGAACCCGGGTCGGTACCGGCGTCGGCGTCGGTGTTGAAGTCGGAGCCGGAGTGGCTGTCGGTTGCGGTGTAGGAATCGGTGTCGGTGTGGCAATTAACTCGTAAGGAGACGGAAGCCGCTCCGGACACTTTATGTTCGTAAAATCATAGGTTTTGGAAGGAACGGTATGTATGCCGGAATAGGCCGGAACTCTGTAATCCGCCGGCATATTCGTACGAAAATCAGGAAACCCACCCAACAATAACGTATTTATAATGAAAAAGATAATTGCTTTTCTGGTATTCATAAAAAGCCTCCAAGTGGTACATGCTACGTTGATTGTAAGAGTTATCGGAAAAAAAGTCAATGGAAAATCTTTGATTTTATACAAAAAATCAATAGAAACATAGGAACAGAGAGCATGTCAGGTTGCATCAGAAGAAGAAACAAAGTATAATAGAAGCGTAATATTTAAAAAAAGGTAGAAGGAGGCGGAGGAAGCGGATGAGTACCCGGAAAAAGCGTAGTATTTACTTGGCTGTAACAGTATTCTTATTTGTTGTCGAACTGTTCATCGCCTTGTTTGTGCATGACAAATTTATACGACCTTATGTGGGAGATGTGCTGGTGGTAGTGTTACTTTATACGTTTGTACGTATTTTTATACCGGAAGGAGTGTGCCTGCTGCCGCTCTGGATTTTCCTGTTTGCTGCGGGAGTAGAGGTGTTGCAGTACTTCCGGATTGCAGAGGTGCTGGGACTTTCGGACAACCGGGTGCTGTCGGTGGTTATCGGTTCGGTGTTTGATTGGAAGGATATTGTGTGTTACGGTGTGGGCTGCGGGTTGCTCGGAGTGTATGAGAGGCTGCAATGGTATCATGTAAAAAAGAAAAGATTTGACAAATCCCGTAAATCGTGCTATAATCGGCACAAATAGCTAAAGGCAGTGAAGGAAAGAGTAGGTAACGAAGGGCTTTACAGAGAATTCTGCGGACGCTGAGAGCAGATGAGTGAATACTTACCGAACATGGTTCCGGAGCTTCGCACCGAGGAGTATTTCTTAGGCTGCGACGGGTACGCCCGTTATCGTGTGCGACTGTAAACCGCAAGGGAGCAGTCAGTGAGGTGTATTTCGCGAGGAATACATGAATTAAAGTGGTACCACGGAGTATATTCCGTCTTTAAGTTCGCAGAGCTTAAAGGCGGTTTTTTATTTTGCGTGCAGGCAAAGTGAGCATGCGAGCAAATCGCGAGAACTTGTTCTCGGATGATTGCTCAGTCATGCGAACGCGCCCACGACCGAGTGACGAAGTCACGAGGTGGGGGAGTGCAGAGCACTGCCGGCACGCAGAAGGCGAAGAAAGGAGACAAAATTATGAAGAAAAAACTCACAGCACTTTTACTCACAGCAGTTCTGGCAATCGTAGCTTTTGCAGGTTGCGGCAAGGACAAGGGAATCACCATTGCGGTTCCGAACGATACCACCAATGAGGCAAGAGCATTGCTTCTTTTGGAGGAACTTGGGTATATTACCTTAAAGGAAGGTGCGGGTATTACCGCTACCGTAAGAGACATTGCGGAGAATCCGTACAATATTTCTTTTAACGAAGTAGAGGCGGCGCAGCTTCCGAACGTATTGCAGGATGTGGATTATGCGGTAATTAATTCCAACTATGCAATTTCCGCAGATATTAATCCGGTAGAGGATTCTCTTGCCATTGAAGGCGCGTTTTCTGCTTACAGCAACATTTTAGCGGTAAAGGAAGGCAATGAGTCCTCCGATAAGATTAAGGCCCTTGTAGCGGCATTAGAGAGTCAGTCAGTGGCTGACTATATTGCAAAGACCTATGCGGGTGCGGTTGTCAGCGTTGTGGCTGAGCCGGGGGACGGTTACGATGCATCTGTAGATTATACGGCTTTGGCAGGCACCAAGATTTCCGTTGCGGCTTCTCCGACCCCGCATGCAGAGATTTTAGAGCTTGCGAAGGATATTCTTGCAGCAAAGGATATTACTCTTGAGATTATCGAGTACACCGATTATGTGCAGCCGAACAACGTGGTTGAGAGCGGTGAGGTAGATGCAAATTACTTCCAGCATACTCCGTATTTGGATGATTTCAATGCACAGAACGGTACTCATATCGTATCCGCAAGTGCTGTTCACGTAGAGCCGATGGGCATTTACGGCGGCAAGCAGACTTCTTTGGATGCAATTAAGGCACAACAGTAAGATACTATTTGAGTGATTTTCGGCAGAAAGAAGTCCCGGACATTATGCCCGGTGACGGAGGTGAAGTCATGATAGAAATTAAAAATTTGTCCAAAACCTTCCGGACAACAGCCGGAACGGTGGAGGCATTAAAGAACATTTCCCTGACCGTGAACGACGGTGATATTTATGGCATTATCGGTATGAGCGGTGCGGGAAAGAGTACGCTGGTACGCTGTATCAACATGCTGGAGCGCCCGACGGAGGGTGCGGTCCTTATGGACGGACAGGACTTGGGAGCGCTGACGCAAAAGGAGCTTCGCAAGGTTCGCCGGGACGTAACCATGATTTTCCAAGGCTTTAATCTTTTGATGCAAAAGACTTGTCTTCGGAATATTTGCTTCCCGCTGGAGCTGGCGGGAGTAAAGAAAGAGGAGGCCAAAAAGCGCGCTATGGAGCTGCTTGAAATCGTAGGCCTTCCGGATAAGGCAGGAAGCTATCCGGCCCAGTTATCCGGCGGTCAGCAGCAGCGAATCGCTATCGCAAGAGCGCTGGCTACCCAGCCGAAGGTGCTTCTCTGTGATGAGGCAACCAGTGCACTGGACCCGAAGACCACCCATGATATTTTGGAGCTTTTAAAGGATATCAACGAGCGTCTCGGTATTACGATTATTATTATCACTCACCAGATGAGCGTGGTGGAGGAGATTTGTAACCGCGTGGCGATTTTGGACGGCGGCGTTGTTGCCGAAGAGGGCGAGGTTTCCGAAGTGTTTGCAAACCCGCAGTCCGATGCGGCAAAGCGTCTCGTGTTCCCGGACGGGGAAGAAGAAGTGGTTCCGGTGCATCCGGGCGAGCGTGTTCTCCGCGTCGTATTTAACGGGGCAATGGCAGCGGGTGCACCGCTCATTACCCAGATGGCCATCGATGAAAAGATTGCGGCAAATATTTTGTACGCGTCCACGAAATGTCTCGGAGATAAGGTATACGGCAATATGCTTCTGGGGCTTCCGGAGGAGGAAGAAACGGTGCAGCGTGCCATCCGGTATCTAACCAAGGGCGGAAATGTACTGGTAACGGAGGTGAAGGAAAATGTTCAATAAAATGTTTTCACCGGAGAATGTGGCAGAAGCATTGACAATATTAAAGGAAGAAGTGCCTTTTGCTTTGTGGGAAACCACCTATGCAACGCTTTTAGCGACAGCATTTGCGATTCTTCTGGGATTGCCTTTCGGTATTTTGCTTGTTGTGGGAGAAAAGGACGGTGTATTGCCGCTTCCAAAGGGAGTCATGTATGTATTGAATGTGGTGATTAACCTACTGCGTTCGGTTCCGTTTTTGCTGTTGATGATTTTGGCATTTCCGTTGACCAGAGTGATTTTGGGAACAACGGTAGGAACGGCAGCTTCTATCGTACCTCTTGTGATTGCGGCATTCCCGTTTGTGGCAAGACTGGTGGAGAGCAGTTTACGTGAGATTAATCCGAACATCATCGAAATGGCTCAGAGTATGGGCGCATCCCCGATGCAGATTATTGTAAAGGTCATGTTGCCGGAGAGCATTCCGTCCCTGATTTCCAATTTTACCATTGCCATTACCACGATTCTCGGCTATACTGCCATGAGTGGTACAATCGGTGGCGGTGGACTTGGTAAGATTGCCATTAACTACGGATATCATCGTTATAAGTATCTTGTGATGCTTATTGCAGTGATTATTCTCATCGTGCTGGTACAGGTGTTCCAGAGCGTGGGAACGAAGCTGGCGGTGAAGTTAGACCGAAGAGTAAAGCATTAGGAATGCGATAAGAAGAGAAATGTATGAAATGCCTGTGGACCGTCGGCAAGATGGAATAGGGGCAAAAAATAGAAAATAAGAACCGAAAGAAGGAAAAACTATGAGTAAGACACCGTATTATATTACAACCGCAATTGCGTATACCTCCGGTAAGCCGCACATCGGCAACACCTACGAGGCAATTTTGGCGGACAGCATTGCCCGTTATAAGAGATTCCAGGGCTATGATGTATTTTTGCAGACCGGTACCGACGAGCACGGTCAGAAGATTGAGGAGAAGGCAGCTGCGGCAGGCGTAACTCCGAAGGAATTCGTAGACAATGTTTCCACCGAGATTAAGCGTATCTGGGATTTGGTGGATACTTCCTATGATAAGTTCATCCGTACCACCGATGCGGACCACGAGGCCCAGGTAAAGAAGATTTTCAAGAAGATGGTGGACAAGGGCGACATTTATAAGGGCGCTTACGAGGGAATGTACTGTACCCCGTGTGAGTCCTTCTGGACCGATTCCCAGTTGGTGGACGGCAAGTGTCCGGACTGCGGTCGTGCCGTACAGCCGGCAAAGGAAGAGGCATATTTTTTCAAGATGAGCAAGTATGCAGACCGCTTGATTGAGCACATCAATACCCATCCGGAATTCATTCAGCCGGTGAGCCGTAAGAATGAGATGATGAACAATTTCCTGCTTCCGGGCTTACAGGACCTTTGCGTATCCCGTACTTCTTTCAAGTGGGGTATTCCGGTAGAAGAGGACCCGAAACATGTAGTATATGTATGGCTTGACGCACTGACCAACTACATCACCGGTATCGGTTATGATGCAGATGGCAACCCGACAGAGCAGTTCAATAAGCTGTGGCCGGCAGATTTACACTTGATCGGTAAGGATATTATCCGTTTCCATACCATTTACTGGCCGATTTTCCTTATGTCCTTAGATATTCCGCTTCCGAAGCAGATTTTTGGACATCCTTGGTTGCTTCAGGGCGGAGACAAGATGAGTAAGTCCAAGGGCAATGTGATTTATGCGGACGATATGGCTGATTTGTTCGGCGTGGATGCGGTGCGTTACTTCGTACTTCACGAGATGCCGTTTGATAACGACGGAACCATTACTTGGGAACTTTTGGTGGAGCGTCTCAATGCGGACCTTGCCAATACGCTCGGAAACCTTGTGAATCGTACCATCTCCATGAGCAACAAGTACTTTGACGGCGTGGTTCGGAACGGCGGCGTGGCTGAGCCGGTAGACGAGGAGTTAAAGGCGCTTGCCCTTGAGACCCCGGGTCTTGTGGAAGAGAAGATGGAAAAGCTTCGTGTGGCTGATGCCATTTCCGCAGTATTTAATTTGTTCAAGCGTTGTAATAAATATATCGATGAGACCGCTCCGTGGGCTCTGGCAAAGGATGAGGCAAACGCAGACCGTCTTGCCACCGTCCTTTACAACTTGGTGGAGAGCATCTGCATCGGCGCAACTTTGTTAAAGCCGTTCCTTCCGCGTACCGCAGATAAGATTTTCGCTCAGTTAAATGCGACGGAGCGCAGTCAGGAAGATCTCGCGACTTACGGATTGTATGTATCCGGCACCAAGGTGACCGATGCTCCGGAAATTCTCTTTGCACGTTTGGATGCCAAGGAAGTGATGGAGAAGGTAGCCGTGATTCAGGAGAAGCAGCGTGCGGAGGCAGCGGCAGAGGCGGCTGCGGAAGCAAAGCGTCTCGGTCTTCCGGTTCCTGGCGAAGAGGAAGTAAAGGAAGAGGAGTCCGTCATTGATATCGAGGCAAAGCCGGAAATCACCTATGATGATTTTGCAAAGCTGCAGTTCCAGGTGGGCGAAATCATTGCCTGTGAGGAAGTAAAGAAGTCCAAGAAGCTTCTCTGTTCCCAGGTAAAGATCGGAAGTCAGGTAAAGCAGATTGTATCCGGTATTAAGCAGCATTATTCCGCGGAGGAAATGGTGGGCAAGAAGGTTATGGTTCTGGTGAACTTAAAGCCGGCAACTCTTGCGGGCATCGTATCCGAGGGTATGCTTTTGTGTGCCGAGGATGAGAATGGTGAGTTGGCACTGATGACGCCGGAGAAGAAGATGCCGGCGGGCGCAGAAATCTGCTAGGATTTTAAACGCCTCTACCCCCGGAATGTATGGGTCAAACCTTTCATTAATTGAATGTGGTTTCTCTCGTCTTCCGGGTATAAGGAGTTCTAATTTCTCCGGGACAGATAGTAGGAAGAGGCTTGCTACCGTTCCTTACGCGCCGTCCGTGGCGCGTGCGTCACTTGCCCGGACATCCGTGTCCGGGCATAGCAGAGTGCTTTCGGAGAAATAAGAACTGCCTAATACCCTGCATAAAGTTCGAAAACCATTCCTCGGAAGGAAGGGTTTCGTCGAAGCATCTGTGCGGGGGAGAGGCTGGTTTTGAAAAAAAGGATACGAGGATATAGAGTGTTGTTACAGTGTCGGCAATAAGATGAAGTACGGTATATTTTTTTAGAGAATAGGGGGAGTTTTTATGCCACCGGGAAGAAGAAGTTCAAGTTCAAGAAGTTCGCGCAGCAGAAGCAGTTCGTCGCGCAGTAGGAGCAGTTCGTCAAGTAGACGGAGCAGTTCGTCTCACAGCAGCTCCTATCGCAGGTCGTACAGTAGCAGCAGAAGTACATCGTCGGTGTCTTACGGAAGGGTCCGGAGGAATCAACCTACGGGGATTCCGTCGTATTTGAGACAGAAGTCTGTACTGATGCGTTGTAAGAACCATGATTATATGTATTATAACGAGGCCTGGACGGATGAGAAGACGGGTGTTTCTTATCGGAAGGGTTACTACGATGAGAACGGAACCTATTATGATGCGGACAGTATCGTTTTTAAGAAGCCGGATGGGTCTTACGAGGCGCATTATGTGTGCGATTATTGCGGTACGGAATTAGAGGCTAATTGGAAGGAAGGCTTCTACCCGACTTGTCAAAATTGCGGTGCGGAAATGAATAAGACGCCGGTGTATATCGATGAGATTGTCAATATCGGCACCGGAACGGTTTCCTATGGTGATTCGGGTGAAATAGTAAAGAATATTTCGCATCGTTTGTTAAAGAGTATGCTGCTTAGTTTTGCTTTGCCGATGGTTGTCATGGTTGTTATGTTTGCAATGACGGCAAGAATTAATCGGGAGGCAGACTCGGTATTTGATAGGGTTATTTCCACGGTGACTGACTCGGTAGGGGAGTATGATTCGGTGGAAGAGACGGAAACCAATTTGGAAATTTACGGAACGGATATTTATCTGGATGAGATTTCGCCGGATATTTACCGCATTTGTGATGAGGAAGAGGACTACGAGAAGCATCTTACCTGGGATTACGGTGCCCGGTCCTATTATGATTATGACAGTGACTGCTACTTATGGTATAATACGGATGTCAGTCCGAATTTGTGGCAATACTGGTATGATGACATTGTGGGAGATAATTACTATGGCTGGATGGAGTGCGAAGGAGAGGATTGGTACATCGAAGTGTCCGATACGGATTGGGAATTGTACGAAGGAGATACGGACGGACTTTGGCATATCGAGAATTCCTTTGACTAAAGCAAAATGAAAGACTTTGTTTAAGAAGCCTTAAGAAGTCGGAAAGATAAGGTTAATGTTTCTGTGTTAGAGTAATGTTATAGGCAGGTTTTTGTTTGGCCGGTATGAGCATTGTACTACACAGGAGGATTGACGGATGGGTTTGAAGGGTTTGTTTTTTAGGCGCGACAAGTCGGATCTTACGAGGCTTACGCGCTGTTTGACGAAGGAGAGGTTGTCGGTGGGTGAGCGTGTGAAACGGTTGGAAAGGAGCAAAGGGATGCAGGTGTTTTTGTGGGTTACTTTGGCGGTTCTGCTCTTGTATGCTGTGTTTGCCTTTCTTTACTCCACGGTAGTGGTGTATGCTTCCGGTACGGGCACTTCTTTTTTGTGGTTCTGGCCGTTGACCTGTGTGGTTGCGCTTGCTGCGGTAGTGCTGTTATTTTTGGTGCTGACGGAGCGATTGGTACAGTTTAAGACGGCGGCTATGTGTTTGTGCGGGCTGTTCTGGCTGTTTGTGGCAGTGTTTCTTTCTGTGGAGGCGGTGGTGTTTTCTGCGGGACGAAAGGCGCCTGCTACGGATGCGAAGTATGTGATTGTGCTCGGTGCGCAGGTCCGGGGAGAGGTACCGACCTTGGTGCTTTCTGCCAGAATCCGCGCGGCGGCGGAGTATTTAAAGGAGCATCCGCAGGCGATTGCTGTGGCATCCGGCGGAAAGGGAAACGGTGAAAACATCAGCGAGGCGGAAGCAATCCGCAGAGGACTCATTCGTCTCGGTATTCCGGAGGAACGGATTCTGATGGAGGATACGTCTACCAGTACGGCGGAGAATTTAAGGTTTTCCGCAAGGGAAATTCAGCGATATGAATGGGAAAAATCAGGAGTACAGGCACCCTTTTTTTTCTGCGGAAATGCAGAGCCGTTGATTTATAACGTGCCTGAAAAAGTTGTTCTGGTGACCAATGATTTTCACGTATTCCGGGCGGTAAAGCTGGCGAAAAATCTCGGCTATACCGAGGTATCGGGACTTGGTGCCACGGAGTTTTTTGCGGTGACCATACAGTATTATGTGCGGGAGTTTTTTGCGATTACAAAAGAAGCGTTGAGTGGTAATTTTTGATGTGTTTCAGCAGGTTGTTTTGACAGGCAATAAAGAAAGGTTTGTTATGATTTTTGATACCCATGCCCATTATGATGATGAGGCGTTTGACGAGGACAGAGATGCGGTGCTTTCTTCTTTGAATGAAAAAGGAGTGGGTACGGTAGTGAATATTTGTGCAAGTCCGGATTCTTTAAAGAGAATTCGGTCGCTGACGGCAAAGTATCCTTTTGTGTACGGTGCAGCGGGGATTCACCCGGACCATGCGGGAGAGTTGACGGAGGAGATGTTTCAGGAGATTTCGAGATTGGCGGATGAAGAGAAGATTGTTGCCATCGGAGAAATCGGTCTGGATTATTATTGGGATACGGCACCTCACGAGGTGCAGCGACAGTGGTTTTTACGTCAGCTTGACCTGGCGGTGGAAAAGGATTTGCCGGTGGTCATTCATTCCAGAGAGGCGGCGCAGGAGACCTTGGAGATTATGCGGGCTGCTTATCAACAGTCCGGCGGAACGCTTCGGGGAGTGATTCACTGCTTTTCCGGCTCGGCGGAAATTGCAAAGGAATATACCGACATGGGATTTTATATCGGTGTGGGCGGTGTAGTGACATTTAAGAACGGAAAGAAGCTGAAGGAAGTGGTGGAAACCATGCCTCTTGATAAGCTGGTGATTGAGACAGATTGTCCGTATCTGGCACCGGTGCCGCATCGGGGGAAACGGAACGATTCCACGCTTCTTACGCTTGTAATAGAGGAAATTGCGGCTCTGCGAGGCATGACTGCGGAGGAAGTAGAACGTTTGACGGAAGAGAATGCGAGAGCGTTGTACCGGCTTTAAGGAGGACACAGATGGCAACCTTAGGAAATCCAAAAGAAACCATAGCGATTTTGAATAAATACGGGTTTAATTTCCAAAAGAAGTTCGGCCAGAACTTCTTAATCGATACTCATGTGCTGGAGAAGATTATTCGTGCCGCAGACATCACAAAGGATGATTGTGTGCTGGAAATCGGCCCGGGCATCGGTACTATGACCCAGTATCTTTGTGAAAATGCGGGGAAGGTCATTGCGGTGGAAATCGACAAGAATCTGATACCGATTTTGACAGAGGATACCCTTGCGGCCTATGATAACGTAAAGGTTATCAATTCCGATGTACTGAAGCTGGATTTAAAGAAGCTGGCGGAGGAAGAAAACGGCGGACGTCCCATTAAAGTAGTGGCAAATCTGCCGTACTATATTACGACGCCGATTATTATGGGATTGTTCGAAGCAGGCGTACCGTTAGCTTCCATTACGGTAATGGTACAGAAGGAAGTGGCAGACCGTATGCAGGCAGGACCGGGTAGTAAGGATTACGGTGCCCTGTCCCTGGCGGTGCAGTATTACGCAGAACCGTATATCGCCGCCAACGTACCGCCGAATTGCTTTATGCCA
Organism: Lachnospiraceae bacterium; assembly: GCA_017556805.1. Taxonomy (GTDB): domain Bacteria; phylum Bacillota; class Clostridia; order Lachnospirales; family Lachnospiraceae; genus SIG307. The sequence goes on along the minus strand of JAFYMC010000027.1, from coordinate 49,754 downwards.
CGGCCGAACGTAGGCTCCGCGGTTATCCGGCTTACATTGCATGAGAATGCACCGGTAGAGGTGACGGACGAGAAGCTTTTATTTAAGCTGATTCGGGCCTCTTTTGCACAGCGCAGAAAGACCTTGGTAAACGGTTTGACCAATTCCCCGGAGCTTTCGTTCTCAAAGGAAGAAGTAACCAAGGCGCTGGAGGAATGCGGATATTCCCCGACCATACGGGGGGAGGCGCTGACCTTAGCGGAGTTTGCGAAGTTGGCGAATGTGTTTTGGAAGATGAAATAATTTCAAAAAGAAAAAGCGAAACGCAGGTCTTGTGGATAAGACAGGGTTTCGCTTTTGTTTTTGTGTTGATATTCCGGACTACGGCAACTTTTACTTATGTGTCACCGAATTAATCAACTTCCGCAACGGTTGATACACAAAGAAGGTAATCACGGAGGCGCATGCGTATTTCAGCATATTAGCCGGGAATACGGAAAGCCACATAAGGGTTCCTTCGTTCTTTACCAGGGAGTTCGCACCGGTTGCCATACCGAGGATAGCTTCCATATCGAGATGGAAGGCCTTCATGTATACCGGGAATACCACAAACCAGTCTAAGATGACGGCAATCACGGAAGCGAGCACAGTGGCTACGATAAGACTTATCACAGCGCCGCCCTTGGTACGCTTCACGCGGTAAATCAGGCTGGCCGGAAGCACATAGGCAAGGGTAAACATCAGGTTTGCCAGTTCACCGATACCGCCGGTAATGGTGCCGTTCAAGACGAAATTCAGCGCGATTTTAATACCGCCGATGATACATCCCCATACCGGGCCCAACATATACGCACCTAAAATAACCGGAACGTCGGAAAAGTCCAGTTTGATAAAAGGTAATGTAAAAAAGATAGGGAGTTCGAACAGCATAAGAAGTGCTGCCAGGGCACCAAACATTGCCGTAATGGTCAATTTGGCTGTGGTTGAAATAGACTGAGAGTTGCTACTTTGGGTGTTGTTCATAGTTATATCCTCCTTTTTCCCATCCGGACTATACCGTCGGTACCGGAATTGACAAAAGTCTCACCGGTTCGGCTCCCTTTCGGAGTTCGTGGACTATACCACCGGTCAGGAATTACACCTGCCCCAAAAGAATAAATAATGCGGGCAAAGTGAGCGCTCACTTCGCCCGCATCATTAAGCATACAACACTCTATGCGGTTTGTAAAGAGAAAGTTACGAAAATTCTCCGGTATTAACAATTACTTTTCTTTCGGTACCGCAAAGCGGATTGCGGAAGGGACAATCTCCGCGGTAAACTCGGAGATTTGTTTTACCTCGCCGTCGAGGGATACAAAAAAGCCATCGGGAGCGGATACTTTCATGGTTTTACATCGCCGATAGACGATGTAGTTTTCCAGGGTGGGATCATCCAAATGCGTTCCTGCCTTGTATTTATTTATGACCGACAAAAAGCGCAGACGGGAAATCCGTCGTACCAGACAAAGCTCCATATAGCCGTCGGTATTGGAGGAACGGGGTGCACAACGATAGGAGCCGCCGACATGGGTACCGTTTGCCGCGGTGCAGAGGAGAAACTCGGTATCGCAAAGGAGTTCACCGTCCGCTGAGATGGTTGCCTTGTGGCGCATTCCTTTAAAGAAAGCGTATAGCACGCTGATCGGGTATGCACGCTTGCCGCCCAGAATCTTTTTGTGACGGAGTTTATCCATCATGGAAGCAACGCAGGAATCCAGGCCGAAGTGACAGGCATTAATGGCATAGTAGTCGTTGACCCGGATTAAGTCAATGGCCTCTTCCGGTGCGGAGCATAATGCCACAGGGTCCAAAAAGCGTTCCTTTCCTCCGTAGTATTTTACAAAATCGTTGCCGCTTCCTACCGGATAGCAAGACATGGAAGCCTGGGAGTAGCCGTATATCGCATTGGCCACCTCGTGAATGGTGCCGTCTCCGCCGCAGGCGTAAAACCGTACCGGTTCCGGGTGGGCTTCACACCATTCCCGGATAAATCGCACCGAGTCACCGGCAGCGGTGGTAGTATAAATCTGCCAATCGAAGCCGGTTCCCGATAATTTATCTTCCAGTTCCTTTTTTGCGGTGCCGTGCCCCGCATTGGGATTCAGAATAAAGATGTGCTTCAAAAGGAGTGCCTCCTTTCTTTTTGTTCCCTTCCAGTATACAGGGGAACCCGGAAAAAATCCATATGAAAATATAGGATTACTTCAATAACAGCTCGCCCCAAAGTGCAGTGGACATGTAGGAATTGTCGGTGGAGTCATTAAACTTCATGACACTCTGACGCATACCGGAGTTGTTACTGTCGTTAATCTGTGCTTCAAAGCCCAGAGTCATGCCTGCGGCAAGTGTATTCTTAACCGGAATTGCAAGCTCTATGAGATAGCCGTTTGCGGTTTTGGTTGCGGCAGCCTTTACGCCTTCGGTGGTCGGAACCGTACCGAAGGAAAGCTCTCCCTTATAGTTTACGCGGTACTGGCCGGCGTAGTCGGTAAAGTAATCTTCCTTCATGTTTTCCGGATCCAGGAATAATTCAACGGAATCCTGCTCGTGCATCTGGAAGGAGTCGGCATTTAAGTCTTTGTCGGTAATTTCAAATAAGGTATAAACATAATGTTCATCCCAAAGAATGCGAACCGTACCGGTAGCTCCCTGATAAGCGAAAAGCGGAGTGTTAATCTTATACGGCATGGTCTCCTGTAACCAGACAGCGTCCTTCTTTCCGTCGATTTCCGGAGTTCCGTAGCTTGCGTTCGCTACACGGGCTACTACCTTTTCTTCCGCATCCGCGGCCGCAATATATGCCTCCGGATCCATTAAAGCGTAAAAAGCTTCCTTCGGAGTGAGATCCTTATTGAACAGAAGCGGACAATTTTCGCTTCTCCAGCTGGTATCGTCACGATAGCCCCAGAAGGTAACACGTTCGATGACATCCGCATACTCCTTGTAAATGCAGAACAGCTTTGCATAAAACAGAGCCTGCTTCTTTTCGTTCTGGGAGGAGAGCTTTCCGTTGGAATTAGGAACGCCGACATCCAGCTCGGTAACTGAAATCTTAATGCCTTCAATCTGAGAAAACAGCTTGAGGCTGTTGCGTACAGAACCAAGACCGGTATTGATGCTGTAGTGTCCCTGCATACCGATGCCGTGAATCGGAACACCCTGGGAACGTAAATCCGCCACCATGGCAGCAGCAATTTTGGCCTTTTCGGAGTCGTTTAAGTTGTAGTCGTTGTAGTATAAAAGGGCATCCGGAGCTGCTTCATGAGCAAATTGGAAGGCCATGGCAACAAACTCCGGTCCGATGGAACGGGTCCATTGGGTATCACGAAGGCACTTGGTCCAGTCGCCGTCTTCTCCGAGTTTGGCACCGTCGGCAATGGCTTCGTTTAAAACGTCCCAGGAATAAATCTTTCCCTTGTACTGACCGGCAACGCCGTAGATGTGATCCTTCAATTGCTGAATGGCCTCGTCTCTGGTAACCGGGTTCCCTTCCTTGTTCCTGATGCCGAGGAAGTCGCCGGACTGACTGTGCCATGCAAGGGTATGGCCGATTACGGTAAGGCCGTCTCGCTCTGCAATACTCATCATGTGATCGGATTCGCGGAAGTTAAAGGTGCCCTGCGGGCGCTGCATGTATTCCGGTTTCATTAAGTTTTCCGGAGTGATTACATTAAAATGCTGTTTTACCAGCTCGTTATCTTTGCCGGAATCAATGTAGGTGTTGTAGATGGTACCGATCATAAAGTCATCTTTGTAGATTTCTTTTAAGCTGACACCCGAGATATCCGGACGCGGGGTTGCGGTCGGTGCCGGGGTGGCAGTCGGTAACGGCTCTGCGATAGGGGCCTCGGTCGGTGCCGGGGTTTCTGTGGCGGCAGGTGCCTCGGTCGGAACGGTGTCCTTCGGGTTTTCTACCGCAACGGTAGGGGTAATATCGGTATTTGCCTGTTCCGGAGCTGTATTACATGCCGCGAGAAATAAAGAAGCGGCAACAACGGAAAGCAATACATGAAGTTTCTTTTTCATGAGGGTTCCTCCTTATAAAAATATGTGTAAAAAGAATGATGTACACGGCTTGATTGTAGCATATTTCAATGAAAAAAGCCAATCAAATATTGCGATTGGCTTCTCACAAAGTGTGCGTATATTAGTTTCTCTCATATAAGGCCGGGGCGAGAGAGATAGTAATCTCATTTGTGTAGGAGAGAGGATAGGAATCCGCACCTACCTGAGCCACCCGGATATTCAGTTCCTCGGTCAGGTCAAAGCCGATGACGGATATGAGTTGTGAATTAATATAGGTGGTTTTGCACTTCTCGCCATTGATATATGCGGTGCTGTAAGGTGTAAAATTATCTCCGTTAATAAACAGACAGAAATAATCTTTCAATTCGTCATGTAAGTGTGCACTGCGAACCCGGATAGGGTCCAGACCGAATTGTAGTTTAGTCGGATAATACGGAACTACACCGTCGTAGCTTTCATAGGAACCGTACAGAACGTCATACGCCAAAAGTTCCATATCTTCGAGATAGGTTTTGGATTCCGCATTGGTTTGATGGAACCTTGTAAATAAACCTTCGTGAATGTCGTAAAGGTTCAATACATGTGCGGAAAGACCGTAGGCTTCCACATCTCTTTCTACCGGTGCTCCGGCCGGACGATTGGTCCATATTACATATTCCGTTTCATAGACAGAACCGTTTTCCATCAGGTCGTCCGTAAACGGAAAGGTAGGCAGGTGATCGCCGTATAGCACAAGAACAACTTCTTCTTCGTATTCCTCTAAGGTTGCGGTTAAATAGGCCAGAAAGCGGTCCATTTCATATAATTGGTTCACAAAATACAAAAGCTCGTAATAGGAATCCGACAGCTCCTCCGGAAGGGCATCCACGGTAATGACCGGGTGTTCCAAAACCGGTTCCTCCGGATATGCGCCGTGTCCCTGGACCGAGATGGTATAGATAAAATCCTGTCCTTCGGTAGAGTGCAGTGCTTTCATAATCTGTTCGGTTAAGATGCTGTCCTTTGCCCAGCCCAGAGGAGTGGTAGGGTAGGAACCCATATACTCGATAGGGGTAAAGGTGTCAAAGCCCAACTGGGAAAATACGGTGTGACGGCCGTAAAAGGTGCCGTCGTTGTTATGGATGGCATGGGAGGTTAAATCCAAAGAGGACAAATTAAAGGCAATGCTTTCGCATACCGTATCCTTCAAAACGGTCTTATACGGGTATTCTCCCGGACCGAAAAAGTCCAGATTAATACCGGTTAAAATTTCAAACTCCGTGTTTGCGGTACCTGCACCGATGGACGGCACCGTCAAGAATCCGGAAGAGAAGTTTTCTTTCATCCGGCGGAAGTTCGGTACCGGGTCCTTAGAGAATTCGGCGCCTTTGATAAGGGTCGGGTCAAAAAAGGATTCCAGCTGCAGGAAGATAAAATTCGGATGTTCGGTAATTGTTTGTTTGTCAGAGCCTTCCGGTGCCGGTGCGCTTGTTGCATCCGGGGAGCCGGTAGAATCCGGTGTGCCTGTCGGGAGAGGCGTTGCTCCGGATTGCGGGACCGGTGTTGCGGTCGGTGCCGGAGAAGCGGTAATCGATGATACAATACGATCGATTTCTTCTTCCGAATAGGATGCCGGCTTGGAAATGCCGGTATTTAAAATACTGGAGAAAAAGCAATAAGGAAGACCGTTGATGTGAAAGCTTTGTGCCAGATTACCGAAGTTGCGTTCCAACACGCCGCAGGACATAAACAGGTTTGTAAAGCCGGTGCTTGCCAGAAGAAACAATCCGAAGACCAGGCCTGCATAAATGCGGGAGGTCCCTACGGTTTCTTTCTTGGTACGTAAAAATAAAAAGATACCCAGACCGAGAACCAAAAGGATTGCAAGGACCACCAGAATAATCTGGAAGACCGTCAGATAATGTCCCATAATGGAAAAGGCCGAGTCAAGTAAAAGCAGGTCCACCGCAGTAAACGGGGTGGTGCGGAATTGTAATAAAACAAAGTCCGTAATACCGGTTGCCAGCCAAAGAACACAAATCAGGAAACGCACAAACTTCCGTCGCTTGAAAAAGAAAGAGACGGTCAGTGTTACACAGATGAGTAAGGTGTTATATAAAAACACCAACGGTGATTGTATCATGTAGAAAAACGGACGGATAACCGATTCTCTGGAAAAGCCTTCGATGCACAAATTTAATAAGACTGCCGGAATGAGACATTCCGCAGCGAACAGGCGAAGCTGATAAAGTAATTTTTTAAAATACCCTTTTATTTTTGATGTGTTCATAATCCCTCCCAAAAGGCAAACCAACATGGATTTTGTATAGAATAGCACAAAAGTGCCGGAACTGCAAGAACAGCGAAAAAGATTCACAAATTCTTTCGTTTTTTTATTGGTTTTTTCCTCTTTCTATGCTATGATTTTAAGAAGGAGTTCTTGTGCAAAAGGGGGATAAACGGAGCATGGTAAGGATGGCAAACCGGCTGTATTGTCGGGAACGGAAACGGTTGCGGAAGAAAACGGAAGAAGCCAAAAAGTGCGGACGGGTATCCGCCTCGCTTTTTTTGGAAGGGGAAATGAACGCGCTGTCGGATGCGGATTGTTTTTTCTTTTACGGAAGCAGATTGCGGCCGAAGGGCTTGTTAACCGTTTTTTTTCCGGACGAGGAGCATGCGGAAATTACCGTGGCGGAGTTTGTACCGGAGGGAGGGGGACTTCCCGAGTTGTATCGGAGTGCGTTGAAGGAGTGTAAGCGGGTCGGTACAGAGGCGGTTCATACGGTGCGGAATCCGGTACACGGATTTGATTTGAAGCGTGTGAACGGAATTGTTTTTTCTTACGAATGGTCGGAATATATGCTTTGTATCGGAATGAAAGAATTGGCGACAGCAGGTGCGGTACGGTCTTCGAATGTGGAAGGATCTATAGAGACGGAGGTCATAAAAGAGGACGCACCGGAGGATGACGGGACTCTTCGGTATGTGCTGCTTTGGAACGGGCAAGAGGCTGCGGAATGCAGGATTCTTCCCGGGGCGGAAGGAATGCAGTGCTATTTGTTCGGTTTGAAGACGAAAAAGGAGCTTCGCAGAACCGGGATGGCTACCCGGCTGCTGGTAGAAATCGCAAAGGAATATGCGGTCCGGGACGAGGCGGTGATGCGGTTGCAGGTATCCTCGAAAAACGAGCCGGCGGAGCGGTTATACCGGAAACTGGGCTTTGTGACGGAGGAAGAACGAGAGTATTATAAAACAGAGGTGTCAGATGGGTAGCAGTGAGGCTGAGAAAAAGATACAAAATAAATTGACGGACAAAGAGGCGAAGGAGCGTGCCTATTTGCGCCGTATGAAAGCAAAACAGGAGAAGGAAGAAAAGGAAGCCGTCGTGCGTCTGGAACAGCAACGGACAAAAGAGGCAGAGGATGCCCGCTTTATGAAGGAGGCACTCCGGCAGGCGAAAAAGGCAGCAAAACTTTCCGAGGTTCCTATCGGATGTGTGCTGGTAAAGGACGGGCAGATTGTGGCTCGTGGATATAACCGGCGGAATACGGACAAAACCACCCTTGCCCATGCGGAGATGGCGGTGATCAAAAAAGCAAGTAAACTTTTTGCGGACTGGCGGCTGGAGGATTGCACGTTGTATGTGACGCTGGAACCGTGTCCGATGTGCGCCGGGGCCATTGTGCAGGCAAGGATACCGCGGGTGGTGGCCGGGTGCATGAATCCCAAGGCCGGATGTGCGGGCTCCGTGTTAAATATTCTCAACACACCGGGGCTAAATCATCAGGTAAAGTTCGAAAAAGGTGTGTTGGAGGAGGAATGTAGCGAATTATTACAGAATTTTTTTCGGGAATTGCGTCGAAACGGCAAGAAGATTGAAAAATAGCTTTTCTTTACGATGAAAAAGGAGTATACTATTCTTTGGAATCTATATTTTTACTGTGGGGTGAAAAATGGCGATTACTATGAAAATGAATGCGATGAATCAGGTGCCTGTGGGCGAGAAGCTGTTCGAAGCGGGAACGGAATCGAACGGTATTTTTGTCGTGCTCAAAGGCAAAGGAAAATTGGTAAACTCCAGTGTTTGTTTGCCGGTAGTAAGCGGCGATTTTTTAGGAATTTGGGATATGTATGCCGGCACCTATAATACCGACTGTATTGCAACGGAGGAGATGACGGTTTTTGCGTTTTCCGCAACCTCCGATGCGGAGTTGTTGGCGTTTCTGGATGGGAATAAGGAATACAGCGGCAGAGTAACCGCAACCTTCGGACGTTTGATTACGGAGTTATATACGAAGCTTGGATGTTATCTTCAGGAGGCAAAGGGATTGCCGAATGCCGTAGAGGAATTATACCGTCAGTATTGTGCCCGTTGTAAAGCGGAGGAATTGCGCGCGGCGGATATGCCAAATGCCGGAAAGGGCGGAGCAGAGCTGTCCGAAAGCCCGGAATGGCTGGAGTACTATTTGGAGTCGGCGAAGATTCCGGGAGAGGCACAGAAGAATTATTTTACCTGTGGAGCGAAGGTGGCATACCGCCATATTAAGGAGCAGGTTACCATTCTCCGGTGGTTGTTTGGGGAGTGTGAAAAGTTTGGGGCGTTTTTACGACGTCAGGGTTCCGTATTGATGAACGGAGGCGCGGACAACCTGTTTTTCTATTTTTGTTCCCTGGAAGAGAAGGCAACTACGGAGGAAACCCGTAAAGCGGCGGTGTTGTTAAGGGATGTGGCGGAGAAAAAGCTGACGGAGCTTGCTGCGTTGTTTGAAAAATGCGGTGGAGAACCGTTTGAAAGCTATCAGAAAAAGAGAGAAGCAAGAAAGCAGGGTGCAGGGCATGTGGCAGAGGGCGAGGAGCCGTGCGAACATGCACTGGAGCAGATTCTTTCTTTTGCCGGCGTTTCTGCAGAGACAGGAGCGGAGTTTACCGGTCTGTTAAAGAGCTTTGCGGCCTTGGAGGATAAGACATCCACCGAGGATGAGGTACGTCGTCTCAGAAGAAAAGTTTCCGACATTTTTTATCAGATATACGAGATTATTTTCCGAAAGACTTACGGAATGGAGGATACGGACATTGCGCTGCCGATCCGCCTGTTCCTGGAGTTCGGTTTTGTAGACGAAACGTTGATTTCCCGTGCCCAGCTGTTGGAGTTGGAAAAGCTGGTGTCGGAGCCGGTGAATACCGAAGCGGACGGATGCCATATATTTACGATCCGGGAGTGGCTTTCCTGGGTATACGAGGGAAAGAGAGAGCCTTCTAAGAATGAGTTTGACCAGGAATACTCCGAGATGCTCCGTGAGCAGAAGAAGACCGGTCAGATTACCGAGGAAGAAGAAAAGGAAAAGTTTAAGGATTATGATGAGCGGTTGCATTACGAGATTCAGAATCTGTTCCGTTACAACCATCGTCTTGTAAACGGTCAGCTCAGTATTTTTGTGCCGTTCTTGTACGAGGAGCTTTTGGGTGGAGATCCGGAGCGTTCTTTCCTGTCCAAGGCGAAGGTACAGGCTGCGGTGGATAAGTTACGCAGTATGGACTTCTCCCTGTTTTATCGGGAGTTTTTATACATGAACAAGGACCTCGGCATTGAAAAAGAATACCGGATGGCAGAAATCTTACCGGATATTATTTTGTTCCCGACCATGGGAAGCAAGAGTATCGTATGGCAGGATATCAGCTGCCGCAGAAGAGATACACCGGGACGCTTTTTGCTTCCCTTGTTTGCGGAAGTATCCATTGACGATTTACTGATTCGCGTGTGCGGCCGGTATCGTTGGGAGCTTTGCCGTACGGTACAGGGCGCGGCCTGGAACAATATCCAGATTAAGTCGCTTACGTCAGAGTATACGGACTATTTGATGTACTACAAAAAGAACCGGGATATTTCCGAGGAGCGGAAGGAGCGGGTAAAGGCCCAGCTTCAGAAGGGCAAGAACAATTACCGGGAGGTCTTTGCCATGGATTACGAGATGTGGATGAAGAACGAGGTAAACGGTGCCATGAAGTTAAACAAGGTGGCCAGAGAAATTATGGCGACCTATTGTCCGTTTGAAAAAAATATCCGGGCCCAGCTGGTGTCGCAGCCGGCCTTTGAGGATGCGATGGCAAGATATCGCAGAGAAAGCGCCAAGAAGCTTCGTGAAACAGAGCTTCGCCATTTTGCCATTACAAAAAACGGTATCGAGCTTCCGCAGGAGTTAATCGATACCATGGCATATTATAAAAATCATTAAACCGAGGGTTTTATATCGGGAGGAGGAACACCATGGACGGCACGTATCAGATGCTGCATGATATCATAGATTTTCATAATGACCGTATGCGGAATCTGAGACGGTATTACCCGTTTTTCTGTCTCCAAAACACCGCATTTCATTTGTTTAAGGAAGGGAAGTATGCCTTTCTTGACATGGGCTATATTACATTGGCGGTGCTTCGTTTCTTTATTGAGGAGAACCAGTTTAACGACCGGCCAATAGCATATCCGGAAATTACGGCATTTATTTCCGGGGTGCTTACAAGAGATTTTGAGTTGCTGCTGCCGGCGGAGGAAGAAAAGGAACTGACGGATTATATTTTCGATAAGTTGAAAAATGACGGTAAGCCTTTTGTGATGGAGTACTTCGACCCGGTAAAAAAGACAAATGCGTCGGTGCGTATGAAGCTGATTGATGCTACGTTGTCGGGAAATACGGTATTGTATTCCGTGACGGCGGATGCCATTGAGTTTTATCTGGACACAAAAGAAATCCGGGACGAGAGTAAGATTAATATCCAGCAGATTTTGTTGGAGAAGATGATACATACGAAGAATTTTAAGGGCGGAATCGATGTAATCCGCCGGATCAACAGCGAGGTAAACCGTCTTCGCCTGCAAAAGAGAGAGGTGCTGGCTCTTTTGGGAAGCAATGTGTTTGACGGTGTAAAGGCGCTGGAGGAGTTTAACCAAACCGGAATGCGTTGGTTTTCCGAGGAACAGAAGCTGTTTTCCCATAACATGGAGCTGATGGAACGGGCCCGGGCCAAAGCGGAGGAGGCCGTGGACGGCGTAAAGGATGTGGAGTCTTTGCGGGGGATTTATCAGCTGGAAACAGAGCTTAAAAAAGCTATGGCAAATCACGGTGAGTTGCTTTCCGATTGTATGGATCTGCAGGTACGTGCCGATGAGATGATTCATAAATATAAATACAGTCGTCTGCGGGGAGCTTTTGATTTCCGCGGATTTGTGGCAGCGGCGGAGGAAGCGCAGGATGTGACGCTTCTTGCCCATTTGGTGGAGCCGCTTTTGGCCCCGAAGCTGCAAAAGCAGTTTGCGTTTTTGCAGACGGATGAGCTTTTGTCCCTGCCGGCGGAAGGCGGAGAGTCCGCCGAGGTGGTGGAAGAGGCGAAGGAGGAAATGTACCGCTTTGACGATGAAATCGAAGAGGAGCGTATTTCCGGCAACTATGCGGCAATTGTGAAGACCTTGTTTGACGAGCTTTTGGCTGCGGAGCGGGTATCGCTTTCTGCTTTGAACCGGAAGCTGGAGCTGAAGTTTTTCGACGGTATCTTTAGGAACAGTGATTACTATTCCTTCCTGGTGCATATCTGCCAGAAGAAGGAGTATGATTTGGATCGTGTCCGGACAAAGCAGGATACGTTTTTTGAAGGGATTCTGGCAGAACTGTTACAAGAGTCCGGTATGAAGAAATATGCGGGGCTTAAGTTCCGGCTGGTAATGAAGCCGGAGGCCGAGGAACTGGTGCATAAGATTGCGGGCCTGGAACGGGATGCCTCCTTTGTAACAACAGAAATTGTATTTGAACGGATGACGGAAGAAAAGGCGGAATAAAGATGGAACAAAAGAGCTTGGAAAAGGCAACGGAGCTTTTGGCGGCTCTCCTGGTGGGAGACCCGGTGGAGGCAAAAAACGGGAAGAATACGGGACTTTATGAGGCGTATCACGAGTCCGGCGAGGTCAGTGATGCTCTGGATTTGATGTTAAAGAAGCTGAATCTGCGGGTGTATGAGTATAATTACGGATTATATTTAGCTGTGGGAGAAAAGAACCGTGTCTTCGGATATTCCAACGATGACTTAAAACGCATCATGGGCTTGCGTTTAAATAAAGAGTTATATCTTTGCTATTATTTGATTTATCAGGCGGCGGCCCTTTTTTATCAGGACTCTGCCACCTACAATTACAGAGAATATATTAAGCTGGAGGATCTTCTTGAGGCGGTAAATCACGGACTGTCCGGCATGGTATCGGAGCTTCACCGGTTTGAGAGCGAAACACCGGAGGAGACCAGCTTTAGGGCACTGGCGATTTCCTGGGACGAGCTTCCGCTCATCGCTAACGAGGATACCCAGGGGGTACGTGCCGGCCGCGGCTCAAAGAGCGGTTTTGTAAAGCTGGTATTTAATTTTATGGTAGCCCAGGGCTTATTTACCGAAGTGGGGGAACGCTATTATCCGACGAACCGGATGCACGCGCTGATCCGCCGGTATTTTGAAGAGGAAAAGGGACGGCTGTACGAGTTACAGCTGCGAAGCAGCAAAGGAGGAGAAGACGGTGCCGCATATTAACCGTATTCGTGTCAATAACGTAAAATATAATTTCGGAACCCAGGCATATGATGACTTTTTGATGAAGCCGTTTTGCGGAAATACGTTGTACGACCTTGCAAACGGTGGCGGAAAAAGTGTACTTATGCTGCTTTTGTTACAGAATGTGATTCCGAATTGTACCCTAGATGAAAAGCAGCCGATTGAGAAGTTGTTCCGTACCGGCGAGGGCAGTAAGACCATTCACTCCCTTATTGAGTGGAAATTAGACGACGAGAACATAGAGAACGGTTTTCAATATATGACCACCGGTTTTTGTGCCAGAAAGGCAGCGGAGACCGAAGGAGAAACGAAGGACACGGCGTCCATCGAGTATTTTAACTATTGTATTTTTTACCGGGAATATAATGCAAACGATATTCGCAATCTCCCGCTTGTAAAGGATAAGGAGCGGATTACCTACAGCGGCCTTCGCCGTTATTTGAAGGAGCTGGAGCGGGATAATTCCCTGGTGGTACGTATTTTTGACCGTAAGGGAGAGTACCAGAGCTTTATTGCGGATTACGGTATTTACGAAAGCGAATGGGAGATTATCCGCGGCATCAATAAGACCGAGGGTCATGTACGTACGTATTTCGAGAGCAATTATAAGACGACCCGTAAGGTAGTAGAGGATTTATTGATTGAGGAGATTCTCGGTACCTCTTTCCGCAGAAAGGCGGGCAAGGAGGATGCGGAGGATACCATGTCCCAGACTCTTCTGGATATGAAGGATAAGCTGGTGGATCTGGCAAAGCAAAAGGACGCTATGCGCAGCTTTGACCGGCAGGAGGAAGTACTGTCCGAGTTTTCCTCCCGTGTGGAGCTTTTAGGCTCTGTATACGGAGAGCAGCAGGACGAAAAGACCCAGTTAAACCGTATTTATAATGCTGCGGTACATTATCTGGATGGCCGGGAGGATGCGGTAGAGCGTTTAAAGACGGCAGAGGCGGAAGCGGAAAAAGAGTTGCGCGGCTATGAGGCGGAGCTGTTATCCGCGGCGATTTCCGAGGATATGGAGCTGGCGAAGGAGTACAGTACCCAGGTAGAGCGTTTGACAGCCGAAAAGGAGCAGAAGCGTGAGAGAAGAGAGTCGTTGGTAGCCCTTCTTAAGAGGAAGGAATGTGCCAATGACTATTTGGAGTACTTAGAGGAGAAGAAAAAGAGGGACGAGACGGCGGTAACACTCCAGGCCATGACGGAAGGGAACGGTCTTCAGGAGGAGATTTCCGCGTTAGTGCGTGCCTATAAGGAAAAGAAGGAGCACTACGAGGCAGAGCTTGCCGCGGCGGTTTCCAAGGCGGAGAGCGCAGCTACGGGAGCTCTGTTAAAGTACAAAACGGCGGAGAATTCCAGAAAGGATGTAGAGCGGGAAATTGCTGTGTCTGATGTTCTGGCGGAGCAGACGAAGAAAGAATTGTCCGTATTGTACGGAAAGATAAAGGAACAAAAGGATGCGGTGGGCCTGTTACTTATGGAAGATGCGGTCGCTTTGGAGAAGGAATGCAGAGAGCGCAGTGTGGCTGCGTCTATTAAATACAATGCCTTAAAAGAGGAAACGGAGAAGCTGGCAAAGGAACGGGAAGATGCGGTATATGCGGTGCATCAGGCCCGGACGGAACTGCAGAAGTATCGAGAGGAGCAGCAGACGACGGAAGCAGAGCAGGAGAAGCTTGCCGAGGCGAAGCTCCGGGCGGATAAGCTGGCGGAGGCCTATGGCGAGAAGGATTACCGTGCCCTTCGCATGGCGGTTCGTACCCGTTGCAGGGAAGCATATGCCGAGCAGACCCGGTTGTCCGAGCAGATGCGGACGGCGAAGGCAAGACGTCAGGCAGTAGAGGCGGGAGAGCTGTTTTCTTCCACCGAGGCGGCAGAGACGGTAAAGGAATATATTTGTACGAGACATAAAAAGAAGGCTATGACCGGTGCAGAGTATTTGCAGACCAAATCCTTGGAGGAGCAGGAGGAGCTGTTAAGGAAGTATGCGGGGCTCACTTATGCGGTGATTACAGAGGGATTTGAGACGGTATTCGATGACCATCTTCTGGCAGAATGCGTACCGGAGGGGGCAATGGTGCCGTTACTCCGCATGGAGTCGTTACGTGCCGGCAAGGATTTGTTCCACAGAGAACAGATGCTTCTTTGTGTACGGGACGGTGCGGCGTTGTTCGAAGAAAAGGCAAGACAGAAGGAGATTGTGCGTTTATCCAGAATCGAGGAGGAGGCCGAGTACGGCATTCGTCGTCTGGAAACGTTGTTAGAGGCTTACGAAGAGGATGAGGAATTCTTAACCGGCTTTGTAAAGCAGTATTACGATACCATGTATGCCAAGAGGGCGGAGTACGGCACGGACCGGACCGAGGACAGTCTGCAGGAGAAGCTGCGGGAGGAGTCGGAGCGCCTGACCGCTCTTACAGACCGTTTAAAGGAGGTCTCCGAGGAGGCAGAAACCTGTCGGGATACAATAGGAGCAACGGAAAAGGAGATTCTTTCCTATCATGCCATTGTTGCGTTATATGAGCAGGCAGAGGAAAAGGAAAAGGCGATACAGGACTATCAGAAAAAGAAGGAACGCCTGACCGAATGGAAGAAGGATGCGGAAACAACGGCAGAAGCCCTGGAAGCGGAGTGTGAGGCAAAGAAGGCGGAAGTCGACAGTCTGCGTGCCCGTGGAGAGGAAATTTCCCGTACCTGGAGCAGCTATTCCATTTATGAGTCGGACGGACCGGCAGCAAATGTAGATTATGATATCAATGAACTGTCGGTGCAGATTGACGGAAAAATTGCGGCGTTACATACGGAGGCGTCCTCTTTGGAGGACAAGCAACGCTTGTTGGATTCCTATGTGGCAGCAATGAACCGTTTGCTTCGGAATATCCGCAGCAGAGATTTCAGTGTGGCGGAGTTGTCGGAGCTGTATGAGAAGAATGAAGTGTACGAGACGTCGGAGGCAGAGTTGACCAGACGCGGAGAAGAGATTGCTTCTTTGGCGGAGGAAACGGAGCAGCTGGAACGTCAGATAAAGCAAATGCAGGAAAAGCTGTATCGTCTGGAAGGAAAGAACAGCCAGGCGGAAGCAACTATTATAGAAAAATACGGCGAGTATCATCCGGTGGAACTGACGGGAGAAGCTCTTTCTGCGTTCATAGCCAAGCGTAGAGCGCAAACGGAGCAGAAGCAAAAGGACATCGGAGCGCTAAGACGTTCCCAGGCAGAGCTTACGGAGGAGCTTTCTGCGTATACCGTAATCCGGAATGAAATTGCCCGGATGTTTGAAGGTGCGGAAGCTCTGACGGAGGAGTGCGGCAGACTGGAGAATAACGTACGTCTGGCAGAGTGCTACAAGGAAGCAAGAGAGCGCTATGCCGCATGCGGAAGAGAGCTGTTAAAGCGTCAGGAAGAGTTTTACCGGAACCGCCAGAAGACTATGGAGACATTACAGGTGCTGGGAGCACAGGCTCTTTCCGAAGAAATCGGCAGCAGTGTCATGATGCCGAGAAGCAGACGGGAGACGGAAGAAGTCATCCGTGGCTTAAAGGAAGTGAGGGAGTGTCTGCAGCTTGAGAGAACCAGAATTGAGGCGGGGCTGGGTGATTTGGAGACCATTAAGGAAAACTTCGAGAGCCAGTGTTTACAACGTTGCCTGAACATAAAGGCGGATTTAGAGCGGCTTCCGAAACTGTCCAGAATCATGCTTGATGGGGAGCAGATTCCGATGATTTCCCTGCAGATTCCGTATGTAAAGGAAGAGTTCTTCAAAGAGCGGATGACGGCCTATATCGATGAGGTTATACAGGCGGTGGACGCAATTGCGAATCCGACGGAGCGCATGAAATATATCCGTACGGCCTTGTCCTACAAGAAGCTGTTTTCCGTTATTGTATCGGATATGAACGGTATTAAGTTACTGTTGTATAAGCGGGAACGTATTAAAGAGCAGAGCAGACATTTACGCTATGAGGAAGCGGTAGGAAGTACCGGCCAGTCTCAGGGTATTTACATTCAGTTTTTAATTGCGGTCATCAACTATATTTCCAGCATTTATTCCCCGAAGGGAGATGCGGCGGGGCTGCGCAAGGTCATCTTTATCGATAACCCGTTCGGTGCCGCAAAGGATGTGTATATTTGGGAACCGATTTTTGAACTACTTCGTGCCAACCATGTACAGCTTATTGTTCCGGCCCGCGGAACCACGCCGGCCATTACGGGGCGCTTTGATGTGAACTATGTATTGGGACAGAAGCTGATTGACGGCAGACAGCAGACGGTGGTTGTGGATTATTGCAGTCGCGTGGAGGCAGACTCGGTGGAATATATTCCGTTGCAGTTTGAGCAGACCAGCCTTAATATTTCGGAGGTGTAGTATGGGAATTGAACGTTATCGGGCGATTGTGCGGCTGGAAGAAATCCGGACGCTTTCGGACGCGGGAGACTATGAGGCCGCAAAAGAAATTGCGGACAGTATCCGCAAGGAGAAGCTAAAAGACAGCGCGGATTTGTTTTTGTTGGCGGAGGTCTACAGAAAGTGCGGAGAGCTTGCCACCGCAAAAGAGATTTTGCTGCGCGTGTATGAGAAAAAAGTCACCTGGCGTGTGTTAGAAGAACTGATGGAGGTTTGTCTCGCGGAAAAGAATCCGGAGGAGGCGCAGACCTATTTAAAGCAATACGGAAAGCTTTCCGGAGGAGATCCGAGAGGGTATATTTTCGAATACCGGATCGGCCGTCAGATGCATCGACCGGACGAAGAGCTTTTGCCGGTATTGCAGACATTAAAGGCAGAGGAATACACGGAAAAGTATGCTTATGAGCTGGCAAAGCTGTATCATAAGCTGGGCCGGGAAGAAGAGTGTATGGCAGAGTGTTCGGATTTGATTCTCTGGTTCGGCGAGGGTACCTATGTGGAGCGTGCAAAGGTATTACAGGCATATTACCGGGGAGAGCTTTCGGCGGATGATATTCGTCAGGAAGCGGACCGTCGTGTGCGTGAGGCGGAAGAGCGCAGAGCAAGAGAAGAAGAGGAACGCAAGGCTTTTGAAGAAGAACAGCGCCGGATTGCTGAGGAACAGCAATTGGCGGAGGAAGAGTCCCAGCGTATCGAGGAAGAAGAGCATCTGGCACTGACCGAGGTATACCGTGCGGTGGCAGAGGAACGTTTTGAAGCCGAGGAAGCGGGCGAGCAACAGGAAGCGGTTGCGGAAGATGACTTCTTGGAGGAAGTGGCCGCTACGGAAGAACCGATGTGGGAAACAGATGCGTCGGAAATTGTGGCAGAAGAGGATTTACCGGAGGAGGAGTTGCCGGCAGAGGAGGTTTCCGTAGGAGCGGTAAGCGAGCGGGCTGAAGAAGACTACGAGCAGATGTCACTGTTTGCGCCACAGGAAAACCCGGTACAAGAGGAGCCTGCCGCGTTGACTCCGTTAGGAAAGGAACTGTCGGCCAGATTGGCGGAAAAGGGTTTGGTATTTGAGGAGCTTTTGCATGAATTTGCTTATATCGAACGGGTACGGAAACAGCTGGTACGGATGCTGGAGGTTGTGGTAACGGTACGAAAGAAGTGTCATTGCCTGATTATCACCGGAGAAGATAATAGCGGAAAAACCAGCCTGGGGACCTATCTTGCAAAGCTTTTATATGAGCTTTCTTATGTAAAGACCCCTCGTGTGGCGAAAATCAGTGCGGAGCGGTTGAATAAGATTGATCTAAACGAGAAGAAAGAGCAGTTACAGGATGTGTGTCTGATTGTGGAAAATGCGGGCATGATGACCGAGACGACGGCAGAGAATCTTCTGTGGTTCATTCATCATACCAATGTACTGGGAACGGTGATTTTGGAGGATAATGCGACAGCCATCAGTAATCTGCTTCGGAATCAGGCGGAATGTAACCGTGAGTTTAACAACAGAGTACATCTTCCGAAATATGACAGCGGAGAGCTCTTACTGTTTGCATTGGGATACATCAAAGAACAGGACTATGAGATTGATTCGGAGGCAATGAAAATCCTGACGGACAGAATTGATTATGTAACCAGAGTAGAGCAAAAAGAGGGTAGACTGGCGGCGACTATGGAAACAGTCAAAGAAGCATTAAAGAATGCGGACGACCGAAATCAGGGGACAATACTTGCCATGGCAAGTGCCGCGAACTTCCATGCCGCAGAGGCGTTAGAGCTTACGGCAGAGGATTTCGGGGTTATACGGTAAACCGGATTTTGATTTCATCCTTTAAGTTTTGGCCGCCTTTGGAGCGCACGTTCTTTGTAACATTTAAAATATATGCGGTGTTTTTTGCATAGGCATCCAGCGGTTCGATTTCCACTTCATTCGTCTGCGAATTGTAGCGAATGGCGGTGCGTAAAATGGAGCCGCTTTCTTCTGCGGTAACGAACATATTCACATTGTTTACCGTAGCCGGGTTTAACGGAGCGGTAAAGCGTACACGCCAGATGAACTTTCCGGTCTTAAACTTGAGGTTTTGTTTTACACGGTGACCGGTATCATCAGAAAGGTTTTCGATTTCCAACAAATTCATACGCGTTCTCCTTTCGAATTGACATACTATCTTACAATATAGTATAGTATACTTTCGGAAAGTTTACAAGAGGGTTACCGGAGTTTGTGAGGGCAGAACGGAAAAAGAGAGAAAAGAGGAATATAAAATGGAGAACAATAATATAATTTTAATCGGCATGCCGGGAGCGGGGAAAAGTACATTGGGGGTACTTTTGGCAAGAGCTATGAATTATCGTTTTCTGGATACGGACCTTTTAATACAGGAAAGAGAAGGACGCCTTTTGCGCGAGATTATCGCGGAAGAGGGGCTGGAACGTTTTATTGAAATCGAGGGAGAGGTAAATGCGGGAATCCGTGCGGAGCGGACGGTAATTGCACCGGGCGGAAGTGCAATTTATTCGGAGCATGCCATGAAGCATTTTTCGGAAATCGGAACTGTGGTTTATCTTCATGTGCCGGTGACGGAGCTTAGTAAGCGCTTGGGAGATTTGAAGCGCCGGGGTGTGGTATTAAAAGAGGGACAGGATTTGAACTCCTTATATGAGGAACGCCGTGTATATTATGAACGCTATGCCCAGGTAACGGTGGATGTGACCAAACAGGAAATCGGCGATGTGTTGGCAGAATTGGTACAGAAATTGGAGGAAATCAGTTGTTAATATGCCGAAAATCGTTCTACAATAGAAGAATGAGTCTACTGCCCTAGAATAATATAACGAAAAGTACTTTACAAAATGAAAGTTTGTGGTATAATCAAGATAGGACTGGTAGATTTGCACAAAAACAGGGTCTGAATTATGTGCAAATTGCACAAAATGTCCATGAGAAGTGTTGCGATAGGCAATTACGAAGATAATAATCAGAATAAATCCAAGTTCGAGGTGAATTATGGAACAATATATGATCAAAGGTGGTAAGCCGTTAGTTGGCGAGGTTATCATCGGAGGAGCAAAAAATGCGGCATTAGGCGTACTTGCAGCTGCAATTATGACGGATGAACCGGTACGTTTACACAATCTTCCGGACATCAGTGATGTAGACATTTTGTTAAAAGCGATTGAAGATTTAGGCGCGGTAGTGGAGCGTCCGAGTGTGCATGAGGCACGTATTATGGGCGGTAGCATTACCACCTGTATTGCCGGTTATGACGATTTGAGAAAGATTCGTGCAGGGTACTATTTATGCGGTGCGTTGCTCGGTAAATATAAGAGAGCAGAGGTTCCGCTTCCGGGCGGATGCAATATCGGAAGTCGCCCGATTGACCAGCATATTAAGGGCTTTGAGGCTCTGGGTGCCAAGGTTGTAATCCAGCACGGTATGATTATTGCCGAAGCGGAGAAGTTAGAGGGTGCCCATATTTATTTCGACTGTACCAGCGTAGGAGCCACCATTAACGTAATGTTGGCGGCAAGTATGGCAGAGGGCCAGACGGTATTGGAGAACGCGGCAAAGGAGCCGCATGTAGTAGAAGTAGCGAACTTCTTGAACAGTCTGGGTGCCAATATTAAGGGTGCCGGTACCGATGTCATTCGTATTTCCGGTGTGCCTTCCTTACATGGAAGTACCTATTCCATTATTCCGGATCAGATTGAGGCCGGTACGTTTATGCTGGCGGCAGCAGCCACCAGAGGCGATGTTTTGATTAAGAATGTAATTCCGAAGCACTTGGAGGCGGTGTCCGCAAAGCTTGTGGAAATCGGCGCCGAGGTTGAGGAATTTGATGATGCGGTTCGTGTGGTAGCGTCCAAGCGTTTGGTACATACCAATATTAAGACGTTACCGTATCCGGGTTTTCCGACAGACATGCAGCAGGTAATGGCTACCGTGTTGTGTGCGGCGGAGGGTACCAGTATTGTTACCGAGACCATTTACGAGAACCGTTTCATGTATGTGGATGAGTTGACCCGTATGGGTGCCAGCATGCGTGTGGTAGAGGGCAACAGTGCCGTGATTGAAGGTGTTGATAAGTTGACCGGAGCCATTGTGCGTGCTCTTGATTTGCGTTGCGGCGCAGCGCTTGTGGTGGCGGGCCTTATGGCAGACGGGTATACCACCGTGGAGCATATCGAGTATGTAGAGCGCGGCTACGAGAAGTTTGTACATAAGATGTGTGAGCTGGGGGCGGCCATCGAGAAGGTAGATTCCGAGGACGCAAAGGCGATTCAGAAGTTTAAGCTGCGTGTAGGCTGATAAGACAGAAGAAAAGATTAAAAGGGGCTGTCGCATGATGAATGCGACAGCCCTTTCTATTTTACCTGCTCCATCGGAAAGGTGATTTCCCAGTCTCCTTCAATCAGAAGACCGCTGTTTACAAATTCCCCGTATATCTTGTAGTTCTTCAGTTCCTCGTAGGGCAGTTCGAAAATGTATTCATCGTAACTGTCAATCAGGGAGGTATCCCGGAAGTCGACACAATAGGAACAATCCAGATTTTCTCCGTTTTCGTCCTGTAACCATATCCATCCGTGATTATCCGTGGTTCCGATATCCCCATAACAAATCTGGACATGCAATTTCCCGTTTTCGTATCCTAGACCGGTGATGGAGATTCCCGAAAGCGGAGTAGAAAAAGGAGAGGATGCAGGCTGTATAATTACGGTGTCAGTCGGATGGGAAGCGCCTCCTCCGCCCAGAATTCTGACATTATCCGTAAGAACGGGACTGTCGGTGACGGAAGAAAGTGAGATATCTTCCAATATACCGTTAAATTGCCCTTTTTTGCATAAAAGCTTGGAAAGGGAAACCGTAACTTTACTTCCGGAGAGAGAGGAGCCGTCCATCTGCTCCATCCGAACCGCAAAAGCAGCAACCCCGGTGTCCTTGTTGTACTCCAGCAAATCACAGGTGCCGGAGCTGTCCTTTATGTTACGGATATTATAGCTGTCAAATAAATCCACGGTTTCGTCAATCCGGTCACCGGCTAAGTCTTTGATACAAATAATTGCTTCCGCGGTATTGCCGTGAATATAGGCGGAGTCTACTTCTACTTGGATTCCCTGATCTACACAGGAAAGGTTCACCGGCTTAAATTTTTGGGCAAGGGACGGAGAGATACTGTATAGTAAGTGGTATGCCGGCTCCACGTCGGCGGCGGCAAGAGCAGGGACCGAGCCGAAGCAGACAAGGGCAATGGCGGCGGCAACGGCCAGTTTTCGGAACGGAAAAGCAATAGTATGTTTCTTTGTTTCCTTTGCTTCTTTTATCATGTTGTCATCAATCATACCGATGGCTTCAGAGAGTTTGTCAATATTCAATCAGAACACCTTCCTTTTTTAGTTTGTCTCGAAGTTTTGTACGGGTGCGGAATAACATGGATTTTACTTTTGTTTCCCGAAACCCGAATTGACGGGAGATGGAGCCGATGCTGTCAAAGTACCAGTAACGGCAAATGAAAATGTGCCGTTCTGTGGCCGGAAGCGCGGAAAGAAAAGCATTGATGTGAAGAGCAATCTCTTTCGCCTCCAGTTTGGCGTCGATATTGTATTTCGCGGGAATACAGTCCGCCAGCTCCTCGTATGTAAGGGCAATCTCACCTTTGCCTCGCTTTTGCGCCTGCTTGTCACGACGGCGTTTTAAGCTGACGTTCCGGGTGATTTTTCCCAGATACGAAGAGAGAACCTCCGGTTTATGGGGAGGAATGCTGTTCCAAGCCCCTAAATAGGTGTCGTTTACGCTTTCCTCGGCATCTTCTTTGTTGTATAAGATATTGTAGGCCACAGAGTAGCAGTAAGTTCCGTACTTTTTTGCGGTGGCGGAAATGGCAGCTTCCTCTCTATTCAGGTACATATCTATAATTTCTTTGTCTTCCATGGTTCCCCTCCCTTGGTTTGATAAGAGCGCTCTCACCTATATAACTACCGAAATTTTTCGTGTGGTTGCATGCTTTTTACATAAAATGAGACAAACGTAAAAAGTGCTGCCACGAATTGTTGTGGCAGCACCGTGAATAAAGCAAAAAGATGTAGCGTTATGCCAGTCTCCCTGCCAGCCCGCATACCAGATTTACCGTATGGGTAATGGCCTTTGCTTCAAAGGTCGGGTAATCCTCGCTGGCGGAGTCGTCCGCCTTATCGGAAATGGCGCGGATGATTAAGAACGGAACCTTGTTGTTGTGTGCGGCCTGGGCAATGGCAGCCCCCTCCATTTCGGTGCACATGCCGTGGAAGGTGGCGGTAAGCCAGTTCTTTTTCTCCTTTGCGGCAATAAACTGGTCGCCGGTGACGATACGACCTTCATGGACGGTAATCTCCGGATTTACATCCCGGCAAACCTCCCCGGCAAGAGTGCGAAGCGCTTCGTCCGCTACGAAAACAGAGGTGTCCATGCGCGGAATCACGCCTACCTCATAGCCGAAAGCAACCGCGTCCATGTCATGCTGCAGGGCGTCCGTGGAAAGTACAATGTCTCCGATGTCGATGGAGGCATCCAGGGAGCCTGCGATGCCGGTGTTTACAATGGCATCGGTGCCGAATAAATCGATTAACTGCTGGGTGCAGATGGCGGCATTTACCTTGCCGATACCGGAGCGGACTACCACTACCGGCAGACCCTGCAATTTTCCTTCGTAAAAGGTCAGGGAAGCACGTTCCGTAACCTGAACCTCTGTCATAGCTTCTTTGATACGTGCAACTTCCTCTTCCATTGCACCGATAATTCCCAGTTTATTCATACAATCTCCTTGCGGCTTCGGTCATATTTTGTCCGGACATAGGGAAAACAGTGTAATGCGGACAATCCGAAAACCGACATTTTTTTCAGTGTAGCATAAAATAAAGAAAAGCACAATGAACTTTCTGTGATTTTGCTTGATTTTCCCGATGGCTTTTCGTATAATAGGGGCAGATTTGGTAGGAATTTATGTTGCTTCGCAGCTTGCAGAACACACAAGTAGGATGCACGCGGAGCGGAAAAGGAGCATATACTGTATGAGATACAAGACAACGGGAACCTGTTCTTCCGCCATTGATGTTGAAGTGGAAGACGGAATTGTAAAAGAAGTAAAGTTTATCGGCGGTTGTAACGGCAATACCCAGGGCGTTGCGGCATTGGTAAAGGGCATGCCGGTAGATGAAGTAATTTCCAGACTGGAAGGAATCAAGTGCGGTTTTAAGGGTACATCCTGCCCGGATCAGCTTGCCAAAGCATTAAAGGAATGGAGGGCATAGCGCCTTATGAAACATATTATATTTACCGGTGGCGGTACCGCCGGACATGTAACTCCGAATATTGCGCTGTTTCCGGCGGTAAAGGAAGCAGGCTATGAGATTTCCTACATCGGCTCCTATGCGGGCATCGAAAAGGAACTGATTACCGGACAGGGAGTGACCTATTACGGAATCGATTCCGGTAAGTTTCGCCGTTATTTTTCCTGGAAGAATTTTACGGACCCGTTCCATGTGGTAAAGGGCTATTTTCAGGCGAAGAAGCTGTTAAAGAAGCTGAATCCGAATATCGTATTTTCCAAGGGCGGATTTGTATCCGTGCCGGTGGTAATGGCAGCCAAAAAGTGCAAGATCCCGTGCATTATCCATGAGTCCGACATTACGCCGGGGCTGGCAAATAAGCTGGCCATTCCGTCTGCTACGAAGGTGTGCTCCAATTTTCCGGAGACCTTAAATTATTTGCCGAAGGAGAAAGCGGTCCTGACCGGTTCTCCGATCCGTAAGGAATTATTTTCCGGAAATAAAATAAAGGGTCTGGATTTCTGCGGATTCACGGCCAATAAGCCGGTGCTTTTGGTGATTGGAGGAAGTACCGGGGCGGCAGCAGTCAACAATGCCATCCGTGATTTATTGCCGACGCTTTTGCAGCAGTTTCAGATTATTCATCTTTGCGGAAAGGGAAAGACCGATGAGGCCTTTTGCGGCCGCGAGGGGTATGTGCAGTTCGAGTATATCGATAAGGAATTAAAGGATTTGTTTGCGGCAGCGGACATCATTGTGTCCCGTGCGGGTGCAAACGCCATCTGTGAGCTTTTGGCACTGAAAAAGCCGAATATCCTCATTCCGCTTTCTGCGGCAGCCAGTCGGGGAGACCAGATTTTAAATGCGGAATCCTTTGAGCGTCAAGGTTTCTCCTATGTGTTAAAGGAAGAGGACGTGACGAATGAAACTTTGCTGGCGGCAGTGAACGAGGTGTACGCAAACCGCGACAAGTATGTGGCGGCCATGAACGAGAGTAAGTTAAACAGCGCAATCGAGACCATCACGGAGATGATAAAAGAGCTTGCAAAGTAAGGAATGGGGCTTTCGCATTATTATGCGTGGCCCCTGCTTTTACTTTTTGGAGTGCAGAATCGTTGTAGCGACGTTTTTATATCCCTTTTTGCAAGTCGCAACGCTCCATCAAGCTTCCTCTAAGAACGACTAGGACGCTCGGGAGCGACCTCGCGCCCAGTCTTATCTAAGAGGTGATATCGACTGCGCTAAAGACGCGACCCTTCGGGAAAAGCAAAAAGCGGATATAAAAACGTTACTACAACGGTTGATAACCTCTTAAACGTAAAAGCAGGGAGGCGCGGGTTGCTATATGCGAAAGCCCTGCTCCTTTTGCAGGAGTGATCAGTGAAACGTATGTTGCGCCCCGCGGAGGTGTGTCGTTAAGAGAAGTGCGCTAGTTTTTTATAGGAGGAGTTCCGGAATGAAATTTCTACTGGTTGCTTTAAATACAAAATATATCCATTCCAATCCGGCGCTTTACAGCCTCCGGGCTTATGTGGGGGACGAGCTTAGAGAGTATGTGGAGCTGGCGGAGTACACCATCAATCATGTCTTTACGGATGTGTTGGCGGATATTTATAAAAGACAGCCGGATGTCATCGGGATTTCCTGTTATGTCTGGAATATCGGGATGGTTCGGGAGTTGGTGACGGAGCTTCATAAGCTGATGCCGTCGGTGCCGGTTTGGCTGGGAGGACCGGAGGTGTCCTATGATGCGGAACAGATTCTCGCGGCGCACCCGGAGGTCACCGGCATTATAGTAGGAGAAGGAGAGGAGACCTTCAAAGAGTTGCTTTTGTACTATGTGGAGAAGGAGAGAAGCTCGTCTCGGACAGTGGACAATCACGGAGATAATACGAGGGGAAGGTTGATAAGTCCGGAAGAGAAGGCGGGGAGTCCGGCAGAAGGAAGCTTCGGAACCGATGCAGAAGGCCTATTGAGAATAAAAGGTCTGTGTCTTCGGTCGGGGTATACGTCCCCACGGGAACTGACGGATATGAATATCTTGCCGTTTTTGTACGAAGATTTATCTGCCTTTGAGAATCGAATTATATACTATGAGTCAAGCAGAGGCTGCCCGTTCCGGTGCAGCTATTGTCTCAGTTCTATTGATAAAAAGGTGCGTTTGCGGGAGATAGAAACGGTGAAAAAGGAACTGCAGTTTTTCTTGGACCATAGGGTAAAACAGGTAAAATTTGTGGACCGGACTTTTAACTGCAATCATGCCCATGCCACGGCTATCTGGCAGTATATTTTAGACCACGATAACGGCGTGACGAATTTTCACTTTGAGATTTCCGCGGATTTGTTGAACGAGGAGGAGCTTGCGCTGCTTTCCCGGATGCGGCCGGGACTGGTGCAGCTTGAAATCGGCGTGCAGTCTGTGAATCCGGAGACGCTTGCTGCCATTCATCGGAGTATGGATGTGGACAGGCTGGAGCGTATTGTGGCACGGATTAATGCCGGAAATAACGTACATCAGCATTTGGATTTGATTGCGGGGCTTCCCTATGAAGACTATGAAAGCTTCGGCCGGTCCTTTGACAGGGTGTATGGGATGCGTCCGGAGCAGCTGCAGTTGGGATTTTTAAAGGTGCTAAAGGGCTCGGAGATGCATACGCGGGCAGAAGAATTCGGCATTTGTTATACGGACAAGCCTCCTTACGAGGTTCTGTATACGAAGTGGCTGTCCTTTGCGGAGGTGCTTCGGTTAAAGCGGATCGAGGAGATGGTGGAGCTTTACTACAATAGCAATCAGTTTGTACATACGTTGCGCTTTTTGGAAGGAGCGTTTGTGTCCCCGTTCCGGATGTATGAGGCATTGGCGGAGTTTTTCGAGGAAAAGGGTTACTTTGTAAGCAGTCCGTCCAGGAACTACCGGTATCAGGCATTGCTTGTTTTTGCTTGTGAGAAAGACCGGTCGCATGAGGCGGTGTACCGGGAGCTTTTGACCTATGATTTATACCTGCGGGAAAATGTAAAGAGCCGACCGGACTTTGCGGCAGACCTTACGCCTTATAAGGAGGCGATGCGGGAGTTCTATCGCAGAGAGGAAGAGACGCGGACCTATTTGCCGGAGTACGTGGCATATGATTCCAAGCAGCTGGCGCGGATGACCCATTTGGAGCCGTTTACTTATCCGGTATGGGAGTTGGAAATGCGCGGAGAGGTTAAGGCGTCAGAGGAGCCGGTATTTGTACTCTTTGATTATGAAAAAAGAAGTCCGCTGACGGGGGATGCGCGGGTGGTCATATGCGGAAGGTATTGTTATGAGGAGGTATTGTTATGAGGAGGTATTATATGAAACGAATGAGATGGTATCTATGTTTACTTGCATTTTGCATCGTAAGTATGGTAGGTTGTAAACAAGCAGAAGACGGAACGGTATATACAGAGGAGGAAGTATATATTTATAGCTACGAATGCGGTTACTTGCACGGTTACGGTATTCCAAAATCGTATCATATCGTGATTGAAACGGGGGAGCAATTGGAGTATGCGATAGAAAACTTCGGTATATGTGAAATTTCGGGTAAGTGCAAAGAAATGATAGAGCAGCATTCGATAGATGACTATACCTTTGTATTGCGATATGACGAGGTCTCTTCCGGAGGCTATTATTACCATGTGGACAGGGTAATAATAAAACCGGATTCGGTTTTGTTGACAAACGATCGAAAAAGCCATTCGGCACGGGGCGATGCGCAACCTCAGGTAATGGGAGGATTCTTTCATATGGCGGCGATTCCCAAGGAATATCTGGAAGGCTGTGATTATTCCGGGATGAACGCGATTTTCCCGGGGGAAACGGAG
This sequence comes from Lachnospiraceae bacterium, assembly GCA_017556805.1. GTDB lineage: Bacteria > Bacillota > Clostridia > Lachnospirales > Lachnospiraceae > SIG307. Next base: position 21,601 of record JAFYMC010000027.1, on the reverse strand, counting down.
TCGAAGGAATGACAGAGGAAATGGGGGACTGCAGAGAGGCATTCGGAAATTTCCAAATTACTCCCTTGACATAGCAGCAAAAAGTAAGTATACTGAGAATACCGTGCAGCCGGGGAGTTAGCGGTGCCCTGTACCTGCAATCCGCTACAGCAGGGGTGATGCTTTGCCTCGGGCGCTTTGTTGCGATGCCGGCTTTGATAAGTGATGTTGACGTTTTGGTCTTGCGCAACGGAAATTCGTGAACCGTGTCAGGTCAGGAATGGAGCAGCACTAAGCGAAACCTTCCGTGTGCCGTAAGGTTGCCGGAGCCGAGTTAACTGTCAGAGTAACGATTGTGACGAGCGTTCAAAGCGAGGCGCACGGTCTTTGAAGAATGTCAGGGGCTGTCCCACGAAAGTGGGGCGGCCCTTTCCTATTGTCTGCCTTGCGATTGGGGGGTAAGAAGTGGTTGCCGTTTGGCAACCGCTTTATGCATTCCGAATCGCAAGGCGTGAATCGGAAGAGGATGTATAAGTAGAGAGAAAGTTACTTACAATTGGGTTGACAAACAGTAAAAAAAGATGCTATAGTAAAGATAGGTTTAATAGGAAGCAAACTGGTGGAAACGTCAGGACGCAAAGCTGGGAGTCTAAGGGATAGGTGAAACTATTCTATTGATAGTTCGGTTGCAATGGTTCATTGCAGCCGTTTTTTCATTTTGCATGAGAGAATGGAGGTGAAGTGATGAAGAAAAAGAGGATTATAGGAACTTCGCTATTAGTTGTTTTGTGTATGTTGTTTGTTTGGGGATGCAAGAGCATCAAGGACAGTAATGGACCGGAGACGCTTGGCGAACTGGCATATGACGAGAACAAACAATACGGATATACCGTATATCTGAAAGAAAATTCCGAATATGTTCCGTATTTAGTGCTGACTTCGGATTACAACGGACAGGTGCTGCTTTTAAGAGAGGAGCTTTTGGAAGAGTCTCGTGTGATTAACGAAGATAACTACGGCTATGCCGGCTACTATAAAGACAGTTCCATGGACCGGTTTATAAACGAGGAGTTTCTTATGTACTTAGAGCCTGAGATACAAGAAGCGATTGTGGACAGTGAGATTACCATAACGTCAAAGGAAAGTCTTGGGATAACCGGTACGGAGACGGAAAACATCGTAAGAAAGGTGTTTTTACTCTCTTACACGGAATTGGCGCATCCTTCCAGTTCTGTAGTAAATAAGGAGGGAGAACCGTTGAAGTATTTTGAGAATACTGAAAACCGTATTGCTTATCGGGCGGGAGAACCGGCAAGCTGGTGGCTGCGGTCATCGGAAACCTGGGAGGCGTATACGACTTGTGCAATCGATAGGAAAGGCGTGTGGGGCCATATGAGTGTTGACAAAAAGTGCGGAGTACGCCCTGCATTTTGTCTGAGCAATACTCTCCTTATAGAGCAGAGCGGAGATGTTTTGGAAGGACAAGTAGTATATGTAGTAAAAAAGAGCCAATAAAAAGCGGAAGCCTCGTGGGAGCCTTCCGCTTTCATATACATTTTCAAATTTTACTCTTCCGTGGTCTCGTCTACGGTTTCGTCAACAGTCTCGTCTTCCAATTCTGCGTCGTCTACTTCCACATCATCGGTTAACATGCCTTCCGTATTTACATCGTGTCTCTTTGCACAGAAGGAACAAAGACGGGTACGACCTGCTGCGATTGCTTCTTCTACAGTACCTACAGTCAATTCTTCGGAATTGGTGAATGCCTGACAATCCTCATCCATGTGGTATACCTTACCGGACGGAGCCCAGAATACATCACCTTCGATTTCGGTCATGGCAGCCTGCTGCTCTTCTTCGGAAATCGGGTTCCATTCGGCGCTGGACAGACCGGCAATCGCAAGAGCGATTACAGCCACAACGGTAGCGATGGTCTTGGTCTTCTTGTCGGTTTCCTTATTCGTCAGTGCCAGAACAACAAACGGAGCAAATGCGATAACGCTTACGATAACGCCCATGTTGTTCCAAAGCCAGAACAGAGCCGGATTCTTTTTGCTGGCCGGCTTGATGTGGTTGGCTTTTTTCCAAAGGGTAGAACCGATGATAACAAAGATCAGGTCTAATACCAATGCAATGATAATCTGCGCAATCTGCGGCATAAAGGTGAGGTTGATGGTCTTGTTGATAATAAGTACTGCGACTACTTCGAATGCAAGAGCAACCAACCAGAGGAGGATTGCGCCTACGCGAAGTCCGGCTGCGTTACCGACCGGAGCCGCCTGCTTCTTTACTGTAGCTTTCTTACGTGCACCGGATACTTCCTTGCCGGTAGATGCGGAAACGATTTTTTTCTTCTTTGCTTCTGCCATAATATAACACTCCTTTGTAATATGTTGTCCCCGGACACTATTATACACTTCATTAAAAAGTATATCGACAGAATAGGCCCAAAACTTTAGAACTATTTTGTCGATTTTCTTAACTTATGTTTGTTTCTGTCCGATAATAAGTGATAGGAATAAAGATTCCCTACGGGGAGATAACGGAGGTTTGGTATGGATTTAAAGAAGCTTACAAGTACATTATTAAGTGCGGACAGTATTAAGGGATTGAGTAACGTTACGGGCGCGTCCAAGAGCGAGGTAAACAGTGTATTGACCGAGGCTCTTCCGGCTTTGCTTTCCGGTGCAAACGGACAGGCAAAAGACGCCGGCACCGCAAAGGGCTTTGCGGATGCACTGGCACAGCATGCCAAGGATGATACCGGAAATTTAGCCGGGTTCCTCGGAAATGTAGACCTGGGCGACGGTGCAAAGATTGTGGGACATTTGCTGGGTTCCGATAAGGATAGTCTGACCAAGGCCGTGTCAAAGAAGACCGGCGTGTCCGCAGCAAAAATCGGACAGATTCTGGCGGCAATCGCTCCGCTTTTAATGAGCCTTTTAGGCAAGCAGGCCGACGAGGACGAGGAGAAGGAGTCCGGCGTAGGCGCATTATTAGGCAATCTGTTAGACAATGTGGATGTGGGCTCCTTGTTATCCGGCCTTACTTCCACCGATACTTCTTCAAGCTCTTCTAACGGCAAAAAGAAGAAAAAGAAGACCGCAAAGAAGGATACCGAAAGCAGCGCAAGCGGACTGATGGGACTGCTTGGAAAGTTGTTGAAGTAGGAGAGCGAACCTGGTGTGAAAGACTTTTGGGAGTTGAAATGAAAAAGAAAAAACTATATTATGTAATGATTCCTATCGTATTGTTGCTGATTTTAGTAGTAATACTTGGAGTATAGCAAATGTCAAGACCCACAACGTTACATATTGCCCAGTTCGCAAGTGGTTCCAGTGGAGAATTTTGGACTTGTGAATTGAGTACGGACACTGTACTCAAAGAGATTGAATATGAGGAGAATATTTTCGGTTCTGAGCAGGAATGGACCTTTGAGCAGATTGGCGTTGGCGAGGTTACGATACGATGGAACGCGCATGAGGGTTTGAGGTATAATGAAAGCGGATCCTACAGTATTACCTACTACTTCGATGAAGACGGGAATTATACGGTGTTGGAGGATACGAGGGAGTCGCAGAAGTAGGATGGGAACGAATCGATAGGATGATTTAGAAAAGAATGATAACGAAAGCCGGCGTACGGGCATGTACGCCGGCTTTTATACGTCACAGAGTATTGCACTACTGAAACAAATATTCCACCAGTGCCGGGTCTACGACCATATAGCAGTCTCTCAGATCAAAACAGTTATATTTTACATAGCCGTTTTTATAAACGATGAACCCGTTTGATGTGCCATCGGTCAGAGGGATTTCTAAATAAGCGTTGTTGTTTTCTATGTACCGGAAGTCCTTTGATTTATCACCGTAGTAGTAATAGCCGGATTCCGGGTCCGGTTTTATGACGATAAAAGGAGCTTTGTAGAGAGCGTCAAGCAGTGTTTTTGTTTCTTTTTCTACGGTGTCCGGAAGTCGGTCCATGATACGGAGTTTGTGGTGAATCAGGTCCGAACCTTGGTTTAGGGTAATGCCGTTTAAGCATTCATAAAAGAATACGAAATAACGAACGCCCCCTTCTTCCGGATACCATTCTCCCGCAGTACAGATACGAAAGTCGTCGTCGTACCCGTTGACGGTATAAACCGTACCGGCTACATTGGAAGCCAATTCGGTAATCCAATTCTCGTTTTGCCTTGCGGTCCATTCGTGAATTTCGCAGTTGGTTTCTCCGAGATAAGTGCCTACCAGTCCCCAAATATCTTCTTTCACATCGGAACTGAATATTTGCGCTTCTGTGTACACCTTTCCGTTGTGGCAAATGAGACCGAGCATATCCGCAGTGGCGGAAAGCTTTGGCATCTCTGCCGGCGGAATATGGACACTCCCGGGTTTGCTCGGGGTCGGTTTGTCATGGGTTCTTCCGTGGGTGACAGTGGCGAAAATTGCGCCACCGCCGAGAACCAGTAGCAGGCAGGCCACCAGGGCAATCCGGAAAGACGGTCGGCGGAATATCTTTTTCAGTCCCTTTCTTTCACTGCCCGTGAGAGCGAAAGGAAGGTTGCCGGCAGCTTTCGCGGAATTTGTTTCCGATTCTTCTTTATGAGCATCCGCAATATATTCTTCTTTGACATCATTTAATGCATCCTGTAATTGTTTGGGTTTCATAGGGTAATCCCCTCCTTTTCTAAGTGGATCAGTAGCTTTTCCCGGGTTCTCTTTAACATCATTTTGACTTTGCTTTCTCCGAAGGAAAAGCGTTTTGCGATGTCTTTTATTGGGTCCAGGTACCAATACCGGCAGAGAAATACGCGACGCTCGTCCGTGGGAAGCCCGTCTAAGAATTTGTTTATTATCCGGGTCAGTTCGTGGGTCTCTAAGGTATCTTCCGCAGAAAGAGACGACGGAATACACTCCGTAAGCTCCTCCAAGGTCACGGTATATTGTCCGCTGCCCCGTCTTTCTGCGGTTTTATTACGCAGACGATTTAAGGAAATCCGGCGGGTGATTTTTGCTAAGAATGCAGAAAACAGCTCCGGCCTGTGGGGTGGAATGGTGTTCCAGGCACCGGTGTAGGTGTCGTTGACGCACTCTTCGGAGTCTTCCTTGTTTTGTAATATTCGATACGCCACCGAATGGCAATATCTGCCGTATTTCTCTGCGGTTTCCGAGACGGCGCGCTCATCCCGTGCCCAGTACAGGGCAATGATTTCGGTATCCTCCATGGATTCATCTCCTTGTGTGATGATAAAAAGCTTTTCACTTAGATACTCACGTTTTTTTCTCCAAGGTCACGGATTTTGAAAAGATTTATGAAAAAAATGATTTGCCATGAAAAGAAAACGGCGCAGCATAGCGTCTTAAAAAGAACGGATATACAGCGCTTTTTTCATTAATCTTCTTCAATCACATGGATCTCCAAATAATCAAAGTCAATCTTGTCTACAAAATTGTCCTGATAGAACCGGGTGCGGTCATGCTTTTTAAAATCCGCAACCGTGGAATCCAGCCAAATGGGCTTGGATAAATCGAATTCATAACAAACCGTGTCGACGGCAGCAAAGATTTTCTTTGTGCGGTTTAGGTCGGTCCGGTCGTTTTCTACCACCATATCTTTTACTAAATGATTATCTTTCCAAAGCTTGCACCACATGCGAAACATAGTATTTTCTCCCCTGATTTTGCGGATTGTTATTGTACTCAAATAGTATAACATAGTGTGATAAAAATTTCAGCAAAAAAATATATTGACAAATATGTTCATAATGTGGTATAAATTGGTTACAACAAAATAACCCGTGAGGGAGTAGTGGCGCAAGGTATTGCGTGGCAAGTCAACACACTGGCCGCCCTTTGGTCTGGCTTGTCTTAATCAACGAGACTCATGTATAGCTCTGAGATGCGTACATGTTGTGTCGTTTTTTTATTTCCCTTTGTTGATTCGACCGGATGTTGCTTTAGAGCATATCCGGTCTATTTTTCGTGCAGGCAAAGTGAGCATGCAAGCAAACGGCGGGAACTTGTTCCCAGACCGTTGCGATGTCATGCGAACGCGCCCACGACCGAGCGACAATGTCGCGAGGGTCCACAACGTCCGGGCGACGTTGGTACTGGACGGACCGAAACGGAGTGTAGACGTGGGCAGGTGCGAAGCACCTGCCTGCACAGAGGCCTGGAAGGTTAGTTGAAAACTACGAAAGGCGGAAGAGAGTATGTTTATTGAAATCAAGGGAATCAAGCGGAGCTTCGGCGAAGGAGAAAGCAGAGTGGAGATTTTAAAGGGAATTGACCTGGGGATTGAGAAGGGAGAGTTCTGTGTGCTTTTGGGACCGTCCGGATCCGGTAAGACAACACTGCTTAACATTCTCGGTGGAATTGATTCTGCAGATGAGGGCTACATTGCTATTGACGGGGAACGGATGGAGGACATGAACGAAAAGGCGCTGACTATGTATCGGAGAAAGCACTTGGGCTATGTGTTCCAGATGTACAATCTGATTCCGAATCTGAACATCAAGGAAAATATTGAGACGGGGGCGTATTTAAGCGACAATCCGCTTGATGTGGATGAGCTTTTGAAGGTATTGGGACTGTATGAACATCGTCACAAGCTGCCGAACCAGCTGTCCGGCGGACAGCAGCAGCGTACCGCCATCGGCAGAGCCATTGTAAAAAATCCGGATATTTTGCTGTGCGACGAGCCGACGGGTGCTTTGGATTACAATACATCAAAGGAAATCTTAAAGTTAATTGAGGAGGTAAACAAAAAGTACGGAAATACGGTGGTTATGGTGACCCATAACGATGCCATTAAGCATATGGCGGACCGTGTAGTGAAACTGCATGACGGAAGAATTCGTGAGAATTACAAAAACGACAGTAAGGTTTCCGCAACGGAACTGGACTGGTAGGGTTGAGAGGGGGAACTGCAGATGAAACGGAACGTACTGAAAAAAAGATTTTTCAGGGAATTAAAAAGCGAGTTTGGAAAGTATCTGGTTATCTTTTTGTTCTTAATCGGAGCCATAGGGTTTGTTTCCGGATTTTTAGTGGCAAGTAACAGCATGCTGGCTGCCTATGACGAGAGCTTTACAACGTACCGGGTGGAGGACGGTAATTTTGAACTAAGTGCACCGATAGAAGAAACTCTACTTGCGACATTGGAACAAGAGGGGCTGAACGTATACGAAAATCTTTATCTTACCGAGGAGGTTAAAGAAACCTCCGGCAGATTACGTATTTTTAAGAACCGGGCAGAAGTGAATCTGGTGTGCCTGATGGAAGGCGAGCTTCCTATGACAGCGGATGAGATTGCCATTGACCGGATGCATGCGGATAACAACAAGTTGTCGGTGGGAGATACCTTGGCGGTAGGCGATAGGACACTTAAAATCTCCGGCCTGGTGGCTCTTTCGGACTACAGTGCCTTGTATGAAAAGGCATCGGATATGATGTTTGATGCTACAAAGTTCGGTGTGGCGGTGATGACGGAAGAGGGCTTTGCTACCATGGGAGATACGCACTTGCACTACAGTTACTCCTGGAGGTACGATACTTCGCCGGAGAGTGACAAGGAGGCGACGGAATGGGCGGAGAAGGTGCTGGCGTTACTTATGAGCAATGCCATGATAACCGGAAATGCTCCGGTGAATTTTCTTCCGGCAGTCTCTAATCTGGCGATACAATTTGTGGGAGATGATATGGGCCGGGACAATAAAATGATGGCGGTGTTTTTGTATATTATTATCGCTATCCTGGCTTTTGTCTTTGCCATTACCATCAGTAATACGATTACGAAGGAGGCTCTTGTCATCGGAACTCTGCGGGCTTCCGGTTATACGAAGGCAGAGTTGATAAGACATTATCTGGCGCTTCCGATGACGGTGGTTGCGGTGGCGGCGGTGGTCGGCAATGTGCTGGGCTATACGGTGTTTAAAGAAGTGGCGGCGAAGATGTATTATGCCAGCTACAGTCTCCCGACCTTTGTAACTCTTTGGAATGTGGACGCTTTTGTGCGGACCACGGTAATTCCGGTTGTAATGATGTTTGTCATTAACTTGGGAATGCTGGTACGAAAGATTTCTCTGTCACCGCTTCGTTTTATCCGGAGGGATTTGAGCAAGAGAAAGAAAAAGAAGGCCTTGAGACTGAACAGTAAGATGTCTTTAATGAATCGCTTTCGTTTGCGGATTCTCCTTCAGAATCTGCCGAACTACATCACCATTTTAGTGGGAGTCTTTTTTGCAAATGTATTGCTGTTGTTCGGTTTTGTACTGCCGCCGTTGGTGGACAATTATGAGAAGGACATTACCTCAAACCTGATTGCGGAGTATCAATATGTATTGAAGATGTCGACGGAAACGGCGGTGGAAAGCGCGGAGAAATACAGTGTAACCGCATTGCAGACGGTGGAAGGGAAGTTAAAGAGCGAAGAGGTAATGGTGTACGGTGTGGCAAAGGACAGTGCTTACATTGATGCGGAGTTTGGAGACGGCGTCTTGATTTCCACTGCCTATGCAGGGAAGCACGGACTTTCTGTAGGAGACGAAATTACTTTGGAGGAGTCCTTCGGAGAACAGACCTACACCTTTACGGTGGCCGGTGTGTATGAGTATCCGGCGGCGCTGGCGGTGTTCATGGAGCAGCAGGAGTGGAACGAAATCTTCGGTTTGGGCGGAGGATATTTTAACGGATATTTCAGTGATGTCGAGCTCACGGACTTAGACGAACGGTTGCTGGCGACGAAGATTACCGCGGATGATTTGACCAAAACCACCCGCCAGTTGAAGGTGTCCATGGGGGAACTGATGGACCTGTTCCTGGTATTCGGTGTGGCGGTATTTTTACTGGTCATTTACTTATTATCAAAACTGATTATCGAGAAAAACGCCCAGTCGATTTCCATGACGAAAATCCTCGGATATACTGACGGAGAAATCAATAAGCTTTACGTATGGATGACCTCGGTGGTAGTTGTGGTGTCCTTAATCGGAACCATACCTCTTGTAAATTACATTATGAAATATCTCTTTGCAGCGATATTGGCGGACTATCCGGGCTGGCTTCCGTACAGCGTGCCGTTTGCCGCCTACATTCGCATGGCGGTACTGGGAATCGTAGCCTATGCGGTGGTGGCATTCATTCAGATGCGGAAGGTAAAAGGGGTGTCAAAGAGTGAGGCATTAAAGGCGGTGGAGTAGGGGAGATAAAAAACATTCCCCAAAACTCAGGTTGTTATTTTCTTTAAAATGTGATAAAATACAATACGGAGGCAGAAGGGATGTTGCTCTTCTGCCTCTTTTGGTGAGGAAATCAGCAAGCGGACCGTATGTGGTGTGAAACGGAAAGTTACATATGGACGTTACAGATAGGAAGGATAGTATGTCGTACACTGCGTTATATCGAAAATTCCGACCGGATACATTTGATGAGGTAAAGGGACAGGTGCCGATTGTGACTACGCTTCGCAATCAGGTGAAGTCGTCTCGTCTTTCCCATGCCTATTTGTTCTGCGGAACGAGGGGTACCGGTAAGACCACCATCGCGAAGATTATGGCAAAGGCGGCCAATTGCGAGTCCCCTGTGGATGGGAACCCGTGTGGTGTTTGTCCGATGTGTCAGTCCATCGCAGCGGGTACGTCCATGAATGTGATCGAAATCGATGCGGCCAGTAACAACGGCGTAGACAATATCCGTGAGATTGTGGAAGAGGTGCGTTACTCTCCGACGGAGGGACGCTATAAAGTATATATTATCGACGAGGTGCATATGCTCTCTACCGGCGCGTTTAATGCGCTGTTAAAGACCTTGGAGGAGCCGCCGAGTTACGTAATTTTTATCCTGGCGACTACGGAGGCCCATAAGCTTCCGGTTACCATATTGTCCCGTTGTCAACGGTATGATTTTTCCAGAATTACGGTGGATGAAATTACGGAACGCCTGACGGATTTGGTGGGACGAGAGGGGGTACAGGCCGAGGAGAAGGCCCTGCGCTATGTGGCAAGAGCCGCAGACGGCGCCATGCGAGATGCACTTTCGCTTCTGGACCGTTGTATTGCCTTTTATCCGGGAGAGCTTCTGACCTATGACAATGTACTGGAAGTGCTTGGTACGGTAGATACGGAGGTATTCGGAAAATTACTCCGGGCCATCCGTACGGGAGATGTGGCAAGCGCCATGCGGGTACTGGATGATACAGTGATGCGGGGCCGGGATTTGGCACAGTTTATTATTGATTTTACCTGGTATTTGCGAAATCTTTTGCTGGCAAAGTCGGTGGACTCTCTGGAGGAGTTTTTGGATATTACCGGTGACCAGATGCCTGCTTTTTTGGCGGAAGCGGAAGCTACACAGGCCGAGACGCTGGTGCGTTATATCAACGTTTGTTCGGATTTGACCAACCGCATCCGGTATGCGGGAGCAAAGCGTGTGATGATTGAGGTAGAGCTCATTCGCTTGTGTCGTCCGGAAACGGAGACGGATTATTCCGGACTTTTGGACCGGGTACGTCACTTAGAGGAGCAGCTGGCCAACGGCGTGGTGGTACAGGCCGGTGCGGGAGTGGCACCGGGGGGAGCAATACCACAGGCAATGCCGGAGCCGGAACCGGTGGTGGCAGCGGCAGAGCTTCCGAAGGCGTTGGGAGAGGAAATTCGCGCGGTGGCGGAGAAGTGGTCTTCCATTGTAAGTTCCGCAACCGGACCGTTAAAGATTTATCTGACTACCGCAAAACCGAGCGTGGACGAGGGCGGTACGCGGCTCATTCTTGTGTATAAGGACGAGTTCGATAAATCCGCCATGGAGAGCGGGTCTCATTTGGAGTCCCTGCAGAATCTCATCGGCAAGCTGACCGGCAAGCAGGTAGAGATTACGGTGGAGTTGGCCCAGAAGGGCAGAGGCAATTTGGCGGCATACCCGGACCTTTCGGAGTTAAAGGCGAAGGTGCCGATTGAATATGTAGATTAAGATAAGAAAGAGTTTAAGGAGGATATTTGAAATGGCAAAAAGAGGTGGATTTCCGGGAGGTGCAATGCCGGGCAACATGGCAAATCTGATGAAGCAGGCACAGAAGATGCAGCGCCAGATGGAGGAGCAGCAGGCGGAGCTTGAGACCAAGGAGTTTGAGGCAACCGCAGGCGGCGGAGCCGTAACCGTAAAGGTGTCCGGTAAGAAGGAGGTAGTTTCCGTTAAGCTTTCCCCGGATGTAGTGGACCCGGATGATGTAGAGATGCTCGAGGACCTGATTGTAGCGGCAACCAACGAGGCGCTTCGCAAGATGGAAGAAGAGTCTTCCAAGGTAATGGGTAACATCGCAGGTGGCCTTGGCGGTCTTGGTGGAGGATTTCCGTTCTAATGGATTATTACAGCAGTCAAATCAGTAAATTGATTGAAGAGTTTGCTTCTTTGCCGGGAATCGGCGCAAAGTCTGCCCAGCGTCTGGCCTTTCATGTGATTAACATGCCGGCGGACCGGGTGGCGCAGTTTGCGGATGCCCTTGTTTCGGCGCGGAATAACGTGCGCTATTGCAAGGAGTGTTGCACCCTGACGGATCAGGAGGTGTGCCCGATTTGTGCCAAGGAGGACAGAGACCATCATACCATTATGGTGGTGGAAAACGCCAGAGATTTGGCGGCCTATGAAAAGACCGGGAAGTACAACGGGGTCTACCATGTGCTTCACGGTGCCATATCCCCGATGCTTGGCATCGGTCCGGCGGATTTGCGGATGAAGGAGCTGATGTTGCGTCTTCAAGGTGATGTGGAGGAGGTCATTATTGCAACGAATTCCAGTCTGGAGGGTGAGGCCACGGCCATGTACTTAAGTAAGCTCATCAAACCGGCGGGCATCAAGGTGACACGGATTGCCAGCGGGGTACCGGTGGGCGGTGACTTGGAGTACATTGACGAGGTAACACTTCTCAGGGCTCTTGACGGAAGAACAGAGTTATAATTGGACTATGTCCGATGTGAGAGTCCGCAGTGCGGACTCTTTTTTGTCTTTCGGAAATAAGGAGTGAGAAAATGACAGTAAAAACGAATAAGGAAATCGGTTGGAAGAAACATCCCCGTCCGCAACTGCGCCGGGAGCTGTTTCATATATTGGACAAGGAGTGGCGTTTAAACGGACAGGGGATACGTGTGCCGTTTCCGCCTCAGGCACCGCTTTCGGGATACGAAGGAGACATGGTCACAAAGCTTTGTTATGAGGTCTCTTTTGTTTTGCCGGAAAGCTTTACGAAGGAGCGGGTACTTCTTCATTTCGGTGCGGCAGACCAGGTGGCGGAGGTGTCTGTAAACGGTCATTGTGTGGGTACGCATGAGGGAGGTTATTTGCCCTTTTCTTTTGATATTACGGAGTGCGTTTCACGTGCCGGAGAGAACCGGTTAGAGGTAACGGTGACGGATGAATTGTCAAAGTGTTACCCTTACGGAAAGCAGAGTAAAACGCCGGGAGGCATGTGGTATACACCGGTGTCCGGTATCTGGCAGACGGTGTGGTTAGAGAATGTACCGGAGCGCTATGTGACAAAACTTCGGCTGACGCCGGATTTGGAGGGAGTTCGGATAGAACTTACGGAAGAGAGCGGTGCGACGAGCGTGATTGCCGACGGGAAACGGCAGGAAGGGAATCCGGATACGGTGGAAGATTTTACCGTTATTGTTGATTTGGACGACGGCGACACTTTAACAGAGACCTTTTCCGGTACGGAAGGTTATGTGCGTCTGGCGGGATGTTGCAGCGATTCGGGATGCTCGATTGTTCCGAAGCATTGGACGGCGGATACCCCTGATTTGTACTACGCAAAAATCATACGGGGCGAGGATGAGATCGAGACCTATTTTGCGTTGCGGATACCGGGACAGGAGGAGATAGGCGGAAAACTTCGTCTGACCTTAAACGGTAAGCCGGTATTTTTGCACGGACTTCTGGATCAGGGGTATTTTCCGGAAGGGATTTATCTGCCATGCTGTGAAGAAGAGTACGAAAAGGACATTCTCCGTATGAAGGAGCTTGGTTTTAATATGCTTCGGAAGCACTGTAAGACAGAGCCGGAGTGGTTTTATTATTATTGTGATTTGCACGGGATGCTGGTGCTCCAGGATGTTGTGAATTGCGGTGGGTATTCCTTTGTGCGGGACACGGTATTTCCGACGGTGGGTTTTAAACGGCGAATAGATAACCGGAAGGCGACAACGGAAGAGGAACGAAAACGTCGCAGCTTTTTTGAACAGCACATGAAGGATACGATAACGCATTTGTATAATCATCCGTGTGTTGTCGGCTATACGATTTTTAATGAGGGATGGGGACAGTTTGAAGCGGACCGGATGTATGAGGTTGCAAAGGCAGAGGATCCGGCACGGTGGTTTGATACGACTTCCGGCTGGTTTGCAAAGAAAAAAAGCGACTTTGACAGTCGCCACGTGTATTTCCGGAACAAGAAATTAAGGGGGAAGGATAAGCCGTTGTTTTTATCGGAGTGCGGCGGATTTTCCTATCAGGTGAAGGAGCACTGTTATTCCCCGGACAAAAGTTACGGTTACGGTACCTGTCGTTCTGTGGAAGAACTGACCGACCGGATTGCCGACATGTACCGGAAAATGGTGCTGCCGGCGATTCCGCTGGGCTTGTGCGGGTGTGTGTATACCCAGGTCAGTGATGTGGAAGAGGAAATCAACGGCCTTTACACGTATGACCGGGAGGTTTGTAAGGTGGATAAGGAGGCCATGCGGCGGTTGGCAGAGGAGCTCTGCTCCGCAAATAAGTTCAAGCCGTAGCGGATACCGAGATAAATCCGGTCGGCTAAGGACATAACCGTGTGGAGCCTGGTGGTTTGTAACAGCATCCGGTCTAAGAGCCCCGACAGGTTTACGATGCCGGTAATAAATACATCTCCTACGGAAATCAAGTCTTTCCCGACACCGGCCCCCGGTTTTAGGGAACCGATACCCAGGGTGTAGTAACCGATGTGATCTTGTTTTCCCAAAGAAGCATCAATGGCAATAATATAAGGATTCTTATGGCGACTGTGAATTTGTTCCACCACGGTCGCCAGATTTTTTGCATGTACCGGAGTCTCCAGGGTACCGTAAACCATATAATTCCGGTGGGGATGCTGTTCCAGCTTGTAGCCGATCAGTGGGCCGAGAGAGTCGCCGGTGGCTCGGTCGGACCCGATGCAAAGAAAAATCAGGGGCCGGCCCTGGGTGAGGCGTTCCCGCAGCAGAGCGGAAAAGGCTTGTCCGAATTGAAGGGAAGAGGCATAGTCTTCCGCATTATAGTAATGAACGGTATTCAAGGTATCGTCCTCCGTAAATCGTGAATAAAATTAGGGTGTCTATACTAAAGTATTCCCCTGTATAGAGAAATTAGAATAAGATAATTGGGAAATTCTGTAAAATATTTGACAGAATACGACGGAAAGAATAGCGTTTTATTAAAAAAGTATAGAAACCGATGCGATAAGCGGTGAATTTTACCGAATGCCGTATATTGTTTCCTTTTTGCGACAGCGTGGTTTGGCAAAAAAAGCAAGGCTTGTCCGTTATCATAGGAACAAGCGGAAGCAGACCGTAAAATGTAATGTGGCAGAAAGGAAATGTATATGGAAGAAAAAATTGTGCAAAGAAATGAAACGGAACATTCGGGAGAAAAAAACCGGTTATTGAAGCTGCCAAAGCATATCAAGCAGATGGGACTCGGCGGAAACAGTCCGGAAATCTACATAGAAGATTATGCGGAAGGATATTTGCGCAGATTGGCGGGAAGCGATTATACGGAGTGCCGGGTGGCGGTGCTGGTAGGCGAGTTTATGAAGTCTGAAGGGAAACGATATGTTTTTATTCGTGGGGCGATTGAGGCGGAAGAAGTAGTAGTGGACAATTCCGTTTGTTTCACTTCCGAGGTGTGGGCCAATGTGTATGAAAAGCTGAAACGGTATTTTCCGCAGTACGAGGCGGTGGGTTGGTTTTTGGGCGGACCGGACTTTTTAACGGAGGTGACGGAGGAGGTTCGCAAGACACATACGGATTGGTTCGGGGGAAGGGACCGGGTGCTTTACCGCGTGGACCCGGTGGAGAAGGAAGCGGAGTTCTATCTGTACGATAAGGGAGAGTTAAAGCAATGGCCGGGCTATTGTATTTATTACGAAAAGAATGAGGAAATGCAGGATTATCTGGTGGCGGGGGCTCCGCCGTCGGTGGATGCTGGGTATACGGAGCCGATTTTGGCGGAACTCAGTAAGAAGGTGGGCCGGAAAGCGGACACGGAGGAGGAAACCGCGGGGGAGGGACCCACAGCGTTTGAAGAAGGGAGACGGGAAAAGGAGACCCTGGGACATCGGACGGAAAAGAAGGCCGGAAAATCCGGTTCCGGCCACGGTGCCGGGATTGTAGCGGCCATGGCACTTTTGGCGCTGGGGGCGTATGCATTGCGGGAAAAGGACCCGGGGCAGGCGGGAAGCGCCGGGGTACCGACCTTGAATCCGACTCCGGTAGCTACGTCTTCCGTACAGGAAGAGAAGGATAAGGATGTACTGCAGGCAAATGCAGAGGTAAAACCGACACAGTCCGGCATTGCACAAGGGGCAGCGGATGGGACGTTTTCGGAGGGAGAGTTTATTCCGATTACCGAGGAACCGTATTTGACGGGAACGGGGCAGGAGGATATCCCGGTCACCTCCGCATTGCCGGAATTTACTCCGATACCTATAGAGCCGCCGGCAGAGGAGACAACCGTAATTGACCCGGACACCATGAGCTTATATATTGTGCAGAGTGGAGATACTTTAGCGGGAATCTGCAGGGAATTTTACGGAAACCTGACCCGTATGGAAGAGGTCAAGGGTGTGAATCAGATTTCGGATGAGAACTGGATTTATGCGGGGCAGGAGCTTTATTTGCCGTAAGGATTTCACAAAATGTTCACGGTGTGAACACAAAACTGACGTGACACGGTAGTAAAATACGGAAAGAAAGGTAAAAGCTACATAGGAAGGTGATTCTCATGGGATATAAAAAGATTCGAAAAGGAATGGTGATTTTTTGCACGGCATTACTGCTTGGTACAGTGGCGTGTAAGTCTGCACCTATAACGGAACAGAAGCCGGAGGCAACCGGGACAGAACAGGCGGAACGGACGGCGGTGGTGAAGCTTAGTGATGCGGGAATAGAGATTGCGGGGGCCGGGTGTGAAGCAGACGGAACGCGGCTAAAGATTAAGGAAGCCGGCGTGTATGAAATCAGCGGCAGTCTGTCAAACGGCAGTATTTATGTAAATGCGGATAATGAAAGTGAAGTACACTTGATTTTAGACGGAGTGACGGTACATAACGAAACCGGTGCGGCGGTGTATTGTAAAAAGGCGTCGAAAGTGACGATTACCCTGGCGAAGGACTCTGTAAATATGTTGTCCGACGGTAGCTCCTATGTGTTTGAAGAGGGGGAGGATGAACCGGATGCTACCCTTTATGCAAAGCACGATTTGGTAATAGACGGAGGGGGAAGGCTGACGGTGACCTCTGCCTACGGAGATGCGGTAAAAGGAAAGGATTCCCTGTATATTCTTGGAGGAGAGCTGAAT
Source organism: Lachnospiraceae bacterium (assembly GCA_017556805.1). GTDB lineage: Bacteria > Bacillota > Clostridia > Lachnospirales > Lachnospiraceae > SIG307. The sequence goes on along the minus strand of JAFYMC010000027.1, from coordinate 5,042 downwards.
GTCACATCCGCGGAGGACGGCATTGTGGGACGGGATCTTTTGCAAGTCACGGCAGGAACCGTAACGGTAGATGCGGCAGCGGATGCATTAAAGGCAAGTAATGATGTAGATGCCGGCCTCGGTAATATTGTGATTGACGGGGGAAGCTTTACGCTTACTGCCGGAGAGGACGGAATGCAGGCGGAGAATACTCTGACGATTAACGGCGGTACCTTTGACATTACATCCGGTGGCGGTGCAGCCAATGCTCCGGTGAAAACCGATTCCTTCGGATTCGGCGGAGGTATGGATTGGGGTAAATGGGGTGATTGGAGTTCTGAGGAAAGTACGGAGGAGGATACCGTATCGACAAAGGGACTTAAGGCGGGAGAGCTGTTGCAGATTACGGGAGGACGGTTTGAACTGGATACTTGCGATGATGCCCTTCACAGTAATACAAATATTGTAATAAAGAACGGTGAGTTTAATATCTCTGCCGGAGACGACGGAGCGCATGCGGATGAAACGCTGGAGATTGTCGGAGGTAAGATACAGATTACAAAAAGCTATGAAGGACTGGAAGGATTGTATATTATGGTTTCCGGCGGAGAAATCGATATTACGTCCGATGATGACGGCATGAATGCGGCGGGAGGCGCAGACGGTTCCGGCTTCGGTCGCCCGGGCATGGGAATGTTCGGAGAGGGCGAGGGAGAAGTGACGATTTCCGGAGGTGTGATTACGGTGGATGCCGGCGGAGACGGACTGGATTCCAACGGTGATCTTACCATAAACGGAGGCGTGATTACGGCATACGGATCCACCGGAGGAGGGGAAGGAGCGCTGGATTACGGAGGAACCTTTTGCCTGAACGGCGGTACGGTGTTTGCGGCGGGAGGATCTGTTATGGGGCTGGCGCCGGCGGATACTTCCGGACAATATTCTCTGGCAGTAGGACTTGATTCGCAGGAACAGGCCGGCAGTAAGGTGGAGATTATTGTAAACGGAGAAATGGTGTTTTCGGAAGAGGTGCCGAGACAGTTTAATTATGTTATTGCATCTTCCGAGAAGTTTGTAAAGGATGCAGAAGTATCTGTGAAGGTAAACGGCGAGAACTGCTATGAGGGGATATTATCTGAAGTGGTGACCCGCTTCGGATTCTCCGGAGGTATGGGTGGCTTTGGCGGACCGGGCGGCTTTGGCGGCGGAGGTAAAGGAGATAAGGGAGATTTTGGTGGCGGAATGTGGCCGAGCTTCCCGGACGGAGACATGCCGCAGATGCCGGAAGGTGAATGGCCGAGCTCCCCGAACGGAGACATGCCGCAGATGCCGGAGGGTGAATGGCCGGATTTTCCGAACGGAGACATGCCGCAAAGACCGAAGGGGGAGCGATCGGAGGCTCCGGGGAATATAACCCAAACCCAAATGTCGGATTGACGGAACGGGGACTTTGTATTATGATGTAAATAGGATAGTGCGCGCAGGAGTGTGGTGACGCCTGCGCGTATTTTTGGTTCGGGAGTAAAGAGGGAGGTACAAACGCGTATGAAAAAGATGAAAATAATCGGACTTACAGCGGTAGTTCTTTTGATTGTCGGAGTTGCAGGGTACTTCTTACTGGCAGATAAGGAGTACAAGGGCTATGAGGTAGTTCAAGAGTTGGAAATCAGTGATGTTTTGGAATACGCGGAAGTAGACGGGGCCTTGGTTCGCTGCGGACGGGAGGGTGCCCAGGCTATTGCAAAGGATGGGACCTTACTTTGGAACGTGACCTACAGTACCATGAAGAATCCGAAGTTTGTATTTTGCGGGTCTGTCATGGCGGTGGCGGATATCGGCGCCAAGCAGTATTTGATATCGGACGGAACCGGTTCCACAAAGACATTTTCCACGCCGTATCCGATTCAGATGATTAGTGTGGCGGAGCAGGGCGTTACGGCTGTATTGATGAACGGAGAAGAAAAAGACTATATTTATTTGTACAGCAAAGAGGGCGAGCTCTATGTGGAAATTGAAACGGTAGTGGCCCGGGACGGTTTTCCGTTGGCGGTTGCGTTGTCTAAGGACGGAAAGAAGCTGATTACTTCTTATATGAAGGTGGAGCGGGACGAGCCGGTGAGCAGCGTGACCTTTTATAATTTTGATGAAGTGGGCCAGAATTACAACAGTAATCTGGTGGGGCAGGTGCAATATCCGGAATGTATGGTGCCGCGTATCGAGTTTTGGGATAATGACACGGCATTGGTGATGGGTGAAAATGTGATGGAGCTGTTTCGTGTAAAGGAGGTTCCGGAGCCGTTACATAAAAAAGAAATTACCGCAGAGGTAAAGAGTATTGCCTTCGGAGATTATTTCTGCACGGTTACGAAGAATAAGGATGGGCAGGAGGTGCTGGAGGCCTATAACAAGTCCGGTGAGGTTTGCATGAAAAAGGTGATTTCCTTACCTTACGTAGGATTGAATACTGCCGGAGATGAGATTGTGTTGTACAGTTATTCCGGCTGCGAGGTGTACGATATTAAAAAGGGGCTGCTGACTTATCAGGGGACCTTTGAAAACGGAATCCGGCAGATGTTTGTCATCGGCGGAAACCGATATTATTTGGTGGAAAACCGGTTGGTTCGAGTGATTAAGCTGGTATAACAAAGGAGGGTACAGGATGAATTGGATTTTAATTGCGGTCATTGTTATCATAGGTGCGTTGGCGTTTATCGGTTTCAAAAAGGGACTGATTAAGATGGTCTTTTCGCTGGTATCTACCATTGCAGCGCTTTTAATTGCGATGCTGTTCAGCCCGGTAGTGGCGGGTATGATGAAGAGTAACGATGCGATTGTGGGATTTTTTGATGAGAAAATTGCAGCGGTTGTGGATTTTTCTTCCGAGGAAGCACAGACCGAAACGGAAAGTAAGCAGGAGTCCCTGATTGATTCTTTGCCGCTTCCGGAGACTTTTAAGGAATCTCTTTTGGAGAATAACACGGCGGAAAGTTATATATCCATGCAGGCGCAGAATTTTGAAGAGTATGTTTGCCGCCAGATTACCAATGTAATCATTAACGCGATTGCCTTTGTGGTGACCTTGCTTTTGGCTATTATTGCATTGGCGATTTTGTGTAAGACCTTGGATCTTTTGGCAAAGCTTCCGCTGTTAAAACAAATCAATGCAGCTGCGGGCCTGGCGGCCGGTGCGGCGGAAGGACTACTGGTTGTATGGATTTTATTTGTAATTCTTACCATGTTTGCCGGAACGGAATTCGGCAGTGAGGCTATGGGCATGATTGCCGAGAATCCGTTGTTGGATTTCTTATATAAGAATAACATGGTATCGAAATTTATTGCCAGAGGATAAGCGTTAGGGTGATAAGAAAAGAAACAGAGACGGAAAAAGTGCTTGAAAATCGGGCACTTTTCTGTTATGCTATAAATGTAAGCACTTACAATTTGTGAACCCATAGGAAACTATTATCTAATAAGAAGAAAGAGGAAAAGAGATGGACGTTTTAACACAGTTTCAGAAACTCGGAATTATTCCGGTAGTGAAGATTGACGATGCAAAGGATGCAGCTCCCCTTGCGAAGGCTCTTTGTGAGGGAGGACTTCCGGTGGCGGAAGTGACCTTCCGTACCGAGGCAGCAGAAGAGGCGATTCGTCAGATGGTACAGGCTTGTCCGGATATGCTGGTAGGTGCAGGTACCGTTCTGACTACGGAGCAGGTAGATCGTGCGGTGGCAGCAGGGGCTAAGTTTATTGTCAGTCCGGGTCTGAATCCGCGTGTGGTAAAGTATTGTCAGGAGAAGGGAGTACCGATTACTCCGGGTACCTCCAGTCCGACGGATATCGAGCAGGCGTTGGAACTGGGACTTGAAGTTGTGAAGTTTTTCCCGGCTGAGGCATCCGGCGGTATTGCAAAGATTAAGGCAATGGCGGCTCCGTATACGAAGGTGAAGTTTATGCCGACCGGCGGTATCAATGCAAAGAATCTGATGTCTTATTTGGACTTCCCGAAGATTATTGCCTGCGGCGGAAGCTGGATGGTAAGTGATGCCCTGATTAATGATGGAAACTTTGAGGAGATTAAGCGTCTGACCAGAGAAGCGGTAAATACCATGCTCGGTTTCGAGATTGCGCATGTGGGTATCAACGCAAACAGTGAGGAAGAAGCGGACGGTATCGCAGGCTCTTTTGAGAAGTTGTTCGGTTTTGCGAAGAAGACCGGTAACAGCTCTGTATTTGCCGGTTCTGCAATAGAAGTAATGAAGACTCCGTATCTCGGAGCCCACGGTCATATTGCGATTCGTACCAATTATATCGATCGTGCAAAGTATCATATGGAGTTACAGGGCTTCGAGTTTGACGAGCTGACCGCAAAGAAGGATGCAAAGGGTAACCTTATGGCAATCTATGTGAAAGGGCAGTTCGGTGGCTTTGCTGTGCATTTGGTACAGAAGAAGTAATCACAAGAAACAAATAATACGGAAGACCGATATGCGGAAGTGTATCGGTCTTTTTGCTCGGTAGGAAATACGAAATCTCCTACCGAGTTCTGTAATAAGAAATTGTTTGGATAAAATAAACACTAGATATTGAGGTGAAAAGAAATGATTTCCACAATAGGCTGAGGTTCCTGAAAGCCTTGAAAAATAAGGGAAAAATAAAGATAAAAAAGTTTTAAAAAAGGTGTTGACAGAAGAGAAAATAGGTGTTATACTAACGAAGCTGTCACCGAGAAGCGATAAAAACCGAAAAATCTTAGAAATAAGAATTTTGAAAAAGTTTTAAAAAGTGCTTGACATTCACAACAGAGTGTGATAAACTGGTTAAGCTGCTTCGGTAAAACGGAAGACGGCAAAAATGAATGAACCTTGATAATTAAACAGTAAGACAACCCTGAAAATTCATTTGAAATTTTCATTCTGAGAAGACGAGAAATCGTACCTCGGAAACAGTAAAGTCCGAAAGGACAACGGAACAAACCTTTGCTTGATTCTTTCAAAAGAAAGAACAGAGCCAGAGTTGTTCTGAACAGAATTAAACTTTATTTGAGAGTTTGATCCTGGCTCAGG
>JAFYMC010000003.1 GCA_017556805.1 Lachnospiraceae bacterium | reverse complement strand
CGGCTTACCAGCCCCAAACAAAGCCCTGCTTTCCTGCCGCGTCAAATGCCCTTGCCCTCCCCGGCGGCAACGGTATTTTCAGGGCAACGCCGACAGAGCGTATAACACACTACACTTTGCTCCGCAAAGTCGTGTGCCAAATGGGGCGCTGCCCCCTTTGGAAACCCCCGCAACAAACAGGTGCTATGCACCCAGCCGGGAGCATAGCGCCGTTTGTTGTCAGCAGCCCGTTTCACGGTCTGCGTGTAGTTCCTTGTAAACTGACCTAATCCCTTTTGTAAACAAATCATATGAAATATCTTTACCACCGTTATGTGCACACTGATTTCGAAACCATACTGTTTTTTTAAGGTAATCTTCCACCACTTCTCTTTTCAAAAGGCCGCTATATTTTGTATCATAAATAAGTATCGCTGAGCATAACGTAGCGTCAACAAATTCAAATGTTTTTCTACGTTTTAAAAATTCCTCATATTTCTGAGCCACTTTGGGATCCTCTCCACATTGCAAATAAGTTCTCATTCGAGGCAACAATTCCTCTTCCAACCAGTTATTTCCAAAGCATTCCCGCATTACTCCTTCTACTGTTTCACGAAAAAAGATGTCAATCGAATCATGCAATACTTCCTTATATGACATGTTATATTTTACCTCCTCATTTGAACGCTACAATTTTTACTCTGTTTGTCTTTCAACAAGGTTTCCACTATCGTCAATCCTAATCGTCACCATTCTGGCATGCCATTGAATTAACATTATATTGTAATCGATTTATCAATTTTTTTCAATAGAAAATTTAAAATTATATAGAATCTTAAAATTTTAATCATTTAGAAATTTAAAAAGGATGCGACATAATGCCGCATCCTTTCTTCTCTTAGGAAGACAATATTTCTATTACTTCGTAAATACCAGCTTGTCGATATTGAAGCCGCCGCGGTCCGTTGCGATTCCGATGGTATTCTTGCCTGCGGTCAAAGATACCTCCACATAAACACTCTTGTAAGCATTCCAATCGCCTGTATTCGGCACGGTTACATTTGCAAGCACTTCTTTACCTGAGTCCTTTTCCAAACGGAAGGAGCTTCCCATGGCCGATGCCACGCGGATTTCCACGCTGTAGGTACCGGTGCTCGGCACATTCACTTCATAGCTCATCCAATCGCCCGGATCGATATACGCTACGCAGTTGCCCGCCTTCTCTACGCCGCTCATGTAGTTGTAGTTCTCCGCCTCAACGGTAAATGTAGCGGACGTCGTTCCGGTATTTCCCCAGTTATTGTTGGTATTCTGATTATTGTTCGTGTTGCTTCCGGTATTGTTATTACCGGTGTTGGTATTGGTGTTGCTTCCGCTCTTTGTGGAAAATACCAGCTTATCCAGATTAAAACCACCACGGTCCGTTGCGATTCCGATGGTATTCTTACCTGCAGTCAACGCCACATCCACGTAAACGCTCTTATAGGCACCCCAATCGCCTGTATTCGGCACGGTTACGTTCGCAAGTACCTCTTTGCCGGAATTCTTCTCCAAACGGAAGGAACTTCCCTGGGCGGAAGCCACACGCACTTCCACACTGTAGGTACCGGCCTGCGCCACATTGATATCATAGCTCATCCAATCGCCCGGATCGATATATGCCACACAATTGCCGGCCTTCTCCACGCCGCTCATGTTGGAATAGTTTTCCGCTTCGATGGTAAAGCTTGATCCCAATACGGTACCACCGGACGTCCCGGTGTTGTTATTTGTATTATTCCCAGTGTTATTGTTGGTATTATTACCGGTGGAACCGTTATTGGAGGAACCGCCCTCCACCTGCTTCCAGTTAATCCAGTCGTACTGTGCCACCAGCGGTGTTCTGCCGTTGTACGGCTTTAACCACTCGTCCACACCGATACCCGGCCATACATTCATCATAATCTTACCCGGCGTGGTCGGAATATTATTCGTAGCGGTATATACTTCCTTTCCGTCTACATACCAGGTAATTCTGCCCGGCAACCATAAGAACCCGTACTGATGGAAGCTCTGAGACGCATCAAAGCCCAAATCATACACATACTCATGATTTCCTACGCCGTTGGTGTAGTAGTTGAACTGCACCTTTGTAGTGTCCTTGCCCAAAAACTCAATGTCGATTTCATCCCATACGGTTCCGTCGGTCGGGCCCGTATACGTAAAGAAGGATGTCACTACACCGTCATTTTTAATCGGCTTCATGCTGACATCATACATACCGTACCCGAAGGTATCGTTGGTACGGTATTCGCCGCCGCTGTACCCTCCGGTAGCGTAATCCCTGTCGATTTTCAGGTTCAAGTAACCGTCAAACCAGACATTGTCGGCTCTCCAGGTACAGTTAAACATGTCACCGTTGGACCAGCCGTCCGCCTTGTGCATGGTAGCATGCTCTTCTCCCGCAAAACCGACACCGAAGGACTCGCCCTGAAACTGTGCCGCTTCCGCTACATGTACACTACCCGTTTGTGCGGTAAACACCATAGTCACCGCAAGTAAACCCGCAATCAATGCTTTCCGCATGTTTGCTCTTTTCCCCATAAAAAAATAGCACCTCCTGCAAAATATTGTAATTTTATTATACAGAAGAATATTTTTATACGTATATCAACATCTTGCGATTTACTTCACATTTTTGCAGTATATTCCCGAAAATTTACAGCGATAAACATAAGCGGTTATACAAAAAGAAAAGTGCGTGCTTCCCTTTTCGGTTCCGCACGCACTCCTATTTATTTTACTGATTATTAAACTTCCTCGCCCTCGGTATCAGCCTCGGTTTCAGTCTCGTTCTCGGTAATATTAAGCAAGAACATCTGTACAATCTCAAACGGATCCGTGGTAAGATCTCCCGTCATAATGGAAATCTCTACATAGTTATCCAAACCGATATCTTGGAAAATAATAAAGGTACGAACATACTCATACGCGGTTGTATCCAGATAGTAACACTGCTTTCCGTTACATACAATCGGTACCACATCCTCTACCGTAGTTGTCTCGTTGTAATCTTCCTCTACAAGCTTTGCGGCTACGTCATCCGGCTCTGCAATCGGGAAATCGGAATCGGTGTAGTCAACCTCATATGCCGGATCGTCTTCACTGACTGCCGGATCATTTACTGCCAGATACAAGGTATATGTATACTGATTGTCAAAGAACCAGTTATCCTTTGCATATATTGTAACCGGAATCGTTTCGTAGGTGTCGTTATCCCACATCATAAAGGTACCGGACTTACAATTGTACTCATCATACCACTGTCCCCAGCCCTCCGGCATTTCATCCTCGGTATATTTTTCCGGCTCCGGAAGGTTCGGCTTATCATCGTCATCAATCTCCCAATCGATGTCCACTTCCGTCTCAAGCTCTGCAGCAAGTGCTTCCTCCGGAATTACAATCGGCTCCGTAAGCGCTTCTACCTTAGCAACAAAGTCATCCATCGTAAAGGTACCTTCTTCGGTCTCCGGTGCAACAAACTTAATCACAATATCAGCAGACACAATCTTCTTGGTTGCCTTGTCAAACTTAAGCGTACAAGAAGTGGAGCCCATCTCTAAGCCGTCCATGCCCAAAGACTCGGTATCTCCGAATACCTCTGTGCTTTCCAACTCACCGGACAAATAGTAGAAAGCATCGTCCTCGGTGATTTCTACATTCTTCATCTCCTCTAACGGAGAAGTTTCTTCGTCCTCTTCCTCATCCAGTTCAACATACAAATACTCAGACTTGGTCCATACGCCGGTTTCACCATCCCAGTTATACTCGGTTCTGACGGAAGACGTTTCATCATCTACATAATACGTCTCCGTATTCACCGTCTGGTTAATGCCCAACATGCTGACGGTAGCATTATTTTTCTGATACGTAATATTGTCGTAATTGTACTGCTCCGCATCAATGCTCATTGCCATTTCGCCGTACTCGGTCTCACCCTTATACGCAAACTTCATGGTCATCTTCATGTTTCCGTCAAACATCTCTTCATTAGCGGCAAATAACTCTTCTGCTGTCGGAAGTACCACCGGAGTCGCGGTCGGTTCCGGGGTAGCGGTCGGTTCCGGAGTCGCAGTCGGTTCCGGTTTTTCTCCCTTATCCTTCTTACCGGTATCATCTCCGTCCGCTTCTACCTTCTTGTCGTTTCCGCCGTCCTTTGCTCCACATCCGACAAGAGTACCTACCATGGCAAACATCAACAGCATGGCCAGTAACATTGTCAAAAACTTTCTCTTCTTCATGTTCTTAATTTCCTCCTTGTGTACATTAGTCCCTACCATAGCTCTCGCGTAAAACATATAACAAATTAATATTTTACCTCGTCTTTCGACATTTTTCAAGTTTTTTCTTTCTATCTTAAGAAACAATTAATCAATTACCCTTTTTACTACCTCCGGAAGCTCCCGAAAGCAGGTAATCCGCGTCACCTCCTCCACTATCGTTCCGAACCCGTAAGAAGCATGAATAAAGGCAAGTCCGGCCTCCATGGTAGCGTCATAATCCCCCTGAATATCTCCCACATACACCGCCTTTGTCAAAGCATTCCGCTCCGCCAGCCGACGGATATTCTCCCCCTTCTGCAGGCCGTTATTTCCGAAACATTCGATATCCTCAAAATAATGTCCAAACCCGTAATGCTCCAAAAATGCTTCTATGTATCCGCTTTGACAGTTGCTGACAATATAAAGATGATACTTCTTCTTGAGCTCGGCAAGTGTCTCCTCCAACTCCGGATACAGCACTCCGCCGTGCTCCCTCAGATACGCATTCTCATCATCACAACACTTTTCCAAAAGTGCAAGACGCGGTTCCTCGGAAAGCTCCGGAAAAAGTGCCTCCGCAATCTTATCCATGGTCTTTCCCATCACGCCGTGAATATCCTCCACGGTAATCACACGATTCTTATCATACTCACGGTTCACAATGCGGGTCCAGGACTTTGCCACCCCCTCGGCCGAATCCCATAAGGTACCGTCCATATCAAAAATAATGCCCTTCTTGTCCATTGTTTCTATTCTCCTTTTATTCCTCTTTCTTGGCATCGCCTATTGCAGTCGCAGTCTCTGCCAGCATATTCAAAACAATCTCTGTCGTACTCATATTATCTCGAAGATTCTCTTTTTTCAAGCCCTTAAATTGCTTATACGCCCTAGTAGACATCCCCGCCCCAACTTGCACCATCGTATTGCATTTTAATACTCCTCTTTTTCTCCATGTTTATATCTTTACATTATCCTTCCTATATTCTATTGACTTATTCTCTGTTTTCCGATATCATTGGCTTATAGTAAAGAATTTCTTTATATTCGTATTTTTACATTTTATTCATTTAGGAGGGTTTATGGCAAATTACGAAAAGGTTGCTCACCGCAGAGCAAAAAAGGCATTACGGGTTGTGGATGCGTCCGGCTCCCCGCTTGCAAACACCACACTTCGACTTACGCAGACCAACCACAAGTTTTTATTCGGTTGGGGTTCCTTTGACTTTAACGCGCACTTTGCAATCAAAGACCCGGAGAAGAAAGCTTTTTTCGCAGAGCGCATGAAAATTTGGATGGAATTATTTAACTACGGCACCCTGCCGTTCTATTTGGGACAGTACGAGCCGGAAGAAGGTAATCCGCAGTGGGAAAGCCGCATGGCCGCTGCCACCTACATGAAGGAGCACGGCATCAAAGCAAAGGGACACCCGCTTTGCTGGCACACCGCCTGTGCAGACTGGCTCATGGAGTACGACAACGGCACCATCTTAAAGAAGCAGTTACAGCGAATCGAACGCGATGTTACGCAGTTTAAGGGTACAATCGATATCTGGGATGTGATTAACGAAGTCGTAATCATGCCGGTTTTTGACAAATACGACAATGCGATTACCCGTATCTGCCAGGAATACGGCAGAACCGAACTGGTAAAGCGCGTATTTAAAGAGGCAAAGCAAGCCAATCCGGATTCCACCTTGTTATTAAACGATTTCAACACCTCCGATAAATATGCAGAGCTTATTGATAACTGCCTGTCTGCCGGTGCACCGATTGACGTCATCGGCATCCAGTCCCATCAGCATCAGGGCTACTGGGGCGCAGAAAAAGTACACGAAGTACTGGACCGTTTCTCCCGTTTCGGAAAACCGATTCACTTTACGGAGAACACTTTGATTTCCGGCGACATCATGCCGGCTCATATCGTAGACTTAAACGACTGGCAGGTTGACGAATGGCCGTCTACTCCGGAAGGCGAAGAACGCCAGAAGAACGAGTTGGAAGAGATGTACCGCATTCTCTTCGAGCATCCGCTTGTGGAGGGCATTACCGGCTGGGACTTCACCGACGGCATGTGGTTAAAGGCACCGAGCGGTATTTTACGAATCGACAACAGTAAAAAGCCTGCCTTCCATCGTCTGATGGAGATGATTAAGGGCGAATGGTGGACCGACATCGAAGTTACCACCGATGAGAACGGTTTTGTTACCGTAGAAGGCTTCAAGGGTGAGTATGACCTTGTTCTGGGCGAAAAGAAAGCGGCTCTTTCCCTTTCCGCTGACGAAACCGAGCCGGAGACCGTCACCCTGTAAACTGTTACATTCCCTATTGGCATACAGTATTTTTAATTCCCTAACAGCGTTCCTCTACGCAGGAAAGGCCGCCCCGAATTCATCAGGGTGGCCTTTCCTTATCACGGGCAAACTTTCTAACCCGTACCTACTATCTGCGCTTTACTTTCGCGAAGTTACTCCGAAAACATACTCTCTTTGCCTTCGCGGTTATTCTTCCGTTTCCTCTTCCTTTGCCTTGGAAAGCATCACATTCACAATAATACCGAGAATCAATGCACAAGCAATCGCGGTCAAGGTTACCTTACCGAAAGACACGGAAAGGCCGCCGATACCGGCAATCAGGATTACAGATGCGGTAAACAGATTCTTATTCTGTCCCAAGTCAACCTTCTGCAGCATCTTCAGACCGCTGACAGCAATGAATCCGTACAGCGCCATACATACACCGCCCATAACACAAGACGGAATGGAATTTACGAATGCAACAAACGGGCTCAAGAAGGAAATCAAAATCGCACCGCAAGCTGCCGTAATAATCGTTACGATAGAAGCATTTCTTGTAATTGCCACACAGCCTACAGACTCACCGTAGGTAGTATTCGGGCAGCCCCCGAAGAATGCACCCGCCATGGAACCTACACCGTCACCGAGAAGGGTACGGGAAAGTCCCGGCTCTTTTAAGAGATCTCTCTCAATAATGGAGGAAATATTCTTATGGTCCGCAATATGCTCCGCAAATACTACAAACGCAACCGGAATATACGCCACTGCGATGGTACCGATATACGCACCGGTAATTTCATCAAAACCACCGAGAGCAGTCATAAAGGTAAACTCCGGTACCGCAAAGAAGGTCTTTAACGTCACACCGGTGCTTCCGTCCGCGGTCTTAAACAATGCCGCCAGAGAATCAAAACTCATTACCTTTAATGCATCAATATCTGCCGCATTACCGATTAAGGTCATCACAAGAGCAACTACATAACCCGCCAGAATACCGATAATAAACGGAATTAACTTTAAGGTCTTCTTACCGAAGGTAGAGCAAAGAATCGTTACAAATAAAGTGACCAGACCGCAAAGAATGGTTGCAAGAGGAGATGCAAGCTGCGTACTTACTTCCACGCCGTCTACCACTTCTTTTACAAACACTTCACCGGACTTTAAATCACCGATGGCATTTCCGGCGAGAGAAAGACCGATAATGGCAACCGTCGGTCCGATAACCACCGGAGGCATCAGCTTGTTGACCCAATCAACACCTACTGCTTTCACTACAAAAGCGATTACCACATACACAAGGCCCGCAAAAATCGCACCGAGAATCAATCCCAGATATCCTACCGCAGCAGACACGCCACCTGCAAAAGCCGCTGCCATGGAGCCGAGGAATGCGAAGGATGAACCGAGGAATACCGGACTCTTCTTCTTCGTAAAGGCAATATACACCAAGGTACCTACGCCCGCACCGAACAGTGCTGCCTCAGACTTCATACCGTTTCCGATAATCATCGGAACCACAAGGGTCGCAGCCATAATAGCCAGGAGCTGCTGGATTGCAAAGACAACCATTTTGCCGAAGCTCATTCTGTCTTCTACATTGTAAATAAGTTTCATTTGCTCGTCCTCCTAAAGTATTTGTTTTATATAAACGCCTTTCCAAGGCTGTCTATATCCCCAAAATTTGTAAGATAACCGCAAAAAAAAATCAAGCCGGACACGACATGATTTCTAACTTCCTTGCGATCTCCCCATCACACGGTACTGCATTTTCACTCACAAATCTATTATACCAAAACAAAAAGGGGCAAGCAACCCCTTTTTGATAAGTTTCTGATTTTATTACGTTTTTTTCCCCAGACTCCGTTCCGACAGACCCGCTACTATAAATTGCCTTCCACACAGCAGTTGCCGGTATACGGTGCAAGCTCCAGACGAACAAAGTACCCCTTATCATGAGCACAAACCGGACAGCTTTCCGGTGCCTGAGTTCCTTCAAACACATGACCGCAATTCAGGCAGAACCATCCGGTCTTTACATCGGAAATAAAAAGCTGATTCTTTTCCAAAAGTTCGGCAAATGCGCCGAAACGATTGCCGTGTATCTTCTCGATTTTTGCAATCTGTTCAAAAGAAGATGCCACCGCAAGGAAACCTTCCTCCTTCGCCTTATCCGCAAAAGCACGATATACATCGTTATGCTCCTCATATTCATTATGCTGTGCCATGCGTAAAAGCTCCGTAATACTGTCGGTAATGTCCACCGGGTATCCGCCGTCCACATGAATGGTTTCACCCGCAAGTTCGGATAAATGGTTGTAAAAAATCTCCGCATGCTCCTTTTCCTGATTTGCGGTAAAGGTAAACACCGCTTCGATTACGTGAAGTTTCTGTTGCTTCGCCTGCCCCGCCGCAAAGGTATAACGGTTTCTCGCCTGACTCTCACCCGCAAAAGCACGCATTAAATTATCCTTGGTTTCACTGGTTTTAAAATCCACTGCCATATAATATTCCTCCGTTTTTTATTTAAAGGAAGTATGTGCAAAAAAAGGACGTTTTATCCCAATTTTTCCTTCGCTCGGTATTTTTATATAAACTTGCGAATTCTGAGCTTTTCTGTTATACTGAATACAAACACCAGTTCTGTAATATAGTAAAATCCAATATATTTCCACCGGCAAACCCTCTTGTGGCACCGGTAAGCAAGGAAGAAAGGAGGTTCCATGGCAAAACCGGTTATCTTTCATATTGATGTCAATTCCGCTTTTTTAAGCTGGGAGGCCCACCACAGACTCCATGACTTGGGCGAAACATTGGACATCCGTACCATTCCTGCCATTATCGGTGGCGACAGGGAAGCCCGTCACGGTATCGTTCTTGCCAAATCCACTCTTGCGAAACAGTACGGTGTTACCACCGGCGAGCCCATTGTAAAGGCGCTTCAAAAATGTCCGAATCTCTATATTGCAAAGCCGGATCACACCTTGTATTTGCAACGCTCCCGCGCCTTTATGGAACTACTGCGCCGGTATGCTCCGGTGGTAGAACAGTTCAGTATCGACGAAGCCTTTTGCGACATGACCGGTACGGAAGGGCTGTACGGCGACTTGGTTGCCTTTGCTCATAAAATAAAAGATGAAGTCCGGGAGGAATTAGGCTTTACGGTCAATATCGGCATCTCCGTCAACCGCCTGCTAGCCAAGACAGCTTCCGACTTTAAAAAACCGGATTTGGTACACACCCTGTTCCCGGAGGAGCTTCCGACCAAGTTCTGGCCTCTTCCCGTGGGTGATTTGCTGTATGTAGGGCATTCCACCGCCGAACGCCTGCGGGCGCTCGGTATCCGTACCATCGGAGATCTGGCTCATACCGACAAAGAGATCCTTGTCTCCCATTTTAAGAAGCAAGGCATTTTCCTGCATGAGGCCGCCAACGGCATCGACACCGCTCCGGTGACAGAAGAGTCTTCCGCTTCCAAAAGCTACGGCAACTCCACTACCCTTCCGGCAGACGTTACAAACGGTGCGGAGGCCGAACACATCCTTTTGGCTCTCTGCGAAAAGGTAGGGGCCCGCATCCGCAAGGATAGAGTCTACATCTCCATGGTCTCCGTTACCATTAAGGACACCGAATTAAAAAGCCGGAGCAGACAGGGACAACTGACCGCTCCGGACAATACAACCGAACAAATCTATACTACCGCCCGCAAGCTGTTTTACGAGCTGTGGGACGGTTCACCGATACGCCTTTTAGGGGTCTCCACCGGGCACGTTACCGACGATGCCACCTTCCAGTACGACCTCTTCGACACCGGCCGTCGCGAGAAGCTTTCCAAGCTCAATGCCGCCGTGGATGAAATCCGTGACAAATTTGGAAGCTCTGCACTAAAACGGGCCTGTTTCTTAGAAAATGAACCGGATTTGGGGAAGAAGGAGTAGAATACGTCCTGATAGCCGGAGCCTAAGTTCAAGCATCAGGGCTGTCGCTGAACTTCGCCAAAGGCTTCGGGGGGATAGCTTTTCGATGTGAAAAAACAACAAATCAATTATGGCTATTTCTAAAATGCAATCACTAATCGAAAAGATACTCCACCCGAAGCCAGTATTCCCCATGCGACAGCCCGTACCGTTCTACGCCTCCGGCTCCATAAGGGCGGTAAGACCCGCGATATCCTCTACCGGCAGGGAAAATACCACTGCCTTCGCCTCGGTCTGCGGACCTGCCTTCTCCATAATGGCACGCATAATCTCCGGACGATCGGCCTTTCTGGTGGCAATATAAATCATTTCCTTCTCAGGACTGATGGATACCCCGAAAAACTTTGCATCCTCTTCTCTTCCGGTACCTTTCGCATGCACCACTGTGCCGCCTCTTGCACCAACTTCTCTGGCGGCATCCATAACCATGTCCGAACACCCTTTTTCCGTAATTACCGTAATCAAAGAATACTTTGCTTCCTTCATTTTCACGCCCTCCGTCGCCAAAACTTCCTGACCCTCCGTCAAATACTTCATGCTCCAGGTTCCGCCGATACTTTCCATCGGGATGGACATTGCCACGCCGGTTCCCGGGAGATTAATTCCCATCCGGCTGACCAATCCGCCGAACAAACTATCCACCTTACCGGCCGCAACCACCGTCTGAATAATAATCTTTTCGTTATTCTCGATACCGAGGTAATCCAGAATACTCTTACTGGCAGTACCGTGCCCCAGCATCTCCGTCATATGCGCAATGCCGTTCTGTTTCAAAAACGCTACATAATCTTTTTCATAGTTGCGATTCAGGATCATCATAACCATATTATATTTACTCATCGCCATCCTCCAATTCAAAGATTGTGTTATCAAAAATGTCAATTTCCGTCTCAATCACATCTATCGGAAGCTCAACCTGAACTCCTGCCGGTACCTCAGCCTCCGCCTTACGAAGCTTAATCTTGTACATCAGACCGAGAATCTGAATGGTAATGAGCGGTGTCATTGCTACCATCGCCACTACGCCAAACGCTCCCGTTACCACATCTCCGCCTACACCGGTACATACGCCGATGGACATCGGGAGTAAGAAGGTCGCTGTCATCGGACCGGAAGCCACGCCACCGGAGTCGAACGCAATGGCCGTAAAAATCGGCGGCACAAAGAAAGTCAATACGATTGCAATGAAATATCCCGGAACCAGAAAGTACATAATCGGAATATCCGCCACAATACGAAGCATGGAAAGCCCCACTGACACTGCCACACCGATGGACAAACTGGTACTCAGCGCCTTTGCCGGAATCGCACCGGAGGTCATCTCGTATACCTGCTTATTCAGAACATGAACTGCCGGCTCCGCCGTAACGATAAAGTAACCGATCAGAGCTCCTAACGGCACCACAATCCAGCTATAGGACAGTCCACCCAGTTCCCGTCCGATGTAGTTTCCTACCGTCATGAAGCCTACATTCGCACCACATAAGAACAATACCAAACCAACAAACGTATAAATAAAACCGACACTGATACGATAAATATTTTCTTTCTTCAATTTTAACCGGAAAATCTGAAACAATGCAAAGAACACCATGATCGGAAGTAACGCCTTGACCACTTCCAATATGTATTCCGGAATCTCGTGAGAGAACAAGTTCCACAAATCCCTGGAGGTCTCCACCGTCGGAATCTCCACCGGTGTATAATTACCGCCTTCTACGCGGAAGAACAGCCCCAAAAGCATGACTGCCAAAATCGGTCCCACGGAACAAAGCGCCACCAGACCGAAGCTGTCGTTTTGCGCATCGCTGTCGCTTCGGATGGATGCCACGCCCACGCCGAGAGCCATAATAAACGGTACTGTCATCGGACCGGTCGTTACTCCGCCGGAGTCAAAAGCAACTGCCAGAAAAGACTTCGGCACGAAAATCGCAAGGCCGAACACTACGGCATAAAAGAAAATCAAAAGATAGTTTAACTTCCACTTAAACAAAATACGAAGCATGGCTACGACCAAAAACAAGCCCACACCGCCGGCCACCGAAAACACGATAACCTGATTCGGAATATTAGGCACCTGCTCTGCCAGCACCTGCAAATCCGGCTCGGATATTGTCACAATGCCTCCAACAAAAAAGCTGATTAATACAATAAACCAAAGCTTTCGGGACTTTGTCACCGCAGAACCTATATGTTCGCCCACCGGGGTCATGGAAAGGTCAGCACCCAGAGTAAACATCCCCATACCGATAATCACCATAGCCACACCGAATACAAAGGTCATAAGCAAATCCGTCGGAACCGGCACGACGGTAAAACAAAGAATAAAAACAATAGCCGCAATCGGAACTACCGATGCAAGCGATTCCTTTACCTTTGAAAAGAGAATTGTTCTACTGTTTCGGAACAAATCAACACCTCCGTTCTACTTTTCCAAGATACATTGTATCATATTGCACCGGCAATTCCAACCCGGCTATTCGTATAATTATTTCTTTACATCTTCTTAACACCTCATTACGGTGCCTTTACTATCTATTTCTTTTTCCCGTTCCACTCACTAATCAGTGTGGAGCCCAATATCAGAACCGCACCGATAATTCCGAGCACTCCCGGATTTTCTCCCAATACTGCCACGGAAAGCACCACCGCAAAGGCCGGATCGATATAGCTGTACACCGCAATGGTCTGACCGCTAAGTTTATCCATACTACCGAAATACAGCCAGTACGCAATACCGGTATGTACGATTCCCACTGCCAAAAGAAGCAACACCTGCGGTACGGTAAGAGTTGTAAATTCTTGTACTCCACCGGTAATAAGAGAGTACGGAAGCACCACTGCCGCTGCCACTCCCAGCTGTACAATGGTCTTATCGTAAGCCGAAATATCCTTTATAAATTTGTTGGTTAGCATTGCCGTAGCATAGAAGCATGCCGCACCGAGACCGAAAATAATTCCTTTACCGCTCCCTCCTGCCGTTGCTCCTCCGTCAAAAATCCCGGATACAAGCAGCATTCCGAGTACTGCCACTGCCGCACACACCGATTTTTTCACCGTCATTTTTTCCTTCAGTAAAACCGGCGCCAGCAAAATCACAATGACCGGTGCCATGTAATAACACAACGTTGCGATTGCCACCGTAGTATAACGATATGCTTCAAACAACAAAATCCAGTTTATCCCGATAGCCGTACCGGAAATCAGAAGCGGAAGGAGATTTCTCCTTACTGCCTTCTGATCCACACGTTTTTTCGATGTTGCTACCACAACAAGCAAAAATACCGTTCCGATTACTCCCCGGACACACGCCATCCAAGCGGAAGACAGCGGAATATACCTGCGAAACACACCGATGGAACCGAAAATCAGCATTGCCAGGGATAATTTTATTATTGCACTCTTTTTGTCCTGTCCCATTATCTTTCTCCTTTTCTCTTATCTTTCTTATCTTTTGTTTCGGCAAATCATGCCATACCGGAGCATTTATGTTCCGCCACAGACACAGAAAGCCTGCAGGATCCCGTAAAATCCCACAGGCTGTTATTTCTTATAATCCTTCTGCCGCGTTCGCCAAAAATGCCTTTAACTTCTCACTCTTCGGATTCGTAAATATCTGCTCCGGCTCACCCAGTTCCTCGATGACACCATCCGCCATAAACATGACCTTATCTGCCACACGACGGGCAAACTCCATCTCGTGGGTTACCACAATCATGGTACGCTCCGAAGATTTGAGCCCACGAATCACACGAAGCACCTCTCCCGTCAGTGCCGGGTCCAGTGCACTGGTCGGCTCGTCAAAGCAGAGAATATCCGGGTTTAACGCAAGCGCTCTCGCAATGGCCACGCGCTGTTGCTGTCCGCCGGACAGCTCACACGGATAGGCATTCTTTTTCTCCAGAAGACCTACCTGAGAAAGTAACCCTTCCGCATGGGCAGTCACCTTTGCAAGAGCTCCCTTCATTTCGTCCTTCGTCATCTTCTTCGCCTTATAGGCATCCTTTATCTGCAGTTCCTCCGCCAACGTTACATTCCGCAACACATTGTACTGCGGAAACAGGTTAAAGGACTGGAACACCAGACCGAAATGAAGACGTCTTTCACGAATCTGCTTTTCGCTTAACGTATGTATGTCCGCTGCACCGAAAATGCAGTCGTCATTTACAAAAATCTGTCCCTTATCCGGCGTCACCAGGAAATTCAGGCAACGAAGGAGTGTGGTCTTACCGCTTCCCGAAGAACCGATAATTGCCAGAACTTCTCCCTTTTCCATGGAAAAGTCAATGCCCTTTAAAACCTCTTCGCCGTCAAAGCTTTTTCGAATGTTTTTTACTTCCAATACCGCCATATGCTATCCCTTATAATAATCCATCTTCTTTTCAATCCAGTTAAACAGTAACGTCAGCGCACCGGATACCAATAAGTAAAATGCACCGATGTAGAAAATCGGCCAAATAATACCCTTCAGACCGACAATATCCTCTGCCGCCTTTACAAGCTCTGTTACCGCAATTACACGCGCCAGGGACGTGTCCTTTACCAAAGTAATAACCTCGTTTCCCATAGACGGCATAATCCGCTTGATTACCTGAAACAGTACCACCTTAAAGAAAATCTGGCGTTTGGTCATACCGAGCACCTGACCTGCTTCATACTGTCCCGCCGGAATGCTTTCGATTCCGCCGCGGTAAATCTCCGAAAAATAGGCCGCGTAATTGACAATAAAGGCAACCAGCACCGCCGTCATACGCGGCAGTGCCTTTGCACCGAAAATCAATCCCGGACCGTAAAACACAAGAATAATCTGTAACATCAGCGGCGTTCCCCGGATAATCCAGACAAAGGTCCGGGTCAGCCAGCGAAGCGGCTTTATCTTCGACATGGAACCGAAGGTAATTACAAGACCAAGCGGCAACGCCCCAAGCAATACCACAAAGAAAATCATCATGGTTGCCAGAAACCCATCCATAAGCTGCCTGGTAACGTCATAGAATGACATGGCTTCCTTCTCCTTTGGTAACTCTTTTACTTCAGTAACAACGCATCGCTGATTGCATACTTCTCAGCAAGCTCAGCCATAAAGCCTTCCTCTGCAAGCTCCTCGATTGCCTTATTTACAGCCGCAACAAGCTCCTCATCCTCCAAACGGAAGCCGATTGCATATTCCTCCGGCTCGGAACCGAGATCAACCTCAGCAATCATCAAATCGCTGTAATCGGTAGCATCATTTACTAAGGTTCTCGCCATTATGTAGTCAAGTACCGCAACATCGGAGGTGCCTGCCTTTACTTCAAGAAGAGCATCCTTCTGTGCAGCAGCAGCGATAAACTTGTTCTGGGACAGGGTAGCATTCTTCTCAATGGTGCTCTGACCTGCGGAACCGTTCTCTGCAATCATATTTGCGCCGGCCATGCTTGCAATATCCGCATACTTCTCGGCATCTGCCTTACGGATAACCGCTACCTGATAGTTGCTCACATAGGAGGTAGAAAACGCCATGTTCTCTCTACGTTCATCGGTTACGGTAAGACCGTTCCAGATACAGTCGATAGACTTTGCTCTTAACTCATTCTCCTTCTGCTTCCAGTCAATCACCTGGAACTTCGCCTCAACACCGAGCTTCTCACAAACTGCCTCGGCAAACTCGGTCTCAAAACCGGTTAATTCACCGTTTTCATCATTGTAGTTCATCGGCTCGAACAAGGTAATACCCATAATCATCTCGCCGTTATCCTTGATATACGCAAGGTCTTCCTTTGCACTGCCACAGCCTGCAAATACGGACAGGCAAAGTACAGCGGTCAATAATGCTGCTAATCTCTTCTTCATAATAACTCTCCTTTTCTTCGGGCAAAGCCCGGTAACTCGTTATCTCCCTCTTTACCTTTTATCATACCTTTTGTCTTCTAACGCTTTATCATAGTAGCATGAAAGGGCGGTTTTGTCAAGATAAAAGGGACTGCGCGTTCACTCACGCGTCAGCCCCGCAGTTATTCTTAGTATGCCTTACCCCAGTATACCAGGCTCTTTGCCGGCTTGCCGCAGCAGACACAGGTCTTTGCAATCTCTTCCTGTGCAAACGGCATACAACGGGAGGTAACACCCGCCTGTTCCTTTAATGCCTCTTCACAGGCAAGCTCACCGCACCACATAGCCTTAATGAAACCGGACTTGTTCTCGGCTACATCAAGCATCTCCTCCATGGTAGTTGCGCTGTAGGTGTGCTCGTCACGATGTACTCTTGCACGCTCCAACATTTCCTTCTGCATGGTAGCAAGAAGCTCGCCCACCTTTGCTTCCAGCTCATCCAAGGAAACGGTAATCTTTTCATTGGTATCACGTCTTGCGATAACTGCCTGATTTGCCTCGATGTCCTTCGGACCGATTTCGATACGAAGCGGTACACCGCGCATCTCATGCTCTGCGAACTTCCATCCCGGAGACTTGTCGGAATCGTCTACCTTTACACGGAAGCCCTTTAAGATGTTTCCGAGCTCGTATGCCTTATCCAAAACGCCTTCCTTATCCTGACGTACCGGAATTACCACTGCCTGAATCGGAGCGATCGCCGGCGGAAGTACAAGACCGCTGTTGTCACCGTGTACCATGATTACCGCACCGATGAGACGTGTGGTCATACCCCAGGAGGTCTGGTGAACGTACTGTAACTTATTTTCCTTATCCGTATACTGGATATCAAATGCCTTTGCAAAACCGTTGCCGAAGTTGTGGCTGGTACCGGACTGCAAAGCCTTACCGTCATGCATCAACGCCTCGATGGTGTAGGTAGCCTCCGCACCCGCGAACTTCTCTTTATCGGTCTTACGGCCGCGTACCATCGGAATCGCCAAAATCTCTTCACAGAAATCCGCATAGAGATTTAACATCTGGATGGTTCTCTCCTCCGCTTCCTCTGCGGTAGCGTGAGCGGTATGACCCTCCTGCCACAAGAATTCCATGGAACGAAGGAACGGACGGGTCGTCTTCTCCCAACGAACAACGGAACACCACTGGTTGTATACCTTCGGAAGATCACGGTAAGAACCGATAATCTTGGAATAAAAATCACAGAACAAGGTCTCGGAGGTCGGACGTACGCACATACGCTCCTGCAGCTTCTCGCCGCCACCGTGGGTTACCCATGCAACCTCCGGTGCAAAGCCTTCTACATGGTCCTTCTCCTTGTTTAACAAACTCTCCGGAATAAACATCGGCATGTAAACATTCTCCACGCCGGTCTCCTTAAAGCGACGGTCCAGCTCCTTCTGGATAAGCTCCCAGATGGCATAACCGGACGGGCGAATAATCATACAGCCCTTAATGCCGGAATACTCCACCAGCTCTGCCTTCTTCACGATGTCCGTGTACCATTGCGCGAAATCTTCCTCCATGGAAGTGATCGCCTCTACCATTTTCTTGTCTTTTGCCATTTTCTTTCCTCCTTTTTTCTAACTACGGAGTGTTTTTGTGTTACAACTGTCTTTTCTCGTCTTTCGGATGTAAGTCTTTCTAATTGCTCCGGGGAAACCTCATACAAAGTCACACAACCGGCTCCAACGCGACATCCTTGTCGCGTGTCGCCTTGCTTGAACGTCCTGTTCAAGCATTGTTGACAACTATCGGAACAATAAGAAAGTCTAACATCCTATCGAAAGTTCAAAGACAGTTGTAACACAAAAACACTCCTCTATTTACTAAAATGTCGAAGATAAATGTGTAAAAGAGATAACATCCCTTCCTCGCAATTATCTTCTCATGTACGTTTGAGGGAACCTTTCCTTCCCGCGCGCGGGCTACGGGCGTGGCGGATTCTTACGTTCGCCCAGTGAGATTTGCCTGTAACCTTAGCTAAACGGGCATTTTTCTTTTTTTGCTTTTCCCGAAGGGGCGCGCCTTTAGCGCAGTCGAAATCACCTCTTAGAAAAGACTGGACGCGAGGTCGCTCCCGAGCGGCCTAGTCTTTCTTAGAGGAAGTTTGACGGAGCGTTGCGCTCTGCAAAAAAAGAAAAGATGTCCGTAAGCTAAGGTTGTCTGACGTATCGCTCGCGAACGTAAGAATGGGAGGCGCGCGGGCAAAAGGAAAGTCCCCTCTATGGGAACCCCCATAGAAGGGACCGAAATTCGTCGGCGGTACCACCCTTCTTAGCCGGTCTGTCCGGCTCTCTCACACAGCCTGCACTGTGTTCCCCCGATATCGCAGGGTCTGCGCCGCGTTTGTCACGCGGGACTCCGAGGCCGGTTCCGTCTGCACATCCGGAAGACTCTCAGCAACTATCTTCCTCTCTGTATGGACTGCATTGATGTACTATTCCTCTTCTTCGTCACGTTTCTTCGGCTCAGCCGAAAATCTTATGTGTATCTTACCCGAATTTCACGGATTTGTCAACCACAAATTATTCTCCCGATACAACGGAATTCTCGGTTAATGCATCATTTCCGCATAGCTGTGGTCCACAGTGATTACGCAAAAGTAATTCGGATACGTTTCCTTCACCAATAAATCGATGGCTTCCTTTACCTCCTCATCGCTCCGGGATAGTCCATGCGGTACAACACAATCAAAAATGAGATTCGTATGGGTTTCTCCCGGCACCACACGCAAATCGTGTATGGTTAGCTCCTCATGTACCTTTTTTACTTCCTTGGCCAGCCAATGACGGAGATTTCGTACCGACTCATCCTTCGTAACAATCGGATCCATATGTACGATAAGATGAATGTTTAACTCCTTCAAAAAGTCCCGTTCGATATTGTCTACCATATCATGACTCTTTAACACATCTTCTTCTGCAGCCACCTCTACATGAACGCTGCCGAATAACCGTCCCGGTCCGTAATCGTGCATCATCAAATCATGAGTCCCGAGCACTCCCGGATAGCCCATAATCCGCTTTTCAATTTCCTTCACCAGCTCCTCGTCCGCAGCTTTTCCGAGAATCGGATCCAAGGTTTCCTTCACCAGATTTACTCCGCTGTAAAGAATAAACAGTGCTACCGCAAGACCCATATACCCGTCCAAAGAAAGCTTAGTCACATGGGAAAGAATCGTCGCCAGAATAACCGCACCGGTGGCAACCACGTCGTTTCTACTGTCCGCCGCCGTTGCCAGTAACGTCTGGGAATTGATTCGTTTTCCCAAGGTCCGGTTAAATACCGCCAGCCAAAGTTTTACACCGATTGCACCGAATAAAATCAATACCGTTACCCAGGAAAACGTAACCGGTTGCGGGTGAAGAATCTTAAGAAAGCTCTCCTTAAGCAACTCCACACCGATAACCAAAATCAACACACAAACCGTAAGTCCTGCCAAATATTCGTATCGGGCATGTCCGTACGGGTGCTCTTTATCCGCCGGCCGGCTGGCCATTTTAAACCCTAAAAAGCTTACAATCCCGGAAGAGGCATCTCCCAGATTATTAAATGCATCTGCGGTGATTGCCACCGATGCCGTCAGAGTTCCGAGCAAAAATTTTGCTGCAAACAGTAATACATTGCACACAATTCCTACCATACCCGACAACTTCCCGTAAGAAGCTCGCACCTCCGGCAGCTGTGCCTGCTCATGATTTTTTACAAAGAGTTTTACCAACAATCCCGTCATACCGTCTCTCCTTCCCATCTTCCTTTGTATCTTAACAAGCTTTACAGCTTCTATTCTTCCTTTTCCGTATCCAATACCGCCCGGATAATTACCAGGCCGAAGGGCCCTAATATCACACCGAATAATCCGAACAATTCCACACCTACATACACCGCCATCAACGTATAAAGCGGCGGTATCCCGATTCGGTTTCCGAGAAGCTTCGGCTCCAGTCCTTCCCGAACCGACACACACAACAGATACATAAACACCAGTATCGCTACCCTAACATAGTTTCCCTGCACCAGACAAACAATCGCCCATGGCACAAGAACAAGTCCCGAACCCAATATCGGAAACGCATCCAAAATCGCCACTCCGACTCCCAACAATAAGGCATATTCCCGTTTTACAAACAAAAACCCTACCGTACAAATCAATCCGATTAACAAAATAAGAATGCACTGGGTCTTCAAATAAGCCACACCGGCCTCGGATAACCGTCCAAGCACCTGTTTCCCCTCTGCGTAAAAGGGACTTCTCCGATAACCCTTTGCATACTTTTCGCGGTCGCTTAAAAGCAATACCGCCGCCACAAACGCGATCACGACTCCCGCAACTCCGTACACCAGGGTTCCGAAAGCCTCCACCGAGCGTTTGGATATGCCGGGTAATACTTCCGTATTTACCGTTTCTCCGATACGAGTCAAGCCTACCTGCATCATATCTTCCGCTGTTCCGTTCTTTAAAGAAAACCATCCGTCTACCCGACTGCAAAAACGTTCTGCCACGTCAAGGGCTGCATCCCGATATGACCCGTAGTTTTCAATAAACCGTACCAGCTGTTCCACCAGAAGCTTCCCGAGGCAGGCAATCCCCGCCACAAGCGCACCTGCCAACAGCGTCAACAAAACTACGGCCCCGACACTCACCGGAATCCGCAGCTTACGTTTTAAAAAAAGAACCGCGGGACGTACCGCCCCCGCCAGAAGATATGCCGCCACAAAGGGTGCAAACAGCGGAAGTGCATAGCGAAACGCAAGGTACACTCCCGCTGTTACTCCGATTCCTTTATAAATCGTTTTATATTTTTCCTGTAAAAGCACCGACTTCTCCATAGCATCACGCTCCTTCCGGTATACTGCATCACGTTCAGTATGTCCCGGATTTCGTTTCCCTATGGTATTGTATTTCTGTCAAAGAAGTCGATTTCTTCCTTTTGCTTCAAAGCCTCATTTCTACCGAAAACGGCAGACTCTTTCCGAATTTTGCCTTACAGCTCCACAACAAGGAATTCTACGCCGTAAATCGTCTGCAGGCTTACGGTTCCTTCTGCCTTTTCTTTTACAAAATCTTCCTCCGGACGATTCTTATCCAGAATCAGCTTGGTACCGATTTTTTCGCCCTTAGCCAGCTTTTCCTCCGCAGAAGAAGCTTCGTCCGCAAGAATTTTAGCCAGAATATCCGGCGCACAATTACTGGAATCCAATACCAAATTATAATTTGAATAATTAAAGTATTCGATACCGTAAATGTCCTTATAACGACGGTCCTCCGTTGCTGCACGGTCCTTTAAGCTTGCCATACATTCCTCCACGGACTTGTATGACTCCACATCACCGCGGCTCTTATCCGCTAATACGCGGGACGCCGCCACAGGAAGACTTACGGATAAAAATACCTTAAAGGACTCTTCCACAAAATTCCAAGCCAGACGGGAATCGAATAAAAGCTTCTTCTCCTTCTGCTCTCTGGAAATACGTGCCGTGGTATCATCAATCATATGATCATATTTGTGGTCCTTTTCCATCAGCTTATTCATTTCCAATACGCTGACACCCTGTTCCTCGGCAATCTGACGAATTACCTTTCCCGTGGAAAAGATTTCATAGCCGTACTCCGCCTCTAAGATTCTGCTTAAAGTGGACTTTCCGCTCCCTAAATTACCGGTTAATGTAACGTGCATAGTTTCTTCCGCCTTTCGTCTGTCGTTATTATTTACATGTTTGTTTCATTTACAATTTTTTCGCAAGTTTTTACCGAATGGAATTAAAAATCTGCGCCATCGGAGAATCCTCGGAAAGAATTACGGTCTTGTTCTTTCCTACCAAGGAAGCCTTTGCCGCATCCAGAGAACGTACAAAGGTATAGAACTCGCTCCGGGACTCATCTCCGTATACGGTAGACATAATTTTCATGTACTCCGCCTCACCCGCTGCGACAATCTTCTCTGCCTCTGCCTCTGCTTCGGACAGGCTTATCGCCACTTCATTATCGGTCTGGGTACGAATCTTCGCAGCTTCCGCTTCACCGGTTGCGGTATACTGGGCCGCCTCATTGTTACGCTCGGAAATCATACGTTCGTACACTGCCGCCTTATTATCACTCGGCAAATCCAGATGCTTCGTTTCCACGGAAATCAAATCGATGCCGTACTGGTCCATAGACGTACCGATATTGGTGCGAATCGCCTCACTCAGCTCTCCGTCACGTCCGGACACCACTTCTTTCTGATCCATGCTGGAAATCGCATTCTTCACCGCATTGTATACCGTGGTATTGATACGGTTTTCCGCATAGCTTTGAGAATTCAAGGTCTGAATAAACAACTGCGGGTCGGAAATCTTCCACAACACATAGCAGTCACATACCATGGCCTTTTTATCCTTGGTAATTACCTCCGACGGCTGTAAATCATATAACAGCATCTCCTTCGGTAGGGTATCCACCGTCTGTATAAACGGAACCTTAAAGCTAAGTCCCGGCTCGGATACAATCTTCTCTACCTTACCGAATTGCTTAATCAGCTTGTATTCGTTCTGATAGGTCACCACAAGACAGGTCTGGGAAAGAATAAACAAAACAACTGCTACAATCCCGATGACAATCCACTTGCCTACTCCCGACTTCTGCGGGTATCTCTCTAACTTTTCTTCCATGTCAAATCCCCCTTCCTACTACTGCATTACCGGTGCCAGTGACGCTGCCGGGCTGTCGGACTCCAAAGAGTCAAGCGGCAACCACTTTTCAACGGAACCGTCACTGCTGTCGATAATCAGCTTCAAGTCCGGAAGAAGCTCTTCCATGGTCTCATAGTACATCCGCTGCTTTGTAATGAGCGGATACTTAATATACTCCTCATACAATGCATTAAAACGTGCCGCCTGACCTTCCGCCTCGTTAATGCGGGCTTCTCTTTCCGCCTCAGCTTCTTTTTTTATCCTGTCAATCTGAGCTTCTGCACTCGGAAGCTTTTCATTCCGGTATTTATTGGCATTATTAATGGCAGTTTCCATGCCCTGCTTTGCGGTTTCCACGGCCTTAAACGCCTCCATGACCTCGGCAGTCGGCGGCTCCGCATCCTGAATCGTAATATTGATCAACTGGATACCGATATCCTGTACCGCCAGTTCCTCCATAATCCGTTCCTTAATCTCTGCCTGAATTTCTATTTTACCGGTCGTAATTACCGCATAAACCTCATTATGTCCCACTACGGTACGAATACAGGACTGCGCAATATTCTTTAGAATGGTCACCGGCTGCTCCGATGCGTACAACGCCTTTACCGGGTCAACCACCTTATATTCCACATAAAAGTCCACATTTACAAAGCTGTCGTCGGAGGTAATCATAAGAGATTCATCCTCCTTCGTCAGGTTGGTGTTCTCATCGTAACCGATGGCAAAGCCCTTAATGGTTGTATCTACCTTTTTCACCTTCTGTACAAACGGAATCTTCAAATGAAGTCCCGGCTCACTCACCGTGTTCGGTACACCAAAGGTAGTTACCACTGCCTGTTCCTGCTCTTTAATCGTGTAAAACGAACTAAAGAGAATTACCAGTACCGCAATGGCTAATACAACAAAGCCCGTTATTTTCAGTACCGCTTTTGTCTGTTTGTCCATAATTTCCTCCTTATTCTGCGGTTTTCCCGCAACTTCTGCCCTAATATAGAGTCCCACCTCTTATTTTGTCTCCCGCCTGCACAGATATCCTATTTTCCGGATATCTGCAATCAGCCTAAGAGATACTCCGTCAGCTCCTGCGGCATCTTAACCAAATGTATCGCACCTGCAGTCGACAATTCCTCCTCATCCCCAAATCCATACAGTACACCGATGGTTTTGATCCCCAAAGCGGCGGCTCCGATGACATCAAAGTTCCGGTCGCCCACCATAATTACTTCCCCTGTATCGGTGATTCCGTTCTGCTCCAGCGCATAACGGACTACCTGCTCTTTTGTACTGCGGTTTGTCGCATAATCATCCGCACCACAAAGCATGGTAAAATACTTTGCAAGGCCGAAATGCTCCATAATCCGCACCGCGTAACGCTCCGGCTTCGAGGTGGCCAGGATTAACTTCGCCCCCGCTTCGGACAAGGTCTTTAACATGTCCTCTACACCGTCGTACACTTCGTTTTCCGCCCAGCCGATATCACCATAACGCTCCCGGTACTTGGCGGTAGCCTCTAAGGCCTGCTCCTTCGTAAAATGATAAAACTCGTCAAAGGACTGCAAAAGCGGCGGTCCGATGACCTTACGAAGCTCGGTCCGGTCCTCCACATGGATGCCCATATGTTCCAGAGCATAGGCAAAGCTTTTCGTAATCCCCTCCTCCGGATTGGTTACCGTTCCGTCCAAATCAAATAAAATATACTTGTATTTCATGATTTATCCTTTCTTACAACGCCTTCCGTCTGCGACTTGGTATCAGTTCATGGAAAACTTCCAGTATACATCTCCCTCAAAACTACCCTCATCCACAGTCACGGTGTATTCCTTTTCCTTTCCGTTCTTCCGTAGCGTAATGGTATAGGTACCCAGTATCTTTTCAAACTCTACCGGTGCCGCACCGAGACTGATACCGTCAATCAACACAATTGCTCCCGTAGGCTCCAATAAAAAGGTACTGTATTCTTTATCATAGTCATATCCGCCGGCCGCGCCGATCGGTACATAACGACGGTCTGCGGTCTCATCACCGTCTCCGGCACCACTTCCCGATTCCCCGGCTCCGCTGCCGGAATCATCCCCGGAGCCTTCTCCGCTATCGTCCTCTGAAGTGTCACCTTCCGGATTCTCTGTGGAACTACTGTCGTTGCCCTCCTGCGGACCGTCTCCGGACTCCGAACCGATACTATCATCCTCACCGTCATTCTCGTCCCCGGAATCCTCCTCCTCCGGATCCTGATCCGTCACCGGACGTTCCGGCAAGTCAATCTGGAAGGTATGATACGGTCTGGTAATCGCCAAAATCCCCTTGTAGGTCGTGTAACCTCCAAGTTCTGCCACTACTTCGTGTTCCCCGTACTCCAACACCAAATCCTGCTCGTAATAGTCTACCCGCTCACCGTCAATGGTAAGCACTGCCGAAAACGGAGTCACCTTAAAGCGTACCTGTGCCGTCTCCACCGGCGCACCGCCGTATTCATACAAGTCAATGACCACCTGCTCGTTCCGCGCCACCGTCACCTCTGCCGCCGCGGCATTCTTCTCTCCGACTACGGACACGGTATACTTTCCTTCCCGCACCAAATAGGTCGGTTCTCCTTCCAGCACGTGGCTTTCATCCTTAAAGGTGACCTTCGCCCCCTGAAATTCCGTACAATTTACAAGCTTAATGGAACCGTGCCCCTTTACCACGCGAACAGTCAAAATCTCCGAATCAATGCCGCACAGCTCTACCCGGTCGATATCCCGTACCTCACCCAGGGCAATTTTTTCACCCTCGCAATAAGCAACGGTTTCCTCCGTAAGCTTATAGGTGGTATTATTGACCGTAAGGGTGCTGTTCGTAATCGAAAACTCCTCCACTCCGTGAAGCTCCCAATGTTCTCCGGACAACTGCATTTTTACAAGACGGCCTTCTCCGTCATACTCCGCCCGGACAATCTGTCCGTAGGTCAAGGCCGCCGCATAAGTGAGACTCCCGTACTTGCTGCGGATATCCGCCGCCACATCATAAGAGAGCATCACCTCTCCACCGTCTTCCAAATCATATACTGCAATGGTACTCTCTGCCGTATCCACCGACTTTACCATCATCAGTTTATTATGCTCCGCCGTAATCCCACCGGTTACTTTAGCCCCGGCTGTTACCCTCGGGTCCTTTCCCGGCTTCTTCGTTCCGGCAGGCTCTTCTTTTCCCGAAAAAAGCGTCAGCACCGTCACCAGGAGAATTACCACCGCAGACGCTGCCAACAAAAAAAGAACGCGTTTTTCACTTTTCATGTAAACTCCTTCCGGCCCTTGGCCTATGAATTTATTATAGCGAAAAACGCGTTATGATTCAAGAACAATTTCACACTTCCCTGTTTTAACTCCTATGTACCCGTCTTAATTTATTTTCCACCCATTATACTTCCGTTACAGTAATCAGTTGACGCAACGTCTCCCGGCGACGCGCCTTTTCCTTCTCATTTAAAGTCTCTAACCGATGTAATTGCTCTAACAGCCGGTCTATTGTTTCTTCCGTTTCCTTCACCTGTCCGATGGCATCCTCAACCTGCTGTTTTACTGCATAGGACGAAAAGAAACCATCAAACACATAGTCCGCAAATTTCAGCATTTCATCTATTTCAATTGTAATGTTTGTTTCAATCTGCACATCCGTAAGTTCGGTTTTAAAATTTCGAAGCTGTACCTGCAGTTCCTCAATCGACGCTTGCGCATCGTTGATTTTACCATGCTTCAATAAGTCAACCGCAAGTCCTCCGCCGAACATATCCCAGGTACTATACCCGTCCGCACTGTCCAGATTCGCATGGGCTGCCTCTGCAAGCACCTTTGCTTTTCTACCTTCGGCGATTGCTTCCTTTATTTCCCTTGTCTTCTTCTCTTCCTCAAACAGCCGGTGTTCGTTTCTGATAATCTCCTCCGCTGCCGGTAGCCCCCTCCGGGCAATCTCCTCCCGCTTTTCCTGCAGCAACACTTCGTATTCTTTCTCGCAGTTTTGCAAAGAAACAAGATCCTCCGCAGTTCTGTTAAGACGAGACTCAATCTCGAACAGCTCCTTTTCCGCCACATCGCATTTCACTGCAGCCTGGTAGGCTTCCCGCTGTTCTTTTGCAAGCTTTTCTTCCTTTTTCCCGACCACATGTAAGAAAAATGCCGCAAGACTTCCCTGCTCCAACCGATCTACATCATTCTGTTCCGTTGCCTTTCTTTCCCGCAGTTCCGTTACCTTCGCCAGCACCTCTCTCTGTTGCGCCTGAAGCTCGGTCATCACTGCCTCCAGATGTTGTTTTCGTGCCAGTCTTTCTTTTACTTCCGCAAATCGTTCCTCATATCCCGCCATATTACACTCCTTCTCCCTCTTTTGAATCTATTGTCTTATCAGAATAATATACCGAATCTTCCATACTCTGTCAATGAGCCTGCAGTCCCAAAGTTCTCTAACACCACCCGGCCACATCCGCCAGCAGTGCCTCCTTTTCCTTCTCCTGTTCCTTTACCGCCAAAAGCTTTTCCGTGGTTTTTTGCGGTATCCAGGACTTCTTACCGTTGTGGTAGCTGTTGGTGATTTTCCAAAACTTTTCCGGATAAGAAAGCAACAGATAAAACACCTGCCATTCTGCTTTCTCCACCTTTCTTACTGACGTATACGCTTCCATCAGTCGTTCCGCCAATCCCCGGTCCCAGCCGGTTTTCTCCATGAGCTTCCGGAAAAACAGATAAAAATCCGCAATCTGTACCCCGAGGCAGGCCTTATCAAAATTCACCGTTGCAAAGCTTCCGTCGTGAAGCACCAAAAGATTGTGATGGGTATAGGTACCGTGACAAGCTCTTCCTTCCGCAAGAGCCGCCTCCAACGTCTCTGTACAGCCACACTCCTTTGCTCCCGCAAGGGCCGCCTCCGCCTTTTCATAAAACTCGGGAAAAGTATTGATATATACCGTTTCAAAATAGGCCTTCCGCTTCTTTTCCCGGAGAAAAGCCCGCACCCGGCGCAGTTCCCGGTTCCGCTTTTCAAACAGCTCCGGCAAGCTTTTCTGTACCGCTCCCGGCAACGTTTGCAGCTGTCCCGACACCGAAGTATCCTCCGAGCCGTCTCCCCCGTTCCCCGGTATATTCTCTCCGTTCTCCGCCACCGGTAATAATACCGTTTCCGACATTCCGGTAAGCGCATTATGTAACGCCGCCAGATGCCGCACCGCAGCCAGTGCCTGCTCGGGCTTTCTTACGTTACACTCTTCTCCGTAATACCAATCCTTCATCAAAAAAGGCTCCTCGTACTCATCCTTTGTTACGTAGGCGCCTTCCTTATTTGCCACATATCCGTCCACGAAAAATCCGCGCTCCGTAAGGCAGGATAACATTCCTTGCTCAAACACTGCCCTCGCTTCGCTTCCGCTATATGGCAACAGTAACTTCGGCCCCCGCTCGGTATCGATGCAAAACGCGCCCCGGGTCCTTGCGGTGCCGGTTACCGTAATATCATATTTTTCAAAAAATTCAAGACTCTTTTCCTCCACAATATCTCCTCCGATTCCTCATGCCGCACCGCATCATAGCGGGCCAGACAGGTATATTCTCTACATACTATGAAGACGAAAGAGAAATCATGTGTCCGAAATCTTATTAATTTTTCATACCGTCTGCTTCCTTTAAAAGCACTTCTTTTTTATTCTTTTCCGGTTCTTCAATCACAAGCAAAAGTAGTTTGTTCAGCACCTCCCCCAGTTCTTTTCCCGGTGCAAAGCCCGCCGCAATCAAATCACTGCCGTTTACCACCAGGTCCTTTAACGACGTGCACTCCTCCCTCTCTTTTATCCCCAGATAAACCTGCCAGACTTTACGAAGGTTTTCCGGTCCTTCGGTGCGATACGGCTCCGCGTGGGCCTCCAGATCCGCCCGGCGCAACTCAAATAAAAGCGGAAACAAATCCCCGCCGATTTTATGCATCGCACGACGAAGTGCCTTCTCCTCAGCCACAAACGGATAAGTATGCCACCGCACCAGTCGGGATACCGTATCTATGGTAGCATTGTCCGATTTCAAACGGCGCAATATCTTTTTCGCCCCATCGGCGCCGGCCTCCGCATGTCCGCGAAAATGGTCGATTCCGTTCTCATCCGTAGTACGGCAGTCCGGCTTCCCTGTATCATGAAACAATGCCGCCAGACGCAAGTACCGGAACTCCTCCGCCGTAAATCCGCATTCCGGCGCATATTCTGTTACTTTCTTTGCATAACAAGTCGTATCCAAACTGTGGATTCCCACAGTTGCGTAATGAGCCGGATGGTTTTGCTCCGTCCCGCACATCCGGTCAAATTCCGGCAAAATCACCTTCGTCACGCCGCACTCATAGGCCGTCAAAAGCCGTTCCGGATGAGCAGACACCAAAAGCTTCGTAAGTTCCGCGTAAATTCGCTCCGCACTGATTTTTCGCAGCGTATCCGCCAGTTCCCGGGCAGCCGCAAGGGTCTCTTCTTCTATGGAAAAATCCAGCTGTGCCGAAAAACGAACAGCCCGCAAAATACGCAATGCATCTTCAGAGAAACGCTCTTTTGCCACGCCGACACACCGAATCACACCCTGCTCCAGATCCTCGGTCCCATGGAACAAATCCACCAGACCTTCCTTCTCATTATATGCCATTGCATTGATTGTAAAATCACGTCTTTTTAAATCCTCCGCCAAACTGGCGGTAAAAGATACCTCTGTCGGATGCCGTCCGTCTTCGTATTTCCCATCCACCCGGTAGGTGGTTACCTCAAACCCCACCTTATCCAACAGCACCGTTACCGTCCCGTGCTGAATACCGGTATCGATGGTTCGGCGAAACAACTCCTTCACCTGCTTCGGAAGAGCCGATGTGGTAATATCCCAATCCTGGGGGGCTCTCCCTAACATCGCGTCCCGGACACATCCACCTACTGCATAGGCCTCATAGCCCTGTGCCTGTAACGTATCTATAATCTGTTTTACCTGCTTCGGCAATTCAATCCTCATGCCTATCACCTCATTTTCTTCTTATCGCGGCATACAAACCACTCTATCCACCAAATCTGCTGCTTCCTTCTCACTATGTGTAATCAGAAGCACACTCCTCCCCTGCAATTTTTCTTTCACATACGCCGCCACCTGCTGTTTATTCGCCACGTCCAATCCGGTAAACGGCTCATCCAATACCAGCAATTCCCCATCGGACAACAGTGCCCGCACAATGGCCACCCGTCTTTTCATTCCGCCGGACAACGCCGCCACCGGTTTCCCTTTGATATCCGAAAGTCCCACTTCCGCAAGGGCTGCTTCCGCTGCCCGCCTGTCACCGGTCACCATGACAATATTCGTTACCGCGTCAAACTCCTTACACAAGCGATCCTCCTGAAACACTGCTCCCAACCGAGGCGGACGCTTCACCTCGCCTTTCTCCGGCAAAAGCAGACCCAGCATTAGCTTGCCCACCGTACTTTTTCCGCAACCGGACGCTCCCATGAGCACCACCGTTTCTCCCGGTGCCACAAACAAGGAAAAGTCCGTCACTATCCTTTTATCTTCAAAACTCTTTGTCACATCAAATAATCCAAAACCGTCCTGTGAAACATTCACCGGCACCGTTTCAACCAACCCGTTTCCGGTCTTCTTCTCTCCGGATAGTTCCGAACGTAACGACCGCTCCTCCGCAACAAGCTCCGACCCTCCGGTTGTCGCTATCGCATTCTCCGTTCTCGTTTCGCCGGCCTCTTTCCATGCCTCGTCATCTTTCATACTCGCATCGACTACCTTCACGTTCCCGGCCAGCACCTTTGCCAAACCCTTTACCAAAAGCATAACCGCTTTTTCAAACACCACACTAACCAATACGATAACTGCGGTCCAGGCAAATAACTCCTCCGTCAAAAGATACAGCTTTGCCTCGTACAACCGCTCCCCGATAGAATTGGCCGGAAGTCCGATAATCTCCGCCGCAATCCCGGATTTAAAACAAAATCCAAGACCCACGGAGCAGGCCGATACAAAATACGGCATCACCGCCGGGATATAAATATACCGAATCCGTTTTCCCACAGAAATGCGGAACACAGACGCCATTTCAAGAAGCTCCCTGTCAGTCGCTTCGATTCCCTGTAACACATTGGTATAAATCACCGGAAGCACCATCAAAAACGATATCAGTACCGAAAGATTCTTTGAGGATGACAGCCAGAACAATGCCAAAATGATAAAGGAGGCCACCGGCACCGCCTTAATCAGGCGTAACACCGGATTTAACAAGGCGCGTACCACACCAAAGGCAGAGGCAAGCACTGCGCAAAGGACTCCCGCCAAAAGCGCCAGGAAAAAGCCGGACGCAATCTTTGCAAAGGAATACCCTACCGCCCGCCAGAATTCCGCGGTTTGCACCAGGGAAAACAACGTTTTCACCGTTTCGAAAGGAGACGCCACCAAAAGGCTTCCGCCCATGGCATTTCCGCTTTTTTTATCCAACATCATGACAATAAACTGCCAGACTACTATCCAGAACACAACCGCCGCCGCACTCTTTATCCACGCAATGCTACGTTTCTTTAACTGTTTATCCACAGGCCTTTCCTCCTTTCCGTTTTCCGCTTCCTAGTATAACACACTCCCTCCCTGTAATGCAAGAAGAGGAGACAGCACAAAAGGGACGAAGCTTCCTTTACAGAAGGCTTCGTCCCTTTTCCTTTCCAACCTATGTATTTATTCCACTACCTCATCCGGTACATAATTTTGAAAGCAAACCGCCGTACGATGCAGGTAAATTAACCGACGGATTCCGACCACTATACTTGCAACCCCCACAATCAACATCAAGATAATACAAAGAACAAGAACTCCCATGGAAAGGAGAGCCGCACCAATCAACGACAGAATCGTTAGCCCCAGCGTGGATAAGATACAAATCAGCTCCAATTTCCACTGCGCAGACCATTGTACGGATAGATCCTCATCAATATCCTGAAGAGATACCTCGTATCCGGTGCACTCATCATAATTTCCTACCAATTCCACAATCGCCATCGCAATGGTTAAGATTCCCCCCAGCACCCCTGCGCCGCCCAACGCAAGAAGCACAATCACAATACCGGAGCATCCGGAAACCAGATAACAGATACCTGCCTTGCCGAACCAGTCTTCTACCTCTTTTAAGCGGATCAGAATAACACTATTAGCAATCAAAATTCCGAAATTCATCAAAGTCCCCAGATAGTAAATCAGCGGTACCTTCTCAAATAAGTCACTGGACATAACACTTCCCACAATTGCAACTATCTGCAACCGGAACAATACCATAACCCAACTGCCCATCATATCGGCCTTTTTTGCTTTCTTTCGCTCCAAGTCCTTTTTGTACTCCTCGTCATTTTCAAACAAACCCATCTTTTATCCTCCTTATTTTTCTTCTCTCCCTCATCCCGATTGGTCCTCACTTATAATACACATGAATGGAGGAAAAAGTTTCAAAAAATTTTTTTATTTGAAAACAGCCGCTGCATTTTCCGCAACGGCTGTCATTTTACAACTCAATCGTCTTTGTATTTTCAATCTTGATCTCCCTGTCACAGTACTGCAAAATGCTCTTTCTGTGGGTAATAATGATACAGGTCGGCTTCGGCGTCAACGCCTGCAAACCTTCCAGCACGGACAACTCCGTTGCCTCGTCCAGAGAAGAGGTCGCCTCATCCAGAATCAACAGCGGTGCCTTACGTACAAAGGCTCTGGCAATGGCAATACGCTGAGCCTGTCCTTCGGAAATACCGTGTCCCCGCTCTCCGATGACCGTATCCAGACCGTTCGGCAGATCCATTACAAAATCGTAGCCTGCGGAAAGCTTTAATGCAGCATAAATCTCCTCCTCGGTTGCCTGCAGATTACCCATTAAAATATTCTCCCGCACCGTACCGCTGAACAACGTATTTCCCTGCGGCACATAGGCAATGAAATTACGGGTGCTGGCATTTGCATGGATGCTCTCGCCCTGTGCATTATAGAAGCTTACATCTCCCTGCATATTACTCATAAAGGACATAATCAAACGAATCAGAGTCGTCTTTCCGATACCGGACTCACCGATAATGGCCACAAACTCACCCGGCTTTACGTTTAACGATACATTCTCCAGCACCAGCTCATCGGTGTAGCCGAAGGTCAACTCCTTAATATCCACGCCCACATGCTCGGTCTGCATCGTAATCTCTTCTTTTTTCTCTAACGGAATATTCTGCAGCTCCATCACACGGCCCGCAGAGGCTAATACGGAAACCACCTTCGGCACCTGATGCGCCAGACCTAAAATCGGAGACTGTACCCGGTTTACCAACGTCAGGAACACGGACATGGTACCGTATGTAATGGTCTTTGCCGCAATCAACATGGCACCGTAGGCAAATGCCACCAAATAACCCAGCTGGAACGCCACGGAAATCGTCGTAGAGCTGGCCAGACCCATCTTTGCTCTTTTAAACACCCACGTAAAGCGTTCATCCCGAAGCTCCGTCAAACGCTTTGCGGAATAGTCCTCGTTGGCAAAAGCCTTTACTACCAAAAGATTTGCCAAGCTCTCCTGTAAAAAGGAACGATAGGAAGCCTCCGACTCCTGTACCTTTACCTGCAGCTTCTTCAGCCTCCGTCCGAACAGCCAGGACACGATACCTGCCACCGGCGCCACCAAAAGCGCAAAACAAGCCAACAGCTTCGAATAGAAAAACAAGGTAAAGAACACCATGAGCAACTCAATTCCCAAAATAATGATATTCGGAATCGTCCCGATGATACCGTCCGCAATATTACCCGCATCACTGGTCAATCTTGTCATCAAATCTCCCGTATGATACTTTTTCACATCCATCCAGTGAGAATTGATAATCTTCTCATATACCTGCTTACGTATACCGAAAGAGTACTTCTCCGTCAACACCGTGGACAGCAAGGTAGACACCACGCTCACCGCCTGTAACGCCAAGGTCAACAAAAGATACCCCACGACCAGCGACATAAACTTATTGCCGAGGGTCGCCCTGTCGATAATGTCCTTTGACAAGGTTACCATAAACAAGGACACTACCGAACTGGCCAAAGTAATACACATCATAAGAATAATGCGTCCCAGATACGGCTTGGTATAACCCATCAGCCACTTGGCATACTTAAGCTGATTGCCCCTGTCCTTCCATAAACTTTTTAATTTACCCATAGGTTATAACCATATCCTTTGTTAGTCAATAAACTTAAGCTCCTTTAACTTTCCAAGGAACTCCTCTACGGAACGCTCGCACTCCTCTGCCGTTACATCATACTCCGATAACAGCTGCTCAATAATCTTCGCCGGCGTAGTCTCCTCCTGAAGCATATCCCAGATGTCGTTGCCCACACCCTTAATCAGGAAGTACTTACCGCTCTCAAAATCAACCATAACCTTTTCTCCCGCAAGGTCGGTTACATTCAGTTTCTTCTTCATTACGATTGTTGCGTTCTTGTCCATACAGATTTCCTCCGCTTGTATAATATATTAGGGGTTATTTTTCGATTTATATGTTTATAACCCTATGTTATTTTATCTGCCACAACTAAGTTCTTCTATAACTCCGGTAATGGTTGTCCCTTTTTTTGAGCAACCGAATACGGATAAAACGGAATTCTCTTATTGGCTTTTCTATATCTGATTTTACGCACTATAATCTGAACTACTTCATATAATTTTGGAAATCCTTGTATTGCCTGCTTTATCTTTCCCTTCAATGTGGCACTCTGCTCTTTTTTTACCCTCCAAGCACCAACACTATAGTGAATCACATAATGTCTTTTAGATAATGTGCCGATTTCAAACAACTCCTTAGGATAAATAGCAAAATCCCCCATATCCTGGTATTTATTATTTAACCTAAACTCCGGATAATTTTTTAAAATATAGTATGTACAATAATAATTGTTAGTGATGAATCCGTTTACCACTATTTTCCCATCAATATACTCTATTACCTTTCCGTTCGCTGTTTTCCCAAAAACAGTCTTATCGTACATCTCTAATAGTGCCTTAATGAACTTACTCCCTTTTTGCGCTCCGATGACACCTAAGCCAACCGAACAGTCGTAGATAAAATTAAAAAATACTTCATGATGTAATAAAGGATCAAATGATTTAAATACCTTTGCATCTGTATCCAAGTAAATACCACCATACTCATCTAATGCTTTAAGTCTGTAATAGTCACTAATATACGCGAACTTCTTCTCAGCGTATGCCTTTTTTATATATTCATTTTCATCAAATGTACAATTCGATTCATCCCATCTCATCAGGGTATACCCCTCCAGTTGTTTCCACGAATCTATACATTCTTGCAAATCCTCCGGAATCGGATTCCCCCCAAACCAACAATAATGAATAATTTTAGGTATCACTTGTACTTTTTCTTCCATTGTATCCTCCGTTAAGAACTAAAACATCTCAGTATATTATAGCATCTAATAAATTAGTTATCAAGTATCTCGTCTATGCAATGTAGCGGTCATCTCATATACTTATCCACCACCGCGTACCCTTCGCCGTTTCCGCCGGTTACATACATCTTTCCTACACGCAACCAAGCATGGGCAACCATCTTTCCCTCGTCCATCTTACAGCCGAGATAAAGGGTGCTTTGAATGCCCTTTCTTTTTATTAATCTCTGTGCAGATAATGCCCGCACCAGGCACTTACTTTCCCAAGTAGTCCGGGTACAAATACGGTCCACCGCATAAGAAACCCGGTAGGCATAACGATATACTTCCCTTGTTTCCTCCTCCGGGGATTCCTCTCCCTGTACGCCCCAGTGCTTGTGCAAGCGCGCCGGTTTACAAAGCAAAATACAGAGCCGATAATACGCCGAGCAGCACAGCGCCTTGAAACAAAGCGGTTTGAATTTACAATATTTCAGGAAACGGTATCCCTTTGCAAAAATACTATCCTTCCATTTCATCCTTTGTCATCCCCTGTTACTTTTTAAAATGAAGCCCCATGTTCTGATAAATCGTCTGATAGGTCTTTACCTTATCTGCTTCAATCTCATGTACCATCTTCCGCTTCTTTTCACCCTTTTTCATAAAGATACCACGGAAAAAGCGAATCCCCCACGCCACCGGAAGTAAGAACGGACACGTTTCCAGCCACGGGTAATACTCCGCCATATAAGAAACCGGCGGGAAATAATACCAACGTTTTAACTGACTCGGTGTAGCATCCTTATCCTTCATCTTCTCTTCGGAAAACTTATTCCAAATGCCGTTCTCATCCTTACCGTAGATCCCGCTGTCCATCATATATTGGAACAAGTCCTCATAAAACGGACTGCTTTTTTCGCCTTTCAACCAAATCGCCGCCAGCTTTTCCATATGCTTTGTAAACTCTAAAATACCGCACTTCTTCAGTTCTGTCTTTACATACTCCTCATTCAGAACAGAACCGAATTTTTCACGATACACATATACATCCACCAAATTACGGATTCCACAGCCCATGGTATAGAAATGCTTTGCCATATGTGCCATCATGTAAACGTAAAAATCCTCCGGATTAAAGTCGTATGTATACTTCATTCCTTCCCTCAAAACCGCTCTGGAAAAGTTTGAAAAATACTTATACTGCTCCTCATCTACCGTCTTGTCGTACATCACCTTATGAGCCTCAACCACCATAAACGGAGCCTTTTGATAAATATCATGATGCTTTACGGAACGAAACAATGTGTATCCTTTTTCAACCAATATCTCTGTCGCATTTTGCATGCACTCCCCATCAATCAGCACATCAATGTCACTCATTTCACGCATTTCCGGTGCCGGATAAAAGAACTTCATC
The DNA here is from genome assembly GCA_017556805.1 of Lachnospiraceae bacterium. Lineage (GTDB taxonomy): Bacteria > Bacillota > Clostridia > Lachnospirales > Lachnospiraceae > SIG307. The sequence goes on along the minus strand of JAFYMC010000003.1, from coordinate 39,011 downwards.
CGCGCTCCCTTCATCGGTTGATTCTTAATCCCGGCCTCCTCAAAGGAACGCTCCATCTCCTTTAATTCCGTTACCTGAGTAACCGTCCGCATCAAACTACGCATTACCCGGCTACGCATGGCTCCCATATATTCCTCCGGAATTCCTTCCGTTTTCAACAATGCCCCCAAAAAAAGGTAATCCATGTGATTGCGATGTGCAATATCCAAAATCTCTTCCACCGTAATCTCTTGCGGCAGTTCTGTCGGCTTTCTTCCATCTAACTGGGCACGTACCAACTCTGCTAAATACTCTGAAATACTCATCCCTTCACCTCTTCCCTCTACTCTTCAAACCACTGTTCATATACTGCATATAATGCAATGGCGATTGCTCCTGCCTTTACGGAGCAGCACCATTTAAAATGATCGATTTTCAACACAACCGCAACGTAACAATAACAGACGGCGGCAACCAACAATGTTACAAAAAACAATATCGTATTCCATCGTTTATAGAGTATGTATTGCCGGTCTTCATCATCAACCACACATTCTACTACCGAAAAAATAATTTTCTTAATGGGGATTTTTATTATCATCATTAACACAAAGGTAACGCATCCCACAAAAAACGAAATCGCCATATTCATATCTACTCATCCTCATCCCGAATATCAAATGTAATCTGGTCTAAAAACGCATACTCACATAAGGCAAACACACCGCTCATCACTGCTGTCGGAAAAGAAAAATTTATCAGTGGGGATATAACGGATGCAACCCAAAACAATCCAAAGGAAAGGAGCATGGTCAGTATAATCAATAACATATTTCCTCTACGAATGAGAATCCTTCTATTCTCGGAAAGTTCTGGCTTATGTACTATTCTGTTGTCAACTTGTCTGGCAATCCAATTCTTTATCGGTTTCTTTATCAAAAACATTAAAACTACAGCAACGGTTGCTACAAAGATAGCATGCAACTCGTAAACATGGGATTTAGCATAACTGAATATCCTATGCATGACTTTTAATCTTCTCTTTCCCTTTCTTTACTGAAATAGCTAACAGCAACGGAACTGCACATCCAACTACAGTGTAAGCCACCCACCAAAGCCCATCTGCATTTAAGTAAGGGAAGGCAGCCAAACACCTCTTTGAATACCCCAGCAACAGAATTTGAATATACGTTACTATCTTAAAACACCAAAAATGATGTACAACTATCGGCAAACTATTAACACCCAAAGCTCTCCAGATTCTATTATGGCGACACCTGTTTATCACATCCGCCACCCCATAAATCAGCAACCATCCCCCCAAAGAACACACCACAAGATATAGGGGATTTCCATAGCTGTTATTTCCCAACGAAATTTCTACCCTACCATTACATCCCAACAAAAGAAACAATCCAATCAGTATGGACACCCAATTCTTTAAATGTTTCATTATTTCGTATCTATTAATTGCATAGCCAAAAAAGTAAAGGACATACACCGAAAAAATAGTCGGTACAACTAAAGATTTGATATGTAACAGATTAGCCGCGTAACCCGCACACATAAAACCAAGAGCTATCAATAAATGTACGACATCCACTATCTTTTCTCTTCGTATTATCTTATTCAACATATAATCAATTAGGCCAAACAAAATGGATAAAACAAAAAGCGTTCTCAAGAACCAAAAGGCCCCGCCCATCTCGGTCCTCCCCAACATAAAAAAGCCTTTAATAATGTTAATTGCCATGTCCTTTATACTCATAAGCGCATGACCACTGACTAATACGTTTTCTACAACAAATTCCTTATCCGAATAAATCCTCGTCCAAATAAAGAAATTGTTTAATATGGTATAAATTGCATTCCATAGGAAATATGGCCACCATATTCCTTTTATCTTTCTTATTACATAACTTTTTGCTTCTTTCACTGATGTAATCTTTCGAAAAGAAAACAAGTATCCGCTCACCATAAAAAAAACAGCCATATGAAACAGGTAAATAAAGCCTTTAAAAGAGACTCCGCTATGCCCTACTACCATAAGGATAATTGCTATGCCTTTTATAATGTCCATCCGTTCATCGCGCTTCATGCATTTTCTCCTCTGCCATTTATCTTGCCATCTTCTTTCTAATCATTTTACTGATTCCGAATATATGCTCTCCCCAAAGCAAACCTGCCAAACCAATTATTAATCCTAATATCCATCTAACAATCCATCTATCTTCCAATAAAATTGTACACCCGCCAATCACAATTACCCCTAATGATATCAGCAACAATCTCTTTATGTCAAGCAAATTGCTTCCATGTATTTTTTTGGCAAAAAAAGCATGGAATATAAAATATAAAGCATATGTTACAAGCGTTGTATACGCGGCCGCTATGTATCCGTAACGTGGTATAAACACATAATTCAACAAAACATTTGTCCCCGCTGCCAGCATTGTCCCTATTGCAATAAATTTTGTTTTACCGTAAAAATATTCAATTACTGACGGTAATGTATATAAGAAAGCAAAAAAACCTCCAATCATCACTGGAACAACGCACTCTGTAGAGTCCCAATATTCCCTATCCCCTAATATCTTCGTCAATTCAGGTGACACAACTATAACTAATGAAGTTAAAACGGCCATTCCTAACGCATATCTACTTCCCTGCTTTCGAATTCCCTCATAGTCTTTCGTGTCCATCCTTTCATATACCCATGGCTTCCAGACATTTTCTAATGAAGTTGCCACAACTCTAAACAAAGTATAAATCGTATATGCAAAACTATATATTCCGGCCTCTGCCGCCCCTATTAACGACTTAATCATAATCCGATCAAAACTGGATAATACAACCTGTGAAATTCCGTGTGGTACAACAGGCAAACTATATTTCAGTCCAAAAATCCAATAATCTTTAGATATTGCCGGTTTTGCCTTTTTAAAAAAGAAATAGACAATATAAATTCCCACAAAAAGCATTGGAATAACAGTTCCTATTATTCGCCCCAAAGAACGTTGTTTTTCAAACAACGTTAACATTAATACAATCGATAATACCAAATTAAAAACTGCATTAAATGAACATATTTTCACATATGACTTATAGCTATAATTTAGACCGTTATATGCGTTATACACCTGTAAAAGTGCACTGCATAAACAATGGACAATTAACATATTTACAACAAGCCGATCATCCCAAAACCATCCTTTATAAAAGTCAAAAAAAACATTTGCCGCCCCAAGCCACAAGAGCGCACTAAGAATAATAAACAGCGTAATTGCCGACACATACTCATTCAACTTATTCCCATATTTATATTTAGCATTATTTACACTAGAATGCAGGGCCAATCCCACAAGAATATATATAATTGCCTCATACGAAATATAGGTATTAAAATCGCCAAACTCTGCTGTTGTCAATAACCTTGTAAAAATGGGCGCAGACAAAAATGTGATTCCTTTTACCAAATAATTTCCGATCACATATCCAGCTCCAGCTTTTACAACCTTAGTAGAAGAATGATTCTCCATAGTTACCTCTTACCTTTTATTCTTACACATTATTTTACAGAAAAATAGATTCTTCCTATTCGATTTCTGAGCATCACAGCCACCTCATCATCTTCCGTCCCCCCCGCATACAGATAAATCAACATCGCCGACGCCGCATCATCAACAATATGTTCGTTATATCTCATCTTTCCACACACTGCTTTGCTTAAATAACGCCCCTCAAAAGTGTTCTCATTCCACGGAACACCGCCCTCAAACGATGAACAACCAAAATCCATCAACATAAAGTCGCTAACGGTTCCGTCGCCGTTGGTTATAACCATTATATTTTCACATCGCAAGTCATTATGTACGATATCTAATTCCAACAAACGATCAAGAAACCCAACCAAACACTCGCCTAGTAGTGTAATCTCTCTCTTTGAAAGTTGTTTCTCTTGCAAATACTGAGCCAATAATTTCCATGTCACAAATTCATATCGTATCCAACGAAATTTAGGGTCATAATCCAACATGGGCAAATACCATAATCCATACTCTTTCTCTGAAGTCTTTTTTAATATTCTTTGTATTGTAATTTCGTTCTCAATTCCACGATATGCCGACAACTCATTCCCTTTCACAAAATAGGCTTGATTTTCTTGCAAATCTCTCACTAAAATACTTCCGCTAGAACAAAAAACATTCTTATTAATCACGCTCCAACATTCTCCAACACCGGAAGTCTTTTTCAAATACTCAAAATAGCTCTTTTGAGTAAATATCCTATGTAAACTACTTTTGGCTATTAACGCTTTTACCGTTATTTTTCGGATCCCCTTCAATAAAATCTGATATCCTCTTATTGTGCATTTCTGCAATAACGTCAAATCTCCTCTCAACGCCATAGGTAACTCTACAATTTTACGTACAATTATGCGGTACCCTTTCTTTTTTATATAAAGCGCCAACCATTTCGCTAATTCTTCCTTATCAGAGCATCCCATACGTTGCTTCAAAATGTGAAGAATATTATAATACAACCAGTGACTTATCTGCACCGAAGTAAATGCATAATATAAAAACAATGCATTACTATCCTCCCTGGATACGATTGTAACTATATTGCCTTTTTTTTCCCCTTCTTTTTTCAATTCTTTTTCCCACTGCGCAATATTTGCTTCTTTATAAGAAATAACTCTTATGCAACATTTTCTTTCGCCGTCTTGCACCATTCGAGGCAAGTTATTTTCTTTCATCATTTGTTGAAAACACTTTTTTTTATTTGTAAAAATTATAATTTCATTAGGATTGATTAAATTGTCATCAAGAACCACGCACTCGATTCCCACCTTGTCAAGTTTCTCAATGAATTCGTTTTTATTCAATTCTCATCCTCCTATTTACTTCATTATTTTTCTTTTGCTCATCCTCTTTTGAAAGAAGATACGCGCAAACAATAGCAATTACTATATAAGCATATTTTAAAGTTTGCAGTGAATCAAGCCACCACAAATTAAAAAAGTAACTGATTATTGCAACCAAAGAAAGCTTACACAACACCGACTTATACTTTACTATTCCCTTTATTACTACAACTAATGTTGTAATCATAAACAACACATACGAAACCAAACCTGGGTAAGCATATTTTATATATTGTACTACATAGTAATTATCTACCGAATGTACAAATATGCCATCAATTTCCACAGAAAAGCCACGTTTTACGCCTCTTCCAACCCAAGGATTCAGCCAATCTAAGGTAAAGATTTTCGGCAATACCTCTCGATGCGCTTCACTATTATTAAGTGTCTCTACATCAGCGCCAAAGAACGCCGAAATTTCTGTCCCTAATACAGTATCAAGAACACTTGTTATCTGCATTAATATATAACGACCAATCCCCGTTTTATGGAACAAAAGCAAAAAAATACCCAATCCAAAAATAAAAGCAACCAACATCAATAAAGATTTCTTTATATTTGTACGCCCGCTTATCAGCATAATAACAAGCATCTCTGCAGCTGCAATTCCAAGTGTTGATCTAGAACCCGTCAAAAAAACATTTAACATTAACAAGACAATCAGTATCGGTCTTTTAAACAGGTAAATTTCATCCTTCTCCAAATCTATACATGCCAGTGCAATAAACAATAGAAGAACTAATCCATACCCTAACGGATGTCCGCACGGTCCCATCACTCGATAAAGTCCCGATCGGTAACAATTGCTTACCGGTGTCCACATCGTAGATAAAAATTGCAAAAATAATGATTTACCATACGCAAACTCAACCATTCCATATATGGAAAGGAAATAGGCACATCCGATTACCCCTTTTACCGCACGCTTCCAACCTATTACATACCGACATCCGTATATCATCATAAAGAGTAAAAAAAACTCAAAAAAAACAAGAAAAAATGCATTGATATCCACTCGAAATACCATTGTATATCCTGCAACAAGCAGATAACAAACCATCGGATAGAAAATTTCGCATCGCAGCATTGTTTTTAGAAAATGATTAAACACCCACGGGCTCGCCAACATATACATAATAAACAATATATTTGACAGTCGAGCACATGTAATATCGTAACCAATATTAACCCCAAAGTATTGCGGCATTACAATTGCAGACAAAAGAAAGAACATCATAAGGACAAACAATGCTTTCAAATTTTTCAGTTCCGGTTCACATATATCTACTTTTGCTTCTTTCCTAATTGCAAACATCATTGTCCTCCTTTCCGAATCACTTCTTTCCTTACCCCTATTCCTCTATTACACGATTCACGCATCTCTTAAGAAAATCCGGGAAATGATAACTCACATCCGAATGATTTGTATAATCCGCAACATCCTTCTCCAAACAGTAACCTGCCTTTTCCATATTCTTCACCATATGTACGATATGCTCCTCATAGGTATGCTCTTTGTCGGAAAAATGCAAATATACCCTCTGAGATTGTATATGCTTGTTCGCTAACAACTTGTTCTGTAAACGAAATTCCACTTCCTCATCCTTCTCCGGGCTTCGCTCTCCCATAATATGGTTCAATGTCTCTATATTTCCTGCTAAAAGATAAGTCGTCAAAAAGTACTGCGGCGCACCTACTATCATAACGGAATTCGGTATCTCCAGACCAAAATTCAGTGCCGCATAGCCACCCTTACTGGAACCACAACATACTACCTTTGCCGGTTTCAAATCTCCCGTTATTTTCTGAATCAACGCTCTGGTAGCAGCCTCTTCATCAAATTTAAAATTCCCGCCGATATAATAGGAACCGCGATGATCCTTTGCATAATCATCCAGAATATAAAGCCTGTTACATTGTAACCCGTTTAAGGTTCTGACATAGTTATACCGTGCTTTTAGGCCTGCTCTGGTACATGCACTGAAGACAATTACCAAGGTGTCCGCATTCTTTTCCTTCTTCAACATATACTTTACACGGACTCCCTTATGATGAAAGACTCTCTGTTCCCACAGAAGTACAATTTTGGTGTGAATATATTCCACATACTTTCTGATTACTTTCTTATTTATCATCCTTATCATCCTTACTTCAAGCTTTCCAAATACTCCTCAATCGACTCCATAATCACATGTGTATTGGACACATACGGCCGGAACTGCTTATTACGAATCTCGCGATATTCCGCCTCAAAATTCTCCAGTTCATAGCAGGCGCAGATAATCTGCAGTTCATCAAACTGATGTAGCAGCTGCAACTGATGGTCATCCACATGTTCCTTATACTTTGCCAGACGAGGTACGGCAATGACCTTCTTCCCTTTCTTTACCGCAGTAATGATGACACCCGTCCCTCCATGGGTCACCACAATATCACACCGGTCCATAGTAGCCGCAAACTGCTCCCGGTCCATAAACCGCACATACTCATAATGCTTCGGGAGGTAGGTACTGGCACCGATTTGCGCCGTAATCTCCTCCGTAATCACGCCCCGCTCCACCAGCTCATCCAATTTCTGCAAAAGGCGGTCAAACTGAAACTTCTGGGATCCTAACGTCACGAAAATCATCAGTAAATCCCTCCTTTGTAAATGGCATTCGGGTACAGCTTTAACATTTCTTCCCACTGCACATAGAACTGGTCCGCAAAACGATACAAAATCTTTCCGCTTAAGGTCTTAGAGGTCACCTTTGCAAAGGACTCTAAGTAAATCAACTTCCCTCCAAAAAGCTTCATCAGCAGTGCCAGCGGCACAATTGCCAGCACTCCTGTCGTTATCATTACCTTCGGACGCTCCTTGATAATAATCCGCAACGAACGAAAGGTGTTTCCGATTAACTTCGGCAAAAACAAAAGCTCCTTCCGGTTAATCTGGGAAAGATAATAGGTCTTTACATCCGTTTTTCCTACGTTGTATTCTGTTTTTTCCGTCACAAACACACTGTCATACTTCTCCATCAAAGGCTTTAGCATCAAAAGCTGCTCCAAATGCCCTCCGGAAGACGCCGCAAAAATAATCTTTAATTGTTTCATACTCTTTATCCCTATGTTTTATTTATGGTATGGAATCATGCCTAGTACTAATTCCTTCCGGTTCTCGCATTGTGCCACACTATACACTCTCGCAGAGAAAAATTCCTTAATAAAAATCACTCCACAAGTCAATATAAAAGCTACCGCCCCAAACAAAGCAATAATAAGCGGGGCACTTATGGTCTTTGACGAGGATACCCCAACTGCACTATCTACGACCTGTAGCGTCTTATTTCCCAATAAATCATTTATTTCGTCCGCGAACGCCCGTGACATGGCATTTGAGATATCCACCACGTGCTCCGGAGTACTATTTCTGGTTACCAGCGTAAGCTTATAACCGTAGGATTTAGAGTTTGTACTGGCACCGCTCAAATAAATCCGTCCGCTGGATACCATGCTCTTTAACATACTTCCCGTAATTCCCTGGTCCTGCAAAGAAACCGCCGCACGCTCGCACACATTGGTACTTCCAAGCAAAGAGGAATAGGTATTCATCACCGTTACGCCGTAGGTAGAATCCTGATAGGAACCATACACCATACTGTAAATGGTAGCAGAAGAATAGTACTGCACACTGATTCCCACAATACTGATATAGATCAAAGATACCAAGAAACCTACCAATGTCATCAGCGCCACTACCAGTTTAAACTTCCACAGACGATAAAACGCTGTTTTAATATTTTCGAGCAAGTCGTAATCTGCGACTTCCAGTTCTCGAATATCTACGTTCATTTACGCTTCCTCCTTATCTCTTCTTTTTCAGTATAATTGCCGAAACAATGAAAATTAAAAGAATCAACACACCACTCAACGCCAAAAGAAATGCGTTAGTATCGTCCGGTTCCGGTTCCGTCACCGGATCTCCCGGCAACGTGGTACTCGGATTCTCACTCTCCATCTGTTGTACTTCAAACTCCTTTGTTCCCAAAAACTCGGATTTCGTCTGCCCGTCTGCGCCGAGATATTCCATGTAAAATTCCGCAGTATAGCTTCCGGCATGGGACATTTGGAACGAAACGCTCTGGGTCTTTGTGGTTCCGGCAATCAAACTACCTACCTGACTGGTTCCTACCGTTGCTCCGTCACTGTCAACACGTAATACCACATTACTAACGTTTTCATCACCTAACACCCGGAAATTTACCGATACAGATGTCTTCTCTCCCACATATACCTTGTTTGCCCCGTTCATTCCCATAACATGGAAAATATTATCTAAGCCGGTAGGTACCCTTACCTCTACACGATTAGTTTTCCCTGCTGCTACCAATGATACATTAAAGGATAATGCCGACGTATTAATGGAAGACCATGCATCATATTCAAAAGCTACCACACGGCTTTCTCCCGGCTTCATATCTCCTAAATAGAGCTGCGTCACCGTTCCGTACACCGGCGTCACACCAACCGGATTGGCAACATCCAACAGCACCTGCTGTACCGTTCTGTATACACTATTATTTTTGATATGTAATTTCAAGGTAAATCCCATTCCCGGAACGATTCTCTCATGGCTCAGTTCATACTTCTCCACTACTATAAACGGAGCTTCCTCCAGTTGCTCCGGCGACAAAGTCACCTCCGCCTCTTCTTCATCCGCTCGCACATAATTCAGGTCACTCGGGTTCCCCCATACCCCCATACAAAACACAAACAGCAGACAAGCCAGTCTGATTCCATATTTAAACATTTTTTTCATTCTTTCCCGCCTCCTGTCTGTTATGTGCTTTTCTTCTCTTGTATTTCTGATATCCTTCACTCTTATGGAACTTTTGCTCTCCCTTTTTGTTCACAAAGTAGTAGTTATAATCCTTCACATTCTGCCGGTATACATCCATCGGAATCTTATTTACAATCATTCCGTAATACTTTTCGGCAAACGGTGCAATACGCATCTTCGCTTCTTTAATCTGCTTTTTTCTGGTTTCTCCCAATGCAGACAACAAAATAATACCATCCACCTCCGGGAATAACACCTGTGCATCCGGAACGATGGAAACGGACGGTACATCCAAAAGAATACACTCGTACTTCTCCCGTACCTTTGCAATCAAATCGCTCATATTCGGAGAACACAGTACTCTGGTAAAATGATCGGAATACTCGCCGCACGGCATATAAGACAAATTCTCAATATTAGTATCGTAAATCACATCTTCTACCGTAGATATATCATCCAGCAAATAATCCGCCAAACCGGAGGTTGCCTCTTCATTTAACTTTTTGTACTTAATTGCCTTACGTACATCACAATCGATGACCAGCGTCTTTCTTTTACTGTTTGCCATGGCAATGCCTAACGCAATGCTGGTATACGTAGTCCCGGCCACCGGAGAGCAACCGGTCAGTACAATCACCTGGCTTTTCTGTTTTCTGTCCCGCTTATTAAATAGATCCACTACGATTTTATCAATCGCAGCATTAACAATTTGCTCATCCTTTGCATACAATTGAATCGTCTTTTTTGTCTCTGTCATTTCAGTCACCTCATTATCACTTCAACAAGTCATGCCACTGTTACTTTTTTCTGTATTTGATGGCCATATACGGCTCCACCAGTACCGATTTCACACTGTGGTAGCAATCCAGATAGCCCAACAACTTAAAGGAATTCAACAATTTACAATGCTCTACCAAATCTCCCCGCAAATTCGTCGCCTTCACGGAGCGTTCGATAAAACGAATCTTTTTCTTATCCAGGGAAATCGATTTTGCAAAGGCCAGCATTCCGGTGTATGCTTCTGCCAATTCCCGTAAAAACTTCACCCGCTTGTCCTTTTGGTGCATCTTCCGCATGGAAACATTATTGGCATGCAATCTACGCTTAATCAACGGTTTGTGATAGGTATAACACCCATCCAGACACTGCGCCATCTTCCATACATAGTCGTCATGTGCCCATCCCTTAATCCAAAAAGGCTCTGTCCGGTCACGGAAAGTTTTCCGGATACACATATCACACCCAAGGCTGGCAATATGTACATTCCTGCTGCTTAACACTATTTTCTCTATACTACCGTCTCCGGTCATCTTCTCCATAATCTTCTTCGGTACGGACGGTGCGTTTTCGGCTGAGGAAAACGGCTCATAATCAGAACATAACAACTGAATATCCGGATTCTTCTCCATTACGGATACCATCTCTTCTATTTTTTCTACACACCAGATATCATCCTGATCAGAGAAAAAGATATAATCTCCGGAAGCCAATGACATTGCCTTATGAAAATTATTGGCATAGCCCAAATTCTCTTCATTCTCAATTAACTTCCATCGTTCTTCCAAGTGATTCTCCGCTATGTAGGTACGAATCATGGGTACAGTGTCATCCTTAGAGCAGTCGTCACAAATGATCACCTCATCCGGTGCCTTAGTCTGATCCCGCAAAGAATCCAACTGCTCGATTAAATAGTCGGTTCCGTTATAAGTTGCCATTACTACTGATGTCTTCATGTGTATTCCCTCTTAAATTTATTTGTAAACCGAAACAATACCAATACCGGATATGCCGTCACCCGGTTCAAGCTCCTCATGTATAACCCCAACTTTCCGGACTTCATATACGGATTTTTCCGATATTCCGGAAACTCTGTTTTCACAAATTCCAGCGTCTCTTTTACCAAATCCCATGCATCCCGGAACCGTCCCACCTTGCTGATTCTCTGCATGGAGCTGCAGAGCAATACCCGGACGCAAAAGTACTCCAATTCTCTTTCATACTCTTCGAAAAAGCCTCTTGCCTTATAATACTCCAAACTCCCCTTTAAAACCGGGAAGATGTGGCGCACACGCTCTTTCCGAAAGGTAGACATGGTAGAGTTACTGTGACGCAACCGCACCGCCAACGCTTCCTCTATGGTGGCAATGGATTTCAAATACGGAATCAGGTTCAGATAAAATGCCGTATCCTCGTAAATATACCCCTCCGGAAAAGTTACCTCAGACCGCTCCATAATCTCTCTTCGGTATAGATGCAAAAACGGGGAAGCCAACGCTCCGAAAAATAAATCCTTCGTCTTCGTTGCAACCTTAGAAGCCACATACTCCTGAAGCACCACTTCTTTTCCGTCCCGGTAGGTAATGTCCTTATAACCGCAGGCTACATAATCCGCATTCTGTGTTTTTGCGGTGGCATACAGCTTCCCGAACATTTCCGGTTGTACAAAATCGTCCGCATCCAAAAAACCGATGTACTCGCCTCTGCACACCTTCAGCGCCAGGTTTCTGGCGGAGGCCTGTCCGCCGTTTTCCTTATGGAGTACCACAACTTTACCCGGATATTTCTTCTCGTATTCTTCCAAAATCGCCTTACTGTTATCGGTAGAACCGTCATTCACAACTACGGCTTCGATTTCTTCCAGCGTCTGGTTCATCAATGAATCCAGACACTTATTTAAATATTTCTCCGCATTGTACGCCGGTACAATTACGCTTACCTTCGGAAGTCTCTCTTCCGTAGTCTTTTGTGTCATTATGCTCTTTCCTTTCCGGATCTACTTTATCTCGCGGTATACCTCGCTATAGCCCCAGTTCACAAAACGAATCTGATTCTCGGCTGTTTCCTCTCCGTCGTAGCATACCACCCAGCTACTACCTGCATCCGCGGTCACAACCTCGATGTCAATCGGTAGATCATAATACTCCCTTGCCCCCTCTGCCTCTGCGGTAGCCTTACACGGAATAAAAATCTCTTGTCTTCCATTCTCCGTTACCACTATAAGGAACTTATCTTCTGCAGTGTCGTTAGTAACACTTAAATGTATCTTTCCTAAAGAATCTCTCCAGACAGAGGCTACATAGAGCTGTTCGGTACTGTATACATTGTCGAATACCACACCGTCCGCTATATGTGGATATATCTCACCAAAGAGACGCCCTTTGCCTACAGAAATGTTACGGAATACTACATCATCTAATACCCAATCACCTTTTTTTGTTGCATAAATACTATATCCTCCACCGTTTATAATACAATCCTCAAACAAAAAGTTCTGTGCATTACTATACTCCATTCCTACTGCGAGACATGCATTAATTAGAGTCTTTCTTCCGTCCACCTTGATAATCGGAATTTCAATACGGCAATTAGAAAATGTAATATTCATAGCATCAATATCCGCTTTCCCGTACACCTGCACGGCATCCGTATGAATTCCATTATCATTCCATTGCGGAAATTCGCAGAAATAACTGTCTATCACTGTAATATTCCGGAATGGGTTCATAGCATCTCCGCTACTACCGCCAAAAAAACAGTTCTCAAAACTGCTGTTACTTCCTTGAAATCTTACAAAAGAACAATCTACAAAAATGTATTGCGCACTCTCTTGCTCAACCTCCACCGACACATTACCGAACTTACAGTTTTCAAACCGTACCATTCTCTGTACATCTACAGAAGCAGCATTTCGAATTCCAAAATCCAAATCAGAAAAATCCACATTGCGAATTACTATATCCGTCGCTGCATCCTTATTACGGTAATACCAATCGATTACGAGCATAGTTCCGTTGTTACCCAGTGAATACTCCACTCCATCCACCGTACACGCACTGTTAATCTTTGTCAGGGAACCGGAACATCCCGTATTATACTTATCCGGAATTACCCGATAGTCATACTCTCCTGCCGTTACCCTTTCCAAAACCGGCACTGGCGTCACGGTCGGTATCGGCGTCGCGGTCGGTACCAGTGTGGCCGTTGGAGCAGGCGTTGCTGTCGGTCTAGGCGTCGGAGTCGGTACAGGTGTGGCCGTCGGCCTTGGTGTTGCCGTCGCTATCGGACGAGCCGTCGGAGTCGGTATCCACACCGGTGCCGTTGTCGGCACAGGCGTTGCTGTTGCCATCGGGCGAGCCGTCGCAGTCGGTACAGGCGTTGCCGTTGCCACCGGTCTTGCTGTCGGTGTTGCTGTAGGAATCCATACCGGTCCCGCAGTCGGTCTTGGCGTTGCCGTTACCGTCGGCACAGGCGTTGCTGTTGCCACCGGACGTGTTGTCGGTACAGGCGTCGCTGTCGGTCTCCACACCGGTTCGTTTGTCGGAGCAGGTGCTGTCGTCGGCCTCCACACCGGCACCTCTGTCGGAGCAGGTACTGCCGTTGCGGTCGGCGTCGGAAGTACCACATCCTCTTCCGCACATTCCTCAACTCTATCAGCTAAAATGTAACCGTAATATTCGTTTCCTACATACGTCACTCCCACGTGACGATACAACTTCCCCTGATCTCCCTCGTATAAGCCGTACATCTTTAACGGCATCTCGGAAGAAATCAGGACCGAAGTATTCTTTGTACTGTCTACTCTTTTTACGCTACCCGCACCCTGCTGCGGAAGACTGCTCATGGTAAGGGATGCCGTAATGGAAGACTTAATTTTTCCCCAGCCCTCCTGTACACCCGGCTGATTTTCAAGTGCCAGCACATACGGTGTCGCCTTCGGTTCTTCCGTAACCGGATTCTCTGCGACAGGTGTAGCTGTCGGTACTGCCGTTGCTGTTGCAATCGGTTCCGGGGTGGCTGTCGGAGCCGCCGTCGGTAACATCTGCGGTGTCACCTTACTTTCGGTCTTCCCTTCGTTCTTGTTTGAAGCGACCTTGTCTCCTCCGGTAGCATTCTCTACACGGGTAACCGTTTCCTCGCCTACGCCAATCGGCAATAGGGTTATCTTCCTCTCCGGTTCCTTTGTTACCAAATCCTCTATCCCGGGATAAGTCTCCCGGGTCGTATGACTTCTCTTATATTCATAAAATCCAAAGACTACGAGAAGCAAAACCACTGCCACCGTAATCAATCGAAGAACATGCTTCATACCTTCACTCCTAAATACCTTTCTCCTAATCTCTCGCCCTATACTGCTGCATTAAGCCTCTATTTCCTTCAAATACCGCGCCAATGCATCCTGCCACTCCGGCAACGGCACAAACCCCATTTGTACCAACTTACTCTTATCCAACCTGCTGTTAAACGGCCTCTTTGCCTTAGAAAGTCCGTACTCCTCGGTGGTTACCGGAGTCACCTTCGTGTCATAGCCCGCCCGCTTAAATATCTCGCAGGCAAAGTCATACCAGCTGATAAATCCGCCCTCGTTGGTGGCATGGTAACAGCCGTACTTCTCCGTCTCCGCCATATCCGCCAAAAGACGTGCCAGATCCGGCGTATAGGTCGGGGTACCGATTTGGTCGGATACCACACGGAGGGTATCATACTTCTTTCCGATATTTAACATGGTCTTGATGAAATTATTGCCGTTTAAGCCGAATACCCAGGCAATCCGCACGATAAAGTACTTTGTCAAAAGCTCCTTTACCGCCAGTTCTCCCTCAAGCTTCGTCTGTCCGTACACACTGAGGGGTGCATACTCCGTACAATCCGCCTCCCACGGAGTCTCACCCTGTCCGTTAAACACATAGTCCGTGCTGATGTAAATCATCTTACAGTCAAGAGCCTTACATACCGTCGCAATGTTGCGGGTACCGGTCACATTGACCGCCTTTACCTTTTCGATATTTTCTTCATCCTCAGCCGCATCCACCGCAGTCCACGCTGCACAGTGCACCACCGCATCCGGCTTCACTTGCTGTAATAATGCATCCGTTGCCACACCATCCGTGATATCAAGTATCGCAAACTCATAGGATGCCGCACCCTTTGCCGCCTCCGTCAAAGAAGCACTTTTTTCGTTCTCCGCAATATCGCTTCCCACTACCGCATAACCGCGGCCAAGAAGCTCCTTTACCACATCGTAGCCCAACTGGCCCGACACACCGGTTACAAATACCTTCATCCGGTCCACTCCTCTATCTCAACTCATTCTTTATTCTGATTCTATCTATTTCCGTACATCTGCTCGTAGTAATTCTGATACTCGCCGGAAATAATGGTCTCCCACCATTCCTTGTTGTCCAGATACCACTGAATGGTCTTTACGATACCGTCCGCAAACTTCGTCTCCGGAAGCCAGCCCAATTCATTGTGGATCTTGGTCGGGTCAATGGCATAGCGCATGTCATGTCCTTTACGGTCGGTTACATAGGTAATGAGGCTCTCCGGCTTACCAAGCTCCTTACAAATGAGCTTTACAATGTCGATGTTACGCATCTCGTTATGACCACCGATATTGTACACCTCGCCTACCTTACCCTTATGAATAATCAAATCAATTGCCTTACAATGGTCTTCCACATACAACCAGTCGCGGACATTAATACCCTCGCCGTATACCGGAAGCGGCTTATCGTTTAACGCATTGGCAATCATGAGCGGAATGAGCTTTTCCGGGAAATGATACGGGCCGTAATTGTTACTGCAACGGCTGATGGTCACCGGCAACCCGTAGGTTCTGTGATACGCCTGCACCAATAAATCCGCTGCCGCCTTGGAACTGCTGTACGGAGAACTGGTATGAATCGGAGTCTCCTCCGTAAAGAATAAGTCCGGACGGTCAAGCGGCAAATCGCCGTACACCTCATCCGTAGATACCTGATGATACCGCTTGATACCGTACTTTCTGCAGGCATCCATCAGCACCTGGGTACCCATAATATTGGTTTCTAAGAACACGCCCGGATTCTCAATGGAACGGTCCACATGGCTCTCCGCCGCAAAGTTTACCACCATATCCGGATGCTCTTCCTCAAACAATTGATACACTGCTTCTCTGTCACAAATATCCGCCTTTACAAACCGGAAATTCGGATTCTTCATCACCGGCTCTAAAGTAGACAAATTGCCTGCGTAGGTCAGCTTATCCAGACAAATGATACGATAGTCCGGATACTTCTTTAACATATGAAATACAAAATTGGAACCTATAAAACCGGCACCGCCTGTTACTATGATATTCATAGATCCTCTCCTCGTCTCTATATTTACACACTTCATGTGCACTTTGAAAATTTTAGTACTGAATTTTACCTTCTGCTACTCTTCTTAAATGCTCACCGTACGGAGACTTGCCATATTCCGCTGCAGAAGAAAGAAGGGTTTCCTTAGAAATCCATCCGTTTATGTAAGCAATCTCCTCCGGTGCGGAAATCTCGATGCCCTGTCTCTTCTGAATCATCTGTACAAAGTCCGATGCCTCCAACAGACTGTCCATGGTACCGGTATCCAACCATGCAAAGCCACGGCCCAAAAGCTTTACATTCAAATCGCCGCACTCCAGATAGATGCGGTTCAAATCCGTAATCTCAAGCTCTCCTCTTGCGGACGGCTTAATGGTCTTTGCGTACTCCACCACCCGCTTGTCATAGAAATAAAGACCCGTAATACAATAATTGGACTTCGGCTGCTTCGGCTTTTCTTCTACCGAGATAACCTTACCGTTTTCATCAAACTCTACAATACCGAACCGCTCCGGGTCATTTACGTAATAACCGAAAATGGTGGCCTTGCCTTCTTCTCCGCCGGCAACCGCCTCCTGCAAAAGCTTACGGAAGCCGTTACCGTAGAAAATATTATCCCCAAGCACCATGGCACACGGCTCATCTCCGATAAACTCCTCACCAAGCAAAAACGCCTGGGCAAGACCGTCCGGTGACGGCTGTACCTTATAGGAAAGAGACACACCGTACCGACTGCCGTCTCCGAGAAGTCTCTCAAAATTCGGCAAATCCTGCGGGGTGGAAATAATCAAAATATCCTTGATTCCGGCCAACATCAATGTTGACAACGGATAGTAAATCATCGGCTTGTCATAAACCGGAAGTAATTGCTTGGAAGTCACCATGGTGAGCGGATACAATCTCGTACCGGACCCGCCTGCTAAAATAATACCTTTCATCTGTTTCTCTCCTTACCGTCCCAAAACTTCCGTCAGTTCCGAAAAGTTATGGTTCTTTTTATCCTTCTCCGCCAGTATCGCTTCTGCCTCGGTTACCGGCCACGGAATGTTAAGTCCCTTATCATTCCACATAACACCGAACTCATCTCCCGGCGCATACAGTCTCGTACACTTATAAGCAAAGGTGGCCGATTCGGAAAGCACCGCAAATCCGTGCAAAAAGCCCTCCGGAATCAAAAACTGCTTCTTATTCTCCGCAGAAAGCACCACACCGAAATACTGTCCGTAGGTCGGGCTGTCCTTTCTGGCATCCACCGCTACATCATATACCTCACCCTGCAACACCCGCACCAGCTTCCCCTGAGGCTGTGTCAGCTGCATATGTAATCCCCGGAGCACTCCCTTTCTGGAACAACTCTCATTATCCTGCACATAATCGCATAAAGTCCCGTCCAAATGCTTCACATACGGTGCAAACTCATCGTTATAAGTCTCCATAAAATACCCTCTCTGATCCGCAAACACCGTCGGTTCCACTACGTACAGTCCCTCAATCGGAGTACTGTTAAATGTAAATTTACCCATTTTTATCTTTCTATCCTCCGCAATAAATTCTATTATGAAATATAAATCGTTATTTTTTGACATATAAATCCACTTTTATTATACTCGCCAATCCTGCAACATGCAAGACCTAATTCTTTTAAGACCTACATTTGTATATTTTAAATAAACAACGTTGTTATTATTAGGTAAGTTATGGTATAATAGATAAAAAAATAAAACACCAGGCAAAAAAATTCTTTCAATTATGTTAGAATTGTTGCATTTCTATCCTGAGTAAGGTATGATACCGATATCAATGAAATGTAACACACTATTTTGTGATTGGAGGAAATTAAAATGAAGAAGTGGAATGCACCGGAAGTTGCAGAGCTTAACATCAACGAGACCGCAGATGGCTGGTTCCCGGCACTGTACGAAGGTATTACGGGTGATTGTCTTTGTGGTAATGACACCCCGCACGGCGTTTGTGGACCGCACGGTGAGGAAGAGACCGGTAAGAACGAGCAGGTAACTCCTGAGACTGATTATACTAGCGGTAAGTAAGAAGAATAGCCTTGCCCGGTGGATACCGGCGCAAGGCTTTTTTTGTTTGACAGAACGCGCAATCCGCAAAGAGAGCGAAAGACCTTTTGGGGGAAAGAAGGCACTACACGGAGGAATGCATGAGCGGAATTTATGGATATTTCGGAACAGAAGCGAAGCAGACTGCTTTAAGAACGGATGGAGAAAAGTTAAGACTTTGGAATAAGGCATACGGAACCGATAACGAGGAGACCTTTATCGGAACGGGTGCCTTTTTGGGATGCTTTTCGGAGCGGTTTTCAAATGCATTCGGAATGAGTAGTCCTGTGTTAAAAAAAGACGGAAACTATGCAGTGATAGATGCTGTTTTATATAATCGTGAGGAACTTTTGGAAAAGACCGGTGTATCCGAAGCCTGCTCCGACGAAGAGTTGCTACTATCTTGTATCGACAAATACGGTATTGAGGGCCTCAAGGAAGTAAACGGAGATTTTTGCGGCGCAATCTATGAGGAAGCGGAACAGAAGGTGACGCTGTTTCGGGATCATCTGGGTGTGCGGCCGTTATTTTACTATATGGATAACGAGTTCGTGGTTTTCTCGACAGATATGCGCGGTCTGCTTGCTATGCAGGGCGTTGATGATGCGGTGGATGAAAAATGGCTGTGGAGCAAGCTTTTCGGAACAGGGTATATGAGTACAGAGACAACGGAGTTTGCTCATATCTTTTGTGTGAAACCGGCCTCTTATATGACCTTCTCATTAAAGGAAACCGGGATGACTTCAGAGAAAAAGGAATACTGGAGATTGGGAAGTAAGAAGATTCGCTTATCCTCGGAACAAGCCTATATCAACCGGTTGAAGGAACTGATTACGGATGCGGTAAAACGCAGATTGGATGCGGTTTCGGGATCGGTAGGTGCAGAGTTGTCCGGTGGATTGGATTCCGGTGTGATTTCTATATTGATTCATCGGTTAGGAAGAGACTGTACTTATTTTTCATGGTCTGCATCTCCGGAGGATATTCCTTATGCGGAAAACGATGAGCGTAAAAGAATTGATGATATATGTAAGCAGGAAGGGATTACCTGCAATTACGGAGGAAAATCGGTAGTGTTTAGTGAGGACAGCATTCCGACCGAAAAGGTACGCCAAATCGGGCTAGACCCGGTATTGAACGAAGGACCCTACCGTATGTATGTGTTGCCTCCCTATGTAAATTCTTTGACGATTTCAGAAACGTCTCAGTTCATGAATCGTAGAGGGATAAATGTAGTATTTACGGGACACGGAGGGGATGAGGGAGTCAGCCATAGAGGGAACCCGTATGAATTGTTTTATCACAAGGAATATGGTGCTTATTGGAACTTTATGTGGCCTAAAACAAAGGGGTGGAGAATTCGACCGTATCAAACATTGAAACTGTGCTATAAGAATCTTTCCGAGTCAAAAAAACAATTGCGCGGGGCTTACGAAAATGTTTTTTTGGCAAAGAACATCATAAAAAAAGAGTTTTGTGAAAAATGTGCAGTAATGGAGCGACCGTCTCTTAAGTTTGCCTATGATTCAAAAGCTTACATTTTAGAAGGAGGAAGCAGGAATCGTTTGGATGTGATGGCATTACTGGGAGCTTATTCGGGAGCACGGTATATGGTGCCGTATTTGGATTATCGATTGGTGGATTTTGCGGTATCCATCCCGCGGCATATGTTTTTAAAGCACAAAAAAAATCGCTATATTTTCAGAGAGGCCTTTAAAGATATAATGCCGGAGTCTTTGTATACGGTAACTGCAAAGGAGTCCGGTAGTTGGGCCAATTATCACAAAGAGCAGCAATCCGAGGAGGAGTACAAGAAGCAAAAGGGCTGGTATGTCAGCCTATTAGACCGAAAGTATTGGGATGCATATCTGGACTGGAATGCTCTGGAGAATTGGGCTGCACAAGAACGTAGTGAGGAGAATGTAATGAAAGACAAGGGAACCTTTCGTTGTATTTCTATGTGCGTCTTATTGCAAAATGTGGTAACCCGTTCCAAAGAAGTGCATGAACCGCAAGATAACATCTGAGTTTAGATATATATATAAGGAGGTTTCCCATGGCTAACGTACTGTTAATCGATGACGATACCGATGTATTAGAAATCAATCGAAAATTTTTAACCGGAGAAGGCTTTGCCGTACATACCGCAGACACTCCGCTAAAGGGAATCTCCCTTGCCAAAACAGTAAATCCTGCCTGCATTGTTTTAGATGTTATGATGCCCGGGATGGACGGCTTTGAGGTCTGTAAGCAAATCCGCGCCTTTTCCTCCGCACCGATTATCTTTCTGACAGGAAGAAGCTCGGAGGACGATAAAATCAACGGTTTACTTACCGGCGGAGACGATTATCTTGTAAAGCCTTACGGTTTAAGAGAATTGTCCGCCCGCATCCAGGTGCTCTTGCGCCGCGTTTCCCTTCAAGCCACACCAATCGTCAATGAAAATCTGCTTACCTTCGGGGACCTGACCATCGACAAACTGTCCCACAAGGCCACTTATAAAGGAGAAGACCTTGCCCTTGCCAACCGGGAATACGAGGTTTTACTCTACCTCGCCACGCACCCGAATCAGGATGTCACCTTTGAAGAGCTGGGTACTGCTCTGTTCGGTATATACGCAGAGGCAGACCGTCGTTCCGTTATGGTGAATGTGAGCCGGTTACGTAAAAAAATGACCATTGACTACGCGCTGGAAAATATGATAGAGACCGTTTGGTCCAAGGGATATCGCTTTATTTACAAATAATCGCCCGAGAAAAAACTTATATAAGGGGACTTTATGAAAAAGAATACATTTGCTTCGCCGATTATCGAAACCCAGACCATAGAAGAGTTATCAAAGCAGTTGTTGGAAACAACTGCCCAGCTTTATGCCGCCAACGAACAATTACAAAAGGAGCAACAACAAAAAAGAGAGATGTTAGCTAACATCTCTCATGATTTGCGTGCTCCGATTACCGCCATCCGAAGCAGTATTGATTACCTTACCGGCGGGCAATCTCTATCCAGAGAAGAGCAGGACTCTGCATTACAGCTCATCCATCGTCGCACTCTGACCTTGGAAAACTTAATTCAGGATATGTATTTCCTGTTTTGCGTAGAAGACACCTCCCGGGCACTGGAACTCACCGAAGTGGATGCGGTGCCGTTTTTTGAAACCTACTTCTACGACGCAATTTGCGATACCAAGTTTGATGAGAAAAACATGTCCTTGGACATCCCTGAAGACTTAGACTGCAAGCTTTCCATCGACATCCAGAAAATAATCCGCGTGCTGGATAATCTCTTTAACAATGCGGCCAAGTACTCGCCGAATGGCGCAGATATCACCTTAAAGATAGAACATGCCACTAATGCCAACCGGCTTTCTATATCGGTAATTGACACCGGCTACGGCATCCCGGCGGACGCCGTAGCACATGTCTTTAGCCGCACCTACACCGTTTCTTCTGCCCGGACACCAAACTCCGCAACAGGAAGCGGTCTGGGACTTGCCATTGTAAAAGCCATTGCGGAACGGCACGGAGGCAATGTTTCCTGCGAAAGTAAGGAAAGGGAAGGCAGTTGCTTTTCCTTTACCTTACCAATACTCTAGGAAAGAGAAGCGGTACATCTTGCCGATGCCACCGCTTCTCTTTCCTATTTTGGAGCAAGCATTCTCTTGAATATCTTCTTACTTTATCTCCCTGTATACAGTCTCTCCGCTCCAGTTTACAAAACGAATCTGACTCTCTGCCGTTTCCTCTCCGTCGTAGCATACCACCCAATCGCTTGCTGCATCTGCTGTTACAACCTCAATATCAATCGGCAAAT
The DNA here is from genome assembly GCA_017556805.1 of Lachnospiraceae bacterium. Classification (GTDB taxonomy): domain Bacteria; phylum Bacillota; class Clostridia; order Lachnospirales; family Lachnospiraceae; genus SIG307. Next base: position 16,286 of record JAFYMC010000003.1, on the reverse strand, counting down.
CATAATATTCCTTTGCCCCTGCCGCCTCTGCGGTAGCCTTGCATGGGATGAAGAACTCCTGTGTTCCGTTCTCCGTTACCACAAAAAGCGTTCTATCCTCTGCGGTGTCATTGCTGACACTTAAGTGTACCTTCCCTAAGGAATCCTTCCAGACAGAGGCTACATAGAGCTTTTCTGTATCGTATACATTATCAAACACTACACCATCAGACACATACGGGTATATACTTCCGTAAAGCCGCCCTCTACCTACAGAAATATTTCGGAATACCACATTATTCAGTTTCCAGTCCTTTTTATTCGTTGCATATATACTGTATCCACCACCATTAATAATACAATCCTCAAACAGGAAATTGTGTGCATTGCTGTACTCCATCCCTACTGCAAGACAGGCGTTAATTAGAGCTTTTCTTCCTTCCTCCTTAATAACTGGGATTTCAATACGGCAATTAGAAAACGTAACATTCACTGCATCAATGTCTGCTTTTCCGTATGCCTGCATAGCATCCGTATGGGTCCCGTCCGAATTCCACTGCGGAAATCCGTAAAAGTAACTGTCTCTTACCGTAATATTTCGGAACGGATTCATGGCATCCCCACTGCTACCGCCAAAGAAACAACGTTCAAAACTACTGTTACTTCCATTAAATCTCTCAAACGAGCAGTTTGTAAAAATGTACTGTATCTGCTCTTGATCTATATCCGCTGATACCTTACCAAATTTACAATTTTCAAAATATATTGTCCTCTTTACAATCGCTTTACTTGCATTCCGAATCGTAAACTCTAAATCCGAAAAATCCACATTCCGAATTACAACTTCTTCCGGCACATTCTTATTTCGATAATACCAATCCAATACTAATGCCGTACCATTATTTCCCAATGCATACTCAACACCATCTACCGTACACTTACTATTAATCTTTGTAAACACCGTCGTGTCATAGCATCCTGTATTGAACTTATCCGGAATCAGTCTATAATCATAATATCCCTCACTCACCATCTCATAAACAGGTTCCGAAGCTACCGGCGGCGCATACACTGGCGGTATTTCCACTTCCGGCGACTCTGTCGGCTTCGGCATTGCGGTCGGCGCAGGCGTCGCTGTCGGCTCCGGCGTTGCAGTCGGCATCGGGGTCGCGGTTGGCGCAGGTGTTGCGGTCGGCTCCGGCGTTGCAGTCGGCATCGGGGTCGCAGTCGGCTCCGGCGTTGCAGTCGGCGCAGGCGTTGCAGTCGGCATCGGCGTCGCGGTTGGCGCAGGTGTTGCAGTCGGTTCCGGCGTTGCAGTCGGCGCAGGTGTTGCAATCGGCGCAGGCGTTGCGGTTGGCATCGGGGTCACAGTCGGCGCAGGCGTTGCAGTCGGCGCAGGCGTTGCGGTCGGCATCGGGGTCGCAGTCGGCTCCGGCGTTGCGGTCGGCGCAGGTGTTGCGGTCGGCGCAGGCGTTGCAGTCGGCTCCGGGGTCGCGGTCGGCTCCGGCGATGCAGTTGGCTCTGGCGTCGCAGTCGGCTCCGGGGTTGCAGTCGGCTCCGGCGTCACAGTCGGCGCAGGCGTCATGGTTGGGTTCGACGCACCGGTAAGCCAGTTATACCAATCAGACAATTTTCCTACAAGGTACCCCCAATAGCCTCCCTCTTGATTATTCCGGTTCGAAGTATACGAATAACCCCATCCTCTTTCACTTGCTTGTACCGTCTTCGGTGTCGCCACTGCGAACATTCCTATCACGATACACAGAATTAATACTACACTCCAAATGCTTCTCCTTTGTTTTTTCATGCTAGCCCTCCTTGTAATTAGGAAGGTGCAACGCAAATGCCGTGAGACAAAAAAGGCACGCTTTTTTGAAAAAGCGTGCCTTGTATTAAACTTTACAGTTTTCCTCTAAAGTTTCGGCAGCCGGCTACCGTAGCGTTTCCGCCTTAGGCCCGTGGTTTTGCGTCCTCACCTTTCGATAAGTTTGCCATTTCGTCTTTTTCAGCCTCATTGTATCATGATTTCCTGATTTTGCCAACCGTTTTTCGCAAAAATGAGACTAATTACCTATTCATTTTGACTATTTCCAACAATTAAGACCTTTTACAATTCTTTTGCCCATTCCACAGCCGTTCTTACCACTTCCTCCGCGGTATCCTTCCCTACCGGTCGTCCGATAGCAAGAAGCGGTACTTTCGATGCCATCTCCAAACCTATTTGTCCCATATACGGCGCATACTTCTGTTCCTGCGTCATAAAAGACCGGAAAAAATTATTTTCCATGTACACAGGAAATCGCTCCAATCCGGTAAACTCACGTGTTACTACACGTTCCTCCTGCGTCAGATGCAACAAAATAAAACCTTTTATCGTTTGGGCTTCTGTATTGAATTCCCCGCGATAACGGGCCAGGAATTTATCCTTCTCCTCATCAATGTAAATCAGTTCATCCAGATTATAGCCTTCCCGCTCTACCACATCCCGGCAAAGCTTCTGATACGGGAACGCCGGATACACTTTTTTACCGTCTACCCACGCCATATCATCCGCCAATAACGCATATCCTTCTTTCAAAAAAGCAGTGGTTGTAGTAGATTTTCCCGCACCGCTGACTCCGGCAATCAGTACCCCGCCTCGTTCATCGGCTACAGCGCTACAGTGAATCGGAAGCATCCCCCGTTGCAAAGCCAGCAAGCCCATGCCGTACCCTAACAGATAGGACTGCAGCCAGTCAGGATGTCCGTTTCCGGTCAGGGCATAGGTCATACGTTTTCCCTCATACACCTGCATCTGACAAGTCGTATTGGAAAGCCAACTATATGTTTGTCCGAATTCATACTTCTTTCCCGGCCATACACTCTGTATCTCATCGGAAAGCTCGGCCTCCTCAATTATGGCATCATACCGGCTCGTATCCTCACTTACCACCAATTGCGGAAACGGTAAATCCGATGCGATATTCATTCCGTATACCTTGTAAAAATACATAATGCCCCCTCCGTTCTTCTCATCCTCTGTGCTTCAAATAACTCATATCTCGTACTATAAAATTTACCTCTTATAAAAGAACCCATCCTCCGGCAATGCACCACCTACCGATGCTGCATTCTGCTCAAACAATACGTTCAAGTAGGCGCTTGCCTTCGTCTGCATCTCGTCACCCTCGATGAGTACGATGTTGCAGTACGGGATTGCTTTCTTTGCAACCGGTGCCTTGAAAATATCGAACCGCTCGGACAGTGCCGCTGCCGCATCCACATTTTCTACCGTATAGGCTGCAGATACTGCGTATTCATCCAGGAATGCATTTACCACATCCGGATGCTCGGTTAAGTACTTTGTATTGGCTACTACCACGCCGGTGACTACCGTGGATCCCTCGTTTAAGGCCTCCCATTCCTTCGTAATATCCAGTGCGATACGTGCTTTTTCGTTATTCATTAATACGGTAGTTACGTACGGCTGCGGAAGCATTGCCACCGCATTCTCCGTCTGGGACAAAATCGCTGCCACCTCGGTTGCCTCGGACTTATACTCTACGGTTACATCCTTGCCCGGTTCCATACCGGCAGACTTTAACAGCCAGTTTAAGGTAAACTCCGGCGTTGTTCCCTTACCGGTAGAATAAATGGTCTTTCCTCGTAAATCCTCTACAGTCTGTACCGTCTCACCGGTCTCTACGATATACAGCACGCCTAACGTATTGATACCCAGCATCGTTACACCACCCTTAGACTTGTTGTACAATACAGAAGCAAGGTTACACGGTACCGCAGCAATCGGGATATCTCCCTTAATGATGCTGGCGGTAATCTCATCCGCCGCTCCGGCAATGGTGAACTTATAGTTGTTTGCGGTGGTTCCTGCCTCGGCATCCTCCATCAGCTTCAGCATACCCAGCGCTGTCGGTCCCTTCATGGCCGCAATATTTACATCTACCTTTTCCTTCGGAGCCTCTGTCGGCTCTACCGGCAAATTCTCGCCCTCTCCGGATACATCCTGCGTTACCACAGGAACCTGAGTCGGCTCCTTCCGGCCCTCCTCCTTTTTTCCGCAGCCTGCAAACACAGATACCAACAGAACCGCAGTCAATAATAATGCTACTTTCTTTTTCATAACTTGTCCTCTCTTTCTTTTGACCGGGAACATCTCCCACGTCCTCAGAATTCATTTATTTCTTTCACACCTTTTTCTCGGAGCTCCTTGAAATCGGTAAAAAGTTTCTCTGTCCTATGCCGGATTATTCCTCCCCCAGCACAACCTTCACGCATGCACCCACACACTCCGCGTCTACATAAACCATCGGAAGTGTCTCATTTTCATAAGACGGCACCTGATTGGAACATCCGCAAACAGCGCCTCTTCCTTCCAAGTCTACACGCACCATAGCCGGCACTTTAATTACCACCTTGCCGCCCAGTACGCGCACCTTTACAAAAACCTCTCCGGAAAGCTCGGCGTCCTGTAAATCCAACTCTGAACAACCGCCTATCACCGTAAGGTCAACACCGGATAGTTTCTCTTCTTCCGGGCAAATCTCCCGTGAACCTAAGCCCACCAGATAGCGTTTCGACTCATTCCCTTCGTTGTCCTCCTCCAGACGTCTTGTCAGACGCGCCAGTACCTTCTTTGCCGCCGTCACCGCACCGTACACTGCCACAGCAACCGTCACCAAACGAAACAAACAACCGATCAGTGAGCCCTTCTCTTCCTTTTCCGCTACAAACGCTTCTTCTCTCATACGTAAACTCCTTTCTATTACGCTTTAAACCGGTATCCTATGCTTTAAATCGGTATCCCACGCCCCATATCGTCTCAATATACTGCGGGTTTGCCGTATCGGTTTCTATCTTTTCCCGTACCTTTTTGATATGCACCGTCACCGTGGCAATGTCTCCCACGGAGTCCATATCCCAAATGGCACGGAACAACTCATCCTTAGTAAATACCCGGTTCGGATTCTCCGCCAGGTATGTTAAAAGGTCAAACTCCTTTGTGGTAAAGGCCTTCTCCTCGCCATTCACAAACACACGACGAGCCGTTTTGTCAATACGGAGGCCTCTGGTTTCCACCGTCTTATTTTCACGGATGCCGCTGCCTACCAACCGTTCGTAGCGCTGTAAGTGCGCCTTTACTCTTGCCACCAGCTCACTGGGACTGAACGGCTTTGTCATATAATCATCCGCTCCGAGACCAAGTCCCCGGATTTTATCTACCTCATCCTTTTTCGCGGAAACCATTAAAATCGGAATATCCTTCGCCTCACGGACGGCCTTACAAATCTCAAAGCCGTCGCTTCCCGGAAGCATCAAATCCAAAATTACCAGGTTATAGTCCTCCTCCAATGCAGCCCGCTTTCCTTTCAGGCCGTCCTCCGCAATGGTGACCTCATAGCCGGAAAGTTCCAAATAATCCCGTTCCAATTCCGCAATCGCGGTTTCATCCTCAATAATTAAAATCCTCGCCATACTTCCTCCTTTATGCCTTAATGCCGTCCAGGCCCCGGTACATCACAGGAAGCGTCTGCTCTTTCCCGTCCTTTTGTACCTTTAACAAGGTAAACGAAATCGTTGTACCTTCCCCTTCTTCACTTCGTGCACGAATGGTTCCTCCGTGGTCCTCCACAATCTGCTTTACGATTGCAAGTCCCAGCCCGGAACCGCCTTTCCCCGTATTTCTGGAAGTATCCCCTCTGTAAAACCGCTCAAAAATGTGCGGCAAATCTTTCTTCGGAATGCCTACACCCGTATCCGAAATCTCGGTCCGGATATAGGACGACTCATCCGTCAGCGTAATCGTAATCTCTCCGCTTTCTTTGGATAAGTATTTTACCGCATTCCCGATAATATTCATGGTAATGCGCTTTAATTGCTCTCTGTCGGCATACACCTCATCACCCTCTGTCAGGCGGTCAACCAACGATATTTTTATATTCTTCCGCTCCAGCTCCGGCTCGTCCTCTTCAATACAATCTCCAAAGAAATCCTTTAACCGGACCTTTTCAAAATAATACGGATACGATTTACAATCAATCTTTGTATACAGTGCCAGCTCCTCTACCATGCGGGTCATATCTTCTGCTTTACTCCGTATGGTACGAAGATATTTCTCCTGCTTTTCCGGCGTATCCGCTACGCCGTCCATCATTCCTTCCGCATATCCTTTTATGGTAGTCAGCGGTGTTTTCAGGTCGTGAGAAATATTGCCGATCAGAGTCCGAAGATCCTCTTCATACTGAATCCGTGTATCAATCTCTGTTTTCAAATGAGCGCGCATCTCTTCAAAATCCGCGCTTAACTGACCGATTTCGTCCTCACCGGTTCGCTCCAACCGGAAGTCCAAATCTCCGTCCTTCACTCTTCTTGTGGCACGCCGCAATTTATTTATCGGTTTTAACACTCCGGCATACAGCCAGACAATCAAAAATATACCGGTCACAAGGAATACTACTACCGTGGCACCGATTGCCTGCACCAATGACGTCTTTGTCTGGGGCATCAGCGTGTTTACATCGGAAATAATATAAAAGCTTCCCGGCTCCTCATCCGAAAACAAAAAATCCTGCTGCTTTACCAAGTAAGGAATCCGGCCGCTTATATACAAGCCGCCGTCTACATTGGCATTGTACGCACCGTACTCCGGCAGAGAGTCCTCCACCATTTCATACAGCGCATCGTTTCCGCAATACACCAGAGACATCCCCTTTTGCACCACTAAAAAAGCCTGCCGCTTCTCCAGACTCTCATTTACGGTCTGCAGATACGACAGATTCAAAAAATCATCCGGTCGGTTTTTGGTAACGGTTTTCAGTTCGTTATACGTCCCCCGGGTCAGGCGGTTTAACACCTGCACCGGGTTCTGTAATGCCTGTAAAGTATTTACTTCCGTATCATAGGCCTGCTTCATCACGCTGGTCTGATACGTCATAATAATGAGACCGCAACTGATTAAAAGAAGAATCGGAAACAGCGTCATAATCATAAACATTACAACAAGACGCTTTCGAAAATCCATGTCTGTCTCCTCCTGTCTCCCCTAAACATTCTCCCTCATTCGATATCGCTGTGCTTAAAAGTTCTGAGCCCGGAATTCGTTCGGCGTAATACCTTCCAAGCGCTTGAAGTTGTAGCAATAATAGCTCACATCACGGATACCGACCATCTGGCCCACTGCCGCAATCTTCATGCTGCGGTCTGCCAGATAACGCTTGGAAATCTGAATCCGGCGTCTCGTAATATACTCAAACGGACGCATGGAAAAGGCCTCCTTAAAGGTACGGCACAAATGCTGCGGTGTGATATTCAGCACATTGGCCAAATCCTGCAATGTCATCTGCTCCGTAATGTGCTCGTCGATATAATCGAGAAGCGGCAGGAGTCTTTGCTTACCCCTGGTCTGCGGCTGTGCCAACTCGTGCTGCAACATATAAAACTCCATCAAAAGGTCGTAAATATGCACCGAACTGCGCTCCATACCATTTAAACGGTCATTCTTTAATTCCGTCAGAATCTGACGCATAATACGTTCAAAACGGGACGTATCCATTCCGTTTAACACCGTAGCATCCTTAATTCCCATGCACTCCAGTGCCTGCGGCATTCCTACACCTGCCAGATGAATCCAGCTGGTGACCCATTTCCCTTTTCCGTAATAACGATGCTCCCGTCCTTCCGGAAGATAAAACACGCAGCCTTGCTCCAGCTGAAATACTTTTCCTTCCGTTTCCAGTACTCCTTCGCCTTCTACACAAAAGATAAACTGCGGGAGACAATATCCGGTTTCACGGATAATCGGACACTGCTCTTTGTTTAATCCGATTGCAGGGGTTTGAAACAATAACTTTGACTTACCGATATTCGGAAATACTGCTTCCGGCTTCATACGCATCCTCCTCTTTTGATTATAAATCGCAGGTTCCTACAGTTCTCGGGAACGGTACTACGTCGCGGATGTTACCGATACCGGTCAAATACATAACGCAACGCTCAAAACCGAGACCAAAGCCCGCATGTCTTGCAGAACCGTATTTACGTAAATCCAGATAGAAATCATAGTCCTCCGGATTTAACTTTAACTCTTCCATTCTCTTATAAAGCTTATCGTAGTCGTCCTCTCTCTGGCTTCCTCCGATAATTTCACCGATGCCCGGTACCAAAAGGTCCATTGCGGCAACGGTCTTGTTATCCTCGTTCATCTTCATGTAGAACGCCTTAATGTCCTTCGGATAATCGGTTACAAATACCGGTTTCTTGAATACCTGCTCGGTCAGGTAACGCTCATGCTCGGTCTGCAAATCGCAACCCCAGCTTACCTTATAATCAAAGTTGTCGTTATTCTTCTCTAAAATTTCAATTGCTTCCGTGTAAGTTACATGACCGAACTCGGAATTTGCAACGTGGTTCAGACGCTCAATAAGACCCTTGTCTACAAAGCTGTTGAAGAAGTTCATCTCTTCCGGTGCATTCTCCAGCACATACTTGATAATATACTTAATCATGCTCTCCGCAAGCATCATATCATCCTTTAAATCCGCAAAAGCGATTTCCGGCTCAATCATCCAGAACTCAGCCGCATGACGGGTGGTGTTGGAATTCTCCGCACGGAAGGTCGGTCCGAAGGTGTAAATATTACGGAATGCCATTGCATAGGTCTCACCGTTTAACTGACCGCTTACGGTAAGATTGGTGGACTTTCCGAAGAAATCCTTTGTATAGTCTACGGAACCGTCCTCATTCTTCGGTACATTGTCCATGTCCATGGTGGTAACGCGGAACATCTCGCCCGCACCCTCACAGTCACTGCCGGTAATGAGCGGCGTATGCACATAAACAAAGTCTCTCTCCTGGAAGAACTTATGAATTGCATACGCAATCAGAGAACGTACACGGAACACTGCCTGGAACGTATTGGTACGCGGACGCAGATGAGTCATGGTACGTAAAAACTCTAAGGTATGACGCTTCTTCTGCAGCGGATAATCCGGGGTAGACGTACCCTCTACATATACCTCTTCTGCCTGAATCTCAAACGGCTGCTTTGCATCCGGAGTTGCTACAAGCTCACCGGTTACGATGATTGCAGAACCTACATTCAGCTTGGAAACCTCCGCAAAGTTATCCATGGTATCATGATATACCACCTGCAGGGTCTCGAAAAACGTACCGTCATTTAACACGATAAATCCGAACGCTTTGGAATCTCTGACACTTCTTACCCAACCGCCTACGGTTACCTTTTTGCCTAAATACTGCTCTCTGTTACGATATAACTCTCTTACTGTTACTAAATCCATTTCTATTCTCCTTCCGACGGGAAACTCCCGCTATTTACTTTTCATACACTCCGCCACTAACTCTATTATACGTTCTTTTATTACATATTCCGCTTCCCCCGCCTGGGTCTCGGACAGGTTGGCCACAAAGCCGCCGGCCATACCGGCATGTCCTCCGCCTCCTCCCGGATATCCGGAAAGTGCCTGTTTTACAATTTTCCCGGCATCGACAGACGGCAATTCACTGCGTACCGATAACTTCAATCCTCCGGCACGATACGAATACACCACGGAAAAATCAACTTCATCCAACGACATAATAAAGTCCGATAACGTGCCCATCATGGCCTCGGAACAATCCGCACCTACATTTGCCATGCCGATATTATGTCCGTATACTTTTAAATCTTTTAATGCCTCTCTGTATGCATCCAAATCCGTCAAAATCAGGGAATGACTCTCGAACTTTCGGATCATTTCAAGATTCGCCTTCTTATACATGGCACAAAACATATCCACATCCGCATCCGTGGTCTGGCGCATCAGATTGGCCGTATCCATCTTGATTCCGTAAACCAACGCCGTCGCAACCTTTTCACTGACAGGAATTCCGTTTTCGCAAAAATACTCCGCGATAATCGTAGCACACGCCCCGACCTTTCGGATATCATAAAAACGATATCCGTCCACCTCCTGCTGCGGATGATGATCAATACACGCAATCTCGTTTCCTATCAGGTCTTCCAGATTGACATTTCCTTTCTGTCCGTCCACCAAAACGATCTCATCTTCCGGCGTTATCGGCAAATCGTCCACATCATACAGTGCAAGTCCCAATTCTTCGGTCATGGTCACCGTATTGGCTTTATCGATTTCTCCCTGGTAACAAATCACGGACTCAATTCCCTTGTAACGCAATAATTCCTGCAGTCCGTAGGCACTTGCCAAGGCGTCCTGGTCCGGATAATTGTGGGTCTGAATATATACCTTCGGCCTGGTAATTACTTCTACCAAACGCTCCAGTGACGTCATCTCATTCATAACGTTCGGCCCTCCTCCGTTTATTCCCTTTGACGGTTACGAGACTTATTTCCCGTACTCCTTCGCCAGCTTCTCAAACAACGGAAGCGCACGCTCCACCTGCTCGGTCTTTACGCAGTAGGAAATACGTAAAAATCCCGGACATCCGAAATCCGTTCCCGGAACCAGAAGCAAATCGTACTTCTTGGCACGTTCACAGAACGCTCTTTCATCTGCCTCCAATGCCTGCGGGAACAAATAGAACGCACCCTGCGGCTTTACTACATTGTATCCGAAGGAGGTCATGCCCTCGTATAACAAATCACGATTCTTCTGATAGATGGAGATATCCGCGGTCTCTTCCGCACACTTTGCCGCCACACGCTGGAACATACTCGGTGCATTTACATAACCTAAGATTCTGCCTGCACCGCAAACCGCTGCATACGCATCCTGCCAATCCTCCATCTCGCACGGTACCACAATGTAACCGATACGCTCACCCGGCAGGGAAAGAGATTTACTGTAGGAATAACATACAAAGGTATTATTATAATACTTGGTTACATACGGAATCTCCACTCCGTCGTAAGCGATTTCACGATACGGCTCATCGGAAATCAAGTAAATGGCATGTCCGTACTCCTTTTCCTTTTCCGCAAGAAGCGCGGTCAGACGCTTAATGGTCTCTTCGGAGTACACCGCACCGGACGGATTGTTCGGGGAATTGATAATAACGCCCTTGGTCTTCTCGTTAATACGCTTTTCGAATTCTTCGAAATTAATCTGGAAACTCTCGGTATCCGCCGGTACAATGATACACTTTGCACCCGCGCCCTTTTCGATGAAGCACTGATACTCCGGGAAGAACGGGGCGAATACAATAAACTCGTCTCCCGGTACGGTAAGTGCCTTAAACACAATGCTAATTGCCGCAGCTGCACCTACTGTCATGTATAAATTATCCTTTGTAAAATTTGTACCGAATCTGCGGTTAATGGATGCAGAAATCGACTCACGAACAAAATCCGCACCCTGTGCACTGGTATAACCATGCAATACAGCCGGATTCTCGGACTGAGTAATATCCAATAACGTCTTCGTTACCGTCTCCGGAGCCGGCACATTCGGATTACCGATACTGAAATCAAAAATGTTTTCTCTTCCTACAATTTTAGCACGCTGGTTGCCGTATTCAAAAATTTCTCTGATTGTGGAACGCTTCTTTCCAAGCTCCACCATTGCTTCTGCTAACATATTTACGCTTCCTTTCAATAAATATCCAATGATATAATACCACGAAACCGAATATGATGCAAGAAAAATATTAATTTTCTTATGTAAAATTCTTTCCGGCAGGATTCCGCTTTTCTTTCAAAATATTTGCCATTTATCACAAAATATGATATACTATTTGGTAAATAAATATCTCTTACATAAAGATATTTCGTTTTATCGAACACAAAGGAGGTCTTTCTTATGACAATGAACGGAATTACTGTTGAATTCGAATGTCCTCTTTCTTCTTACGAAAAGAGAGACGATGTTACTTATCCGGAAGTAGTACACGAAACCTACTTTTCAACCACCACCGGATTGGACAGAGGCGCCAATGTTATACTTCCTCCGAATTATGATTCTTCCAAAAAGTATCCGGTACTTTACCTGTTGCACGGTATTTTCGGTGACGAATACGTTCATCTCCGCGACAATGACCGTAAGCTTTTAGAATTACTCGGAAATCTTACCGCAGACGGCCTGGCAGAGGAGATGATCGTGGTACTTCCGCATATGTATGCCACCTCCGATCCGAATCAGCAGCCGGCTTTTACGGTAGAAGCTACGAAACCATATGATAATTTTATCAATGACCTGGTTACGGATTTAATACCGTTTATCGAAGGCAAGTACTCTGCCTATACCGACCGTGAGCATCGCGCCATCGGCGGTTTTTCCATGGGCGGACGCGAGACCTTATTCATCGGCTTTACCAGACCGGATTTATTTAACTACATCGGTGCCATTGCACCGGCTCCGGGAGCTACCCCTGCTCAGGACTGGGCTATGACCCATCCGGGCCAGATGCAGGAGCATGAGATGACCTTTGCCGGCAAAGAATATGCCGCAAAGCTGGTTATGGTTTGCTGCGGAAGCAATGACGGCACCGTAGGCCAGTTCCCGTTAGGCTATCATAAGATTCTGGAAGCCAACAACGTGGAGCACACCTGGTTTGAAATTCCGGGAGCAGAGCATAATGCCACCGCAATTCGTCCCGGTTTTTACAATTACTTACGGGCTGTTTTCAAATAGTTCCGACCTTTTTACAGTATGATTTTATAGAGTGCTTCGACCTTGCCTTGAATGCATGCCCACCGGAGCACTCTTTCTTGTGAGGTTTTTATGAAGAAATTACTCCGATGGTTGTCCGTTTTACCTGCTGTTCTGATGTTGCTTCTGATTTTCAGATTCTCCGCCCAGGACGGCCCTTCTTCCGGTTCTCTAAGCTATAAAGTAAGCTACGCGATTATCAAGCTGTTTGACCGGATTTGCTCCTCCGGCTTTTCTGAGGGAGAACTTATCTCACGGGCGGAATCCATTCAGCTTGTAGTAAGGAAACTGGCTCATATCACCGAGTTCTTTTTACTAACGCTCAGCTTTTATCTTCCGCTACGGATCTGGCTTCCTTATAAAGGAGTAACTATTACCGGAAAGCAGTATCTGTATAAGCTCATACTCCCGGCATTTTCCCTAAGCATCCTTTGCGCTGCGGCAGATGAGTTTCACCAGAGCTTTGTTCCGGGACGTTGCGGCACCCCTATCGATGTATTAGTGGACTCCGTCGGAATTATAGGTGCCTGCCTATTTCTTATCTATTGTAACTATCGTATCCAAAAAAGACATCGTGCATGTAACCCGCATTCGGAATAGGAGAATTTTATGAATCATGTCGTTATCGGTATGCTGGCACATGTAGATGCCGGAAAAACAACATTATCGGAGGCGTTGCTCTACTCTACCGGTACCATCCGGACTCTGGGTCGAGTGGATACAAAAAACGCATTTCTTGATACCAATGCCATGGAACGGGCACGCGGAATTACTATTTTTTCAAAACAGGCACGTTTTTCTCTGGATAATTATTCCGTTACTCTTCTCGACACCCCGGGCCACGTAGACTTTTCCGCGGAAATGGAACGTACTCTTCAGGTACTGGACTATGCCGTTCTTGTCATCAGCGGAGCGGACGGCGTGCAGGGACATACAAAAACACTTTGGCATCTGTTAAAGCATTATCGTATCCCCACCTTCCTTTTTGTCAACAAAATGGACCAACAGGGCACCAACCGTCAGCTCCTCTTAAACCAGTTGCGCACCATGCTTTCCGACGCCGTTGTGGATTTTTCCTTTCCTACCGCCATGGATACGGAAGCCATTGCTTTAACGGATGAGCGTCTTTTGGAAAAGCACCTGGCCGGCGAAGAATTGACTGTCGAGGATATTGCAACAGTCATTGCAGAGCGTAAACTGTTCCCGTGCTATTTCGGTTCTGCCCTTCGTATGAACGGCATCTCCGAGCTGATTCAGGGGCTGAACACTTATATGAAACCGACCGACTATCCCGCCGAATTCGGTGCAAAGGTGTATAAAATCACACGGGATATACAAGGAAGCCGTTTGACCCATTTAAAAATCACCGGCGGTACACTCTCCTCCCGAATGTCGGTTACAGACGCCGAAAAAATCAATCAAATCCGGCTTTATTCCGGCGATAAATTTACCTCCGCAAATGAGGTGACCGCCGGAGAAATTTGTGCGGTTACCGGCTTAGAGTCTACCTTTGCGGGCCAATCCCTCGGTAACGATATCCCTTCCAACATTCCACTGCTTGAGCCGGTAATGACGTACAAACTTCTTATTTTAGACGGAACCGACCCGCTACTTGCCATACCGAAGTTACGTCTCCTAGAGGAGGAAGATCCGAAGCTTCACATGGTTTGGAATGAATTTTTAAAAGAAATCCATATTCAGGTCATGGGAGCGGTACAAATTGAGATTTTGAAAACTGTGATTGCGGAACGGTTCGGAATCAACGTTGATTTCGGCGTCGGCAACATTGTCTATAAAGAAACCATCACAAACACCGTAGAGGGCGTGGGACATTTTGAGCCCCTTCGTCATTACGCGGAAGTACATCTGATTTTGGAACCCGGAGAACCGGGAAGCGGTATTACCTGCCGGCTTGACTGCGAGGGAAGCGGCCTGGACCGTAATTGGCAACGACTTATTTTGACCCATTTACAGGAACGTACGCATCGCGGCGTTCTCACCGGCTCACCACTGACCGATGTTGTTATCTCTTTGGTTGCCGGTCGTGCTCACCAAAAGCATACGGAAGGCGGCGATTTCAGACAAGCCACCTATCGGGCCGTCCGTCAAGGACTTATGCAAGCGAATTCTGTCCTGTTAGAACCTTACTACAGCTTCACCCTGGAGCTGCCAAGAGCCTCCGTAGGCCGTGCCATGACGGATCTGGAGCGTATGAAAGCCGAATTTGAACTGAAAGAGACCGATATGGACACAGATTACGCAGTAATCAGCGGAAGTGCACCTGTATCTGCCTTCACGGACTATCAAAACGAATTTATTGCTTATACCAAGGGACAAGGCAAGCTTTATCTCGGCCAGGGCGGATATAAGCCATGTCATAATGCGGAAGAAGTGATTACCGCACTGGCTTACGACGCTGACCGGGATACCCGTAACCCTTCCTCCTCCGTATTTTGCTCCCACGGCTCCGGTGATGTGGTCCCATGGGATGAGGTGTTCAATTATATGCATATTGAAAGTGTTTTGGCCGCACGAACCAAGGGTAGCTCCGGAGAATCCTCTCCTTCCGTTCAGCCGGTTCGCAACACAATTTCAGCCTTAGATGCTGCTCTCGGCACGGAAGAAATCGATGCCATCCTTCGCCGTTCTTCCTTTGCCAACAGCAATACCAAGGAAACCAAGCACTACCGCCCTTTCGCAAAAGCTCGAAGCTTCGACCAGGCTGCTTCCGGCTACAAAGGCAAAGAAACCGTTCAAAACAGCGGGACCTCCTACCTTTTGGTAGACGGATATAATATTATATTTTCCTGGAATGAGTTAAAGGAACTGGCCGCATCCAATCTGGACGCCGCGCGAAACAAGCTTCTTGACAGCATGTGCAATTACCAAGCCATGAAAAAATGTGAATTGATCGTGGTATTCGATGCCTATCGTGTGCAAAACCACGCTACAGAAACCTTCGATTATCATAACATCCACGTAGTTTACACCAAAGAAGCGGAAACTGCCGACACCTATATCGAACGTTTTGCCCACGAACATGGGCGGAAACACTATGTCAGAGTAGCCACTTCCGACCGGCTGGAACAGGTTATCATTACAGGACAAGGTTGCCACATGGTGTCTGCCGGCGAATTTGAACAGGAAGTAAAGGCTCAGGAAGAAATGATTCGCAATGAATATCTGGATAGAAAATTATAGGAAATAAGTCAAGCTCCGCGCGAATCATACAGCGGAGCTTTTTATTTCATTTTCATTTGTTGTAAAAAAGAAAAACCTGATTCACAAGAATCAGGTTTCAGAGGCGACAATCGGATTTGAACCGATGAATCAGGGTGTTGCAGACCCATGCCTTACCACTTGGCTATGTCGCCTTATAGTATAAGATATGATGAAACATCCGAAAATGTTCCATCATCTTAGCTCCCCGAGTTGGGCTCGAACCAACAACCCCACGGTTAACAGCCGTGTGCTCTACCATTGAGCTATCGAGGAATATTTCAGGCTTCCCTTTGCGTTCTTAGTATCCCCGCAAATTCTTCCTTTAAACAAGTTTAGAAGAACTTTCTTGTTCTTCTTTCCTTTTCCCTTTTTTAAACTGTATATTGATCCGGTTTTACCCGGTCCATCCAAATAGTAAACACCGTTATGGTTAAGCCCTCGACCTATTAGTACAGATCAGCT
>JAFYMC010000026.1 GCA_017556805.1 Lachnospiraceae bacterium | reverse complement strand
TAGAGGAACAGGATATATTCTTTTTTACCAGAGAAATGTCGGATGAGTTTATAGGTGAAGCGATTGATTTATGTCTACATGAAATAAAATGTCTTGAGAAGAATGAATCAGGAATAGATATGTATGAATATGCTTGGACGAAATAGATTGTTTTAAATGCCTTTGGTAGTAATAATAAAATTTTTGCTTATCAGTTCAACAAATCCCAATTTGTCGAACACATGAAACTTTCAGTTTTACACTTATGAGTAGCGCATAATTGGACTCTTGAATGTATAGCAAAAAGACATTGAAAAAAGATAAAGCATATGTTATAATTAGAGCATAAAGAAAGCAACCGCCACACAAGGTGGTTAGCTTCAGTAGTTAAGTTTTTAGTAAACTCACCTAGTGCCTGCTAAGTACATAGGTGAGTTTATTTATTTTCGCTTGTTGTTCCTATCTATGTAGGCAAGCAGTGCAATGAGCATCATAGCAAATGCAATCATTAAAGAAAGCGCTTCGTATGTCGTCAACATTAGCACCACCTCCCTTCTATTTCTAGTACGGGAGGCTAACACCTTGTACACGGTTGCTTAAGAATATTATAGCACAAACAGAACAAAGGTTCAAGTAAAAATGCGATAAATAGAACAAGATTTCGGAAAATGGTTGATTGGATATGTTCATGAAACCTCAGTGGACATACTCCACTGAGGTTTTCCTGTACCCGAAAAGCGTTACGGCGAACCGTATCATAAATAAACAAAAATGAGGTGTGCCTATTTTTTCGCACACCTCATTATGTATTATACAACAAATTATATTACAAGTCTATACCTTTTTTTGAAAAAATGCTAGAATATTTTTGTGACAGAAAAACAGTGTTCGTAAAGGGATGTGCAAAACTTGCAAAGAGAAGGAGAAACGTCAAATGAAAGTACTGGGAACCGGTAGGGAAGCAGAAGAACAGCAGCTTAGCAAAATCCTAAAAGTAGCACAGAACAATTTGGAACGGATTGAGAAACGGCAGGAGGGGTTATCGGAGCAATTAAAGGAAATGCTGGAAAACTTCGATCCCAATGATAAGGAGGCACAAGCACTGTGGAATAATACGGAGGCCATGTATCATGCCAGTAACCGGGAAGTGATTCGTAGTGTGAAGGCCAGGAAGAAGCCGTATTTCGGAAGAATCGATTTTAAGAGCGAGGGCGTTTCGGAACCCGAATCCTATTATGTGGGACGTGTGGGTATTTCGGAGGACGGAGTGGATCCGTTAGTTATTGACTGGAGAGCACCGATAGCATCGGTATATTACGAAAATGCGTTGGGAGCCTGTACCTATGAAGTGAAAGATATCGCGGAAAATGAGACAAGGTTGCATGAAATTGACTTGTTCCGCAAGCGTACCTACGAAATTGAAGAAGATAAACTGGTTGACTTTTTCGATTCGGATATTGTGGCAAATGATGATCTTCTCACAAAGTTTCTGGCAAAGAGTAAACGGGCGGTGTTGGGAGAAATCATCGGAACGATACAGAAGGAACAGAATGCGATTATCCGAATGTCTCCGAAGACGAATTTAATTGTACAGGGAGTGGCGGGGTCAGGAAAAACAACCGTGGCAATGCACCGCATCTCTTATATTTTGTATAACTATGAGCAGTTTCGTCCGGTAGATTTTTATATTGTGGGCAGTAACCGGATTTTGTTAAATTATATTACCGGTGTGCTGCCGGAACTGGATGTGTACGGTGTTTCCCAGATGACTATGGAGCAGTTGTTTACCCGGTTGCTTTATGAGGATTGGGACGACAAAAAGTGCAAAATTGCGGCGACGAATCCGAATGACAAAGAAGCCTACCGGAAGGGGGAATCTGCCTGGTTTCATGATTTGGAAGCCTTTTGTGAAAAATATGAGGAAAGAATTATTCCGACGGAAACGGTGGTCATCGAAAAAAACGGAGTTGTGCTTCTAGAGAAGAAGTCCATTGAGAATTATAGGAAGAGTAATCCGCAGCTGTCGGTGCAGGCGAAAATCAATGCGCTGAATGAGTGGTTGCTGAGCAAACTGGAAAATGAACTCACCGGGAAATCCGTTTCCTATACACCGGAGGAGAAAAAAGAACTGAACAGAAGCTGTAAGGTGCATTTCGGCAGAGATGAATGGAAGGGCTCTTTGTTCGAGTTATACGAGGAGTTTTTAAAAGGTCAGAGAAAGAGCGGCAGTAAAATCTTTGTGAAGCAGGGAAACTATGATGTGTATGACCTGGCGGCACTGGCCTATTTGTACAAGCGGATTAAGGAAATTGACCCGATCCGCGAAGCCTCTCATGTGATCATCGATGAGGCACAGGATTTCGGTATGATGGTGTATGCAACGCTTGCCTACTGCCTTAGAGGCTGTACCTATACGATTATGGGGGACGTTTCCCAAAATATTCATTACGGCTATGGGCTAAATGATTGGGAGGAGCTTCGGAAGCTGATTCTGACCGGAGATTACGATAACTTCGGTATTTTGAAAACGAGCTATCGTAATACGGTGGAAATATCGGAGTTTGCCACAGAAATTTTACGTCATGGCAGTTTCTCGATTTATCCGGCGGAGCCGATTTTGCGTCACGGAAATCCGGTGAAGGTGTCCGCTTACGATACCGAAGCGGAAATGAACGATGCGGTGGTAAATTGTATCAAGAGCTGGCAGAAGGAAGGCCACGGAACCATTGCGGTCATCTGTGCCGATGAACAGGAAACGGCCTACGTAACGCAGATGCTCGGGAAAGAAATCACATTAGCGGATAACAATCCGGAGACGGCCGTATTTGACGAGGGCGTTATGGTACTTCCGGTGGAATATACGAAGGGTTTGGAATTTGATGCCGTATTATTGTATCATCCGTCCAAGGAGAAGTACCCGTCGGAGGACCAATATGTAAAGCTGTTGTATGTGGCGGCCACCAGAGCTTTGCATGAACTGGCGGTGGTGCATTTGCAGGATTTGACGGAACTGATTGCTACCCCAGTGTCGGAAGAAAAGCGATTGAGCTCTTTAGAAAAGCAACAGGATATGTTGCGGGTGGCGACACCGCGTGTGATTCCGAAGGTTACGGAGGAAAAAAAGCAGGATGAGCTGGCCAGAATTCTGGAGCGGACCACAAAGCGATACGGACTTAATCAGGCAAAAAAGCCGGTAGAAACGGTAGCGGAAAAACCGGTACAAAGGGTGCAGGCCAAAGCAGTCGGAAAAACGACGGGGGCATCGGAAGCCGGGCCGGAAATCAATACGTCACCGTATTCGTTTAATTCCATAGTGGAAGCTGGCAAATTGACGCCCAAGGGACACGGCAGGATTGATTGCGGTGTGCGTTGGGTAAAGAAGGATAAGACGTTCGTGGATTTCGTGAGCAACTACGGAATTCTCCGAATTACACCGCTTTCGGAAGAAATTGTGCGTATCCGGTTTGTCAGAGGGCAGTCGGACACATTTGCGGACGGAAATTTTATGTATACGGGAGAAGAGAAGGTTTCGTTTAGCACAAAGGAGAACGCAACCGTATATGAGATTTCCACGAAGAAGCTTGAGATTTGTGTTGAGAAAAAAAGCGGTGCGATTACCTTTTTGGACAAAAAAGGAGTCGTCCTTTTCAAGGAATCGGGAAAAGAACCGCGCCAGATAGAGCCGGAACTTTCGAAGATATGGAATTACTTCGAGTGGGAAAAGAGCGAGAAAATCGTTGCAAAGGGAATTCTGGATACGGAGTTGGAACCGGTGAACGGAAAAGCACGTTATATTTCCGTCGGAGGAAAGAAAAAGAGGATGCCGCTGTTGCTTTCGCGGAAAGGATACGGAATTTCCGTATCCGCAGAGCATACGGTTGCTTTTTGCGGTGTGGGACTGTACGGACAATACATTTGTGCAGAAGAAGAGAAGCAGATTGATTATTATGTTTTATTCGGAGGAAGTCATGAAGAAAATCTGCGGTTGTATAAACTTTTTGTGTAAAACGGTGTCCT
The DNA here is from genome assembly GCA_017556805.1 of Lachnospiraceae bacterium. Taxonomy (GTDB): domain Bacteria; phylum Bacillota; class Clostridia; order Lachnospirales; family Lachnospiraceae; genus SIG307. The sequence continues at coordinate 67,814 of JAFYMC010000026.1, read as the reverse complement.
TCATTTTTTTATAAATGATTTCAAAAAAATATGTAAAATTTTAAAAATTTGTCTGTTATTTTTAGAAAGAATATGTTATAATGTATATAACATAAAAATTAGGTGATTCAATACTGAAAAAGAGGAGGACGTCCTATGGAGCTGTTTTTTATAATATTGGCCGCTGTTGAGTTACTGGTCATTGGTTTTCTTGTGTTTAAACTGGTGAAGAACGACAGGGCTTACAATGATATTTTGGAAAAGAGCCGCCAAATCGTACACGGTAAATTAAATGTGGAAGACATTAAGGTGGGCGAAGGAAAAAGTACATCAAATATAATTGCAGGTTCCGTAAATGCAATTAAGAGCAATCTTATGACCTTTGTAGAAGCAACAAAGGGTAATGTAATCGTTCTTTCCGACGCGATTGAAGTTCTGTCCAAGAGTGCCGATGCAAATCAGATGGGGAACGAGCAGATTGCCAGCGGTGTTACTGTTGTGGCCGGTAAGACCTCGGAGCAGTTTGAGTTGGTAAAGGATAATCTGGAGTTGATCGAAGCCAATAACGAGCAGATGAAGAACGTGGAAAGTTCCATGCAGTCCATTCGCTCTTTGTTGGATGTTACGGTATCCAATTGTGAAGAAGGTATCGCAAAGTTAGAGGGCTACGAGAACGACATGAGTGCCATGTCGAAGGAGCTGAACAACATTGACCAGATACTGAATCGCTTTAATACCGATATCAAGAAGATTGAAGAAATCGGAGATTTTATTATCGGTATATCCAATCAGTTAAAACTGTTGGCATTAAATGCTTCTATCGAGGCAGCCAGAGCCGGACAGTCTGGTAAGGGCTTTGCGGTAGTAGCGGATGAGATGAGTGAGATGTCCAATAAGACCAAGGATGGTATGGACACCATTAATAAGATTGTACATGAGATTATCAGCAGCAGTGAGCAGGTAAATGAAAGTATTCGTGCCTGTGAAACTACATACAGCAGAAGTACCGAGACCTTTGAACAGGTGAACAGTTCCTTCCGTTCCATTAACCAGCAGTCCAATGAGATTCATAATATGATGGCGGATGTTTCGCAGAAGTTTGTTGTTATGGCAAGTAATTCCGCAGAAACTAAGAACAAAGCGACTCAGCTGTTTGATACTTCTCAGGCAATCAGTGAAAACACAACGGATATTGCAGCTGTTTCCGAGGAGGTTGCGGCAGAATCCAGCGAGATTGCATCCCATACCGAAAAGCTCGGAACGATGCTTAAGAGTATTCAGGGCTTGCTCGGTCAGTATAATACCGCAATTGTTCCGTCACCGTCCAGGAAAGCCAGACCGGTTAAGATTATGTTGTTAAGTATGTATGACAACGAGTTCTGGTACGGTGTCGGCCGTGGCGCAAGCTATGCCGGAAAAGAATTAGAGGCAGTGGGCGGTGTCGGAGAGTTTGTACCGATTCTTCCTAACAGAGATATGAATGAGCAGGTGGGTGAGGCTATACATCGTGCGATTCAGCAGAAGTATGACGGATTGATTTTCCCGGGATGGATGGATACCTTCGGTTGTGCATTGGAAGCAATTGAAAGCGGTGTGAAGGTTATGGTATATAACTGTGACTGTTCGCCGGAGATTGCAAGAGTGGCGTGCCTGTGTCCGGATCCGGCGGAACCGGGATTGATTGCAGCACAATCTATGGCAAAGGATTTAGGAAAATCCGGACAGGTTGCGATTTTACACGGCGATTTGGAAATCGGTTCCAACGCAGAGCGTTACAACAGCTTTAAGGCGGAGCTTAAGAATTACAGCGGAATTAAGATTGTGGAAGAAGTACTCATTCTTGACAATGATGATGATGTTTACAGCCGTACCGTTGAAACTTTGACAGCGAATCCGGATGTAAAGGCATTGTTTATTACCAACGGATTCCCGTGTTCTGCGGCAAGAGCAGTGGAGGATTGCGGTAAGGCCGGCAAGGTTCAGTTATACGCATTTGATACGGATCCGGAGATTGTTGCTTACATCAAGAAGGGTATTATTGCATGTACCGTAGGTCAGGATTCCTTCGGCCAGGGTCACGATCCGGTAATCTGGCTCTATAATCACATTGCTGCGGGCGAGAAGTTCCCGAACGAGATTATCCATTGCCGCGTTTCCGTGATTGACAGAAATAATGTGGATAGTTTGATTGTGTAAATTTCAATGAGTTCGTAGGGTATCCATCAAGGTTGTTTTAACTTGTGGATACCCTATTTTTTACTTGCATCCTCCCCAAATATGTGCTATACTCCCTTTTGTTGTTTGAAAATTTATTAACAAAGGGAGAGATTTTATGAAGAAAGTACGTATGATGTTGTGCCTGGTAATGATAATGGCACTGAGCTTTGCAGGATGCTCCGGCATGAATCTGGATTTGGATGACGAGAAGTTTATTGAAGAGGGTGCTGCAAAGATTTCCGAGGAAATTACCAGTGGTCAGTTTGTCATTGACGGTGTGATTTATCAGTTCCCGATGCCGCTGACGGATTGGTTAAGTAACGGTTGGCATGTGTCTTCTACTTATGACAATGTTGCGGATTTTCGTCTGGACCCGTACTATATCAGTACCGAATTCGAGTTGTTTGACGAGGAGAATGAGCGGTATGTCAGAATGACGGTATACAATGATTCCGCTGAAGCGGCTCCGGTTGAGGAGTGTATGGTATATTCCCTGTATATATCCACCACGGAAGTGGATGTGGTATTCCCGCAGGGCATCACCAAGAGAAACAAGCCGGCAGAGATTTTGGAAGCCTACGGTGAGCCGGATGTAAAGGGTGGCGATGCAAATCATTTGGAGGCTACCTACTATTTTGCGGATAATGAGCTGGGTCAGTGCTATGTGGAATTAGGTGTTCATGATAATGACTATACGATTCATCCGTTCTCCAGTGTTAGATATGGTATGGTTGATCCGGAGGAATACTGGGATGCTATGGTTGCCCAGAAGGGCGTAGAAGAAGCTGCAAAGTTCTACTTTGATGCGGCTATGAAAGCCAGCTTCTATGCAGACTATGAAGATTACGTCAGCATGAATATGGATTCCCCGGAGGGAGCGCAGGAGCTTTACGATGCGGAAATTGAGTATTTTGCGGACTGCTTGCTGTACTATATCGACATCACCGAAGAGTATATTACGACGGATGTAAGAAATCGTGTGATTGAGGTTTCTAAGGAAGTTCTTTCCAAGGTAAAGTGGGATGTTAAGAGTGTGAATGTCAACGCCTTTAAGGAAGGCACCATGACCGTAACCCTGTATCCGACGGACTTCTTCTATGTCATTGACGAGGAGTTGTATGCGGCGTCCGATGATTTTAATGCAAAGTATGCCGATGTAGACTTTGAGACCATGAGCTATGAAGAATATGATGCGTTCGAGAAGGATTACACGGAGATGATGGTAGCGGTGCTGGAGAAGATGGCTTCTTCCGCAGGTACCTTAGATGCTGTGGAAAAGGTATATGATGTGGATTTAGAGGACACCGTCCTTTCCGATGCGGCATGGGATGATGTAGACGATACCATTATGGATTTGGTGGCAGAGGAAGAGTAAGTGTAACGAGTTGGGAAGAACAGTCCCTTCGGTTATAAAGCAACAGAAAAAGGGGGAACATACAGATTATTTGAAAAAATAAGTGTATGTTCCTTTTTTGTGTGTAAGCAAAGTGAGTATGTAGTAGAAATTAATTATTTACTTCTATCGGCGATTCGGGTAAAATATGGTAGAACGGAGGTATGTCGTATGATTAAAATCGATGAGGCGGTTCTGGAAAAGGCAGAACTTCTGGCAAAGTTAAAAGTAGATGCGTCCGAACGGGAAAGGACCATGAATGAGATGGAGAAGCTGCTCTTATATACGGAGAAGCTGAATGAAATAGACACGGAGGGTGTCGTACCGCTTTCTCACGGAGAGCCGGGAGAAGCTACACTCAGAGAAGATGAGGTGACGAATCCGGACGGAAAGGTGCAGACGCTGGCCAATGTACCGGAACTGCGTAACGATTGTCCGGTCGTGCCGAAAACCGTATAGGAGGGGAACCATGGAATTGTTACAGATGTCCGTAAGGGCAATGAGTGAGAAAATAAAGAGCAAAGCGTTGAGCGTGAAGGAGACGGTTGACGCATTGCAGATGAAACTTGCGGAAAAGGAGCCGATGCTCGGGGCTTTTTTGACGATAAATGATATGCAATTGGAGCAGCGAATGGATGAGGTGCAGAAGGGCATTCGAAGCGGACGCTATGCGGGACCGCTGGCCGGTGTACCGATTGCCATTAAGGATAATATTTGTACGAAAGGTTTACGGACTACTTGCGGCTCAAGGATGCTGGAACGGTTTGTGCCGGCCTATGATGCAACCGTGGTACAACGACTGCAGGATGCAGGCATGATTATATTGGGAAAGACAAATATGGATGAGTTTGCCATGGGGAGTACGACAGAGACGTCGGCTTTTCGGTTGACAAAAAATCCGTGGAATATGAGTCATGTACCGGGAGGCTCCTCCGGTGGTTCCTGTGCGGCTGTGGCGGCGGGAGAGGTGCCCCTTGCGTTAGGGTCCGATACCGGTGGCTCTGTCAGACAACCGGCGGCCTTTTGCGGCGTGGTAGGGTTAAAGCCGACCTACGGAAGAGTGTCTCGTTACGGGCTGGTGGCGTATGCGTCCTCCATGGATCAAATAGGACCCATCGGACGGACGGTGGCGGATTGTCGTGCGCTGTATGAGTGTGTTGCAGGTTACGATGAAAAGGATGCTACCACCGTGAAGCGGGAGGTTACAAAATCCCTGGGACATGAGCCAAACGTTGAAGAACGGATAGAAAAACTCAAAGGAATGCGTTTTGCGGTACCGAAGGAGTATTTAGGAGAAGGAACCCGAGAGGAAGTGCGGGAGGCTGTAAAAGGTGCGATGAAGCTACTGGATCGAAACGGCGCCGTTGTGGAGGAAATCTCCCTTCCGCTTGCGGAGTATGCGGTGGCAGCCTATTATATCATTGCCTGCGCGGAGGCAAGCTCTAATTTGTCAAGGTTTGACGGAGTGAAGTACGGATACCGGGCAGAAGGGGCAGAAACGCTTCATGAGATGTACGTAAAGAGTCGGTCCGAGGGTTTTGGAGAAGAGGTGAAACGCCGGATCCTGTTGGGCTCCTTTGCATTAAGCGAGGGCTATTACGATGCGTATTACTTGAAGGCATTAAAGGTGAGACGCCTGATTCGGGAGGCCTTTGATAAGGTGTTTGAGAATTACGATTGCATATTGACACCGACAGCGCCGACTACGGCACCGAAGTTCGGGACCGCGTTAAAGGATCCGTTATTGATGTATTTGCAAGATGCGGATACGGTGGCGGTGAATCTGGCAGGGCTGCCGGCCATCAGTGTACCGTGCGGTATTGACGCGGAAGGGCTTCCCATCGGGTTGCAGTTAATCGGAAATGCCTTTTGTGAGGAGACGTTGTTTGCGGCGGCGGAAGGCTATGAGGAGCTTCGGGGGAAATTCCCGACCGCATGGGAACAGGGAAGGGAGCGGTTATAGTATGGCAAAGAAACAGTATGATACCGTCATCGGCTTGGAGGTGCACATTGAGCTATCCACGGAAACGAAGATATTTTGCGGCTGTGCAACGAAATTCGGGGCAATGCCCAATACCCAGACCTGTCCGGTGTGTACCGGGATGCCGGGAAGCCTTCCGGTGTTAAATAAAAAGGTGGTGGAAGCGGCTATTGCGCTGGGCCTGGCCACAAATAGCCGGATTAGCAGGCGGACGATATTTGACAGGAAGAACTATTTCTACCCGGATAATCCTCAGAATTATCAGATTTCCCAGTTGTATGTACCGGTATGCCGGGACGGTTTTCTGGAAATCGAAAATAAGAGCGTCCGCATCCATGAAATGCACATGGAGGAGGATGCGGGAAAACTGGTGCATGATGAAGCGGCCGGTATTTCTCTGGTGGATTATAACCGGAGCGGTGTGCCGTTAATCGAGATTGTGTCGGAGCCGGATATGGAAACTGCGGAGGAAGTAATCGCATATCTGGAAAAACTTCGTATGCTTTGCCTGTATCTTGGAATTTCCGATTGTAAGCTGCAGGAGGGCTCCATGCGGGTGGATGTGAATCTTTCCGTAAAAGAGGCCGGAAGCGAGACTTTGGGCACACGGACCGAAATGAAAAATTTAAACTCCTTTAAGGCCATTGCCCGTGCCATTGCGGCAGAACGGGAACGGCAGATTATGCGGATAGAGAGCGGACAGGAAGTGGTGCAGGAAACAAGACGTTGGGACGATGCCGAGGGAGTGTCCTACTCCATGCGTTCCAAAGAAGACTCCAAGGACTATCGGTATTTTCCGGAGCCGGACATACCACCGGTACTGATTGGCCGGGAATGGATTGACGGGATAAGAAACCGTCAGCCGGAGTTTAAGGAGGAAAAGGCGGCACGTTTTACGGAAGAGTACGGCATCCCGGCCTATGATGCGGATATACTGACTCAGTCAAGGCATCTGGCGACCTTGTTTGAAGAGACGGCCAAGCGGTCCGGATTGCCGAAGAAAACCGCTAACTGGTTTATGGGAGAGCTGCTTCGTTTGTTAAAAGAATCCGGTAAGGAACCGGAGGAGCTTACCTTTTCGCCGAAGCACGCAGCGGATCTGATTGTAGCGGTGGAAGAAGGAAAAATCAATCAGGCCAATGCAAAGGAAGTGTTTGCGAAGGTAGTGGAAGCGGATGTAGCCCCCCTTTCCTATATGGAGCAGCGCGGCCTTATGAGTCTGTCGGACGAAGGAGTCTTGCAGGCGGCTGTGGATGAGGTACTTGCGGAATATCCGGAAATAGTGGAAGAATATCGGTCCGGAAAGGACAAGGTGTTCGGTTTTCTGGTGGGGCAGGTCATGAAAAAGACCAAGGGAAAGGCAGACCCGGGAACGGTAAACGGACTGCTTCGGAAGAATCTTTCCCGTTTTGCTTGACAAAAACGGATAGGCTTGATAAAATACACTTTGATATAATACAGTGAGAAAGAGGGGACCTTATGAGCCGAATGGTATTGTCGCTTTTAGTAGAGAATACGGCAGGTGTATTAAGCCGTGTATCCGGTTTGTTCAGCCGTCGTGGTTACAACATTGACAGTCTTTCCGTGGGTGAGACGGAGAATCCGGAGTATTCCCGTATGACCGTGGCAGTCAGCGGTGAAGACGGTATCCTGGATCAGATTCACAAGCAGCTGGCGAAGCTGGAGGATGTGGTAGAGATTACGGAGCTTCTTCCGGGCGAGTCTGTTTGCAGAGAGCTGGTACTGGTAAAGGTACAGGCCAATCAGAAGGAGCGCCAGTCGGTGATTTCCGTGGCGGATATTTTCCGTGCGAAGATTGTAGACGTGGCACCGGAGTCTTTGATGATTGAGCTGACCGGTAATCAGGCTAAGATTGATGCTTTCATGCGTTTGCTTGAGGGCTTCACCATTAAAGAATTCGTACGCACCGGTATTACCGGTCTGGTACGCGGTGTCGGTGACATCGAGGATTATATCGCAGAGTAATCTGCCACTTTTTAGAGCGTACGACGCACGAGTTGCGCATACCATATAGAAAACTTAGGAGGATAATAAAATGGCAAAGATTTATTACCAGCAGGATTGTAATCTTGCACTGTTGGATGGCAAGACCGTAGCTGTTATCGGTTATGGTAGCCAGGGACACGCTCATGCACTGAACATGAAGGAGTCCGGTGTACACGTAGTAATCGGTTTATACGAGGGCAGCAAGTCCTGGGCAAAGGCTGAGGCTGCAGGCTTTGAAGTATATACGGCTGCTGAGGCTGCTAAGAAGGCAGACATCATCATGATTCTCATCAACGACGAGAAGCAGAAGGCTATGTACGAGGCTTCCATCGCTCCGAATCTTGAGCCGGGCAACATGTTAATGTTCGCACACGGTTTCGCAATTCACTTCGGTCAGATTATCCCGCCGAAGGATGTAGACGTAGTTATGATCGCTCCGAAGGGACCGGGTCATACCGTAAGAAGCCAGTACCAGGAAGGCAAGGGTGTTCCGTGCTTAATCGCTGTACATCAGGATGCTACCGGTAAGGCACATGAGATGGGTCTTGCATACGCACTGGCAATCGGTGGCGCAAGAGCAGGTGTTCTTCAGACCACCTTCCGTGAAGAGACCGAGACCGACCTCTTCGGTGAGCAGGCAGTTCTTTGCGGTGGTGTAACCGCCCTTATGAAGGCAGGTTTTGAGACCCTCGTTGAGGCAGGTTATGAGCCGGAGAGCGCATACTTTGAGTGTATCCACGAGATGAAGCTCATCGTTGACCTCATCTTCCAGAGCGGTTTCCAGGGTATGAGATACTCCATCTCCAACACCGCTGAGTACGGTGATTACATTACCGGACCGAAGATCATCACCGATGAGACCAAGAAGGCGATGAAGCAGGTATTAAAGGACATCCAGGAGGGTGTATTCGCACGTAACTGGCTCACCGAGAACCAGGTAGGTTGCCCGAACTTCAACGCAATGAGAAGAAAGGGTGCTACCCATCAGTTAGAGGAAGTCGGCGCAGAGCTTCGTAAGCTTTACAGCTGGAACAACGAGAACAAGTTAATCGATAACTAAATCGTTGAGAATTGAATAGGAAATGTAGGCAGTCCCTTTCCGCGCGGAGAGGGGCTGTTTTTGTTTTGCGTAAGAAGCTTTTCTTTCACTTTTCTTTCGTTTTTTCTGCCGAATTTCTTTTGCTTTTTTTGCTATGATGTTCCTAAGAGCAAAGAAGGACCGGGAGACCGGTGATAATGAAGGGAGAGACAATATGAAAGAGAAGAAGGTTACGCAAAGGAAGTTCGCAGTTATTTTGGTACTCAGTATGGTTATGATGCTGTTCGCAGGCTGTGCCGGAGAGAAGAAAAAGAAAGAGGAAGAAACGCTACTGGTGCCGGAGGATACTCTTTTGGGGTATACCTATTCGGAGGTGTATACCCCGTATCAGCTGAGCTCCTGTGATGTGAAGGTAGAGATCGTACAGCCGGAGGATAGTGAGCTTATGGTGACGAAGCTCCTGGCGGGAGATTCGGATTATGACTTTATGATGCTGTCTACGGACAGCGCACTTGCAGCGGATATCCTGCGGACGGGAGCGTATTATTCCCTAAATGATGTTCCGGAGGCGGCCGGGCTTTTGGACCGGTATCACGACTACATTAAGGAGGCGGCAACGGCAGAGAACGGAGACATCTGGATGATTCCCTGCGGTGTGAATGTTTCCTTTGTTCTTTACAGGGAGGATGTATGTGAGGAATACGGTCTGGATTTTGATGGCATGACCTATACGGAGTTTTTGGAACAGGTAGAGGCCCTTCCGAAAAACGGAGAGCATACATTTTTCACCCCCTATGGTTTGATGACCGCGGATATTACAAGTAAGTTTGAACAGGTCTACGGGTATGAGGACATGAGCCAACAGGAGACGGAGCTGCTTCGAAGCTATATGGAGAAGATGCGTGCCTATGATGTACCATTTAACGAGGGAAAATGGTGGTTGCTCAGCAGTGAGAAACGTCCGGAGCACCTGTCGGATGCGTCCATGAAAAATATAGCGTTTGAGCTGGAACGCAGCGATAATATGAGCTTGTCCGTGAGTCTGGATTACTTCCGCATTGGCGGATTCCGGGCAACGAAGCTGCCGGATTTGGAGGAGGGAGTGGTCTGTCCGAGCGGTGTGCGGGTGGACTTTATCGTAATCAATCCGAAGTCCGATAAGCTGGAGCTGACGCTTCAATATGTATCCCAGTTGTGCGAAAAGCTACAGAAGGATACTACCACCGCAATCCGGTATATGTCCCGGGGAGAGGATTTTTCGAACAATGTGTTGCGGGAGGATATTTACCGGCTGATTTCGGAGGGAGAGGTATATTCTCTGTATCCTTATGATGTGGTAGGAGCGGAGCTTATGGCTTACCGGGAAGGGAAGCAGGAGTTTGATGTGATGTTAGAGGAGATTCAGAGGAATATAAAGATGTTTCAAGAAGAATAAACGGGGTGTTTAAGGAGAAGGCCGTAGTTTCTGTTATCTGAAGCAGAGGAGGTTTTGTAAGGGGTGAAACGATATTTACTGAAATGCCGGTTATTGTTGATTCCAAGCTTAGCAGGGTTAGCACTGTTTTATGTGCTGCCCTATGTGCGCGTCATCTACTATTCCCTCATTGAGAATCAGTTCAGCAGAAGGTTTGTGGGACTGCAAAACTATGTAAAGGTGTTTCAAAACGAGTATTTCAGACTGGCGCTGAAAAATTCGCTGCTACTGATTGCGACTGCGGTACCGGTGCTGGTGGTGACGGCGTTTTTATTGTCTTTGTTGCTCCTTAAAATGAAGGGGTATTGGAAACTGTTGCGGATTGCGTTTATCTTTCCGATGCTGGTGCCTACGGCCAGCGTGGTGGTGGTTTGGCGGACGCTGTTTGACGGAAGCGAGTCGGTCTGGCCGGTGTATTTGCTGTTCATTTATAAAAACATCGGCCTTCTCATTATATTGCTCAGTGCGGCCTTTTCTACGCTGGAGGGCGAGGTGTACGAGGCGGCGCGGCTGGACGGAGCCTATGGGTTTGCCTTACATAGGAAAATTACCTTGCCGCTTATTTCACCGACCCTGTTATTTACGATATTAATCGGCGTGGTGTACAGCTTCAAGGTGTTCCGGGAAAGCTACCTGTACTTCGGGACAAGCTATCCGCCGGACCACAGCTATACGTTGCAGTATTACATGAACAATCATTTCTTCAAGTTGAATTACCAGAATCTGGCATCGGCTGCGGTAATGACTTCTTTGATTGTGGCGGTTATCGTGGTGGTGGGTGTCAGACTGCAAAAGAAATTTACTGTATAGGGAGGGTGACGGATGAAAAAGGTTGTTGTGAAAATGATGCTTTCTCTGTGTGCCCTGCTGTTTCTGCTTCCGATTATGCTGACGGTGGTACATTCTTTTGGGGTACAGTCCGTGGATGAAGGGAATTTTCGGCTTACAAGTCTTGTGCCTTCCGGATTTTCTTTGGTGGGCTATTACGATTTGCTCATTGAGCATTTTTACGTGTTGCGGAACTTTTGGAATTCGGTGTTTTATGCAGGAAGTATTACGTGTCTGAACATTGCGGTGTCGGTGCCGGCGGCCTATGCCTTTTCCCAGGCACGGTTTAAAGGAAAGGAGCTGTTGTTCTTTTTTTACATCATGCTTATGATGATGCCCTTGCAGGTGACGCTGCTTCCGAACTACATCGGGCTGCGGGATATGAAGCTTCTGGATACGCCTCTTGCCATTGTGCTACCGTCGGTGTTTGCGCCCTTTAGTGTATTTCTTCTGACCCAGTACATGAAAGGGCTGGAGCAGTCCTATGTGGAGGCGGCACTTTTAGAGACGAAGTCCGTGTTCCGGATTATGCTGCAGATGATTGTGCCCCAGCTTCGGACCTGTATTCTGGCAGTGTTTGTATTTGTTTTTGCGGAATACTGGAATATGGTGGAGCAGGCGGATATTTATTTGCGGAGAGAAACGCTAAAGCCTTTGTCCGGTCTGCTTGCCATCGGAGAAGGTCTGACTACCTCAGAGGTGCTGGCTGGCTCGGTGATTTTTATGATACCCATTGTGATTTTGTATTTGTACTTCCATGACAGTCTGGAGGTCGGATTGGAGAGTATGAAGCTATGAAGACGAAAAGGGCGGCGGATTTTATTTTTGCGGTGTTTTTTACGGTGATGCTTTTGCTTACCATGTTTGCAGAGGATTTGTACCGTCTGACCCTGCCGAAGGTGGCGGTGGAAGAGGTGACGCGCAGGGCTTTTGCAGCAGAAATGACCGGAAAGGACGGAGCGGTTTACGAGACATGGCGAACCGTACCGGCGATTCCGACGGAGGCGTTACTGGGAGATTACGGAGATATGGTATATGCCGTAAACGAAACAGAGAATGGTCTGATTTTGGTGGAATATATTGTCTCTACAGGGGAAGAATCGGAGGGATATATTGAGATAACCGGAGGCATACTGACGGGGACCTTGGCGGTAATCGGAAGCGATCGGGAGATATACCCTGGACAACAGGTGATTATTACCGGGTGGGATGAGTCGGTGGCCCTGCATACCGCACGGGAGAGGGGGGAGGATATTTCCGGATATGTACAAGAGATGCGGAAACGCCTGCTGACGGACATCGTTTGTGTGGTGGGAGTGATTCCGGTAACTGTGGTGGCGGTGCTTTTGTGCAATCGGTTTTGTAAGGGACGGTGGCGCTTTCTTAAGGTGCCGGCATTGATTGTCTGGTGCATACTGGTGTGCCTGTTTTTGCGGGCAACTATTCTGCTTCCGGGGGAGTGGATTCCGGAAAAACTCATTGACTGGGAGGGGTGGAAAACGAATAGGGAGAGTTTTCAGTTATAACTATACGGGAAGGCAGTTTCTTTTCAATATCGGAAGGAAACTGCTTGTTTTATTAAGAAATTATTAGCTTTTTTATAAAAGGTTGATAAGAAAACACTCAGATGATAAAATGAACGCAGAAACAGACGGTTGTTCGGAACTTGTACAAAACGGGGAGGTATGTTATGAAACACCAAAAGAGAATCGGAGTATTGATGGGTATGTTTTTATTTTGCATCGGAGCGGTTGCTTGTGGGAAGAAGGAGCAGGAAGGTTCCTGTGTGAACGGAGGGATGCTTCCGACGTTAACCATTGCGCCTACTGCTACCCCGATACCTACGGTCACGGTGGCGCCGATTGATGGGATAGCCATCTCGGAGGAGAATTTCGGAGATACGAGATTTTGTGTGTATTTGAAGGAAAAGTTTGATACGGACAAAAACGGGTATTTTTCGGATGCGGAGTTGGCAGAGGTAACGGTGATATGGGCAGGTATGCGTAATATTCTTACGCCTTATTCGGAAATGAAAGGCTTTTCCTATTTCCCGGAGCTTGAATGGTTGGAACTGAATTCGGCGACCAAGGTGGAAATCTGTGATGTGCCGAAGCTTACGAAAATCGGAGTGGAGGGATCAAACAGCGTACAATCCTATCAATTGGGAGATGTGATTATAAAGAACTGTCCGGTATTGGAAACTATATGGATACAGGATGTGACGGAGAGTATCGGAGAAGGGCAGGAGTTTGTGGTAGAGAATTGCCCACAACTGCAGGAGATGACTGTGGTGGGGAACAGTCGGAATAACTTTAGCGGGGTGTCCCTACGGATTTCAGGGTCACCGATGCTTTCCCTTGCCACCTATAGTTGTAAGCCGGCGGAGATGGTGCTGGATACGACTACGGTTCAGTCAAAGGAATTACCGGTTGTGGATGTAAAGAGCAAGAAAGTAGATACCTCCGGACTGGGGTACATTACATGGAACGGTGAGACGGTGACGGACTATGAGACTGCACTAACGGAGCTGGAGGCTGCAGTGTTAAAGCTGGAAGAGGGCTTCTTTGTGGAGGTACAGGAAGTGACACCGGCCCTGTATGATGAACAGGGAAGAAAGGCCTATCAGGTACTGATTGATAACAAGTATCTGTCCGGCGACTATTACGGAATCCGTGATGTGAGTCTGGGATACTACGGAGAATACAAAAACGATACGTTTGTGATGTATAGTGAAACACCGTTAACGGCAGAGGAGTTTCGGTTCCGGTGGCAGGAGCTTTTGATCATGCCGGTGCAGACCTATTCCCCTCTTCGCGGAATCGAAGGACAATTTTACGGAACTAAGACGGGTGAGAATGATGAGGAAATCCGTCTGGGGCTTGCGGGAGATTTGTTTTTCGGAGACGGTGAGAAGCAGGAGTTTTACGGGGAGGTTGAGGTTGATATTTCCTATTCTGTGACGCCGGAGAAGGGATTGCAGCTTTGGACGGAGTTGGATTACTCTCAGAATCCGGAGGGAATCCGTGTGGCAGAAGGACTTTGGCTTACGGAGGGTTCGGAGTCTGAAACCTGCGGGACGGGAGAATTACCGATTACAGCGGAGTATTTTTCCAATTTAGTGTTCCGGGATTATTTGAAGGAATGGGGAGATCTGGACCATAACGGATACCTTTCGTTGGAGGAACGGGAAGCGGTGACGAAAATCCATGCGGGGAATTATGACATGGGACCGAATGTGGTGGATGGTTTTGAATTCTTCCCGAATTTGAGTAAAATTTGTATCGGAACATGTGAGAAGCTGGTTTGTAAGAATTGTCCGGAGCTTCGTCTGATTGCAATATTCGGAGACGCACCGGAAGATGCGGTTATTAGAGATGGCACTGCAGAGGTGGTGACAGAGAATTGTCCGAAACTGGAAGTGATTGATACAGCAATGCATCCGGATGTTTATTGGGATAATTATTTGGATTGGTAGTAACATCCCGGTTTCGGTACAGCATTTCCTTTTATCCTATGTTATGCTTAAGCTACCACGTGGAAGGGAAGTTGATGGATATGAACCGGATTTTGGATTATATGGAGGCGCATCTGGAAGAGAAGCTGACCAATGCACAACTGGCGGAACTGGCAGGTTACTCGGAGTATCATTTTCTGCAATTGTTTAAAGCATATACCGGAGAAACGGTCATGGAGTATCTTTGCAGAAGACGACTGTTCCGGGCTATGGATGATCTGGTTGCCGGAAGCAAAATCATTGATGTGGCATTTCGGTACGGATTTGAATCTCACAGTGCCTTTTCCAGAGCATTTAAAAGAGAATTCGGTTTTTCTCCGTCCTTTCTCAGAACCTTGAGACTGGAGCTTGATTGCATAGGAGGGAACTGTATGGAACAGATTTTTTTAAACAGTACGAAGCTTGGGACTCCGAAGGGGGAGCTCTTTGCAGGATTAAAAGAGTTGCTTAAGAAAAACGATGTTGTGGTGGAGGAGGCGGTACTCGATGAGGTATATGGCGTGGCTTGTAAGGTATACGAAGGAAAGTGCCGGTATTGTAGGGATGAGTTTGTGACTCATACGATTAACGTGGCGATGCTGCTGGCGGATATGGGCGCGGATGCAGACACCATACTGGCGGGATTGTTTTCGGATATCTCGGAGCGGAACGAGGAGATGGATTTGGAAGCTGAACTGCCGGAGAACGTTTGGAATGTCGTGAAGAATATCGACCTGTGGCATACGGACAGGGACAGCTGCCCGGAAGAGGTGCTTCTGATTAAGCTGGCAGAGCGTCTGCACAACATGCGTACCATTGAGTATCTGGCGGAGGAGAAGCGGGCGAAAAAAGCAAAGGAAACTCTTGAACTCTACCTGCCACTGGCACGAAAGGTGAACAATCAGAAGCTTTTGGAGGAGTTAAACGATTTGGGGAGGAAGTATTCGTAAAGGTGAAAACGTAACATAAAGGAAAGAGGATATCGAAACAAAAGGCTGTTATATTTGCGGGAAAGGATCGGCAGGTATGGCAGCTTTTTCTTTTTGTAGATGTTTAGATATTGATAAAATGTCGGAAATTGTATAACAATACCTTGTTGACAGTATTGCAAAAACAAATTACAATGGCTTTCAAGATGTATGTGCGTAGTATTCATATTTTAAAATAGTAGAGGTGACCTATGAGCAATACAAAAGTCAGAGACATGACGAAAGGCAGTCCGTTAAAGCTACTCCTTTTGTTTTCCCTACCGGTTCTTTTGGGAAATGTGTTCCAGCAGCTTTACAATATGGTGGATACGATTATTGTAGGACAATATCTGGGCTATGAGGCCTTGGCGGCGGTGGGAACTACCGGTTCCTTAAACTTTTTGGTGCTGGGTTTTGCCAACGGACTGACCAGTGGTTTTGCGGTTCTGGTGGCACAACGGTTCGGGGCAAAGGATGAAGCCGGTCTTAAGAAGGCGGAGGCCAGTGCGGTGATTTTAAGTGTCGGATTTACGGTGGTAATTACCTTACTTGCTTTGGTTACGGCAAAGCCACTGTTGCGTCTTATTCATACACCGGATGAAATTATCGGAGATGCGGCAACTTACATCTGTATCATTTACGCCGGGATTGCGGCGACTATGATGTATAACCTGTTGGCGTGCCTTTTACGTGCGGTGGGAGACAGTAGGAGTCCGTTGTATTTCTTGATTATTTCTTCGCTCTTAAATATTGTATTGGATATTGTGTTAATCCGGTATGCCCACATGGGGGTGGCGGGAGCGGCATTGGCGACGGTAGTTGCCCAGCTGGTATCCGGTATTTGTTGTTTGTTGTACATATGGAAGAAGTATCCGATTTTGCATCTGTCAAAAGAGGATTTTAAGGCACCGGCAGCGTTGTACCGGAGACATTTGAATATCGGTCTTCCCATGGCGTTCCAGTTTTGTATCACCGCTATCGGTACGGTGGTGGTGCAAGGGGCGTTGAATTTGTTCGGGACGGCGAAAATCGCGGCCTTCACGGCGGCATGTAAGGCAGAACAGCTGGTGGTACAGCCGGCGCTGACCTTCGGTGTGGCCATGGCGAACTATGCCGGACAGAATATGGGAGCGGGACGCACCGACCGTATCAAAGAGGGTGTGGCAAAATGTACTGTGCTGACGTTAATTTGTGCGGTGATTTCCATGGTGATTTTATTTGTGCTCGGAGAGCCGATTACAAAGCTGTTCATGACCTCAGAGGAGATGGAGGCGGCGGTAATTGAGGAGATATTAGATTCCGCGCAATTGTATTTGCGTCAGGCGGCCATCTTTTTCCCGTTCCTTAATATGATTTTTGTATACCGGAATGTATTGCAGGGCATCGGCAGAAGCTTTATGCCGCTCATGGGCGGTGTGTTTGAGCTGATTACCCGTGTGGCAGCGTCTTATATCCTGCCGGGACTCATTGGGTACCGGGGAATTTGTCTGGCAGGGCCTCTTGCCTGGATTTCGGCAGCGGTGCCGCTGGGAATCGCGTATTACTACATGCGGAAGCGAAACTTTTACTTGAATGAATCGGGGAAATAGGCTATACTAGGAATGTGCTATTTTTTTTAGCACATTCCTAGTAGCATCCGGCGGATCGCACGAATTTGCAGAGGAAACGGTAGCTTCGCTACGCAAATTCGGCGGGGAAACGCTATGAATCGCGTTTCCATATAAAGAGGCACTGATTTAGACAATAAATCCGAAAGGAAGGTAATGATATGGCAACGAAAAAAGTTGAACCGACAAAGGACAAGAAGGGAACAAAGCAGAGCAAGAACGCTTGGTTAAAGTATTCCGAGAAGGACAAAAAGGCAGTGTTTGCCTTTGCGGAAGAGTACCGCAAGTTTATTTCCGACTGTAAGACCGAGCGCGAGTGCGTAGACGAGGTGCTTCGTCTGGCAAAAGCAGAGGGTTATGTGGATTTAAAGGATGCTATCGCAAAGAATACCGCTCTTAAGGCTGGCGATAAGATATATGTAAATCACATGGGAAAGGCAGTGGCACTTTTCTTAATCGGTGCAGAACCGTTAGAGAAAGGTATGAAGCTTCTGGGGGCTCACATCGATTCCCCGCGTCTTGACTTAAAGCAGGTTCCGTTCTACGAGGATACGGAGATGGCAATGTTAGATACCCATTACTACGGCGGTATCAAGAAGTATCAGTGGGTAACCCTGCCGTTGGCTCTTCACGGAGTAGTGGTAAAGAAGGACGGCACGGTAGTAAACGTAGTCATCGGCGAGAAGGATACGGACCCGGTAGTAGGTATTACGGATCTCCTCATTCACCTGTCCGCAAAGCAGATGGAAAAGAACGCCGCAAAGGTAGTAGAGGGCGAAGACTTAAATATTTTAGTGGGAAGTATTCCGCTTGAGGGCGAGGAAAAGGAAGCGGTAAAGAGCAATATCCTTGCCATGTTAAAGGAAGCCTACGATATCGAAGAGGATGATTTTGTTTCTGCGGAAATCGAAGCGGTTCCGGCAGGAGCAGCAAGAGAATTCGGTATTGACCGCAGTATGATTATGGGCTATGGCCACGATGACCGTGTGTGTGCATATCCGTCCTTGAAGGCGTTGTTCGCATTGAAGAAGGTGGACCGTACCGCTGTTTGTATTTTGGTGGATAAGGAAGAAATCGGAAGTGTAGGTGCTACCGGTATGCATTCCCGTTTCTTTGAAAATGCGGTAGCAGAGGTCATGAATCTGTGCGGCGATTACTCCGAGCTTAAGGTACGTCGTGCACTTGCGAACTCCGTAATGCTTTCTTCCGACGTAAGTGCGGCATTCGACCCGAACTATCCGTCTGTCAGCGAGAAGAAGAACACTGCGTACTTCGGCAAAGGCCTTGTATTTAACAAGTACACCGGCTCCCGCGGTAAGTCCGGCTCCAATGATGCCAATGCTGAGTATATGGCAAGACTTCGCGGGGCACTGGATGCTCACAAGGTAACCTTCCAGACCTCCGAGCTTGGTCGTGTAGACGAGGGCGGAGGCGGAACCATCGCTTATATTATGGCGAACTACGGCATGGAGGTTATCGACAGCGGTGTTGCGGTGTTAAACATGCACGCTCCGTGGGAGATTATCAGTAAGTCCGATTTGTACGAAGCATATTGCGGTTACGTTGCTTTCTTAAAGGAGATGTAAGCCATGACGTTTGACTATCCGAATGCACCGCGGATTGCGGCTTTTTCTAAGGTCAGCAGGGAGCGGTTTGCAGCAGATTTTATCGATGCGTTTCCGGTGGAAGCGGGACGTGCAGGCGAGATATACGACAGCTTAAAATTACCGGTCAGAGCCACCATAGGCTCTGCCGGATATGACTTTTTTATGCCGGTAACGGTAATACTTGCTCCGGGCGAAACGGTGAAAATTCCCACCGGTATCCGGGCGGAGATGGCGGAGAGCTTTGTCCTTATGCTGTTTCCGAGAAGCGGTCTGGGCTTTAAGTACCGTCTGCAGTTAAATAATACTGTGGGTGTCATTGATAGTGATTACGCCTACTCCGACAACGAGGGGCATATTTTCGTAAAGCTCACCAATGATTCTAACGAAGGAAAAACGGTGGAATTGACGGAAGGCACCGGCTTTGCTCAGGGTATTTTCCTGCCGTACGGCATTACCGTGGATGATGCGGCGGAAGGAAAAAGGAATGGTGGGTTCGGGAGTACGACGGAAAAGTAGTAGGTGGGAACGTACGAGTGATGAGAAATGAATAGTTTTTTGTACCGCTTATCTTAGGATAGGCGGTATTTTTTGCACAAAACCCCCTTTTCTTTCCATAGAAAAAGTGCTATACTATATTAAGTATACTTAAAAATGAGAAAGTGTGCCCTAAGCCGGTCTGGGACCGCGAAGAAGGCTGACCTTGAAAGGAGACACTTATGAAGACTGTAGAGGATTATATCAGAACCATTCCGGATTTCCCGGAGGAAGGCATTATGTTCCGTGACATTACGACGGTATTGCAGGATGCGGACGGATTTGCGCTTGCCATTGACGAGATGCAGAAGTTACTTGCAGACACGGAGTTTGATGTGATTGTGGGTGCAGAATCCAGAGGTTTTATTTTCGGTGCTCCGTTGGCATATAACATGAAGAAAGCCTTTGTACCGGTTCGTAAGAAGGGAAAGCTTCCGTGTGAGACTGTGGAAGCGACCTATGAGCTGGAGTACGGTACCGCTACCATTGAGATGCATAAGGATTCCATCAAACCGGGTCAGAAGGTAGTTATCGTGGATGATTTGATTGCTACAGGAGGAACCATCGAGGCTGCGGCAAAGCTGATTGAAGAGCTGGGCGGCGAGGTTGTTAAGATTGTATTTTTATTGGAACTGGCAGGCTTGGAGGGAAGAGAGAGGCTGTCTAAGTATGAGGTTGAGACCGTTGTAACATATCCGGGCAAGTAAGAGCGGAAAAGTATCGTTAATTGCATGGTGGGTTTTGCACAAAAGGCAATTTGCCGGAGTAGGGGGCAACATGGATACTGGTATCATTGAAAAAACGGGAAATAAAATAAAACGCGTGGATGAAAAGGAACTGAGTACGCCGGCGGATTTTACCGATCCGGAGGTCTTGTACGGAAAGTTAATGGAGGCCATTAAGGCTTATCATCCGTCCACGGATTTAACGATGATTGAGAAGGCGTATCGTTTGGCGGACGAGGCACATAAGGGTCAGCTTCGTAAGTCGGGAGAGCCGTACATCATTCATCCGATTTGTGTTGCCATTATTTTGGCGGAGCTGGAGCTGGATAAAGAGACGATTACGGCGGGAATTTTGCACGATGTGGTGGAGGATACCGCGTACACACTGGAAGAGATTACCGAAATGTTCGGCAGCGAAGTTGCACTGCTTGTGGATGGTGTAACAAAGCTGACACAGTTGAATTACTCTATGGACAAGGTGGAGCTTCAAGCGGAGAATCTTCGTAAGATGTTCCTTGCCATGGCAAAGGATATCCGCGTCATTTTGATTAAGCTGGCAGACCGTCTGCACAATTTGCGTACCTTGCAGTATCAGAAGCCGGAGAAGCAGATTGAGAAGGCCCGGGAAACCATGGATATTTATGCGCCGCTTGCATCCCGCCTCGGTATTTCCAAAATCAAGGTAGAACTGGACGATTTGTCCCTGCGGTATTTGGAACCGGAGGTTTGTGAGGAACTGGAGGAGAAGATTGAACTTCGCAAAGAGGAACGGACCCGGTTTATTAACGGTATTATCGAAGAAGTGGGAGAACAAATTCGTAAAGCGGGGATTGATGCGGAGATTACCGGCCGTGTAAAGCACTTTTTCAGTATTTATAAAAAGATGGTAAACCAGAATAAGACACTGGACCAGATTTATGATTTATTTGCGGTGCGTATTATCGTGAATTCCGTACAGGATTGTTATGCGGCACTGGGTGTGATTCATGAGATGTACAAGCCGATTCCGGGGCGCTTTAAGGATTATATCGCTATGCCGAAGGCCAACATGTATCAGTCGTTGCATACGACCTTAATCGGTCATAACGGTACTCCGTTTGAAATTCAGATTCGTACCTTTGATATGCACCGTACCGCAGAGTACGGTATTGCGGCTCACTGGAAGTATAAGGAGACCCAGGGCGGTGCAAAGAGCACCGATACGGAAGAAGAGAAGTTGGCATGGCTTCGTCAGATTCTGGAATGGCAGCAGGATATGTCGGACAGCAAGGAGTTTTTAAGCTCTATCAAGGACGACCTGGATTTGTTCTCCGATCGGATTTATTGCTTTACTCCGTCCGGTGATGTAAAGAATTTGCCGACCGGTTCCTGTCCGGTGGATTTTGCATATGCAATCCACAGTGCGGTAGGTAACAAGATGGTAGGCGCAAGAGTGAACGGTGAATTGGTGCCGATTTCCCATGTGTTGCAAAACGGTGACCGCATTGAGATTATTACATCCCAGAATGCAAAGGGGCCGAGCCGCGACTGGCTTTCCATCGTAAAGAGTACTCAGGCAAAGAATAAAATTAATCAGTGGTTTAAGACAGAGTTAAAAGAAGATAACATTGTCCGCGGAAAGGAACTGTTACAGGCTTATTGTAAGACTAAAGGTGTGCAGTTCTCGGATTTGTCCAAGCCGGAGTTTTTAGAAGTCTGTATGAGAAAGTACGGCTTCCGGGATTGGGATTCCGTGCTGGCAGCCATTGGCCACGGCGCTTTAAAGGAAGGCCAAATCATAAACCGTCTCCAGGAGGAGTACAATAAAAAGGAGAAAAAGGAAGTTACCGACGAGAAGCTGTTGGAGAATATCGGTAACAACAAGACCGCAAAGCCGATGGCAAGAGCTAAGGCAGGCATTGTCGTGCAGGGCCTTGATGATGTGGCGGTACACCTTTCCAAGTGTTGTTCTCCGGTGCCGGGGGATGAGATTATCGGCTTTGTTACGAGAGGTCGCGGTGTTTCTGTCCATCGTACGGACTGTATCAATATCATCAATGCCTCCGAGGAAGATCGTCACCGCATGATTACGGCGGAGTGGAGTATGCCGGAGGGCGAAAAGGCCTCCGAGAGCTACTATGCGGAGCTTATTATGTATGCGAATAACCGCAGCGGTGTACTCTTGGATATTTCCAGAATCTTTACGGAGAATAAGATTGATATCCAGACCTTAAATTCCCGTACCAGTAAACAGGGAACCGCCACCATTACGGTAGGTTTTAACGTAAAGGGTAAGGAGCAGTTACAGTACCTGATTGCAAAGCTGGGTGCGGTAGAGAGTATTCTGGATGTTACCCGTACCATGGGCTAAGGAAGGACAGGAAAGAGATTGTTATGATGAAGATATACGGAATTCGGGTCAGCGTGTTTTCTACCAATTGTTACTTGGTAAAAAACGAGGAGACCGGGGAAGGCTTTTTAATCGACCCGGGTGATTATGCGGAGAAAATAATAGATGTGATAAGAGAAAAGGACGTCAAACTGACTGCGATTTATCTGACTCACGGACATTTGGATCATATGATGGCGGCGGAGCGTATTCGTGAAGAATATGGTGTACCGGTGTATTGCCATGAGGCGGAGCTGGAGGTGTTGGCTGATCCGGCACAGAATCTGACGAGCCGCTTCATGCGTAACGGTTATGTACTTAAGGATGTCCTTGGATTAAAGGATGGGGCTGAGTTTACCGCGGCAGGGCTTAAGGTAAGGGTACTTCACACTCCGGGGCATACGCCGGGAGGTTGTTGCTACTACCTGTATGAGGATGGATATTTGTTTTCCGGGGATACACTGTTTTTCCGCAGTGTCGGCAATACAGAGTTTCCGGGAGGCAGTATGGGGACGCTTGCCCGTTCTATCCGGGAGAAGCTTTATACGCTTCCGGAGGAGACGAGAGTCTATGCCGGACACGGAGAATCCACAGATATCGGTTCGGAAAAGTGGGAAAATCCTTTTGTGCCGAACTTATAGAAATTGATAGAAGGACAGAAACATGATTCGATTACATTTGACGAATGAGGCCTTTGAGCAGGATATCAGGCCGCTGTATAAGTCGTTCTTTCCGAAGGAGGAGCTGAGGGTTTCCTTTGGAGAGGGATCGGAAAGCGTGCTTGCAGGAGGACCGGATGGTATGACGGCGGATGCTGAAGGGACGGACAACGATGATGCACCGGCAGCTTCCGGACGGTATCTTCTGGCAGGAGACTGGCGGGAAGAGGGCTTTACCCTTTCTCTTTACCGGGACGGCGATTTGTCCTGCGCGGTGCAGAAGGAAGAAAAGAAGGTACCGTTTACGGACCGAAAGAAGTTCCGGGATGAGGTAAAGCGTGCCGTATACCGGATGCTGTCAAGAGAAACCGGAAAAGAGCTTCCGTGGGGAACGCTTACCGGGGTACGTCCGGTAAAGCAGGTGCTGGAGCGCCTGGAGGCAGGAGAAGAGCCGGAGTCTATTGATGCATTTTTACAGGAAGAATACTACTGCTCGAAGGAAAAGAGAGACCTAAGTCTTGCGGTGGCAAAAAAGGAAAAAGAGCTGCTGACGGCAATTGATTATAAAAACAGCTATAGCTTGTACGTGGGCATTCCTTTTTGCCCGACTACCTGTCTGTATTGTTCCTTTACGTCCTATCCGTTGTCCCGGTTCGGACATCAGACGGGAGCTTATGTGGAGGCTTTAAAAAAAGAAATAGAAGCAAGTGCGGAACTGTTGGCAGACAAACGACTGGCAACGGTTTATTTCGGTGGAGGAACGCCGACAGCTCTTTCGGCAGAGGAACTGCGTGATGTGATTCGTACCGTAAAAAAGTACTTCCCGACGGAGCGGATTGCGGAGTGGACGGTGGAGGCCGGAAGACCGGATACCATTACCACGGAGAAACTGCAGATGCTCTATGAGGAGGGAATCAGTCGTATTTCCGTTAATCCGCAGACTATGAACCAGAAGACGCTTGACGTCATTGGAAGAATGCATACCACGGAGGATATTTGCAGAGCCTACGCAGAAGCGAGACGCATCGGTTTTGACAATATCAACATGGACTTGATTATCGGACTGACCGGAGAGAATGCGGGGGATGTGGAGAATACCTTACATAAAATCGGAGAACTGTCACCGGATAGTGTGACGGTACATACTCTGGCCTTAAAACGTGCGGCCCGTCTTAACATCGAGAAGGAGCAGTACGAGGATAAAGGTGCGGTGCAGGTCAGCGACATGCTGACGGCGTCGGTAAAGTTTGCAAAAGAGAACGGTTACGCGCCGTATTATTTATATCGTCAAAAAAATATGGAAGAGAATCTGGAAAATGTGGGATATGCAAGACCGGGGAAAGAGGGCCTTTACAATATCCTGATTATGGAAGAGAAGCATTCCATTCTGGCACTGGGAGCCGGTGGATCGACCAAGCTGGTACTGTCCGGAGGAGAACGTATCGAACGTTCCGAGAATGTAAAGAGTTTAAAGGATTATTTGGAACGTACGGATGAGATGATTGCGCGTAAACACGCTTTTTTTGAACAATACAAAGGACTATATTAGTGTTGTTCCGGTAAAAAATGAAAGGCGAGGAGAACAATGTACCAGGGTAAGGATGATTTTGAGCGGACATACTACAATATCAGAGAAATTGTACAAAAGACCGGAAACGGTGCGATGGTACAAGAGGATTTGGCGGACGCCATCGACCACGGTGTGCTGGTAACGAAAACCGTGCGGCTTTTATGTGAAGCCTCGGGTATTTCCGAGGAGTATAAGGAAATGATGCTGACGGCAGCGGGATTGCACGATATCGGAAAGCTTCAGCTGGGTCAGGTGCTGTACGGACGAGATAAAAGTGCCATGAAAATCGAGGAAATGCGTTACATGCGGATGCATGCGGAAAATGCAAAGAAGATGCTGGAGGCATGCGGGTATCCGGAGCCTATTATTAAGGCGGTGTACCATCATCATGAGAATTTTGACGGGTCCGGTTATCCGGACAATTTGGTCGGTAGTAAGATTCCGTTTTCGGCCAGGATGCTAAAGGTGTGCGATACCTTTTGTGCACTGGTGTCGGAACGACCGTACCGGAAGGCCTTTGAGTTTGATACGGCGCTCGAGATGATGATTGAAGATTCCAAGGACTTGGATATGGGAATATTCTTAGAATTTATGAAATTATATCATTCCGAAGAGTTCGAGGAAATTAAAGAGTATGCAACTTTTGCAAATCATAAAAAACACTATTTACACGGAGCTTAAAATGGTGTACTATATAAAAATGAGTGAAGTTTCCTTTTGATAATTTTCTTATAATCAAAGAGAAACGAAGGAGGAAAAAGAAATGGCAGAATCAATGATGGGCTTAAAGAGAAGCCACAGATGTACAGAGGTAAGCAATGCGAATATCGGCGAAACTGTAACGGTTATGGGATGGGTACAGAAGAGCCGTAATAAGGGAGGTATTATCTTTTTGGATCTGCGCGACCGTTCCGGTCTCTTACAGATCATTTTCGAAGAGGATACCTGCGGATGTGAAAATTTTGCAAAAGCAGAAAAGCTTCGCAGTGAGTATGTAATCGCTGTGGTAGGTGAAGTGGTAAAGCGTTCCGGCGCGGTAAACGAGAATTTGGCAACCGGTGATATCGAAGTGCGTGCAAAGGAGCTTCGAGTACTTTCCGAGGCAGAGGTTCCGCCGTTCCCGGTAGAGGAGGATTCCAAGACGAAGGAAGAGCTTCGCTTGAAGTATCGTTATATCGACCTTCGCCGTCCGGATTTACAGAGAAATTTGATGATGAGAAGTAAGGTAGCTACGCTGACCAGACAGTTTTTGGCGGATGAGGGCTTCCTTGAAATCGAGACTCCGATGCTTACCAAGAGTACCCCGGAGGGCGCAAGAGACTATCTTGTACCGAGCCGTGTGCATCCGGGCAATTTCTATGCATTGCCGCAGTCTCCGCAGATTTTTAAGCAGCTTCTGATGTGTTCCGGTTATGACCGTTATTTCCAAATCGTAAAGTGCTTCCGTGATGAGGACTTACGTGCGGATCGTCAGCCGGAGTTTACTCAGATCGATATGGAGCTTTCTTTCGTAGATATCGAGGATGTATTGGATGTAAACGAGCGTCTTCTTCACAAGCTCTTTAAAGAAGTTCTGGATGTAGAGGTGTCTCTTCCGATTCAGCGTATGACCTGGCAGGAAGCAATGGACCGTTTCGGTTCCGATAAGCCGGATACCCGTTTCGGTATGGAACTGACCGATGTTTCCGATGTGGTAAAGGGTTGCGGTTTCGGTGTGTTTACCGGTGCTTTAGAGAATGGTGGTTCCGTGCGCGGTATTAACGCAAAGGGCCAGGCTGCGATGCCGCGTAAGAAGATTGACGCTTTGGTTGAGTTCGCAAAGGGTTACGGTGCAAAGGGTCTTGCTTATCTTGCGGTAGAAGAGGACGGCAACATCAAGTCTTCCTTTGCAAAGTTTATGACCGAAGAGGAGCTTAAGGCTTTAGTTGCTGCTATGGGCGGCGAGCCGGGCGATTTACTCCTGTTTGCGGCAGACAAGAATAAGGTAGTTTACGATGTGCTTGGTGCGCTCCGTTTAGAGCTTGCAAAGCAGTTAGAGTTATTGGATAAGAAACAGTTTAACTTCCTGTGGGTAACGGAGTTCCCGCTTCTTGAGTATGATGAAGAAGAGAAGCGTTACGTGGCAATGCACCATCCGTTTACTATGCCGATGGAAGAGGACCTGGCGCTCCTTGATACCGATCCGGGCAAGGTACGTGCAAAGGCTTACGATATCGTATTAAACGGCACCGAAATCGGTGGCGGTTCCGTGCGTATCTTCCAGAACGACGTACAGGAAAAGATGTTTGAAAAGTTAGGATTTACCAAAGAAGCAGCTTACGAAAGATTTGGTTTCTTACTGAATGCGTTCAAGTACGGTGTTCCGCCGCATGCAGGTCTTGCATACGGTCTTGACCGTCTTGTGATGCTCATGGCGGGAGAAGATTCCATCCGTGACGTTATTGCATTCCCGAAGGTAAAGGACGCGTCCTGTTTGATGACGGATGCTCCGAATGTGGTAGACGACAAGCAGCTTGTAGAGCTTGCGCTTGCCATTACCGCAACAAAGGAAGAAGAATAATCGAATCATTTCTTAAAGGTGTAAAAGCTGTCCTCCGAAGGAAGTCCGGGGAAGTGACTTGTTGTAATTGAAACGAAGGTCGTTTCATTGATAGAAGGAGAACATTATGCGTATACCGAACATGCCGGAGCAGGTCTGGGATTTGCTTAACCGGCAGGGAATCGAAAAAAGTCAAATATTATTAGGTGCACGCACCGATATGAATACCGCCTGCGAGTATGCGGACGGGTATCTGGTACTGACCAAGGAGAAGCTGGCAATTGCCTCTTCTCCGGCAGTCATGTCGGAAGTGCATATCTTTAAGGGATATCCGGTATCGGATGAGCCGATGGAAGCAAGAGAGTATCGTCTTGCGGTATATTCCGTAGAAGAGCTTACGGAGATACGGATTGAACGTCAGGTGGCATGCGCCGTCCTTACCGCAAAGGTAAAGGACACCGAGCGTATTCTTGCCGCATTTTCAAATTTGTGTATGAAACATGCATATGAGCTGGTACGTCGTCTGGAGACCTTGGACAAGGAAAGTCCGGAAGATGCACACGAGCACGAGAAGCCGGAGGAAGAGGAATTCTGTCCGAAGTGCGGAACCATGTATCCGGACATGAACCGAAAGATTTGTCCGAAATGTATGGACCGTAAGTCCGTGTTTGTGCGTACTTTTTCCTACTTTAAACCGTATACCGGCGCTGTTGTTATGCTGTTTCTCAGTATAATCATTACCGCTTTGCTGAATCTGATCTGGCCGTATTTGAGCGGTACGGTGTTGTATGACTATGTGTTGCGGAAGAATCTTACGTTCCTCGCACCGCTCAGTCTGGAGAAGGTGGAGATATTTACGGCACTTACTCTTCTTGTGGTAGTGATGTTCTTAACCAGACTGGTGCTGCAGATTTTCCAGATTATTCACGGCGTGATTACGGCGAAGGTTGTGGTAAGTGTCGTAAGAGATATGAAGAAGGACGTATTCCATCAGATGGGAAAGCTGTCCATTCAGTTCTTTAAGAGCAGACAGACCGGTAGCTTGATGACCCGTGTGTTAAGCGACGCGGATCGTGTAACCGGATTTTTCGTTGATGTACTGCCGTACGCGTTTGTGCACGGTTTTACGATTATTGCCACCTTAACGGTGATGTTTTCCATGCGTTGGCAGCTGGCCATCGTGGCGGTGGTGTTAATGCCGATTACGGTTTTAATCAGTATGAAGCTCCGTCCGAAGCTTTGGGGCTTGTACGGACGCCGTCACAGGAAAGAGCGTACCGTCAACAGTAACGTAAACGACAACCTGACCGGTGCCCGCGTGGTAAAGGCCTTCGGTCAGCAGGAGAACGAGATTTCCCGTTTTGAAAAAGGAAATAAAAAGCTTTCCGAGGCGGAAGTGGATATCGTTCGTTACAACAATAAGTTTACGATTGTTTTCTCCGGTGTGAGAGAGTTGATTAACCTGATTGTTTGGGCTCTGGGCGTTTGGTTTGTTATGGCAACGGACCATTTTGAAGTGGGTATGTTACTTACCTTTACGGGATATGTAGGGCAGTTGTCCGGTCCGATGGATTTCTTTTCCCGCTTCTTTAATAACTGGTCCGACAGTATGAACAGCGCTCAGCGTATGTTTGAAATCCTGGACTCCATTCCGGAAGTGGTTGAAAAGGAACAGGCAGTGCGTCTGGCGGAGCCGGAGGGAGAGATTGTTCTCGACCATGTGACCTTCGGTTATGAGCTCAGTAAGCCGATTTTAAAGGATATTACCTTACATATTAAGCCGGGCGAGATGCTTGGAATTGTGGGACGTTCCGGTGCGGGAAAGACCACCCTTGTAAATCTTATCTCCCGTATGTACGACCCGCAGGAGGGCGAGATTTTAATCGACGGTGTCAATGTACGTGATATGGCGTTTTATGATTTGCGACGTAATGTGGCTATGGTATCTCAGGAGACCTATATCTTCATGGGAACGGTAGAGCAGAATATCGCTTACGCAAATCCGACCGCAACCAAGGAAGAGATTATCAAAGCTGCGGTGTTGGCAAGTGCCCACGAGTTTATCTTACGCATGCCGGACGGTTACGACACGGTCATCGGTTCCTCGGGACGCCAGCTTTCCGGCGGTGAGAGACAGCGTATTTCCATTGCCCGGGCGATTTTGGCCAATCCGAAGATTTTGATTTTAGACGAGGCTACGGCATCCGTGGATACGGAGACGGAGAAGGCGATTCAGACGTCCATGCAGTATCTGGTAAAGAACCGTACCACGCTTTCCATTGCCCATCGTTTGTCTACCTTACGTGATGCGGATCGGTTGATTGTACTGGACCACGGACGGATTACGGAGGAGGGGACCCAGGAGGAGCTTACCGAGCTTCGCGGTACCTACTACAAATTGATGGAATTGCAGACGAAGGCACTGGCACTGAAGGGTCTGGAATAGGAGGCTATTGTGAGAGATCATTTTGAAGAAGAATTTAGTTTGGAGCAGATGGAGCAGGAAACGGAAGCAATGTTACGCCTCCGTTATCTGACCCCGGAGACGGCGACTTTTTCCCGTACCGAGGGCGGCTTTGTCAGCCTTAAGGTAGAGGGAGAGGAATACTCCCGGGTACAGGTAGTGCGGATGTTCCCGTTCTCCGAGCCGGGCAAATACATTTCCATTCGTACCGCGGAGGAGACCTCCAAGGAAATCGGTGTCATCGAGAGTATGGAGACCTTCCCGAAGGAGGTAGGCGAGATGCTGACAGAGCAGCTGGCACTCCGCTATTTTACACCGATTATTACAAAGATTTATCAGATTAAGGACCAGTACGGTTTTGCATACTTTGATGTGGAGACCGACCGAGGTCATTGCCGGTTTGTCATTCGTATGGGCGGCAATGCGGTGGTGCATTTGTCCGATACGAGAATTATTATTTCGGATATTGATGAGAACCGGTTTGAGATTCCGGATGTATCGAAGCTTACGATTAAGGAGCAGAAGAAGTTAGATTTGTTCCTGTAAGGTGTGGTTTTCGTGCGGGACGCAGAAGCTGTACCGCATGACGTCGAGAGAGGATATCCCTATGATATTAAAGTTTGAATTAAATCAACAGGAACTGGCAGCCCTTTCCCTTACAGCGGGAGAGGAGATACTGTATGCGGTTCCGTATGATTGTGACCTTTCCGGTAAGTATGTGAAAAACGGGTTTACGGTTGTGACGAACAAGCGTCTGGTATTGCTGCAGAATGCTGTGAAGGAAAAGGAATATGACCTTTCCGCCTATGATACGGTAAAGGCCGAGCCGCGGATTAACTGCGGTGTGTTATATGCGGTAAAGGACGGACAGGACTATCTCATTGTTCGGTACTCCGCAAAGCATCTGGCACGTTACGCTTATGTGGCGAGAGGAATTGCGCTTTTAAAAAGCGGAAGTACCGAGCGTGCCGAGAGCGAGGAGTACGAAAAGACCTGTTTTGTGTGCGGCAGAGCATTGCCGGGTACCAAGGAGTGTACCTATTGTAACCGGAAGAGCAGAGGCGTCTTTTTCCAGATTGTACAGCTTTTGGCTTCCTACAAAAAGCAGTTGATTCCGATTATTACGCTTATGGTCACCCGAGCTATCATCGGCTTGTTTTCTCCGGAGCTTCAGAAGTATCTGGTGGATGAGATATTATACAGCGGAGAAAAGAAGTTTTCCATGGCGGTACTGGTGCTGTTTGCCATGTTCTTAGTCGGTATCGGAATCGCTTTAGTCGATATCGGAAAGAGCTACGGTTGTGCAAAGCTTGGTTCCACCATCGGAAGGGATTTGCGTTCCAAGCTGTATGGCAAGGTGCAGATGCTGTCCCTGTCTTACATTCACGAGAAGCGTCCGGGTGCGCTGATGAATCGTATTATGCACGATACGGGCAGAATCCGTATGTTTATGGAGCATGTCTTCTGTAACCTGTTTACGGTGTGTATCATGTTTATAGCGGTTGTGATTTACATGCTGGTACTGAATTGGAAGCTGGCGTTAATCTCCTTTATTTTTGTGCCGATTGCGGCTGTGGTTTCCATGCTGTGGAGAAAGAACATTCACCGTCGCTTCCGTTTGCAGGGAAAGAAGTCCGATGACGTACATAGTGCCCTGCAGGACGTAATCTCCGGTATGAACGTGGTAAAGGGCTACGGTAAGGAGCAGGAGGAGTCCGATAAGTTTAACGGCTTTTCCGATGTGTTTGCCAATGTGCAGACGAAAAACGAAGTGTTCTGGGCTATGTTTTTCCCATTACTGAATTTCCTGATGGGAGCCGGTGTCTATCTGGTTATTTTCTACGGCGGACGAAGTGTATTGGGCGAGACCATGACTGCCGGTGAGGTGATGCAGTTTGTCAGCTACACCTCCATGCTTTACATGTACCTTGGCTGGATTAATAACCTGCCGCGTCAGCTCATGGACCTGGTGACCAGTATGGAACGTATCAACGACATTATGACCCAGGAACCGAAGATTCGGAATACAGAGAAGGCATGCAAGCCGGAAATTACCGGCGCCATTGAGTTTAAGAACGCCACCTTCGGTTATCATTCCTACGAGCCGGTGGTAGAGGGTGTGAATCTTAAGGTGAAGCCGGGTGAGATGATTGGCTTTGTAGGTGCCTCCGGTGCCGGAAAGTCCACCCTTATCAACCTTATCATGCATTTGTACGATGTGGATGACGGTGAGCTGATCGTAGACGGGGAGAATATTAAGGATATTGACATCGACTACTATCACTCCAAAATCGGTGTGGTATTGCAGGAGACTTTCCTGTTCTCCGGTACGATATTCAATAATATCCGTTACGCAAAGCCGGATGCAACGGAAGAAGAAGTTATCATGGCGGCCAAGATGGCAAACGCCCACGACTTTATTACCCGTATGCCGGACGGCTACAACACCTACGTAGGTGAAAAGGGAAGCCGCCTCTCCGGCGGTGAGCGTCAGCGTATCGCCATCGCCCGTGCGATTTTAAATAATCCGAAGATACTCATCCTGGATGAGGCAACGGCGAGCCTCGATACCGAGAGCGAATATTTGATTCAGACCGCTCTGGAGCGTCTTACTTCCGGTAAGACGACGTTTGCTATTGCGCACCGCCTGTCTACGCTGAAAAATGCAGACCGTCTGGTGGTGATCGACAAGCACCGTATTGCGGAAATGGGCAGTCATGATGAACTGATGAAGCAAAAGGGTATTTACTACGGCCTTGTAACCGCACAGCTTGAAATGCAGGCGAAGAAGGAAGAAGCAACGGCGTAGGAGGCGAGAGGCAATACCTCGAGCTTTAAGCGCAGAATGAATAGAATAAAAGAACACGAGAAGCCCCACAGCGAAAGGAAAAACGGTCGCTGTGGGGCTTTTATGAAGGAGACTATTATTTAGAGAAAGGATTGGTTAGGAAAGGGTGCCGTAGGCACTGCAGGTTAACGTAGCATGAACGTTCTCTGTATGTGTGGTAATTAAAAGAACCTTTTTTATGAATGTTCCATCACCAATTGCTTGATTGCCGCTTTTGGAGGCAGATGCATAGGTGTTTTCCCAACTGCTATCGTAGATGTCGATGGAGTAAGAACTGGAAATACATGCTGCACTGGAACCAGGGATAAATTGAAAAGTACCGTATAATGTATATTTCCAAAGGGCAACGCCATTAGCGTCGTGATAAGTTATTTCTCTGGAACCGTGTTGGGTTTGAACGGAACGGGATTCAGAAGGGGAAACTAGTTCTGAAACAGTAACATGGAAGTAAGAACCATCCTCCAAGGTTTCAATATGTTCAGAAACAATTATAGAATCAGTGTCTTTTAAAGCGGCTTCTGCTTGTGTTGGTGTGGCTAATGCAGCGGAAAGAAGAGCAAAGAAACCGCACATGAGAGTAAAAAATATTTTTTTCATAAGACCTCCTTATTTTATCAGAAAGTTAATATGTATCGAGATAATTGATTTTGTCTGTATAAAAGTGTCCTACATGTCTGTCTCCTTCGGTGAAAATCCAGATACTAACCGGAATCAGCAGAACGAGAAGACAAATAAGAGCAATAGATAAAATACGTTTTTGCTTTTTGGAACGAGCCAGAGTAGATTGAAGCTCTTCTCCGTCCATACCGGATAAATATTCCGTTGCGAACTCTTTCGGGGTGCCGAAATGCTCCTGAAGCATGGAAACAGTCAACTCCGGGGTGTCGTGAAAGCACTCGGTGATGCTGCTATGCAATTCTGTCTGCAAACGGGAACGGTAGGTGCTTGGTATGAGCTTTAACACCTGCTTTATGTAATTCTTAATTATGGAATCATTCGTGTTCTTCATCTACCATTTCCTCCAAAGAATTGATATTCAAAATCGAAAGAACTCCTCTGGACAGAGAAAGATATTCCCTGCGAATCTCTGCCAGATAGGTTCTCCCAGTGTCTTCCAAGTGATAATAGACCCGCGTACGACGTTTTCCGACCTTCTCCTGGCGGTCGGAAATAAGCCCTTTATCTAAAAGACGATAGAGGGAAGGGTAGAGAGAACTTTCCTGCATGGTGTAAAGACCGTTGCTTCGGTCTTTGATTGCCTGAACCAGCTCGTAGCCGTACATGTCTCCGGAATCCAGAAGCGTAAGAATCAAAAGCTCAATGGTTCCGCGTTTTACATTGTCTGAAACTGCCATTTTTGTTACCTCGAGATAAATGAATTCATTTTAAATAAACCGGTTAAGTTAACTTGATTAAAGTATGACATAAAATATATTTGATGTCAATAGTATACACGGAAGAATATTGTTGACATATAAAATGGTGAGTGATATAATCTAAAATGCGTAGATAAGATGAAATGAAAAAGGAAATACAATCTTTACGTCATCTTATTTGTGTTTTTGAAGGCATTCACTATTCACAAAACGAAGGAGGAGTTGCAATGATGAGAGCAAAGAAAATGTTGACAATGGTTGTAGCATTAGCTATGATGGTATTAGCAGGAAGTTTAGAGGCTGTAACAGCGGAGGCAGCATATTGTCCGCATCAGTTTTTGGAAACCGATGTGATATATGTAACGTCGCCGACGAATTATTCACATCAGATACCTGTAGGTTATGATGAGACATTAAATGAGCCTATTTATGCGACATGCTATTTTTATTTGCAGGAATATACATATGAGATGATTTGCACTCAGTGTAATAGAACAGTATCAACATACAAGAGGGTTATGGAAACGCATCGACATGTATCATGTCCGGAGTATGGTACAAGTGAATATGAATAAGTATTCATAATAAAAGTGAATAGTGAATGTCCAAAAAAAAATACACTTAGCTGAATTGGGAGGATTAAAATGAAAAGAAGAGCGTTTTGTTTACTTTTGAGTCTGTTTTTACTTGTCCTGTGTGCTTGCAAAGATACAGAAGGAGGGCAAGGAGGTCTCAGCAAATCTGTATCGGAAAATGCGCTCATACTGCAATCAGGAAAGGCTTTGAAGGGACTTGAGGCGGTGGGAGAAGACGGCCCGTATTACTGCAATCTGGCGGAAAATGTGATCGGAACCTATAGCTATATGCCGGAGGATCATCCGGTACTGGTTTGCAAGGACCCGGTGTATGATATTACCTATTATGTGAATTACGGGCGGGACTATTATATCTACGCCAAGCGAGGAGAAGAATCGGAATGTGCGGTAGAAATTTCTGCCCGGGATTTGTATTGCCGAGAGGGTGTTTTATATTTTCGGACGGAGGATTATGACACATATGAGTTCGATTCCTTTGCGGACGGAGCGATACTGACCTATGATCCGACGAGCGGAAGCGTAGAAGTGTTGATTAATGAGCCGACCTTTGAGATGATGGTGTATCCGGACGGGATTCTTTATACGGTAGAGGAGGATTTATATATAGAAGGCAATACTCGAAGGGCAAAGAGATATATGTTTTTCTATTCCTTCGAAGACAAGGAAATTGAGGAATTACCGCCGCCGTTGCGCACCGTGTCAAGATGGAAGGAGTATCAGTTGGTTGCAGATATTTCGGAAGGTGAGGAAAAAACGGTAGTAGGATATCGTTTTGAAACGCCTCAGGGAGAGTCTGACGGACGTTCGGTGGAGTGGACGAAGCTTCCGGCATTGTTTTGTACTACGGAGGACGGGATATATTATTATGACACAAAGAAGGATATTCTAATGCATTATGATGTGGAAACAGATACGACGGAAACGGTGACAGAGCTTGCATTTTCGTCGACTTTTCCGAGTGGGTTTCTTCTCGCGGGGGATGCTGTCTACTTTTCGAACGGACTCCGTTATTCCTTTGCCGAGGATAAACAGTATCTGGTAAAAATCCGGGAAAAGGAATCTGCACAAATTGCAAATTTTTATACAGACGGAGAGTCGCTTTTTGTTTTGGCAGACGGTATGCTGTGGTTGTATGAAGAGGAAAAGGTGATGGAAACCGGTTATACAACGTCAGAGCTTCCGGGACGTTCTTTTACAGTCGGTTGTTATGAGGCGGTATTGCATCCCTTAGGAGAATGAGTTCTATGGAGGAAACGGAATGAAAAAGAGTATGAAATGGGTGCTCGCGGGAGCGGTGGTTTTGAGTCTGACCGGTGCTGCGTGTAAAAAGGAAGAGGCTTATGTAGGAGTACCGGTACAGGAGGTTTGTACCATCTACGATGCGGAAAATGTGCTGGCCTATACCTTAGATGAGGCAGGAAATATGTATGGGTTTGAGTTGGAGTTTGAGGAGGAGAGCGGAGTCGCGGAAGTAGAGCTGATCAAATGGGATAAGGAGGGAAACTGCGTTTTTTCCCGGCGCTTTGATCCGGAAAAGAGCAGCGGTCTTTCTGCAATGGCCATACAGGGTGACCTGCTTTATTTTGTGGCGGACGGTTTTGACGGGACGGATGTGTGCAGTTCTTTGTATACCTACCATTTGGAGACGGAGGAGATTACGTTTTTGCAGTCCTTCCGGTATTTGAAACGGGTAGAACGGATTATAGTGAGTAAAGACCGGGTGTATCTTCTGGGACGAAACCGGATTACTTCGCCGGGAGGTACCTCCGACAGCTATTCCTATAACGGAGAAAAGGTCCTGTGGTGTTCTCTGGATACGAAGGAAGTGTTTGAACTGGGCTTTGCGGAGCCTATTGATATGACATTGACGGAGGATGGGACACCGGTGTTCTATATCCACGAAGAGGATGGTTTTTTGCTGGTGAGCTATAATGAGAAAGCAGATACGGTAAAGACTCTTGCAAAGACGGCGGAGTATAGGATGAACAGCTTTGCGTTGTGTGACGAGGGAGAGAATGTTCTGTATTACACCGAGCGGGGACTGGTGCTGTCGAAGGTGTCGGAGCTGGAGGTGGAAAGCGAATTGTACCCGGAGACATCCTTTTGGGATAAAGGGTTATGCTTTGTCAACGGAAGAGTGGCGTGTCAGACCGCAAACGGTGATTTGGTACAGTTTCCTTTGGAACAGGTGAAAAAGGAGACAGAGACCATCCGTTTTCTTTCTGTAGGCTTTGAGAGTCAGACGCCGTACGGTTGCGGGTACCGGATAGACCGCAGGAATTTTGTGGAAGAGGAAATGGACAAGTTTGCCTTAAAGGTACTGGCACAGGACAAGGACTTTGATTTGTGCATGGTGGATACCTCACATTCTATCAGCTACAATTTAAAGGAAAACGGTGTATTTTATCCGCTCAATGAAGTGCCGGGAATCGAAGAATATCTGGATGCCTGCTTTCCGTATGTGCGGGAGGCGGCAACCGACGAGGACGGATTGATTTGGATGCTGCCGATAGAGGTTAATATTCTGGGCCTTGTTATGGATGGAGATAAGGTGTCGGAGTATGATTTCTCCGATTCTATGACCTATGAAGCGTATTTTCGTGCCCAGGAGGCATTGTCGGAGGAAGAACGGAGTCAGACCGACACTCCATGGGTGTTGTTTGTGAAACATTTCTTTCGCCAGTATTTCGGTCAAAACGATACGGTAGATACTGCTGCCTTCCGGAATACCATGACACTGTTTTCGGAGTATTTTGATTGCATCAACGGATATAGTGCGGGAGGCGATGGCAGACCTGCAATTTATCATTGTGCTTCGGACGCGTTTGATTACGGGGCGTATTATATGACGGCCTTTGCGGAGAATAAGGTTGTATATCCTATGCCGAAGGTGACGGAGGAGGATAAGAATTCAGGAACCTGTTTGTTCCTTGCAGTAAATCCGGAGTCCGACCGGTTGGAGGAAACCTTGCAGTATTTGGGGGATTGGATAGCATATACCACGAAGCAGACGGAGCAACCGCTGTTTTTTGCTGACCGGATGGTAGGACAGGATACTTACGAGAGGTCCTTGTATGAGTTGTATCAAAACGGTGAGATTTCCTTTGCCATAGAGGCGGAGATTACAGAAGGGTACAGAGATGTCATTGAGGATGTGACGAAGCTGGATGCATATGTTACAGAGACGGACCGAAAGTTAAAGGTGTATTTGAAGGAGTAAGACAATAGCGACACGAAAAAGTTGGAAGAAAGGGGTGCGGTATGGGAAAGAAAAAACTGCTTTTGGCGGTGATTGGGTTGTTCTATTTCGGGATGGCCCTTTTTGCCATATCTGCCAAAAAGCTTCATACGGCCTCCTTGCCTAGGGTGCGCATCGGGTATTTGGAGCAACGGAGTTTTTTTGTGGAAGGAAACCAAAACTTTCTTCCGGCACTGCCCCGGGAGCTTTGCGAAACGGAGCTGTATTATTTATCCGAAGAAGAAAAGAACGGGGAAGTGCGTTACATCGCAAGGAATTTGAACGGTGTAACCTTAGGAAAAGAGGAAAACGGATATTGTCCGGTGTTGGACGGGATGTCGGCTATTTGGCCACTGATTACGGCAGGTGCGGAGAAATTGACAGACGGGCAGGAGGTGTTTGTGGAAAATGAAGAAGACCTTAAGTCATGGTACTAAATGGAACCTGCGTTGTATTTTCTGTCTGGTGCCCAGCCTTCTCGGGATTGCGGTGTTTTTTCTGTTGCCTTATGTCCGGGTGCTGTACTACTCTGTCATTAACAATCAGTTTCAGAAGAAGTTTGTCTGGTTTGAGAATTACATAGAGGTGTTAAGTAATGAGTACTTCCGACTTGCTATGAAAAACAGCTTATTGTTAATTGCAATCGGTGTGCCGGTGCTTTTACTGCTTTCGCTTCTTTTATCTTTTTTACTATCCTTTTCCATGCGGAGATTTGCGTTTTTGCGGGATTTGTTTATCTTCCCGATGGTGGTACCCACGGCGGCCATTGTACTGGTGTGGCGGGATTTTTTTTCGACATCCCAGACAGCGCTTCCGATTTATGTGCTGTTTGTGTGGAAGAATCTGGGGCTTTGCATTATCCTTCTGACGGCAACGTTGACTACCATTGAGAATGAAATCTACGAGGCGGCACGGCTGGACGGAGCGGGTGCTTTGCGGCTGCATGTTCAAATCAGTGTTCCTCTGATTACGCCGGCGTTGTTTTTTACGTTGCTTCTGGGAATTATGAATACCTTTAAGATTTTTAAGGAGAGCTTTCTATTTTACGGCGGGAAATATCCCCCGGACCACAGCTATACGTTGCAGTATTACATGAACAATAACTTTTTGAAGTTTGACTACCAGGCCCTGGCATCCGCATCGGTACTGACCTCAGTGCTTGTTCTTGTCATTGTATTTGCGGGACTTTCTGTTCAAAGGAGGGCGCAGTCATGACGAAGAAGAGGATATTTACAGGGATACTGTTCGGGGCACTGTTACTTGCCGGATTAGTATTTTTAATTCCGGTGGTGCTGACAGTCATCGGCTCCTTTCTGATTGGCGGACGACTATCCGTAGCAGGCTACCGGGAACTGTTTTTTGACTGCTTTCCTTTTTACCGGATGTTTTGGAACTCGGTACTGTATTCGGTTGGGATTACCATAGGAGCGATAGTGATAGCGGTGCCGGCGGCATTCGCCTTCAAGTTTGCAAAGTTTCCGGGGAAAAATGCACTGTATGTCTTATACATCGTTTTAATGATGATGCCCCTGCAGGTCATGATTTTACCGAACTACATCGGCCTTCGGGATATGAAGCTTTTGAATACGCCTTTTGCAATACTCTTGCCGCTTTTGTTTTCTCCTCTTGCGGTGGTGGTGTTGCACCAGTACTTGAAGGAGTGTGATGTACAGGTGGTAGAGGCGGCACGGCTAGAGACCAATTCTGCACTGCGGATTCTATGGAACTGTATTGTGCCTCAGATCAAGGTATGCGTTTTCGCGGTGGGACTTCTGATTTTTGCGGAGACCTGGAATCTGGTGGAACAGCCGCTTCTTTATCTGGAGGATGACAAATGGAAGAATCTTTCCCTGCTGTTTAGCGAAGCGGAACGGTACGAGGCAGAGGTGCTGTTACCGGCGGCGGTATTGTTTATGATACCGGTGCTGCTGTGGTATCTGCTGTTTCATACGGAGCTGAGGAAAGGATTGAAGGTGTAATTTTTTGAAGAATAATATAATAGTATTGACAGGGGATTATTGGAAATGCTATACTCGAATTAAGAAAGGAGTGGTGAATATGAAGAACAAAAAACGGGTACTAATTATTTCTTTTGCTATAGTATTTCTGCTTGTGGCGGTTTTCGGAGGAATTGAGATCTATAAGTATAACACAATGAGATATCGTCTTCTTATATCTGAGAGCCCAGGCAACAGAATTGTGCATCCGGGTTTGACCTATGGGGCAAACAGTAACTTTGGGACATCAAAAAGAGCAATGGAAAAAGGTGACGAAATCATGAAAGAGTGGGATGAAAAAGTAGCTAACCGGGTTCTTGATATACTGCTCTCGTATGATAATAAAGAGATGACGCTAAAGGTAGAGTATAATGTGGTAGACGGAAAGACAGAGGTCCATTTATTCGGAGAAGGTATTCCGAATGGGGAGACAGAGAAGGAAGTGTTCGATGAAAGGATTTTGCTTAACTACTTGTTTGAACTAAATAAGGATGTAGTGTACTAAGCGGGAAAATCTTGTGGAATTTGTGCTGCCGTAAGTAAAACGTCAATAGTATACAGGGAGTGTGAACGTTATGAAAAAAGTGTTTTTGGGTTTGACTTGTATCGCAATGTTGTTAATCATGGCTGGTTGTAAAAAAGAATCCAACGGACTTTTATTGAATGACATTATTCCGGAACAGGAAAAACGTGTTACGTTATATGAGTATCAGAAGGAAAATTCGATAGTTTATTCTTTGTCAGATCAAGAATTAGCAGAGGAGCTTCTACAAGAGTTGGACCGGATAAAAGCAGAACCGGCGGAGGAGTGGACAAGTGATTTGGTATCTTTACCGATTTACAGCCTTGTTATATGGCAGGAGGGTGATCCGGAGGATTACAGAGCTCACTTGGTCTATGGATACTGGAGTAATGGATACTGGATTGAACCGGACGGTAACGCATATAAGTATAAATGGAATACGGAGGAACTTAAAAAGGAGTTTTTTGATAAAGAAGAACTGAGAAAGTATTCCAATATTGCCAGTACAGGCACAATTCGTATGCTTGTGACGGATGAAAGCGGATGGAAAAAGGACTTCCTGACAGAGGCTGAACCGGCAAAAACAATGCCGGAATTGATAACCAATGCAATCATGGAGGATGACAAGTTGGTGGTTTTTGTAAAAAATCAGGGTGATTCCCTGTATCTCGGAAATAAATATACCTTTGCGATAGAGGTGTATTTAGACGACACCTGGTATGATATTCCAAGGGATGAATGGGAGATTTATCATAGGGGAGATGTGCCGGGAGTAGGTCCGGGAGAGGAAGGGGAAATTTCGTATTCACTTCGGATGTACAAGGATTTACCGGCAGGAACCTACCGCCTCGTAACCGGTTCCGGAGAAGACCGGGAAAATCTTGTGGAATTTGTTCTTCCCTAAGCAAAATTGTTGCTTACCTAAGCAAAAATGAATTGACACATTCTGAAAAGAAGCGTATAATAAATAGCGGTATCAAGTATACCGCTATTTTATTTTTTTGGAGGGAACATCTATGAACAAAGGTACTGTTAAGTGGTTCAACAACCAGAAGGGTTTCGGTTTCATCAGCGATGAGCAGGGTAACGATGTATTCGTACACTACACCGGCTTAAACATGGAAGGCTTTAAGTCCTTAGAAGAGGGTCAGGCTGTTGAGTTCGAAATCGTTGAGGGTGCTAAGGGACCGCAGGCTACGAACGTAACCAAGTTATAATTCAAGAAAGTTTTACGTGTACCTTTTTCTCATATATAAATTTTAGGGATTTTTATACGGAATAAGTTATATTGTAAGAACGAATTGAAGTAAGGGGATATCGGCAAACGATATCCCTTTCTTATTACGGAGGATAGAGATGGTGAAGAAAGAGAAGACGAGTAAGTTTGGGAAGAGCGTGCTTTGGGCAGTCCTGAGCTATTTGGTGATTTCGGTGATTGCGGTGATTTGCTCCGTGATACGGAAAAGTGTACAGGGAGAGGACTCATCAGCGGTGACTTGGTTTATGTTTGTGGAGCTGGTGCTGTTTCCGATTCTGTTTTATGTGGCGGGATATCTGGGTTCGAAAAAGTATGAGTTTCAGAAGTTTGCTACCTATAAGGTGTGGCTGTTTTCTTTCATTTTTTCGGTAGCGTTACTGGGGCTTTGGTATGTGTTCATGGTACCGTATGTGTTGCTCAATCTCCCGGCGGCGGAGGGCAGCTATGCCCTGGATTTGTTTTTGCGTAAAACAACGGTGACACAGGAGTATACGGTTTTATATTTATCGGAAACCGACGGCTATAAGTATGTGATTTTACCGCTGGTTCATTTTGTATTCCGGTTTGTTTATTGGCTGTTCTATGCTCTCGGCAACCGGAACTATGCGAGGGAACAGAAGGAAAGAGAACGGGCAAGGGTGCGCAGATAGACAAAAAGATTGGAAATGTGTTGGTTCGGTAGTGTGCAGGAGAATCGTTTATGAAGCTGATTGTCAGATACTGTAAACCGTATGCGTGGCGTATGCTGTACGGTTTTTTGATTAAGATTGTGGGTACCTTTGCGGATCTTGGTCTGCCTTGGGTGCTTTCCTACATATTGGACAATGTGGTGCCGTTAGGAGAAATCCGTCCGGTGCTTTATTGGGGTGCCTTTATGCTGTTTTTGGCGTTGGCTGCCCGGTATTGTAATATTTGGGCGAACCGGAAGGCGTCCTTGGTGGCAAGGGATGTGACCCGGGCGGTTCGTCACGATTTGTTTGTAAAGACTATGGGATTGTCGGGCAGCCAGACGGATACCTTACATATTCCGTCTCTGGTGTCTCGTATGACCTCCGATACTTATAACATTCACCACATGGTGGGTATGATGCAGCGTCTCGGAGTCCGTGCTCCCATGATTTTAATCGGTGGTATTATCATTACCCTGACCATGGAGCCGGTGCTGACCCTGGTACTGGTCATTCTGTTGCCGATTCTCGGCGGTTTGATTTTTTATATTTCACGAAAAGGTATCCCGTTATATAAAAAGGTGCAGTCCTCCATGGACTCCATGGTACGGATTATGAGAGAAAATATCTCCGGTATCCGTGTCATTAAGGCACTGTCCAAAACCGAATATGAAAAGAACCGGTTCCGCGAGGCTAATGATGAAATGCTGGGAAGAGAGCTTCATGCGGGCAGCTTTATGGCGTTGTCCGGTCCGATTATGGGACTGCTATTGAATATCGGTCTGACGCTGGTGGTTATCGTAGGAGCCTATCGTGTCAATGCGGGCGCCAGCGAGCCGGGAAAGATTGTAGCCTTTCTTTCCTACTTTACGATGATTTTAAATGCGGTGATTATGATTAACCGTATCTTTATGGTGGCATCCAAGGCCACCGCTTCCGCGGGACGTATTGAGGAGGTGCTTTCCGCACCGGAGGAGCTGCTTGTAACAAAGGCGGAGGAGTTTGCCCGTCAGGGAAAGGATGTTCCGCATATTGAGTTTCAGAAGGTTTCCTTCGGTTATCATGCGACTCCGGGGGATACGGAGAAGTATTGTATCAAGGACATTTCTTTTAAGATTTATCACGGGGAGAGTCTCGGCATTATCGGAGCCACCGGTAGCGGTAAGACCACCCTTTTAAATCTTTTGATGCGTTTTTATGATGTAACGGAAGGTCAGATTTTGATAGACGGAAGGAATATCCGTGAGATTCCGTTAACTGAATTGAGGGAACGGTTCGGTGTGGTATTCCAGAATGATGTGGTATTTGCGGATACGTTACGGGAGAATATTGCCTTCGGAAGGGAACTTTCGGATGCCGGGGTTTCCCAGGCGGCGGAGTATGCTTTGGCGGCGGGTTTTATTGCCGGTAAGGAGGAAGGCTATTACCATAAAGCAGCCATTAAAGGTGCCGACCTGTCCGGCGGACAGAGGCAACGTTTGTTGGTGGCACGTGCTTTGGCCGGGACACCGGAGGTACTGCTACTTGATGATGCCTCCTCGGCTCTTGACTATCGAAC
This sequence comes from Lachnospiraceae bacterium, assembly GCA_017556805.1. Taxonomy (GTDB): domain Bacteria; phylum Bacillota; class Clostridia; order Lachnospirales; family Lachnospiraceae; genus SIG307. The sequence goes on along the minus strand of JAFYMC010000026.1, from coordinate 24,300 downwards.
CGATGCACAGATTCGAAAGAATATCAGGGAAAGCTACGGGGATACCACCACGATTCTTGTGGCCCAGAGAGCGTCTTCCGTCATGCAGATGACTCATATCTTGGTGCTTGACGAGGGAGAATGTATCGGCTACGGTACCCATGGGGAACTGATGGAGAATTGTGATGTTTATCGTGAAATCGCGGAACAGCAAATGGGCGATGTGGAATAGGGGGTGGCAGAGTGAAACGATTGTTGTGTTATATGGCGAATTTTAAATATCATCTGCTGCTTGCTCTGGTGCTGGCAATTTCCAGCAATCTGTTTGCACTGGTGGGACCGTCCTTATCCGGTAAGGCGGTGGATGCCATTGCCCTCGGCAAGGGGAAGGTGGATTTTGATACGGTCTGGTATTATGCGGGGCTTATGATTGCCTTTTATGTGGTTTCCGCGTTGCTTTCCTATGCATTATCCATTTTGATGCTGCGGATTGCACAGAAGATGGCGGCGCGGATGCGCCAGCAGGTGTTTGACCGGCTGCTGTCTCTTCCGGTGAGTTATTTCGATAGGAATCAGGCGGGAGATATTATCAGCAGAGTGTCCTATGATATTGATGTGATTTCCACGTCGGTGTCCAACGATTTTGTTCAGGTGGTGGCAGGTCTTGTGACGGTCATCGGGTCGTTGGTTATGATGATCATTATTTCACCGCAGCTTACGGTGGTGATGTTTTTGATGATACCGTTGTCCGTTTACTATACCCGTTTTATGGCAAAGAAGACAAAGCCGATGTTCCGGAAGCGTTCCGCTAAGGCCGGTGAGCTAAACGGTATGGTGGAGGAGTTAATTACCGGTCAGAAGACCATCCAGGCCTATGCAAAGGAACAGGTCATGACGGACCGGTTTGACAAGCAGAATGAAGAAGCGGTAACGGCGTACTACAATGCGGAGTATTACGGAAGTATGATCGGACCGACGGTAAACTTTATCAATAACTGTTCTTTGACGGCGGTAACGGTAGCGGGTTCGGTGCTGTATTTGTTAAAGAAATTGTCCCTCGGTGATATTTCTTCTTTTGTACTGTACTCGAGGAAGTTTTCCGGCCCGATTAACGAGCTGGCAAATGTAGTCAGTGAAATCCAGTCGGCGCTGTCCGCAGCGGAGCGTGTATTCCGCGTCATTGAGGAGCCGACAGAGGCGGAGGATATTTACGGTGCGACAGAGCTTGCCGGAGTAAAGGGAAATGTTACCATGAAAAACGTGGACTTTTCCTATGTGCCGGAAAAGCCGATTATAAGGAACTGGTCCATGGAGGCAAAGGCCGGAGAATTGGTGGCTATCGTAGGACCGACCGGCGCCGGAAAGACAACGATTATCAATCTTCTCATGCGTTTTTACGATCCGCAGAGCGGCGAAATCCGCATTGACGGCCATGAAAATCGTGAGGTAACCATGAAGAGTCTGCGTTCCTCTTATGCCATGGTATTGCAGGACACCTGGGTGTTTGAAGGAACGGTACACGAGAATATTGCCTACGGCAGGGAAGGGGCCACCAGAGAAGAAGTCATTGCGGCGGCAAAGGCAGCCGGCGTGCATGAGTTTGTGAAGCGTCTGCCGGAAGGCTACGACACTGTCATTACGGAAGACGGCGTGAATCTGTCCAAGGGACAGAAGCAGCTTCTGACCATTGCCAGAGCGATGCTGTCCGAGGCAAAGATGCTGATTTTAGATGAGGCGACGTCCAATGTCGATACGAGAACGGAGCTTCGTATCCGGGCGGCTATGTTAAAGTTGATGGAAGGAAAGACCTGTTTTGTCATTGCTCACCGGTTATCTACCATACAAAATGCAGATAAGATTATTGTGGTAAATAACGGGTCTATCGAGGAAAGCGGAACCCATTCCGAATTAATGCAAAAACAGGGATTCTATTATAAACTTTATGCTTCACAGTTTCAGTAAAATGTGATAAAATGGATTAAAATATAAAAGCACAGGAGAAAGTGTAATTAGGGGACGCGTGAACTGTGGAAAGATAAAAGGAAGGGTAAGATAAATGGCAAATTTTTTCAGCGCGGATAATAAGTTTTTTGTTTTAATGAGTAAGATTTTTGATATGCTGGTACTTAGCGTGATGTGGCTGTTATTCAGTGTCACGGGATTGACCGTGGCTGCATATTGTGTTGCTGCAGGCAAGGTAACGGAAGGCAGTGTGGCTTTTTATGCACTTTTAGTGCTGGCAGCGGCATTGACCAGCTTAATCGGCCCTGCCAGTACTGCGTTTTATTATACGGTAGTAAAGGTAATCCGTAGGGAACGCAGTTATATGTTCAAGGAGTTTTTCCGCTCCTTTAAACTGAATTTTAAGCAGGGTGTGATTCTCGGATTCATCTATGAGGTGTTGACGGTTCTTGCGATTATTGACTTCTTTTATTTGTGGGATACGTCTCAGGCAGGTTCCAAGCTGAGCGGTATGATGCTGGGAGCTTTCCTTGTGCTTGTTATTTTTACAATATTTTCGGTGATTTATATCTTCCCTGTATTGTCCCGGTTTACGGTGACCATAAAGAATTTAATTAAGTGGGCGTTTTTTATGTCGATACGCCATATCGGCTGGACCTTGCTTTTAGCTGTGCTGTTTGTGGGCAGCGGAGTGCTGATGTATTTATCTTTCTTCTATATGCCGCCGCTGATGTTTATTATGCCGGGCATATATATGATTCTGGCATCGTTCCCGATGGAACGGATTTTTAAACGGTATATGCCGGTAGAAGAGGTGTCGGATGAGGAATCCGGTATCGATCAGTGGTATAATGAGTAGGTAACCGACAAGGTTTTTTGACAGGAGGGTTCTATGGAAAAGAAATTGTACGACATGATGCATTGGGGGAGAATCGAAGCCGTGGTCTATGCGGAAGAGGACAAGCCTTATGAGTTTCTGGGCGCCCATAGGACGGAGAGCGGCACCTTGATTCAGGCGTATTTTCCGGATGCATCCGGCGTAAGCGTGCTTTGCGGCGGAAAAGAGTATCCGATGGAGTGCGCCGATGAAAGCGGATTTTTTGCCGTGCTTCTGGATGTGAAGAACGTAGATGGGTATCGATATGCTGTGACATATGAATCCGGAACGGTAGAAGCAGAGGATGTGTACCGGTTCGGACCGACCCTTTCCGAGGAGGAGATGACAGCCTTTTCCGAGGGAATTCATTACGAAGCCTATAAAATGCTGGGTGCACACCCTATGACCGTGGACGGTGTGGCCGGTGTACGTTTTGCGGTATGGGCGCCGAACGCCCTTCGCGTCAGCGTTGTGGGCGATTTCAATTTCTGGGACGGCAGACGACTTCCGATGCACCGTCATGAAAAGTACGGTATTTTTGAATTGTTTGTACCGGGCGTAAAACAAGGTGAGATTTATAAGTATGAGCTTAAGATAAAGGGAGGCCTTACGGTATTAAAGGCAGACCCGTATGCTTTTGCTTCCCAAAAGCGTCCGGATACGGCGTCTGTTGTGTTTGATTCTTCCTCTTTTGCCTGGAAGGATGCCGCTTGGCAGATCGAGAAGGCAAAGGATACCTCCAAAGAGAAGCCGATGTCGATTTACGAGATGCATCTCGGTTCCTTTCAAAAGCCGACGGAGGAAGACGGCAGTTTCTACAATTATCGCGAACTGGCGGTGATGGTAGCAAAGTATGTCAAGGCTATGGGCTATACTCATATTGAGCTGCTTCCGGTGATGGAGCATCCGTTTGACGGCTCCTGGGGATATCAGGTAACCGGTTATTATGCGCCGACGGCACGTTACGGTACGCCGGAGGATTTTAAGTATTTCGTGAACTACATGCATGAAAATGGAATCGGAGTGATTTTAGACTGGGTACCGGCCCATTTCCCGCGGGATACCTTCGGACTTGCGGAATTTGACGGCACCTGCCTTTACGAGCATAAGGACCCGCGTCAGGGCAGTCACCCACACTGGGGCACGTTGATTTTTAATTACGGCAGACCGCAGGTGTCCAACTTCCTGATTGCGAACGCTATGTATTGGGCAGAGGAGTTCCATGCAGACGGTATCCGGATCGATGCGGTTGCTTCCATGTTGTATCTGGATTATGGTAAGCAGGACGGTGAATGGGTTGCCAACAAGTACGGCAGCAATGAGAATTTAGAGGCAATCGAACTATTTAAACACCTCAATTCCATGATGAAGAAGCGCAATCCGGGTGTGGTTATGATTGCGGAGGAATCTACCGCATGGCCGAAAGTGACCCATTCCGTGGAGGACGATGGTCTGGGCTTTGATTATAAGTGGAATATGGGCTGGATGAACGACTTTACCAATTATATGAAGGCAGATCCGGTATACCGAAAGGGCAATCAGGGGGCGCTGACCTTCAGTATTATGTATGCTCTCAGTGAAAATTTTGTATTGGTGCTGTCTCATGATGAGGTTGTTCACGGCAAGGGTTCCATGGTAAATAAGATGCCGGGTACGTATGAGCAGAAGTTTGATAATCTCCGTGCGGCCTACGGTTATATGATGACGCATCCGGGTAAGAAATTGTTGTTTATGGGTCAGGATTTTGCTCAGTTTGCGGAATGGAATGAGGCAAAGAGTTTGGAATGGGAGCTGATTGACCAGTATGAGTCCCATCGTCAGATGCAGGCCTATTACAAGGCATTGAATCACCTGTATACCTCTCATCCGGCATTGTATGAGGGCGACTATGTGCAGGAGGGCTTTGAGTGGATTGACTGCATGGATGCGGACCGTAGTATTATTACGTTCCTTCGTCGCGGAAAGGAGAGCAAGGAACAGCTCCTTGTGGTATGTAACTTTACACCGGTAACTCATACGGAGTATCGTGTGGGTGTACCGTTTGCCGGAAAGTTTAAGGAGATATTTAACAGTAGCAAGCCGGAGTTCGGAGGAAACGGTGAGGGTAATCCTCGTGTGAAAACTTCTAAGCCGGTAAATTGGAACAACCGTGACAATTCCATCGAGATTACGATTCCGGGACTGTCCATGCTGGTATTCTCCTGCGAGGAGGCGGCGCCGAAGGAAAAGACGAAAACCGAGGCGAAGAAGCCGACGGTAAAGAAAGACGCAAAGGCAACCGATAAGAAGACGTGTAAAGCGAAGCTTACGGAAGAGAAAGCACCGGCGAAAAAGGCTTCCGGGAAAACGGCGGGAAAGACAAAAAAGAATAATTAGTTTTAGGAGGAACAAAAGATGGATTGGACTGTTTTGGAGTCTTTTTTGGATGCGGCTTGGCCGAAGGCTTTTGAAATTGTAAAGATTATTGTAGTGGCGCTTTTAATCTGGTTTATCGGGAAAAAAGTAATTGCACTGATTTTAAAAGTTACAAAGCATGCGCTGGAAAAGGGAAATGTGGAAGACAGTGTGGAAAGCTTTTTGATGTCGTTGGTTCGTATCGTGCTGTATGGCGTACTGATTGTAATTTTGGCAGGTACGGTTGGAATTGAGACCGGTTCTATTATTGCACTTCTCGGTTCTGCGGGTCTTGCCATCGGTCTTGCATTACAGGGCAGTCTTTCCAACTTTGCCGGCGGCGTATTGATTTTAATTTTAAAGCCGTTTAAAGTTGGTGATTATATTGTGGCAAACGGACTGGAAGGTACGGTTACCGGAATTGATATTTTCTATACGAAGCTTCGTACCGGAGATAATCGTGTGGTGGTACTTCCGAACGGAACTCTTTCCAACAGTGATTTGGTAAATGTCAGTCACGAACCGACCCGTCGTATTGATTTGGTTGCTTCCGTAGATTACGCAAGTGATATTAAGAAGGTAAAACAGATTTTATTTGACATTGCTTCCGATTTGGAGTATTCTTTTGAAGATGAAGCACATCCGGTACAGGTCTATGTGAACAGTTATGAGGCCAGCTCTATTGATTTAGGACTTCGTTTCTGGGTAAAGGCAGAAGATTACTGGACCGCAAAGTGGGAAGCTACCGAGCAGATTAAGGAGAAATTCGACGCTGCCGGCATCAGCATTCCGTTTAATCAGCTGGATGTTATGATTAAGAATAAGTAATTGATTAAAATGAGGGAGATTACCGGTATGTCAGAAAAGGTAACGGATTTTTTCGGAATAGACGTGTTTAACGACAGTGTCATGGCAGAGCGTCTTCCGGAAGAAACATATGCAGCATTAAAAAAGACAATTGAAAACGGGGAAGAGTTGGATGCCCAGGTGGCAGAGGTGGTGGCCAATGCCATGAAGGAATGGGCAATTGAGAAGGGCGCAACCCATTATTCTCATTGGTTCCAGCCGATGACCGGTATTACCGCGGAGAAGCACGATGCATTTATTACTCCGGCACCGGGCGGTAAAGTTATGATGGAGTTTTCCGGAAAAGAGCTGATTAAAGGCGAATCCGATGCTTCCAGTTTCCCGAACGGCGGACTTCGTGCGACTTTTGAGGCGCGTGGTTACACCGCATGGGATTGTACCTCTCCGGCCTTTGTTCGTGAAGATGCGGCAGGAGTTACCCTTTGTATTCCGACGGCCTTTTGTTCTTATACAGGCGAGGCTCTGGATAAGAAGACCCCGCTTCTTCGTTCCATGGAAGCGCTTAATACCCAGGTGCTTCGTATTTTGAAATTGTTCGGTAACGATGATGTGAAGAGCATTTCCTGTTCCGTAGGTCCGGAGCAGGAGTACTTCCTTGTGGACCGTGCAAAGTTTTTAAAGAGAAAAGACCTTATCTTTACCGGACGTACTCTGTTCGGTGCCATGCCGCCGAAGGGTCAGGAAATGGATGACCACTATTTCGGTACCTTAAAGGAAAAGGTAGCTTCCTTCATGAAGGAGTTAAATGTAGAGCTGTGGAAGCTTGGCATTACCGCCAAGACCCAGCACAATGAGGCGGCTCCGGCACAGCACGAGCTGGCTCCGATTTATGATATTGCCAATATTGCGACCGATCATAACCAGCTCATTATGGAGGTTATGAAGAAGGTGGCAAATCGTCACGGTATGGAGTGCCTGCTTCACGAGAAGCCGTTTGCGGGAGTAAACGGTTCCGGTAAGCATAACAACTGGTCCATGGTGACGGATACCGGCGAGAATTTATTCAAACCGACCAAGAAGCCGCACGAGAATATTCGCTTCTTGCTGTTCTTATCCGCTATTTTAAAGGCGGTGGACGAGAATGCAGAGCTTCTTCGTTATTCCGCATCCTGTCCGGGCAACGACCACAGATTGGGCGGTCACGAGGCTCCGCCGGCAATTATTTCCATCTTCCTCGGCGAGCAGCTTGAGGATATTTTAGCGCAGATTAAAGAAAACGGTGAGGCTACCGAGTCCAAAAAGGGCGGTAAGCTTAACACCGGTGTACATACCCTTCCGGCCTTAAAGAAGGATGCCATGGACCGTAACCGTACGTCTCCGTTTGCATTTACCGGAAACAAGTTTGAATTCCGTACCGTAGGTTCTTCCATGTCCATTGCAGACGTGAATTCCGTGTTAAATACCATTGTGGCAGAGGCTCTTTGTGAGTTTGCGGATGAGTTGGAACAAGCGACGAATTTCGATTCCGCGGTTAAGGAATTAATCGCAAAGACCGTCAGAAAGCATGAGCGTATTGTGTTCAGCGGTAACGGTTATTCCGAAGAATGGGTCAAGGAGGCAGAGCGGAGAGGTCTTCCGAACATTGCGTCCATGGTAGAGTCCATTCCGTCATTGATTAACGATAAGACGGTTCGTATTTTTGAAAAGCATCATGTACTTTCCGAGGCAGAGTTACATTCCCGCGCCGAGGTCAGCTACGAGATTTATTCCAAGGCCATCAATATCGAAGCGAGAACCATGGTGGATATGTCCGCAAAGCAGTACATTCCGGCGGTTATCCAGTATACCACGGAGCTGGCAAATTCCATCAATACCATCCGTCAGGCAGTGCCGGATGCGGATGTAACCGTACAGACTTCTATGTTGTCCGAGATTTCCGAACTTCTGGTTACGGCCCGTGCCGCACAGAAGACCTTGGAGGCTCGTATTGAAGAGGCAGCACAGAAGACACCGGGCAAGGAGCAGGGATTATACTTCCGTATGGAGGTGGTTCCGGCAATGGAAGCCCTTCGTGCCCCGATTGATAAGCTGGAAATGCTGGTAGCTAAGAAGGATTGGCCGGTACCGAGCTACGGCGATTTGCTGTTTGAGCAGTAGGAATAAGAAAATAAGACACTTTATAACAGAGGCAACCGAACGGTATGCCTCTGTTTTGTATATAGGCGAAGTGAGCATTCGAGGAAACTACATGAGCAAATTACAAGAGTTTTCTTATGTGTACGCGAATATTAGAATTAGATTAGAATACCATTAACCCTATTGCATTCGGGAGAAAAGTGACATACAATAGGGGCAGTTCAAAGAACAAAGAGAGAATGTAGGAGGCTGGAGTATATGAAGAATGCAAAGCAGATTGTTTTTATCGTAATCGGAGCGGCAATGATTTTGCTGGCAGTGGGGTTGATTTGTTTAAAGAAATCGGATGATACGGTAAAAGGTTTTAATGGAGAGAAACAGAGCGGTTCGTACGTGTTCTCGGAGCCGATAAAGTCATTGGTGTTTGAAGCAGGGGCTTGTACCATAGAAATATTGGAAGGAGAAGAAGCTCACTACATTGTTGATTTTGAAAATCTGAAGTACGGGACCTTGGTAACGGAGCAAGAGGGCGAAGAATTAAAAATTTCCTACAAGCAGAATAACAACTGGACTGCAAAGATGTTTATGGAAGATGATATCAACGACCAAAAGATAACCCTTACAATGCCGAAGGATGCGGAACTTGACAGTGCATTGTTTGAATTCGGCGCGGCGGAAATCAGTATGGAGGACGTTACGGCAAAAAAGCTGTATCTTACGGTAGGTGCCGGAGAGTTAAATGCTGACGCATTGACGGCTACCGAACTTGCAAGATTTAATGTGGGTGCGGGTGTATTTTACGCAAAGGATGTTACGCTTACCGATGCGGAGTTGGTTTGCGGTGTGGGGGAAATGAATGTAGGCGGTACCTTCAACGGGGATACGACCGCGGACTGCGGTGTGGGAGCCATGGAACTGCGAGTGCATGGTGAACAGGAGGAATATCGGGGAGAGCTCAACTGCGGATTGGGTGAAATCGAGTTCGGCAATATTAATATCGAAGGAAGCGGAAAACAAAATCACGGAACATCTTCGGCAGAACGTCGGATGGATATAAAATGCGGCATCGGAGAAGTGGATGTTCACTTTTACAAATAAAAATGAGAGAGGAGATAAATGTATGGAAATGCAGAATAAGAAATTAACAAAGTCAAGAAATGACAGAAAGTTGTGTGGCGTGTGCGGAGGTTTCGCAGAGTATCTGAACCTGGACCCGACGGTAGTTCGTTTAATCTGGGTGTTGTTGTCGCTTTGTGCAGGCGGCGGATTAATTGCATATATTATTGCTGCACTGATTATGCCGGAAGCATAAACTAAGGCATAGAACGGGAACCGATCGACTCTGATTACTTACAAGGGACGGCGGTTCCTTTTTTTATTGTCTACGTAATTGAACACCGAAAAAGTTTATAAAAACAATAGTTGACAAATGAAACTACTTGGTATATGATGTATGAAAAAAGAGGAAGGGGAAGATGGAGAATGGATTCGATTAAACAGTTTCGCGAATATACAAGGCAGTTGGAGTGTCATCTGAGCTATATGAATCAGTCGGATTGCTGTTGTTGCGGTGTGAGTCAGACGCAGTGTTTTTTGATTGTGGAAATCGGACGTAAGCCGGGGATTTCTGTGAAGGAATTAGCTGAGATTCTTCGTATGGATAAGAGTGCTATCAGCCGGTCTGTAGAGGAATTGGTACAGAAAGGATTTGTAGAGCGGAATCCATCGAAGGAAGACCGGAGGTATGTGGAATTGCGTTTGTTACAGAAGGGACAGGAACGGTTTGAGAAAATCGAGCATGACATGTACCTGAAATTTAAGGATGTATGGGAGAGGATTCCGGAGGAAAAGCGCGGACAGGTATTGGAATCCTTGCAGTTGTATAATGAGGCTTGCATGGTAGCAGAGAAGATGTAGAGGAGGAGGACGTAATGTTGAGTCATGTAGATAAGGCTGAAAACTATTTCGCACAGAAATATCACTGTTCTCAAGCGGTATTGGTAGCATTTGCGGATGAGCTGGGATTGACGGAAGAACAGGCGTTGAAATTAGGAGGCTGTTTTGGTGCCGGTATGTGCAAGGGTGAGGTTTGCGGAGCCTGTGTCGGGGCATTAATGGTATTGGGACTGAAGTATGGTCAATGCAGAATCGAGGATTTAGAGAGTAGAAGAAAGACCAATAAAGTAACAGAACATTTTCTTGATGAATTCAGTAAGGTAAATGGGTCCTATTTATGTAAAGAGTTATTGGGATGTGACTTGGCTACGGAAGCCGGACGTAAGCATGCAAGGGAGCATGGTCTGTTTACGGAGTTTTGTCCGAAAATGGTCGTATCTGCGGTGGAACTCATAGAAAAACTTATGTGTGAGTAAACTCTTTTTATGAAGAAATACGGTAGAAAATGAAAAGTCTCATTTCTGAAATGAACTGCCTTTTGCGCTATAGAACAAAGGGCATTTTTTTTTGACAAAGCCTTGTACTTTTTTTTAAGGTGTGTTATGCTAGAAAGTGGGTTAAACTTAAAATTAATTTTTGCCTGATTAGAAAGGGAAGTATTATGAAGAAATTAATCGATATGATAGCGGAAGACGTAAAGGATGCGTTTTTGGCTTGCGGATATGAAGAGAAGTACGGTATGGTATCCTTGTCCAATCGTCCGGATTTGTGTCAGTATCAGTGTAACGGTGCCATGGCTGCGGCAAAGCAGTACAAGGTGGCTCCGATTGAGATTGCAAAGGCGGTGGTTGCACAGCTTTCCGACAGTGAGACCATTTCGGAAGTGACTGCGGTAATGCCGGGCTTTATCAATATTAAGGTGGACAATGAATTCCTTGCGGCATATTTGCAGGAGATGACGGAGCAGGAGGACTACGGTTTTGAGAAGGCAAAGAATCCGTTGACCATTATTGTGGATTACGGCGGACCGAATGTGGCAAAGCCGCTTCATATCGGTCATTTGCGTTCCGCGGTGATCGGTGAAAGTATTAAGCGTATTTGCCGTTTCGCGGGACATAAGGTTCTGGGCGATGTACATTTGGGAGACTTGGGACTTCAGATGGGGCTTGTAATCGAGGGGGTACGTTTGCGTAATCCGGAGCTTCCGTATTTTGATGAGAGTTTTAACGGGGAGTATCCGACGGAGCCGCCGTTTACCCTTTCGGAGCTTGAGCAGATTTATCCGGAGGCTTCCGCACGTTCCAAGCAGGACGAAGCATTTAAGGAACAGGCACAGCGCACGACCCTTGAATTCCAGCAGGGAAAGCGGGGCTATGTTGCTTTGTGGCAGCACATTATGAATGTGTCCGTGCCGGATTTAAAGAGAAACTACGAGAATTTGAATATTTCCTTTGACCTTTGGAAGGGAGAAAGCGACGTACAGCCGTATATCCCGGACATGGTGCAGGATTTGATAGACAAGGGACTGGCTTACGAGAGCCAGGGTGCGATGGTAGTGGATGTACAGGAAGAGAGCGATACGAAGGAGATTCCGCCGTGTATCGTGCGTAAGTCCGACGGTGCGGCACTTTACGCCACCTCCGATTTGGCGACTATCGTAGAGCGTGAGAAGCTGTATGAGCCGAACCGCTACATTTACCTTGCGGATAAGCGTCAGGAGATGCATTTTACCCAGGTATTCCGTACCGCAAAGAAGGCCGGTATTGTGGAGCAGGAGAAGGACATTATGTTCCTTGGGTTCGGTACCATGAACGGCAAGGACGGCAAGCCGTTTAAGACAAGAGACGGCGGCGTTATGCGTTTGGAGCAGCTCATTGCGGATACCAATGATGAAGTAGTAAAGAAGATGACGGAAAACCGTGATATGGACGAGGCAGAAGCGAAGGAAATCGCAAAGCTTGTGGGTCTTGCTGCTATTAAGTACGGCGATTTGTCCAATCAGGCAACCAAGGATTATATTTTCGATTTAGAGCGCTTTACCTCCTTTGAGGGAAATACCGGTCCGTATATTTTGTATACCATGGTACGTATTAAGTCCATTCTTGCAAAGTACGCTGCGGACGGTACGGAGAAGAAGCAAGTAGCTATTAATGCCAGCGTAAGAGAGTACGGCGCGGATGAGCTTGCACTGATGCTTCTGACGGCTCGTTTTAATGATGTAATGGAGCATGTGTACGAGGAGACGGCTCCGCACAAGCTTTGCCAGTATGTTTACGAGTTGGCGGATGCATTTAACAGCTTTTATCATAACAACAAAATTATTGCGGAGACCGATGCGGTAAAGCAGGGAGAATGGATTTCTCTTATTACCCTTGTGCTTCGTTTGTTGGAAATTTGTATCGATTTACTTGGTTTTTCGGCACCGGACAGAATGTAAGGTGACAAAGCGTACGAGAGAGGGATTATGTTTACAGGACGTATACAGGAACTGGAACGGCTCGAGGCCTTGTATGCTTCGGAGCGCAGCAGTATCATTGTTCTTTACGGAAGAAGCGGTATCGGGAAAACAGCACTTACAAGACGTTTTGTGCAAGGGAAGAAGGCAGTGTATTATGCAGCCCGTCGTGTAACGGCGGCAGAGCAGTTGCTTTGCATGAAACAGGAATGGGAAGCGGAGGATGCTACGGATTTTTACGAAGCATTGACGTTGCTCTATGAAAACTATGGGTTGGCGGGAAAGCTGGTCCTTGTGTTTGATGAATTCCGGAATCTGCTGGATGGTTCGGAAGCGTTTTTGAATGCATTTTTACGGTTTTATGCAGAGCATCACGCCGATGGGACGTTGTTGGTATTGTTCCTTTCCTCCTCGATAAGCTGGGTGGAAAACGAAATGACGGCCGCTTTGGGAAGCGTTGCCAGATTGCTTTCGGGTTTTATTAAATTAAAAGAGTTTTCTTTTATGGAGCTGGCCGGATATCACAAAAACAGCTCCGTGCAGGAGAATATTTATACCGGTGCGGTACTGGGCGGAGTGCCTGCGTATTTGCGGTTGTGGAATGAACGAGACAGTTTTAAGGACAATGTGATACGATTGTTTTTGTCTGAGGATGCGCCGTTGTTTTCCGAAGCGGAGAATTATTTAAAAAAGGAATTGCGTGAGCTGTCCGCCTACAATGCTATTTTGGCGACAATTGCCCAGGGAAATTATAAGCTGAATGATATTTATGCCCGGACCGGATTTTCCAGAGCGAAAATCAGTGTATATTTAAAAAATTTGACAGAGCTGGATTGTACGGAAAAACTGTTTTCCTTTGACACCAGTGAGCAGAGAAGTGTACAAAAGGGCCTGTACCGGATCAGAGAGCCGTTTTTAAGGTTCTGGTATCGGTTTATTTACCCAAATTTATCGGAAATTGCCATGGGAAACGGTGAAGGCGTGTATAACAAAGCAATTGCACCGAATCTGGCGGAGTATGTCAGAGAGGACTTTAGAGAAGTGTGCGGCGAGTATTTGCAGGTAATGAATCGCTATAAGCAGTTGCATGCACAGTACGGTACCTTCGGGGTATGGTACGGTAAGGTGGGTACCGTTGATGTGGTGGCGAAATCCTCTGACGGAGCATGTCTTGTGGGGTTCTGTGATTGCGGAGCCGTAAAAACGGATGAGGAAGCTCTGAACGGATATGCCGCAGTACTGGAGAGTGCGGGACTGAAACCAACGGAGTGCTATGTTTTTTCCATGCAAGGCTTTAACCCTGCGGTGGAGGCAATGGCGGCAGAACGTGGCATTACCCTGGTGTGTGCGAAGGATATGTAAGACGGAGCAGATAGAAAAACAAGTCGGAAAGGCAGACAAGATGTACCATAAGATTGCAAGACTGATTATTTATAAAGACATTGCGGGTGCGGAGATTTTAAACGGCATCGCATCCTGCATTCATGCATATGAGCAGAAAAAAGCGGATTCATCGGAAACCGTAGAGGGCCTGTACGTTCAGGTGCATAAGCTTCTGGATCTGGCTACGGCCTATGGGTTTGATGAGAATTTGTGGCAGGCGTATCTTGCCTATGTACTTGCCATGGCGGAGACACCGTTTTCTTTGTTGTGTGAAAAAAACGGTGCTGCGGAGGGGTCTGTGAATGTCCTTGCGAAGAATGATTTCGACATTTTCAGAGAACTGTTCTTTTATGACTTTGAAAAGCTTGAGGAAGAACTGGGAATTCGTTGTTTTTCCGTGTTGACGGACTATCATTCCATACCGAAAAAGATTCAGCATTTTAATAAAAGTGTGGGAGATAAGGTAAAAGAACTACAGCACGGACTGGCACAGACGAAGGATGCGGAAGATGTGTTCCGGGTGGTGACCGACTTTTATAAAAAGTACGGTGTCGGTCAGTTCGGGTTGAACAAGGCATTCCGTCTGGTAGGGGAAGGTGAGGACTTTACCCTGCAGCCGATTACCAATACCGAGATTGTTCGACTGTCCGATATTATCGGCTATGAATCGCAGAAAAAGACGTTGGTAGAAAATACGAAGGCTTTTGTGGAAGGAAGAAAGGCCAATAATGTACTTCTGTACGGAGACAGCGGTACCGGAAAGTCTACCAGTATCAAGGCGATTTTAAATGAGTTTTATGACGATGGGTTGCGGATTATCGAGATATACAAGCATCAGTTTCATCAACTGTCGGCATTGATTTCGAAGATTAAAAACCGGAATTATCGGTTTATTATCTATATGGACGATTTGTCCTTTGAAGAGTTTGAAATAGAGTATAAATATTTAAAAGCGGTTATCGAGGGCGGTCTGGAGATACGACCGGAGAATATCCTGATTTATGCCACCTCCAACAGGCGGCACTTGATCCGGGAGACCTGGTCGGATCGTTCGGATATGTCAAAGGACGAGCTGCACCGTTCCGATACCATGCAGGAAAAGCTCTCCCTGGTAGCGCGGTTCGGTATTTCCATTAATTACTCCGCACCGGATAAGCGGGAGTTTGAACGGATTGTAAAGGGAATTGCGGCGCGTTATCCGGAACTGAACGGAAAGGAAGAAATGTTACTGGCACAGGCAAATATCTGGGAGCTTCGCGGGGGCGGGCTTTCGGGTCGCAGTGCACAGCAATTTATTCATTATATACTGGGGAAAGAAGATTAAAGCGCAGGGCGTATGATTTACTTTGAAAGGAGAATGGGTATGAGAAGAACGGTAGGAAAACAGGTAAAAAGAGTAGTGCTTGCGGTATTGTGTGCAGGTTTGTTGTTTGCAAACGGAAAAACGGCATCTGCGGCGACAACGGCAGTTTATGAATATGATGTGGAGCGGGGAGAGAGCAACGTATACCGCGGAGTAATCACAACCTACGGTCTGAATGTGCGTTCCGGTGCCGGCAAAGGAAATCCGGTGGTGGAATTTAACGGAGAGAAAGTTACTCTGGACAAGGATGACGAGGTGGCAATTCTTGACCAGGCAATCGATAACAATCAGGTTTGGTATAAGGTGTCCTTTTTAAAGGATGATACGATTTTGGTGGGCTACGTCCACAGCAGTTATGTGAATCTTACAGTAGATATTGTACAGCCGCTTGCAACGCCGACTCCGGTACCGACGGCAACACCGGTTCCGACTCCGACAGAGAAGCCGGTGGAGGTGACGGCAACCCCGACCCCTGCAGTAGAAAATGAGGGCGGTGAAAAAGACGGTAACGGTGGCGGTTTAGTGGCACTTTTGGTGGTGGTTGCCATTGCGGCAGGCGCGCTTGTGGCACTTTGGTATGTAAAGAAACGCAATGACGACATGAAGGGCAATGAGACCAGCGAAAAGTTAGACAGCTTAAAGAATGTACCGATTTCCGGCGGCCCGCTGTCGGCAGACGGTACGCCGATTCCGGTCATGAAGAGACGGGAACAGCCTGCGGAAGAAAACCCGGAGGAGGTACGTCGTCAGCCTGCGGAACGTCAGGATGAAGCAAGTCTTCTTGCCGACAGAGAGCGTGCACGTCTGATGAACGAGGAAATGATTCGTCAGAGCCGCAATGGTGAGATTGACGAAGAGAATGCCCAGTTACGTGAAATTGCGGCAAACTTAAAGGAAAAGGAAATTTTAAAGGAAGAAATCGACCGCCTGCATATCGGTGACATGGTATATCACGAGTACTTCGGTAAGGGAATTGTTCGTGATAACAGTGATGTAAAGGTAATCGAAATCAGCTTCGGTCAGGATGTACGTTTCTTAAATAAGGCATCCTGTGCATCCAAGAGATTGCTTCGTAAGCTGTAGATGAGGCGGTAAAACCAGAAACAGAATCAGGCAAGGTATGTACCCGGTAACAAATCGATATGGTTTGTTACCGGTTTTTTTAGCCTCGTTCCGTGACCGGACTATCGCTCAGATACAAATAGAAGGTGAGCAGATAGAGACCGCTTAAACCGACAAGGGCATAAACGATACGGGAAATCCAGGACATGGAACCGAACAAAAATGCAACTAAATCGAAATCGAAGAAGCCGATTAATCCCCAGTTTACCGCACCGATAATGGCGATGGTAAGGGCCGTTGCATCCAGTAATCTGTTTCTCATGGTTGCCTCCGTTCTGCCGTAAAGCGGCTGATTACAGTGTGGTTCGGAGCATTGACTCCGGCACCGTGCAAAGTGAAATCACTTTACGGTTCTAGTGTGGTTTTTTTATAGAAAAAATAAACAACCAAATTTTTTCAAAAAAGTATTGACAGAAATAACAATATAGTGTACTATGTATCTAGTGCACTAAGACAGTGATAGGAAAAGGAGGCAGGAGATGGAGTTTTCCACAAGTACACCGATTTATTTGCAAGTGGTTGAAGAAATCAAGCGAATGCTGGTAAGCGGCGAACTGCAGCCGGGGGATAAGCTTTGGTCGGCCAGAGATATGGCGGTGCGGTATAAGATTAATCCCAATACGGCGGCCAGAGTGTATAAGGAGTTGGAATTGCAAAATCTTTGTTTTACAAAACGAGGATTGGGGACGTATTTGACCGAAGAGGAAGGCATTGCGGAGCGACTGAGAAAAGAGAAGGCCGAGCAACTTCTGGCAGATACGATTGCTACGTTTTTAGGACTGGGGTATACCGGGGAAGAACTGATGGAATTGTTTCAAAAGGCTCTTTCCGGAATGCAACAATAGGGTGATACGATACAGTATCAATAGGATAATAAGGAGGATATTATGGTAGAAGCGAAGATGGTGGGAAAGCGTTATTTAGGGAAGCAGGCAGTGAAAGATGTAAGTATGGTATGGGAGGATGGCCGGATTTATGCGCTCTTGGGACCGAACGGCAGCGGAAAGACTACTTTTATGAAGATGGTGGCCGGTTTGGTAAAACCGACGGTGGGAGAGTTATATTATGACAATAAAAAAATCGGCGTGGAGTCAAAGGGAAAAGTGGCGTATATGTCTACGGAACCGTTTTTCTATTCTTACATGAACGTAAAGCATGTGGGAAAGTATTATGCGGATTTTTTTGAGGATTTCTCCATGGAGCGTTACGAGGAACTGATTTCCCGTATGGATCTTAAGATGACGGATAAAGCAAAGGAGCTTTCCTCCGGTCTTGCGGCGAAATTAAAGATTGCGGCAACATTGGCAAGAGATGCACAGCTTTATATGTTGGATGAGCCGTTAAACGGCATCGATATCATTGCAAGAGAGAGCATTATCGAGGCCATAGTGGAAGCGGCAGGAGAGAATAAGACCATTGTGATTTCCAGTCATCTGGTGGATGAGTTAGAGCCGATTGTGGACAGTGTGGTGTTTATGAAACAGGGCGGTGTGATTTTGGCCGGAGATGCGGAAGAGATTCGAACCGAGCGGGGCAAATCTATTGTGGACTTGTACAAAGAAGTGTACGCATAAGTAGGAGAGGAGATAAATAGTATGGGTAAATTAATTAAGTATGAGTTTAGAAAGCAGCTGATGTCAAAGCTGGTGGTGGGGGCTGTTGTTGCGGTATTGGAACTTGTATTTTTTGCCGGCATTATTTTTGATAAAGGCTATTGGGCCGGAATGGGACTCGGATTGTTTGCGCTTGTATCGATGATAGCGTTGCTTTATTTCAGTTTTGAGAGCATTGTGACATATTCCAATGACCTGAAAACAAAACATAGCTATATGCTGTTTTTGACGCCGTGCAATATGTTTCAGATTGTAGGGGCTAAGCTCGTTACTACCATCCTTCAGATTTTTGTATGCGGATGTGCCTTTTTGGCAATTGCAATCGGTGATATTTTCCTGCTCTGTGCAATCAAGGGAGATGTGAAGGATTTTATAGAGGGAGTAAAGACATTTTTCCAGCTGTTTACCGGCGTAGAAATTCGTTTGAGTGAAGTAATCTATGTACTGTTGATGCTGTTGATTGCATGGTTGGTATTTGTTGCAATGGCAATGTTTTCCATTACCCTTTCCGCAACCTTACTTTCCAATTGGAAGTTCAAGGGAGTTGCAAGTGTTGCGATTTTCTTCGGCTTGGACTGGCTTGTGGCAAAGGTGGCAAACCTGGTAACCCCGACCGATTTTCTGGAAAGTGAGTACCTGGTGGTAAATACGGAAGCATGGGCATTCATCGGCGTATATGCGGTGGCACTTGTACTGTGTTATGTGGGAACGGCTCTGCTGCTGGATAAGAAAGTTAGCGTATAGGAATCGAAATTTATACTATTTTAAAAAATAGGGCGGAAAATTTAAGAAAGTGTATCCTTTTTTTCGTAAGGCTTTACTTGACGAATAGGTGTAGGAAAAGTATAATGAGTGTGGGGTAGTCTGCCCCACACTCTTTCTGTGTGTCGGCGGACAGCGCAAAGTGCGTGCATGTATAAGACAGTTACAAGGAGGAATGTGCGATGTTAGAGATTTTTAAGACAGCGGAAAACGGCGATTTTACTCGTCTGGAGAAAATAGAAAAAGACTGTTGGGTATCTTTAACAGCACCCAGTCCTAAGGAGCTGGAAGAGGTTGCAGGGATGACCGGCGTGGAGTTAGATGCCCTCAAGGCGCCTCTTGATGAAGAAGAAAAGGCACGTATCGAGTTGGAAGATAATTATCACTTGATTTTGGTTGACTCGCCTGAGATAGAGACGGAGCTGGTGGATGAAGTGGAACGGAAGCGTTATACGACCATGCCGCTGGCGATTATTACCGCAAAGGATATCGTGATTACGGTAACTTTACGGGAAACTCCGATTTTACAGTATTTTAAAACCGGAAAAATCAGAGATTTCTATACCTACAAAAAGACACGTTTTATTATGCAGGTGTTTTATAAGGTTGCAACGGTATTCCTGCAGTATCTGCGTGTGATTAACCGGGAGAGTGACCGTCTGGAGGATAAGCTGAAGGAGTCCCAGCGTAATTTGGAGATTATGGAAATGCATGAGTTAGAGAAGGCACTCGTGTACTTTACCACCGCAATCCGTTCCAATGAGACGGTGTTTGAGAAGCTTCTCCGTACGGAGAAAGTAAAGCGTTATCCGGAGGATGAGGACTTACTTGAGGATGTTATTATCGAGAACCGTCAGGCGCTGGAGATGGCCAATATTTACAGCGGCATTTTAAACAGTACCATGGATACGTTTTCGTCGATTCTCTCCAATAACCTAAACAATGTCATGAAGGCATTGGCGACGCTTACGATTGTATTGTCGATTCCTACTATGATAGCCAGCTTTTATGGTATGAATGTACCGCTTCCGGGGCAGAATCAACCGTACGGATTTTTATTTGTTCTGGGAGGCGCACTACTGATTGCCTCGATTATTGCTATTATTTTCAGAAAGAAGGATTTGTTTTAATGAGTTTTTTGAATCGGTTGGAGCGGAAAATCGGACGGCATGCCATTCCGAATCTGATGCTTTACATGATTGTGTTGTACGCGGCGGGCTTTTTGCTGAATATGTTTGCTCCGGGCTTTTATATACGTTATTTGTCTTTGGACGTATATCGGATTTTGCACGGAGAGGTTTGGCGTTTGGTGACGTTTGTATTACAGCCGCCGAGCGACAACTTGTTTTGGGTGTTTTTGGAATTGTATATTTACTATTCCATCGGTCGCTCCTTAGAGGCAATGTGGGGGTCTTTCCGGTTTAATGTATATTATTTTTCCGGGCTGCTCTTTCAGATTGTTTCGGCGTTCTTGTTTTATGGGATTGCGTATCTGATTGTAGGACAGGAAACGATATATATCAGCGAAGTGGGAAATATCTATATCAACACGGTGGGAATCGGAAGCATGTATTATGTAAACCGTTCCATGTTTCTGGCCTACTTTGTTATGGTGCCGAACGCCACCTTTTACATGTTTTTCCTGCTGCCGATTAAGGCAAAGTGGCTGGGCTTTTTGTACGGCGCGTTGATGGGCTATGAGGCAATTAAGTATATTTTGGATTACGGCTTTGTGGTAGGCGGCCCGTATGCCCTCGCTATTGTGGTATCGGTGCTGAATTTTATTATCTTTTTCTTTGCTACAAGAAATTTTCGGCGGATTTCCCCATCGGAGATGAAACGGAAAGCAGAGTTCCGTCGGAAGATGAACGATGCCAAATGGGAGTCCGGCAATGTAGTGGAGTTTAAGGGACGGAATGTAATCACACGACACAAGTGTGCGATTTGCGGTCGGACGGAGCTGGACGATGACTCGTTAGAATTCCGGTTCTGTTCCAAGTGTGAAGGAAATTATGAGTACTGCTCGGATCATTTATATACCCATGAACACGTAAGGCGGGTAAAGGGAAATACGGAAGAATAGGAAGGTTTTGTATGAATCAGGAATTAGTAAAGGCACGGAAGGAATTGCTTGCAAAGAGAGATGTGGAGTATAATTTACCGTGTTATTTAAGAAATCTGGCCGGTGTATATTACCGGATGGCAAATTATAATCTGGCCATGTTATATACTGCGTTTACGGAAGGTTTAGCGGAGGATGAGGAGGAACTTTCGGAGAAGGCGCAGGTGTATGCCGACAGAGTAAAGAATTATATGGACGAATTGGCAAAGGTCGGATCTGTTGCGTCGGAAGATATGCTGACCGGTCTCGGAGAACTTCGCCGGGAGCTTACGGTAGCAATGCAAGCATTAACGGCCTATACCGATCGTTTGTATTTGCACGAATATGCCCTGCAGCGTCTGGCGCCGGGCATGGAAGGCACGGTAGAGGATGTGGACAGCAATGCGGCTCTGGAGGAAATCAGTTCCTTTTTATTCTTTGACGAGGAGCAGGAGGGCCTTCTGGCCCGTGTATCTGCTACGGTGTCCGAGCTTCCGGTGCGTATGACGAAGGCAAAGTTTATGGAATGGGTGAGAAGCACGGCTTCTGTTTATAAGGAGGCGGATGCAGAGACCCTGGACCGTGTGTTTTATATGTTATATTCCGCATCCGGATTGTACGAGCCGGAGGGAATGGAACAATTTCCGGAGTGTAAGAAGGCGTTAGATGAGCTGAATGCGCTGGATTACCGCAGTCTTACGGAGGAGCAGTACCGGGAGGCAAGAAAGACGCTGGAGGAGGTCACCGGGTTTATTACCTCTGTCAGTGAAGCATATTTCAGTTTGACGGAGATTACAAACAATCTCATGACGGTTATGCTGACCGAGGGCTATGTAATGCCGGCGGATACGGAAGCTACGGCATGTTGCCGGGATATTTTCCGGATGCTTGCGGAGGGGAAGGATTTTACGGATGTGGAGCTGGTGGAGGCGTTTGAGGCCTTTGAAGGTATCCCGGAGCAGATAGAAGAGTTTTTATTTACGGAGGAGGCTTATTTTGACGAGCTTCCTGTGGAGGACAAGCTGTTGGAGGCGATGTTACAGAAGGTACTCTATACCAGAGTGAGCTATGCAAGACGCCTGCACACTACCAGTATTTTTGTGACGCTGGAGGAGGAGACACATAAGGAGACTTCCTTCGAGCAGATGTTGGATGAGTTCTGTGAGGCGGTAACGAAAGTATTGGAAAACGGACAAAGAGCGGTAAATCGCGGTGTTATGGCACGCGTGATTCAAAATCTTCCGCTTCCGTTTACGAGAAAGTCCGATATACAGAAGTATGTTTTGGCGGCACTTGAGAATTGTCACGATATGTCGGAGAAGACAGCAGCAATGCGGGCAATCCGTGAATTGGCAGAGGGGATGTAGTACATGGTAGTTTGGAAGGAAGCGTTATATGTGGCCGGGATACCGGAAAAAAGACAAAAACGCATTATGAAAGCCATCGGGAAAAGGCGTCCGGTTAAGGATGTTTATCTTTTGACGGCTCCTTCCAACGAAGCAAATTGTTTGGAATACGTGAAAGCGAATCAATTATTGCAGCCCTATTACCGAAAAAAAGAGATTACGGTGTACGGCTTGGCAGGCAGCGAAGGGGCGGCCCAGGAGCTGGCAGCCTCCATGCTTTGCGAGACCTATATGGCAACGGGAGACTTTCAGGTAATTTCCCATTTGGAGAAAAAATCCGGTAAGGCGGGTGATGACTCATGACGGCAGTATTGCACGGGCTTTTGCTTCTGCTTAAGTGGATAGGGATTCTCTTACTGGTACTTTTAGGGTTACTGCTTCTTATTGTACTTTCGGTACTTCTGGCTCCGGTACGGTACCGGGGACGGATTGATAAAAAGGAGGCGCCCGAGGAGATTCTCCGGGCGGACGGTCTGGTGTCGTGGCTGAATCCTGTGGTACGGGTAAGGGTGCGTTTTGCGGAAAAAAAGCTGCATTATACGGTGCGGATTTTCGGAATTTGTTTGTTAAACAGTGACAAACCGAAGAAGGACAAGCCGGTAAAAGATAAAAAGAAGAAAGCGAAAAAAACGAAAAAGAAGAAGCAGGAGAAGGAAACTACGATGCCTGCTCCGGAGATTTCCGAGACCCCGGAAGAAACCGGTACGGTAGAGTCGGCAACACAGGCTTTGCCGGAGGCAACCGGTGGGTCGGAGGTGAACGGAGAAGAGATGCTTTCGGAAGCCGTGGAGACGGCGGAACAGGAGGCCGGCGATACCGCGGGAAATACCGACGAAGCCAAAGGAAAGAAGAAAGGCTCCCTGCTTACAAAAATAAAACAGGTTATTGAGAAGATTAAGGCGATTCCGGAAAAAATAAAACAAAAGGTTGCGCATATCGTAAAAACGGTAAAGCTTTTGTGGCATAAGAAAGAGAAGGTGGTTCTCTTTTTACAGGATGAGCTTCATAAAACGGCAATCGGGAAGGCATGGGCTACGATAAAGCAGATTCTCCGTCATGTGTTGCCGGGAAAGATAAAGGGACGTGTAGAGTTCGGTACCGGTGACCCCGCATCCACCGGAAAAGCACTGGGTGTGCTGGGTGTGTTGTATGCATGGTACGGAAAAGGCGTTACCGTAGTTCCTGACTTTTATGAAAAGCGTGTGGTGGCGGAATTGGAATTTAAAGGAAGAATCCGGTTCGGAACGTTACTGATAAAAGGCTTGCGTTTGTTACGGGATAAGCACGTAAAACGCTTTATCAACAATTTTAAGAAGTTACTGAAGGTATTACAGCAGAAGGCAGAATAAGGATGGCGCAGGGGCGCGGAAAGGACATTGAGATGGCAGAAAACAATTTTAATGCAACCGTAGAAGCTTTGTTTAAGGGGATGGACGGATTTTTGACTACCAAGACCGTAGTGGGAGATGCCGTAAAGTTTGACGACGGCACGATTATTTTACCGCTTGTGGATGTAAGCTTCGGTGTGGGGGCCGGTGCGTTTGCGGGTGAAAAGAAGAATAACGCCGGCGGCGGAATGGGTGGAAAGATTTCCCCGAGCTGTGTACTGGTGATTAAGGACGGTCACGCTAAGCTTGTGAATGTAAAGAATCAGGATGTGGTAACTAAAGTAATCGATATGGTTCCGGACGTTTTGGACCGCTTTAAGAAGGACAAGACGGAAAAAGCGGATATGGATCAGAAAATCAACGAGGTAGTAGAGGGCTTAGAATAGCGGATTTATCGCGATTTTTGAAGAAAAATAAAAAAATAAAAATTTTTCTTGCATTCTTTCGCTTCTTCTGCTAGAATAGATTTGTTTGTAGGCCATAGCCTTGAATTTCTATTAAGGAGGTGCAATTGACATGGCTAGATGTGCGGTTTGCGACAAGGGAGCCCTGTTTGGTATGCAGATTAGTCATTCCAGAAGCCAGGTTTCCGGAAGAGCTCATAAAATGTGGAAGTCTAACATTAAGTCCGTTAAGGTTAAGGTTAACGGCGGCGC